>JBEKIJ010000008.1:0-109291 GCA_050011815.1 Acidimicrobiales bacterium | reverse complement strand
ACGGGCTCTTTGGTGTACGGGCTCTTTGGTGTACGGGCTCTTTGGTGTACGGGCTCTTTGGTGTACGGGCTCTTTGGTGTACGGGCTCTTTGGTGTACGGGCTCTTTGGTGTACGGGCTCTTGGGGTGTCGCGTCGGCGGGCTGAAAATGAAACGACCTCCCGTGGGGGAGGTCGTAAGGCGCACGGAACCGCGGTCGCGGCGACGTGCGCTACCGGAGAACTACGAGAAGGCGGTTGATCGTAAAGGTCTCTCCGGTCATGGTCCAGACAGTCTTGCACGCGTCGGCGCGCGCGGCAACCCCTCCGGTCGGGCCCCGGCCGACGGGCCCGGGATCCGGCCGGGGACGCCGAGCGAGGACGCCGAAGGGGGGCGCCGAATGGGCACCGGTGTGGCGCCCCCCTTAGGGTTGGCCGCCATGGACGAGCTCACCGCCCGTCGCGCCAAGTCGTTCGGGCCTGTGGCCGCCACCTACGACAGGGTCCGGCCGGGGTACCCGCCCGACGGCGTGTCCTGGTTGCTCGAGGAGTCCGGGGCGGCGGGCATCGCCCGAGGGGCCCGGCGCCGGGTCCTCGACCTCGGGGCCGGGACGGGGGCGCTCACTCGCGACCTGGTGTCGCGCGGCCTCGATGTCGTGGCCGTCGAACCCGACCCCAACATGCGGGCCGTGCTCGAGGCCCGGGTGCCCCGGGCCGACGTGCGGGCCGGGAGCGCCGAGGAGCTCCCCGTCGACGACGGCGACGTCGACGTCGTCATCGGGGCCCAGATGTGGCACTGGGTCGATCTCGACCGGGCTTCGGCCGAAGTGGCCAGGGTGCTCCGCCCCGGGGGGACCCTCGGGCTGTTGTGGAACCTGCGCGACGAGCGGGTGCCCTGGATGGCCGAGCTCGGCTCGGTCTTCGGGGGCGACGACGTCCACCGCCACGCCGCCAACGTCCGGCTCTCGCCCGGCGCACCCTTCACCGCGGCGGCGGCGCGCGACTTCCGGTGGTCCCAGGAGCTCGCACCCGCCGACATCGTCGACCTCGTCGCCACCCGCAGCCACGTGGCGGTCCTCCCCGAGGCCGAGCGGGCCGAGGTGCTCGCCCGGGTCGGTGACTTCGTCGCCAGCCACCCGGCGGTGGCGGGCCGGGGTCGGATCGTCGTGCCCTACGTCACGAGCTGCTGGCGGGCCACCCGTACCTGAGGCCCTCGACTACCACGGTTCGCCACCGACGGCCGGGTGCCATTCCATATCCCAATCACCCTCGACACCCAGGACCCGGAGTTGTCGGTTGGCGATGCGCCACCCTTCCCGATCGCGCACAACGATGTCGTGGTAATAGCCCCACAGTTGGGGAGCGCTTCCGTCAGCTCGGTTGTGCCACGCATAGACCGATGTCCGCACCGAGGCACGGTCGGCGTCGTCAAACTTCACCAAGACGTTGGCGTTGTGATGGCTGGTGGCAGCGAATCCCCTTTCCGGATGCCCGAACATCTGCCGGAGCCTGGCGCGCGAATCCACCGGCGGTGCCATCGGTCCATAGTCGACGACGCAGTCCTCGGTGAAGAGGTCTACGACGTCGTCGTAGAGCCCGTGATCGACAAAGTAGGAGTACCGATGGACGAGATCGATGATCTGGTCCTTGTCGATCAACCGCCCGATCGCCGCCGCGTCACCCTCCATGAGTCCTCCCGGGTCTCAGTCGTGTCTCCTGAGGTCGCCTTGATGGACCCACTTGTGCAAGCGAGCCGGGTGGTCCCAGCCTCGGGAGTGGGAACGCTCAGGGCTCGGTGACGGCCCCTCGCTCGGCGCCCGTCACGAGCCGGGCGTACTTGGCCAGCACGCCGGTGGTGTAGCGCGGCTCGGGCAACTTCCACTGCGACCGCCGCCGGGCGAGCTCGGCGTCGTCGACGACGAGGTCGATGGACTTGGTGTCGGCGTCGATCACGATCCGGTCGCCGTCGGCGGCGAAGGCGATGGGGCCACCGTCGACGGCTTCGGGCGCGATGTGCCCGACACAGAACCCGTGGGTGCCCCCCGAGAACCGGCCGTCGGTGACGAGCGCGCAGTCGCCGCCGCGGCCCGCGCCCTTCATGGCGCCGGTGACGGCCAGCATCTCGCGCATCCCGGGGCCACCCTTGGGGCCTTCGTAACGGATGACGACCACGGTTCCGGGCTCGATCTTCCCGGCCAGGATGGCTTCCAGGGCGCTCTGCTCACCGTCGAAGACCCGCGCCGTGCCCTCGAAGCGCGGCGAGTCCATGCCCGCCACCTTGACCACCCCCCCGTTGGGCGCCAGCGAGCCCCGCAGGATGGCGATCCCCCCTTGGGCGTGGATGGGCGCGGAGAGGGGGTGGACGACCTTGCCGTCGGGGGCGGGCGGACCGAGGGCGGCCAGGTTCTCGGCCACCGTCTTGCCGGTGACGGTGAGACAGTCGCCGTGGAGGAGGCCGGCCTGGAACAGCTCTCGCATCACGGTGGGCACGCCCCCCACGGCGTCGACGTCCACCATGTGGTACTTCCCGTGCGGTTTGGTGTCGGCGATGTGGGGCACTCGCGCCGCCACGGCGTTGAAGTCGTCGAGCGAGAGCTCGACGCGCGCCTCGTTGGCGATGGCGAGGAGGTGCAGCACGGCGTTGGTCGACCCGCCCAACGCCATCACCACGGCGATGGCGTTCTCGAAGGCCTCCTTGGTCATGATGTCGCGGGGTCGGATGTCGCGCGCCAGCAGTTCGATCACAGCCCGCCCCGACTCGTAGGCGAAGTCCTGGCGGCGGGGATCGATGGCCGAGGGTGAGGCCGAGCCGGGGAGCGACATGCCGATGGCCTCGGCCACCGACGCCATGGTGTTGGCGGTGAACATCCCCGCGCAGGAGCCCGCCGTGGGACAGGCGTGGTGTTCGATGAGGGAGAGCTCCTCGTCGGAGAGTGTCCCCATGGCGTGCGCACCCACGGCCTCGAAGACGCTCACGATGTCGAGTGACTGGTCGTCGGGGCGTCCGGGGATCTTCCCCGGGAGGATGGACCCGCCGTAGAGGAAGACGGCGGGGAGATTGACCCGCGCCGCGGCCATGAGCATGCCCGGCAGTGACTTGTCGCAGCCGGCGAAGGTGAGCAGGGCGTCGAACCGCTCGGCGTGCATCACCGTCTCGATGGAGTCGGCGATGACTTCGCGCGAGACGAGCGAGGCCCGCATGCCCTCGTGGCCCATGGAGATCCCGTCCGAGACGGCGATGGTCACGAACTCGATCGGGAACCCCCCGGCCTCCCGCACGCCGTCCTTGGACCGCTTGGCGAGCCGATCGAGCGGCATGTTGCAGGGCGTGACCTCGTTCCACGACGACGCCACCCCCACCTGCGGCTTGGACCAGTCGTCATCGGTCATGCCGATGGCCCGCAGCATGGCCCGGGCCGGAGCGCGGGTGGGGCCGTCGGTGACCTCGTAGCTCCGGATCTTCATGCCGTGGGGCCCGGGCTGAGGGGACTCGTCGGGTGCCATGGGCCCCAAGGTTAGGGGCGGTGGCCGATCTCCTGTTCCGGTCCCTGCGGATCGGGCTCGGCCGTCTCTGATGTGAGAGCGGCTGTCTCTGCGGTGGGACCGGCGGGGAACGACGACCCGCCGAGCGCGCCGGCCACATCGGCGTCGATCACCACGTCGGGACCGAGCCCTTCGCGCACGACCTCGGCCAGTCCGGCCTCGAGGGCCTCGACACCGATCTCCACCCGCCCGCCGTGCACGTCTTCGAACACGAGGGCCCGACTGCCCCCTCCCCTGCCCGAGCCCCCCGGTCCACCGAACCGTCCTCCCCCGAAACCGCCTGCTCCCCCGAAACCGCCGAACCCGCCCATCGACCCACCCTCGGCGAAACGCACCGCCCGCACCTGTCCGAGGTCGACGACCCGCCACCGCCCGAAGAACCGGACGGCGATCCGACCCGGTCCTGCGACCACCGCAGCCCGCAACCCCACTCCGACGGTGACCACGAGGCCGGCCAACGGAACCACGGCGAACAGGCAGCCGATGACGCTCCACGCCACGGGATGGCCGAAGGCCCACACGAAGAACAGGGTCACGACGGCGACGATGCCCAACATGCCGACACAGATCTTGGCGACCCAACCGAGCGCGGCCCGCACCAGGGGGGACCGGCGGAGCCGCCACACCACGTCGGGTCGACCTGGAATGGCGGTCCCGTTCCCCGATCGCCGCGCTCCGACACCCATGCCACTCAGGTTACGGCGCCGCGCCGCGACTCATGCCGCGCCACGCCCGGGGCGCGAGCCTCAGCCGGGAGGGAAGTCCGGCGGGTGTTCCCACTCCCACTTTCCGGGGCCCCCTCCCAGGGTGAAGCCCCGGTAGGTCTTCAGCTGGTGGTGGAAATGACAGAGCCGGGCCAGGTTGGCCAGCTCCGTCGGGCCCTCGTCGCCGAAGTCGACCTGCCAATGGTCGATCTCGAGGCCCGTGGCCACATCACACCCCGGCACCACACAGATCGGATCGCGTTCCTCGATGGCGCTGCGGACGTGTGCGGAGACCGCGCGCCCCACGTGCGACACACTGAGGACGTCCACGCCGTCGCTGACCAAGATCTTGACGAACGCCTCGGGAAGCAGGCCACGGGCCGTCGCCACCGGTACGGGCCCGACGCCGGGGATCTCGCAGACCTCCCCGTCCTCCACGTACCCCCGACGCAACGCCCTGGCGTCGACCCGAAGGTGCACAACGGCCGGCGCCCCGGACTTCCGGGTCCCTCCCCCCGAGGGTCGGGTGACGAGGTCCACCAGCGCGTCGGCCCGGTACGCGGCCGACGGCTCGCGGATCTCGGCCCTCCGTGCCTCGTCGAACAGCTCGTTGGCTCGCATCTCGAGGGCCCCGAGCATCCTGGCCCCGTCGTCGGGGGTCAGCTTGAACTCCCCCCGGAACGCCCCGTCGGGATCGCTCCAGTGCCGGAAGAACCGGCCCTTGCGGACGGCCTCGTACCGCTCGTTCTCGGCCTGGGCGGAGCCCGCCACCGCCCTCACCCGCCGGCTCAGATCCTTCAGTCCCTTCAACGTGCCCGTGGCGGCCGCTTCGATCAGCTCGACCTCTGCCGATGGACGTTGCACCGCCGCGGCGGCGATCTCCCGTACCTGCGGGGCCGACAACGTCCCGCTGCGAAGCGCCTCGGTCGTGGCCGGAAGCGACCGGAGCCGCTCCGCGGTCTCGAGCGTCGCAATGGCCTCACCGAGCCCGATCCCGGTCTCCTTGGCCACCCACGACGCCGGGGACCGGTGGCCTTCGATCTTCCAGGCGTCGGACTCCGCCGCCCGCGGCCCCAAGAGGACCTGGCCGGCCGAGGCCAGACGGGTCAGCTCGGCGAAGAGGCCGAAGAGCTCGGCCGCCTGGGCGCTCGTGATGAGGTCCGGTTCGAGCCCCGCGATGTAGGCCCCGAGGTCCTTCACGGCCCTTCTGGGCACCTCGAAGGGGACCACTGACTTCCCGGGGGTCATAGGTGGAAGATAGCAGGAGGGTATGACAAACATCAAAGATCATTGTCGGGCTCTCACCGGGAAACTGCGGTCGGAAACCGGGTCTCCGGGGTATGGCCCCACCGAGGTGGTTCCGGGGATACCCCACGGAGCGGGCTCCCCGGGGGCAGCGGAGAAGACGGAGAAGACGAGGGCACCCCACCTCGATGAGAGGAGGAGCGGCGAGGCCCCCCGCAGTGTTTCGGAGCGGCGGCTCAGCCCCGCAGACGGATGAGCTCGGCGGCGACGGCCTTCCCGTCGGCCTGGCCGGCGGTGGCCCGCATCACGTGGCCGGTGAAGAACCCCATGAGCTTCTCCTCCCCGTCGACGAACCGCTGCCACTCCTCGGGATGCGCGGCGATCGTCTCGGCCACGACCACCGAGAGCGACCCGGTGTCGAGAGCCTCGAGGCCACGGCGCCGGGCGATCTCGGCGGGATCGCCGCCGTGCTCGAGCAACTCCCCGAGGACGGTCTTGGTCTGGGTCGCGCTCAGCTTGCCCTCCTGCTCCATCCGCATGAGCGCGATGAAGGCGGCCACGTCGACCCGGCGCGCCGCCTCGGGCTCGGCGGCGGCCTCGTTGGCCGTCCGGGCCAGCACCCTGCCGGGGTCGATGCCCGCACCGGCCGCCGCGGTCACGAGACCGTCGAGGCCGTGCTCGACCACCGTGGCGATCTGATCGGCAACAGCCCGCCCGACCGGCTCGGGCCCGAACAGGGCGGCCAGCTTGTCGCGACGTTCCGCCGGCATGGGCCCGAGGGAGGCGGCCACCTCCGACTGCCACCCGGCATCGGGCACCACGGGCACGAGGTCGGGCTCGGGGAAGTACCGGTAGTCGAAGGCTTCCTCCTTCGACCGCAGAGCCACGGTCACCCCTTCGTCCTCGTTCCAGTGCCTCGTCTGCTGGATGACCTTGTCCCCCGCCTCGAGCAGACCCACCTGCCGTTCGATCTCGTACTCGATGGCCCGGCCCAGCGACCGGAGGGAGTTCAGGTTCTTGATCTCGCACCGCGTCCCGAGCTCGAAGGTCCCCGCGGGCCGCACCGACACGTTGGCGTCGACCCGCATGGACCCTTCCTCCATCCGACCGTCGGACGCTCCCGTGGCCACGAGGATGCCCCGGAGCTCCGAGGCGTACAGACGCGCCTGGCCCGAGGACCGGATGTCGGGCTTGGACACGATCTCCACCAGCGGCACCCCGGCCCGGTTGTAGTCGACGAGGGAATGGTCGGCGTCGTGGATCCGCCCGCCCCCGCCGATGTGCGAGGTCTTCCCGGTGTCCTCCTCCATGTGGGCCCGCTCGATCCGTACCCGGCTGTCGTCGGGCAGCTCGAGCCACCCCTCGACATTGATGGGGGCGTCGTACTGGCTGACCTGATAATCCTTGGGCATGTCCGGATAGAAGTAGTTCTTCCGGTGAAAGACCGACGGTCGGATCTCGCAGTGCAGCGCCAGGCCGATCCGCATGGCGTACTCCACGGCCCGGATGTTGAGCACCGGGAGCGACCCGGGCAGACCCAGGCACACCGGACAGATGTTGGTGTTGGGCGGGTCGCCGAAGGCGTTGCGGCACGAGCAGAACAGCTTGGTCTGCGTCTTGAGCTCGCAGTGCACCTCGAGCCCGATGACCGGCTCCCACCCCCCGGTTTCACCGCTCTGCGTCTTGGCTCTCCCCCCGCTCATGGCGCGTGCACCCGGGGAGGGGCGAGCACCGGAGCCTCGCTCTCGACCACCGCCGCCACCTGGAACATGACGGGCTCTCCGAGGGCGGGCGCCAGTACCTGCACCCCGATCGGCAATCCGCTCCCGTCGCTCCCGAACGGGATGCTGATGGCGGGATGCCCGGCCAGGTTGGACGGGACGGTGCACACGTCGGAGAGATACATCGCCCACGGGTCGTCGACCTTGGCCCCGATGGCGAAGGCCGTCGTCGGCGTGGTCGCCCCCACCAACACGTCGAACCGCTGATAGGCGGCGGCCAGCGCGTCGATGATCAGGGTCCGCACCTTCTGGGCCTGGCCGTAATACGCCTCGTAGTAGCCCGCCGACAACGCGTAGGTCCCGAGCAGGATCCGCCGCTTCACCTCGGGCCCGAACCCCGCGGCCCGCGTAGCGGCGTTCATGGCCTCGGCGGTGTCGGCCTCGACCCGCAACCCGTACCGGACGCCGTCGTAGCGCGACAGGTTCGACGACGCCTCGGCCGGGGCCACGATGTAGTACGCGGGCAGCCCGTGCCGCAGCTCGGGCACCGACACCTCCTCGACGTTGGCCCCGGCGCCGGCCAGCGCCTCGGCCGCCGCGGCCACCGCCCCGCCCACCCCGGCGTCGACACCCTCGACCAGCTCGCGGACCACTCCCACCCGCAACCCCTCGACCCCCTCGTCGAGGGCGGTGACGGTTCGGGGGACGGGCCGTTCCAGACAGGTCGAGTCGAGGGGGTCCTGGCCCCCGATCACGTCGAACACCACCGCGCTCTCGGTGACCGTGGTGGTGAGAGGCCCGATCTGGTCGAGCGAGCTGGCGAAGGCCACGAGGCCGTAGCGCGACACCGTCCCGTAGGTGGGCTTCATCCCCACCACCCCGCACAACGCCGCGGGCTGGCGGATCGATCCTCCCGTGTCCGACCCCAGGGCCAGCGGAGCCATCCCCGCCGCCACGGCCACCGCGGAGCCGCCCGACGACCCGCCGGGGACCCGACCGGGGTCATGGGGATTGCGCGTCACCCCGAAGGCGGAGTTCTCCGTCGACGACCCCATGGCGAACTCGTCGAGGTTGGTCTTCCCGATCACGATCGCCCCGGCCGCCCGCAACCGCTGGACCACGGTGGCGTCATAGGGCGGGCACCACCCCTCGAGAATCCGCGACGAGCACGTGGTGGGGATACCCCGCGTGCACATGTTGTCCTTCACCGCCACCGGCACCCCGGCGAGCGGCCCGGGGTCGTCGCCGCCGGCCACCTTGGCGTCGACAGCACCCGCCTCCCGGCGAGCCGACTCGTGGAGCACGCTCACGAAGGCGTGCAGCTCCCCGTCGACCTCCTCGATGGCGCCCAGGTACCGCTCGACCGTCTCGAGGGCGGACACCGACCCGGCCCGCACGGCCCGGGCGATGTCGAGGGCGGGGCCCGGCCTCCCACTGGGAGCGCCCGGCGCGCCGGGGCCCCCCAGGCCGGTCACGGGGCCTCCCCCAGGATGGGGGGCACCGAGAACCGCCCGTCCTCGACGGCCGGTGCCTGGGCCAGCACCTCGGCCCGGTCGAGCGAGGGCCGGGGCTCGTCGGCCCGCGTCACGTTGCGCAGCGGCAGCGGGTGCGCGGTGGGCTCGACCCCCTCGGTATCGAGCGCGGCGATCTCCGCCGCATGGGCGATGACCCCGGCCAGCTGCACCGCATACCGGTCGAGCTCGTCGTCGGTCAGGTCGATCCGGGCGAGACGGGCCACGTAGGCAGCGTCGTCCCGGGTGAGCCCGTGATCGGCGGCCATCAGGCGCCTGTCCCTGCCACCATCCCGCCGGCCCCGCTCGACAGAACCACGTCGCGCACGAAGGCCACGGCGCGCGACTCGATCACCTCGGCGTCGTAGTCCAGGGTGGCCACGTGATAGCTCCGCTCGAGCCAGACCCGTTCGACGGGGCCCGACACCCCGGCCACGAGGACGTCTCCCGACGACGAGGGCACCACGTGGTCCTGGCGGCTCGAGAGCAACAGCACCGGGCACCTGATCTCGCCGAGCCGACCCGCCACCGCGTCGATCCCGTCGAACAGGCTCAGCGCGGCGGCGATGGGCGTACCGGGATAGGCGAGCTCGGTCGAACCTTCCATGGCGATGTCAGAGCCCACCCCCGGGGCCACCTCGGTCCCCGACTCGAGGATGCCCCGCAACACCTCCCGGTAGCTCTCGGCGGGAGGGTCGATGAAGGGATTGACGACCACCAACCCCACGATCTCGGGGTGGTCCTCCGCCAGCCGACAGGCCAGGGTCCCCCCCATCGACAGCGCCACCACCGCTACCGCCTCGCACCGCTGCGCCAGCTCCCGGTAGGCGGCCTCGGCGGCTTCGGCGTAGTCGGCCCACCTCGTGGGGATCATGTCCTCGACGGAGGTCCCGTGACCGGGGAGGAGCGGCAGCTCGACCGTGTACCCCTCGCCGGCCAGGGCCTCGGCCACCGGCCGCATGGACTGGGGGTTGCCCGTGAACCCGTGCACCACAAGCACACCCTCCGCGCCACCGCTGTGGCTGAAGGGTTCGGCACCGGGCATGACGGGGGCGACCACGCCGGAATGTTAGGCCACGGTCTTCGACCGCCCACCCCACGCCCCGGGGTCGTCGACACCCGTCGGAAGACAGACGTTCGGACTCGACGTACCTCGATGTGCCCCGGTCGGCCTCGATGTGCCCCGGTCGGCCCATTCCCCGCCGGGTATGGTGAATCTGCCCGGTTCGGGGGCCGTGCGCGAGGCGACGGCCGCAGTGAGTAGCGATGTATGACCGGCTGCCGTGAGCAGCTTCATGAACAACAAGGAGCGCAGCGACGATGGCCCAGTACCCCTTCCTGAGCGACGAGTGGGTCGACGAAGCACGCAGGATCCGCCAGGAACACGAAGGGCGCGCCGGGACCATGGCGCACCAGATGAAGATGAACCTGGTCATCACCGAGGTCCCCTTCGGCGACAAGGACATCGACGCCCATCTGGACACCACCGAGGGCGTCCTGAAACTCGAGACGGGCCACATCGAGCCGGCGGACCTCAAGGTCACCGTCGACTACGCCACGGCCAAGGCGATCCTCGTGGAAGGCAACCCCCAGGTCGGCATGCAGGCCTTCATGGCCGGCAAGGTCAAGGTCGAGGGCGACATGGCCAAGCTCATGATGCTCCAGGGCGCCCCGCCCGACGAGCACGCCCAGGAGGTCGCCAAGCGACTTCGAGAGATGACCGCCTGACCATCTCTCGAGGATCGCCCATCTCTCGAGGATCGCCCGGCTCTCGAGGGTCGCCCGGGTCCGGTCAGGGTCGGCGAGTCAGACGACTTCGATGGGCAGGTCCGAGTGCGCGCCGTCCTTCGTGGACAACACGACCGGCTGCCGCTCGGTGACGTCGAGGGCTTCGAGGGCCTCGACCGACGCGACCGCATGCCTCTCGGTGGAACGCGACAACGCCGCTCCGACCACACCCAGGAGGGCGATCGCCCCACCCACCAGATAGGCGAAGTGAAAGGCGTCGAGGCGCCCCCCCGCCCCGTGGTGACCACGAAGGGCCGCCTGGTACACGGTCTCCATCACCTGGATCCCGGCCACGGTGCCGAGTTGGTTCATGAGCTGCTGGGAGGCGGCCGCCGTCCCGAGGTCCTCGGGGGCGAACTCGTTGGACACCGTGGCCGACAGCGACGGCGACGCGATGCCCAGTCCCATGCCCGACAGGGCCAGCGCGATCTCGACGAGGGCGAGACCCGTGGAGTGCCCGGCCAGCGCGAACACCCCCATCGACAGCACGACCGCCGTCGTCCCGACCACGGCCAAGGTGCGCTCCCCCACGCGCACGGCCAGATATCCGGCGAAGGGGGCGATGGTGGAGAACACGATGGGCCGCGGCAGCGACAAGAAGCCCACCAGGGACTGGTTGTGGAGGTACCCGAACGAATACTCGAGCAGGAGCGGGGTGAGGAAGAACCCGCCCAGGTAGGCGAAGTTGGAGAAGCTCTGCGCGGCGATGGGGAAGACGAAGTTCCGCTTGTGCAGATAGGCGAGGGGGAAGATGGGCTCCGAGGCGCGACGTTCCGCAGCCCGGAAGGCGAAGCCGCAGACGATCGAGAAACCCAGCAGACCGAGCACGAGCGGGCTCGACCACCCGAAGCTCGGGAGGAAGGTCAACGCCAGGAGGAACGAGGCGACGCAGGCGGCGATCGACACCGCGCCGCCCCAGTCCAGTTCGAGCTCCTCCCACGTGACGTGCCGGCGCCCCGCCGCACGCTGGGGGAGGACCGCCATGGCGAGGACCGACGCCGCCAGCAACAGCGGGACCTGGAGGAAGAACATCCACCGCCACCCGAAGATCTGGATCACCGGGCCCCCCAGCGCCACGCCGATCACCGGGCCCCCGGCGCCCACGAGCGACCAGAACCCGAGCGCCTTCACCCGGTCGCCCTGATTGAACACCGACAGCACCAGGGCCATGGATGCCGCGCCGATCGAGGCCCCGACCATCCCCCCGAGCACGCGCGCCGCGATGAGCACGCCGATGTTGGGGGCCAGCGCCGACAGGGCGGCGGCCACGGTCTCGGCCATGATCCCCGTCATGAAGAGACGCCGATGACCGAACAGGTCCCCGGCCTTGCCGACGAGCGGCGCCACCACGCCGTAGGCGAGCAGGGGCCCGGTCACGACCCAGGTGGTGGTCCCGACACTGGCGTGCAGGCTCCGGGACACTTCGGGCAGCGCCACCACGAACACGGTGAAGAGCAGGTTGGTGGCGAGCAGACCCGACAGCGCCACCCACAAGACCCACCACTGATACCGGGGGCTCCGGCGGGCCCGATCTCCCAAGGGCTCGAGCCAAGACCGCACCCGTGACGCCTCGGCTCGACCTTCAGAAGCGCCGCGACCTTCAGAAGCGCCGCGACTTTCGGAAGTGACGCGACGTTCAGGAGTGGCGCGATTGTCAGGAGGGGTCGGACCAGAGGGGCTCACAGCGGCCCCAGGATATCGCCGGGCTTCAGCGACCCCACCACGCGCCGATGGCGGCGCGCTTCATCAGTCGAAGAGCGACGGGAGCTCCTTGGCGAGCTCTTCGATGGTCCAGCGGTCGTCCTTCTCGAGCGTGGTGGTCATCGTCCACGGTTGGAAGACACGGATCTCACCGCCCTGGACGAACAGGACGCGGCCGGTCAAGGGACACCCCTCGGTGGCCAGGTACGCCACCAGCGGCGAGACGTTGGCGGGATTCCACAGGTCGAAGGCGCCGGGGTCGCGCGGTGCTCGCACGATGTCGCCCAGTCCCGGTGTCGCCTCGGTCATGCGCGTGCGCGCCGCGGGGGCGATGGCGTTGACCCGCACGCCGTACCGGCTGAGCTCCTGGGCGGCGATGACGGTGAAGGCGGCGACGCCGGCCTTGGCCGCGCCGTAGTTGGTCTGCCCGGGGTTTCCGAGGAGGCCCGAGGTCGACGAGGTGTTGATGACCGAGGCGTTGACGTCGCGACCTTGCTTCACCTGCTCGCGCCAGTAGCCGGCCGCGTAGCGGGTGGGCAGGAAATGGCCCTTGAGGTGTACGTGGATGACCGAGTCCCAGTCCTCCTCGGACATGTTGACGAGCATCCTGTCGCGCAGGATCCCGGCGTTGTTGACCAGAACATGGAGATCCCCGAATGCCTCCACCGCCGCGTTCACGAGGTTCTGGGCGCCCTCGGAGGAAGCGATGTCATCGGAGTTGGGCTGGGCCTCGCCGCCGAATTCCCTGATCTCGTCCACCACCAGCTCGGCCGCGCTCCGGTCGTCACCCGAGCCGTCGATGGCCCCTCCGAGGTCGTTCACGATGACCTTGGCGCCTTCGGCGGCGAACAACAGCGCGTGCTCACGGCCCAGGCCGCGTCCCGCGCCGGTGATAATCGCCACTCGTCCTTCGAGCGCTCCCACGTCGTTTCCCTCCTCAGGTCCCCGGCGGTTGACCCGAGAACCCCCCCGCCAGCCGGGAACCTACCCGGTTGCCCTGCCCTTCCGTTCCGTCGCCGAGCTGATGGACCAGCCGACTCCGGCCCCCTGGAAAGCAGCCCACGTTGACAGGGCTACCCGAAGGGGTCAAGAGGACGTCAAGAGCACGTCAAGAGGGGGTCGAGCAGAGAGGGTCCCTTCCGAGACGTCTACCAGTCCCCGAGGGTGGGACGTCCATACCGGATCGGGTGGGCCGCCCCGATCCGAACCGTCAGCTGGCCCGGGCCACCACGACCGAATCGCGCCAGGGCTCGACCACGTGGCGGACCTCGTCACGATCCCCGGCGACGATGACGTACTCCACGTTCCGGAGCCGTCCCACGGACCCGACCCGCTCTCCGGCGGGGTTGTGGATGCCGATCCGTGCTCCCACGTACCGGTTGGAGGCGAAGGCCAACACCTCGACGTGGCCCCGCGCCCGGCAGATCTCGACGAGGTCGTCGAGGGCCATCCACGACTCGTCGTTGTAGGAGAGCACGAGGAGTCGGGCGTGCACGTCGCGGACGACCTGCTCCAGAGCGGCGGGCATGGTGCGACGGGAATTGAAGGCACTGCGCTCCCCTTCGCGTATCTCGGTCCGTTTGCAGGCCACCCCGTAGTGGTCCGGTGCATCCCAAGCCACGAGCGTCTCCCAGATGTGATAGTTCGCCTCGTAGCGGTGCTGGTTGTAGGGAGGGTCGAGGTAGGCGAGATCGAACTCGCCCAGGCCCGGGGCGACGACACAGGCGTCTCCCCGCACCGCCCGGCCCGGACCGCGCAACAGCAACGGCGCGCGCAGCTCGAGGGGCCGGAAAGAGCGATCCGCCCATCGCTTGACGTAGGCCATCTGCACCCCGGTCGTCGAGTCGACGCGGTCGGCCGCCTCCATGAGGCTCGTGAGCAGCACGGGCTCGAGCGCCGAGCCCGCGTACTCCTCCTCGATGGCCTGGCGCACGGCGTCGATGCGGGCGCCGTTGTCGGGCTGGAAGAAGCGCGACTTCTCGCAGAACGTCTCGGTCACGTACCCGCGACGCCCCGGAAGGGCGTTGAGCTCGGCCACGGCCGCCTCCAGCGCGTCGGCGTCGACGCTGTCGCTGTCGGTCGCCACGTAGCACCCGGCGAGCACGGCCCCGTAGCGCGTCGTGTCCACCGCGGTCACCTCGGTGCCGTCGAGCTTGAAGGCCTGGGCGACGCGCGTGGTGCCGGTGAACAGGTCGAGTGCGGTGCGGGCCCCCGACCGGCGGGCCAGCTCGGCGAGCACGGGAACGAGCCGGCGCTTGGACCCCAGGTACTTGATCACGACGCGCCAGGCCCCGCGCCGGGCCCCGCGCCAGGCCCCGCGCCGCGTCCCGTCGCCGCGGCCAGGGCGAGGAGCCGGGCGACCTCCTCGTCGCTCACCTGGTCGAAGTCCTCGTACCACTCGCTCAGGCCGAAGAACCGTGTCGTCGTGTCGACACAGACGACCTCATCGGCGACGGTACCCAAGGCCTCGACGGCGTCGGGTGGGCCCACCGGCACGGCCAGGACGACACGGGCCGCGGATCGACGCCGCATGACCTCGATGGCGGCCCGAGCCGTGAATCCCGTCGCCAGCCCGTCGTCGACGACGATGGCGGTCCGCCCTTCGACCGGGAATGGCGCCCGGCCGCCGCGGTAGACCCGCAGTCGGCGCTCGAGCTCTGTCGACTGCCGGGCGGTGACGTCGTCGAGCACGTCCCGGGTCACCTCGAGCTGCTCCACCAGTGCGGCGTTCACGACCCGCACCCCGTCCTCGCCGATGGCGCCCAGGCCCAGCTCGGGTTGGCGGGGGTGGCCCAGCTTGCGCACCACCACGACATCGAGGGGAGCGTCGAGCGCGGCGGCGACCTCGAAGGCGACGGGCACGCCCCCTCGTGCCATGCCCATCACCACGGGCCGCTCCGTTCGCCACCGGGTCGAACCTGTCGAACCTGTCGATTCTGTCGGACCTGTCCCACCCACGAGGAGCGCGGCGAGCCGCCGTCCCGCATCCCGACGATCGCGAAACGCCATGCTCGGTCAGCCTCCGTCCCCACGCCGACGAGGGCCCGACCGACCCGGTCGCCTAATTGCGGACGCCGCCGAAGCGGCGCATCCACCAGCCCGGGTCCCGGGCATGGGCGTGGAAGTGATCGGGGATCTGGCGCATGACGGCATCCACCGACCACGTCCCCGCCCCGAGAACCTCGTCGGCGACACGACCGAGTTGCGCCACCATGTGCTCGAGGATCTCTGGCGCCGGGTCGATGCCGTGCGTGCGCCACACGACCATGGGCACGTTGCAGATCTCGCAGTCCGCCACCCAGCAGACGTCGTCCTCGTGGTACCAGGTGGTGAGCCGGGCCGCCTCGCACAGCTCACACACACCCGCCTTCCGGGGGGTCACGGGGCGCCCATCACGCGGCCCACCACGCGCCACCCGTCATGGGCCACCCATCGGGCGGCGCCGGTCGTGACGCGCATCGGGCTCACGGCGCCTAGCGGCTGTAGATCGTGACCGTCGCCCCGGGGAGCACGGACGTTCCCTCCGCCGGGCTGCTCAGGAAGACATGGCCGCTCAGTGAGCCGCCCCCGCTGACCGGGACCAGGCCCAGGGCCTGGAGCGCGGCGATGGCCTCCGACACCGTCATCCCGTACAGGTTGGCGGGGATGGTGACCGGTTGGGGCCCGAGCGAGATGGAGACGTTCACCGTGGCCCCCTCGAGCGCGGTGCCGGTGGGGCTCCACCCGATCACGAGCCCGCTCGGGACCGTCGAGTTGTACTGACTGGTGCAGTTGGCGACCAGGCCCACGGACTTGAGGGTGGTGGTGGCCCCGGTGCAGTTCTGCCCGGTGAGCGAGGGGATGGTCTCGGTCGGCGGCCCCGCCGACACCGTCACGGTGATGGTCGCCCCGTAGGGGGCCGCGGTCTGGGGAGCCCAGGCGATGACGGTTCCCGTGGGGACGGTCGTCGAGTTGGGAGTCGTGCACGACGTCTTGAAATGCGAGGTCAGCAAGAGCGCGGTGATGGCCGGGCACCCACCCGTCACCGTCGTGAGAGCGGGGATCGCCACGGTGGGCAGACCCGACGAGGTCACCACCTTCACGGGGCTCCCCCGCTTCAATTTCTCTCCCGCCGGGGGCGTCTGGGTGAGGATCTGGCCCGCCGGTGCGGTGATCGAGGTCTGGTGGCCGGTGGCGGTCACCACGAACCTGTCGTGATGCACCTCGGCGTTGGCCTGGGCGACGGTGAGGCCGACGAGGGAGGGGAGCTTGTAGGTGGGCGTGACGAAGATGACCTTCGCCTTCTTGAGGGCGAAGGTCGTTCCCACGCCCGCTAGGGCGAGGGCCACCACAACGATGGCCACGATCCAGGGCCAGCGCCGTCGGCGCCGGTGCAACGACGCGATGGCGGCCTCGTCGGTGAGCCCCACCGCGGCGGCAAAGGCCAGGACGTCGGGATCCTCGCCGCCGCGCACCCGGCGGCCCGTGGTGGACGGGGGCATCACCATGCCGTGATCGGTGAGGTCGTGGTCCGGCGGCGGGGTCACCGGTCTCGGGAGCACCACGCCCGCTCCCCCGGCACCGGCCAACCGGAGCTTCTCCGGAGGGGGCAGGTCTTCGGCCAGGTCATGGAGGCGAGCGGCGAAGGCGGCCGCGTCGATCCTGTCCTCCACGTCGGGCGTGGCGGCTTCGCTCAGGACCGCGGCCAACGGCCCCAGGCCGTCGTGGCCGGGGAGCTCGGCGCCGACGCGGGCCATGAGTGTCGAGACCGTGGTGTCGGCGGTGAAGGGGACCACCCCGGTGACGGCCTCGTAGAGGACGAGGGCGAGAGAGTAGACATCGGCCCGGCCGTCCACGCGGTGTCCGAGCGCCTGCTCGGGCGCGGCATACCGGGCCGTGCCCACCGTGGTGCCGGCCGGCTCGGTGAGCGAGGCCTCGGCGAGGGCCCGGGCGAGGCCGAAGTCGGCGACGCGCAGCCGGCCCTCCTCGTCGAAGAGCAAGTTGGCGGGCTTCACGTCGCGATGGACGAAGCCGCGGGCGTGGGCGTAGGCGAGCCCTTCGGCCGCCTGGGCCCCGACGGCGACGGCCTGGGACAGGCTCAGACGGGTCCCTTCGTCGAGCATGTCCCGGAGCGACCCACCCCCCAGGAACTCGAGCACCAGGAAGGGGCCCTGGGAGTCCTCGCCCCAGTCGTGGACGGCGAGCACGTGCGCGTTGGCCAACGCGGCCGCAGATTGCGCCTCGGCTCGGAACCGGCGCAGGAAGCCACCGTCGGCAGCCAACGCGGGGTGCAGGACCTTGATGGCCACACGACGCTGCAGCGTCGTGTCGAACGCCGCGAACACGTTCGCGGACGCTCCGCTCCCGAGGGCGGACTCGATCCGGTAGCGGCCAGCAAGGACCCGACCGATGGATTCGGTAATGGTCGACATGGTCCACGCCCAGGCTACTGAGGCTGGAGGGGCGCCTGGTGGACATTCACCACCAACTGTGACCGAGCGGCCGCGGCGTCAGGTATCCGGGCCCGAGGGGTGGTGGCAGCTGCCTATCGGCCACCCGGACGGCCTCAGGCGCCGGGCACCTCGCCGGTGTCGAGGAGATCCTGGAACCGGGCACCCTCCACGATGGGAATGCCCAGCTCCTCGGCCTTCTTCAGCTTGGCCGCCCCCGGTTCTGCCCCCAGGACCACCGCCCAGGTCCGAGCCGAGACGCTCCCGGGGGACTTGCCCCCCCGGGCCAGGATGGCCTCCTCGGCCTCCTCCCGGGTGTAGCCCGCGACGGTCCCGGTCACCACCACCGAACGGCCCTCGAGCGTCTGGGCCGGCTCGTCCCCGACCGCCCCGGCACCCGCTTCGGTTGCATCCGCCCCACCGGCCCCGGCCCGACCCGTCCCACCGGCCCCGGCCCGACCCGCCGGACCCGCCTGACCCGCGCGACCGGCCCCAGCGGCCCCGGCGCGACCCGGCTCGACGAGGGCCACCCCGGCGTCGCGCAGCTTGTCGATGACGTGGCGGTTGGCGGGCGAGGCCAGGAACTCGACCACGGAGTCGGCGATGACGGGACCGATCCCCTCCACCGCGGCGAGCTCGGCGACGTCGGTGGCGGCCATCAGGGCGTCGAGGGACCCGTAGGCGCGGGCCAGGGCGCGGCTCCCGGTCGGCCCGAGGTGCCGGACACCGAGCCCGACCAGCAGACGGCTCAGGGGCCGGGCCTTGGAGGCCTCGACGGCGGCCAGGAGGTTGTCGACCGACAGGTCGCCGAAGCGCTCGAGGGTCACCAGGGGGGCGGTGCCCAGGGCATAGATGTCGCCGGGGTCCGAGAGGAGGCCGGCCTCGACGAGCTGGACGACGCGCTTCTCCCCGAGGCCCTCGATGTCCAGGGCACCGCGAGAAGCGAAGTGCACGATGCGCTGGACGCGTTGGGCGGGACAGTCGATGTTGGTGCAGAAGGTGTCGCTCTCACCGGGGAGGCGGACGAGGGGGCCGCCACAGCTGGGGCACTTCGTCGGGAAGTGCCAGGGGCGCGACCGCTTGGAGCGCGCCGACAGCACGGGCCCGACGACCTCGGGGATGACGTCACCGGCTTTGCGGACGACCACCGTGTCGGTGGGGCGGACGTCTTTCAGGCGGACCTGGTCCTCGTTGTGCAAGGTGGCGAGGCCCACCGTCGATCCCCCCACGAAGACCGGCTCCAGCACGGCGAAGGGGGTGGCCCGACCCGTCCGGCCGATCGACACCATGATGCGCAGGAGCTTGGTGGTGCGCTCCTCGGGGGGGAACTTGAAGGCGATGGCCCAGCGGGGGGCACGGGAGGTGGAGCCGAGGCGACGCTGGAGGTCGAGGTCGTCGAGCTTCACGACCACACCGTCGATCTCGTAGTCGAGATCGTGACGGTGTTCCTCCCAACGGCGGCAGAAGGCTTCGGTGACGGCGGTGCCGCGCACCACCTCGACATGGGGGTCCACGGGCAGGCCGCACTGGCGGAGCAGCTCGAGCCCGTCGCTGTGGCTGGTGACGGCCGGCCCGCCGTCCATGGCGCCGAGCTGGTACGCCCAGAACGAGAGCTCGCGCGAGGCGGTGATCTTCGAGTCCTTCTGGCGCAGCGAGCCCGCCGCCGAATTGCGGGGGTTGGCGAAGGTCTTGAGGCCGGCCTCGAGCTGACGGTTGTTGAGCTGCTCGAAGGAGGACACCGGCATGTACACCTCGCCGCGCACCTCGAGCACCGAGGGTCGTTTCCCTCGGCCCTTGGGCCAGGTGAGCCGGTCGGGCACCGCGGCGATGGTGGCCACGTTGGCGGTGACGTCGTCCCCGGTGACACCGTCGCCACGCGTGGCCGCCTGGACGAGGCGCCCGTCCTCGTAGACGAGGGACATGGCCAGCCCGTCGATCTTGAGCTCGCACACGAACGTCGCGTCGGCCGTCTCGGGCGCGATGCGGGCCATGCGGTCGAACCAGGCGTGGAGCTCGTCCACGCCGAAGGCGTCGTCGAGGCTCATCATCGGCGACCGGTGCTGCACGGGGGAGAACAACAGTGAGGGGGCGCCCACGCGGCGGGTGGGAGAGTCGGCGGTCACGAGGTCGGGATGGGCATCCTCCAAGAGGCGCAACTCACCGATCAGGGCGTCGTAGTCGGCGTCGGTGATCTCGGGCGAGTCGAGCTGGTAGTAGCGGTCGTCGTGGTGGGCGATGAGGGCACGGAGCTCCGCCACCCGCCGGGCCGCGCCGGTGGCGTCGCTCGAAGCGTCCGACATGCGCGGGAGCGTACCGGGGGTTATGCGACGGCGGTGGCGACCGCCGCGCCCAGCACCGCATCGGGGTCGGCGCCGTCGTAGAGGGCCACGGTCTGCCCCGGCGCCACGAGCGGCTGCGGCTCGTCGAAGACGACGGCATCGCCCTCCCAGGTGCACGGGGCGGCGGTGCCGTGGGCGCTCGTCTGCGCATAGGCCCGCTCCCCGCCACGCAGCGCAGACACGACCCAGCCGGCCCGCTCGACCGGGACGCGCCGGGCGAGGGCGTCGGCGGCGGATCCGACGGTGATGCGTCGAGCCCGGACATCGACGGTGAGGGCATAGCGTCGGTGCCCGTCGGCCGCCACGCCGAGCCCGCGCCGTTGGCCCACCGTGACGAGCTCACCGGCCGGGACGGTGCCCACCACCTCGCCGCTGGCGGCGTCGACCACCTCGGCCCGGTGCAGGGGCACGCGCTGCTCCAGGAACCCGCGCCGGCCGCGGGCGGAGTGGATGAAACAGACGTCCTGGCTGTCGGGCTTGTCGGCCGTGCGCAACCCCAGTCGGGTGGCGCGGGCCCGCACCTCGACCTTGGTCAGCTCGCCCACGGGGAGCACGACCCGGGCCAGCTCCCGGGCGCTGAGCATCGACAGCACGTAGGACTGGTCCTTGTGCTTGTCGGCGCCCCGCCGCAGCCGCGGCTCGCCCCCGCCGTCGTTCCCGACGATGCGGGCATGGTGACCGGTGGCGAGGGCGTCGAACCCGAGGCGCGCCGAACGGTCGAGGAGCAGCCCGAACTTGATGGCCCGGTTGCACTCGATGCAGGGATTGGGGGTGCGCCCCGCGACGTGGTCCGAGACATAGGGCGTCACGACCGAGGCTTCGAAGGCGTCGGTGAAGTTGAAGACGTGATGGTCGAGACCGAGCTGCTCGGCCACGCGCCGGGCGTCGTCCACATCGGCGACCGAACAGCACCCGCTGTCGGAGGCCCCACCCCAGAGCTTGAGAGTGGCGCCGACGACGTCGTGCCCGGCCTCGGCGAGGAGGGCGGCGGCGACCGAGGAGTCGACCCCGCCCGACATGGCGACCAGGACGCGCACGGTCAGGCTCGCAACCGCTCGACGACCTTGGGCATGACGGCCAGCACGTGGTCGATCTCGTCGTCGGTGGTCGTGTAGCCCAGCGAGAAGCGGATCCCCGTCTTGGCCTGGTCGGGGTTGAGCCCCATCGCCAGCAGCACGTGGCTCGGCTCGAGGGCGCCACTGGCACAGGCCGAGCCCGCCGAGGCGCACACCCCTTCGTCGTCGAGGAGCACGAGCAGCTCCTCCTGGTCGACGCCGGCCACGAGGAGATGGCAGCTCGAGGCGGCCTTGGCGCCACCGTGATCGGCGGGCGCCCCGCGGGCCGCCCCGCCGGGCTCCCCCACGGTCTCTCTCACGTCCCCGATCGACGCCACCAGGCCATCGGCGAGGCGGGCACGCTGGCGCGCCACGCGCCCGGCGGTGAGGGGTCGAGCGTCGGTGGCCACGCGCAGGGCCGCCGCCATGCCCACGATGCCGGCGACGTCGTGGGTGCCGGGACGGCGACCGCGCTCCTGGGTCCCCCCGAACAGCACCGGTGCCAGTCGCGCCCCGTCGCGCACCACGAGGGCGCCCACCCCCTTGGGGCCTCCGAACTTGTGGGCGCTCACCGACACGAGGTCTGCCACCGCGGCGTCGGCGGCCACGTCGAGCCAACCCACCGCGGCCACGGCGTCGGTGTGCACCAGGGCCCCGGGGCAAAGGGCTCGCACCAAGGCGGCGACATCGGCGAGGGGTTGGACCGTGCCGACCTCGTTGTTGACGAGCATGACCGACACGAGCCCCACCTCGGGACCGAGGGCGCCGGCCAGCGCGTCGAGGTCGACGACCCCGTCGCGGTGCACCGCCACGGTGGTCCCGCCCCGCGCCGCACAGGCGTTGCGCACGGCGTGGTGCTCCACCGCCGAGCACAGCACGGTGCCCCGTCCCGACGCGGGCACACCGAGGACGGCCAGATTGTCCGCCTCGGTGCCGCCCGAGGTGAAGACGATCTCGCCGGGCCGACACCCGAGGCAGCGGGCCATGTCGTCGCGGGCCTCGTCGATCGCCAGCCGGGCGCGCCGGGCCACCCGGTGCGAGCCCGAGGGATTGCCGAAATGCTCGGTGAGATAGGGGAGCATGGCCGCCAACGACTCGGGGCGCAGCGGCGTGGTCGCCCCATGATCGAGATAGGCCTGCATCGGCAAAGGCTACGTCGGCACACCGGGCCCGCCGCGCCGAGACCCGGTCAGGGTTTGCCCACCATGAACACCGTGGCCGCCACGAACAACACGGCCAACACCGCACCGGCGACGGCGACCTGACGGCAGTCGCGATCGAGGGTCGGGGAGACCTCGCCCTCTTCCCAGTGCCGGTCGAGCTCGACCTGGATCCGCCGTTCGCCGGGCCACACCACGACCTCGGCCAGCAGCGTCGCCGCCAGCCACAGCACGAGACCCACTACCACGAAGCCGTCGCCGGACCGAAAGACCCCGTCGCTGGCCTCGATGAGGCTGAAGCCGAAGACCGGCACCCCGTAGAGGGCCCGGCCCGCCCAGTTCACCCCGGGACGGAAGTAGCGCTGGACCCCTGGCGCGCCGGGTGCGGTGGGGCCCCGGCGGGCCCGGGCGGCCTGGACCCCGGTGACGACCATGGTCCCGAAGCCCACCACGGCACACAGGACGTGGAGCATGAGGAGGACGGTGTAGACCGCACCCGTGGGCACGGTCCGCAGGGCCCCCTGGTATCCGGCACCGAGCCCTCCCGCCAGGAACGTCACGGCCGCCATCGTCGCGGCGGCCCCGGCCCGGCGCCAGGAGGGGCACCCCGGCACACCCCCTCGGTCCCAGGCGGCCGCGCCCCGCTCGCAGCTCCCGGCCCGGGCCGCACAACTCCGGGCCAACCCCTGGTGAATTGGTTCGAACGGGAGAGTTTCGGTCGAGGAGACAGCAGGTGGACATCGAACGCATGCTTGCTGGAGGCAGGTAGCGTGTAGGTGAGCACACGCATACGGATGGTGACCAAGTACGACGTCTCGGAGGACCCGGTAAGTTACTGATGGGTAATTAAGGGCTGAAGGCATGGACCAGTGCACGAAAACGGCGAATATCACACACGGGGTGAGGGTCGGGCGATGAACCAACTGCGCCTGGACCCGCTCACCGGCCGCTGGGTGGTCGTGAGCACCGACCGTTCGCATCGTCCCTTCTCCTTCGCCGCCCCCGTCCAGGTCCAGGCCGACAACTCCCGCCCCTGCCCCTTCTGTCCGGGCAACGAGGAATCCGCTCCCCCCGCGCTCGAGACCTACGGCTCGAGCGGGCACTGGCTGGTCAGGGTGGTACCGAACCTCTACCCCGCCTTCGAGGGCGACCATCCCTTCGTGGTCGAGAACCGCGGCCCGGTCTTCACCCAAGCCACCGCGGGAGGGATCCACGAGGTTCTCGTGTTGTCCCCCGAACACGAGAACGGCTGGGAGCACATCTCCGACGAGCAGGCCGTGCTCGTGATGGCCGCCATCCGGGACCGGATCGAGGAGCACTCGTCGGTGCCGGGCCTGCGCTACAGCCAAGCCATCGTCAACGCCGGACGTGAGGCGGGTGCCTCCATCGAGCACCCCCACGGTCAGCTGCTCGGGATGTCGTTCGTGCCCCGGGAGCTCGCCGAGGAACAAGCCGGCTTCGCCCGGTTCGCGGGTCGGTGCCTGTTGTGCACCACCGTCGACGCCGAGGAGGACGCCGGGCACCGCGTCGTCTATGCCAACGAGCGCGTCCTCGTGGTGTGCCCGTTCTGGAGCGGCAACCCCTACGAGATGCTGATCATCCCGAGGAACCACGGCCCCCATCTCCACCGCGCCTCACCGCCGGACCTGTCGGCCGTGGGCCGGTCGCTGCGGACCGTGCTGGGCTCGCTCGTGGAGCGGCTCGGCGACGTCTCCTACAACATCGTCTTCCACTCGGCCCCGTACCGGGCCCCTGAGCCCTACCACTGGCACGTGCACGTGTGGCCGAAGCTCACCACGGCGGCGGGGTTCGAAGCCGGCACCGGGGTCCTCATCAACATCGTGCCGCCCGAGCAGGCCACCGAAGAGCTCCGGGTCGCCGTTCCGGCCTGATCTCGGGCGCCTGAGCCCGAACGCTCAGAGAGGCTCCGACGCGCTCCGACGCGCTCAGCCCAGGAACGTGTCGGCCACCGAGCTGTAGAGATCGAGGTCGACGGTCTTCGGCTGCGCCACGGCGTCGGCGATGGGGATCCGCACGATCTCTCCGCACTGCAGGGCGACCATCATCCCGTAGTCCCCGTCATGGACGGCCCCGACCGCCTCCACCCCGAAGCGGGTGGCGAGGACCCGGTCGAAGGCAGACGGTGTGCCCCCCCGCTGGATGTGACCCAGGATGGTGACGCGAGCCTCGAAGCCCGTCCGCTCCTCGATCTCCTCGGCGAGCCAGGCGCCGATACCCCCGAGGCGGGCGTGGCCGAACTGATCCACCGGCGCTCCCGGCGTCCCGGGCGTGACGGCTCCCGACAGGTCGGCAGGGTGTCTCTCGGCCGGGACCGCGCCCTCGGAGACCACCACGATGGACGAGAACTGCCCGCCGCGGTGGCGGCGTTGCAACCGCTCGCACACCGCCTCGACGTCGAAGGGCACCTCGGGCACCAAGATCTCGGCCGCGCCCCCGGCGATGCCGGCGTGGGTGGCGATCCACCCCACGTTGCGCCCCATGACCTCACACACGATCACCCGGTGATGAGATTCGGCGGTGGTGCGGAGGCGGTCGATCGCCTCGGTGGCGATCTGGACGGCGGTGTCGAACCCGAAGGTCACCTCCGTCCCCGACAGGTCGTTGTCGATGGTCTTGGGGATGCCCACGGCCTTGACCCCCAGGTCGCCGAGACGCTGCGCCACCCCCAGGGTGTCCTCACCGCCCACCGCCACCAGGGCGTCGATCCCGGCACTCGTCAGATTGGCCTGCACGCGCTGGGGCGCCCCCTCGATCTTGAAGGGGTTGGTGCGCGAGGTCCCCAGAATGGTCCCGCCCAGGGTGAGGATGTCGCGGCACCGCACCACGTCGAGGGGCACAGAGACGTCGTCGAGGACGCCTTTCCAGCCGTCGAGGTACCCGATCACCTCGTCACCGTGGCGGAGCTCGGCCGTGAGGACCACCGCCCTGATCACCGCGTTGAGTCCCGGGCAGTCGCCCCCGCCGGTGAGGATTCCGATGCGCATCCGTGCCGTCTCCTTGGATTGCCGGGTGGGGTCCGGGAACTCAGTCCTGGCCCTGGCGGTCCCGGTGTACCGCGGCCCGCACGAGCTCGAAGGATGCGGTCAGGATGCGCAAGGCCTCTCGGCCGGGAGGGACGAGGCCGCTGATACCGGGAACGCCGAGATAGCCGGCCAGAAAGGCCCGGCGGTTGCGGGCCACCCAGGCGTCGGCGAGCTCGACGAGCCCATCGCGTCCCGACGGGTCCCGTTCGTCGGCGGCGGAGGTCGCCACCTCGGCGAGCGACCACAGCATGTCAGCCACATCGGCGAGGGGAGACCGGTACACGCGCGCATCGTCGTCGGGGTCGATCACGGCACCGGCCATCGAGGTGGGGCGCCCGCCGGTGGCGAAGTCGACGACGTACCAACCCTGCTCGGTCCGACACGTCCGACCCAGATGGAAATCCCCGTGCGAGCGGATCGCCTGCGACGGGACCTGGAGGGCGCGCAGCTCACCGAGCAGCTGCTCGACGTCGGGACGCTCGAGCACATGCGGCGAGAGGGGGCGCAGCGCCTCCTCGATTCCGTGCGCCCATTGGCCGACGTCTCCGGGGCGGCGGCCGAAGGCCTTGTCGAGGCCGAGGTGCATGCGCGCCGTCATGGTGCCGAGGCGGTGCGCCTCGGCCCCGAAGTCTCCGCCGGCGAGCTCGGGAGGGCCACCCGAGGCGTAGAGGTCGCGCACCGATGTCAATGCCAGCGCGTACCCCGATGACGCGCCGGCCAGATATTCCTGGACCACGCCCAGATCCCGTCCGGCCCGTCGCCACACCGCCAACGGGGCGGCGAGGTGGTTGAAGCCGACCTCGTCGAGAGCGAGGAAGAGCTCGAGATCCGGGCGGGGCCCGTCGACGACCTCGTTGAAGACGGTGAAGGCGATGCGGTCGTCCATGGCCAGGGTGACCGATCCCCGGTCGTCGCGGAGATGGCGGACGAGCGAGGCCGGCACCACCTCCCCCGACACCTGTTCGAGGAGCATGACCGCCACCACCGCGTCGCGCGTGGCGTCGAAGACGACGGCGGCCCCCTCGTCGTCGACGAGGGGGCCGAGCACGGGGTCGTCGCCGTCAGGAATGAAATGCGTCTCCTCGCCGGGCGAGCGCAAGCCGAACGGGACATGGACGAACCGGTCGCCCAACTCCGCCACCACGTCGATGAGACCCGGACGGCCCGCACCGAGCACCTCGGCGTCGAGAATCCGCACCGCGCCGCCTGCCGCGCCGCCGCCACCCTCGTCTTGACCGTATTCTTCCCAGTCCCTGCGACGCGCCGCGTAGGCGGACACGAGATCGGCCAGGGCGGCGCGCACCGGGTCCGACACGTCGATGATGCCCGTCTCCGAAGGGGTCACGGGAGATCCCCGCGGCCGGGATCGCCGGGATCGGCGGGATCGCCGTCCTGCTCGCCGGTGAGCTCGAACCAGTAGAAGCCGTAGGGCCCGAGGGTCACGCTGTAGGTACCGCTCCCCACGGGCGGGAACGGTATCCGGCCCAGGAGCTCGACGGGGTTGCGGTTGGCCCACCGGGCCAGGTCGAGCTCGGCAGGCTGGGCAAAGCGGCTCAGGTTGTGCACGCAGAGCACGGGATTTTCCCTTCCCGCCTCGTTGCGCCCCGCACCCCGGCGAGAGCGCCCGGCCCGGCGGGGCCGGGCGGCGGGCTCGAACTCGGGCTGGGGGCTGCGGACATAGGCGAGGATCGACGGGTTGGCGCACGACACCAGGTCGAAGGAACCGGTCCCGAACACCGGGAACTGCTTGCGGGTCTGCAGGATGTTGCGGAGCCAGTGCAGGTGCGAGCTGGGGTTGCGCCGATGCGCTTCGACGTTCACCGCCTCGAACCCGTAGACGGGGTCCATGAGCGGGGGGAGGTAGAGCTGGGCGAAATCGGCGCGACTGAACCCCCCGTTGCGGTCGGGGCTCCATTGCATGGGTGTGCGCACCGAGTCCCGGTCGCCGAGGTAGACGTTGTCACCCATCAGGATCTCGTCGCCGTAGTAGATCACCGGGCTACCCGGGAGCGAGAACAGCACGGCGTGGAGCAACTCGGCGAGACGGCGGTCGCCGTCGAGCAGCGGGGCCAGGCGCCGGCCGATACCCATATGCCGGCGCATGCGGGGGTCCTTCACGTACTCCGCCACCATGTAGTCGCGCTCTTCTTCTGTCACCTTCTCGAGCGTGAGCTCGTCGTGGTTCCGTAGGAAGATCGCCCACTGGCAGTTGTCGGGGATCTCCGGCGTCTGGGCCAGGATCTCGGTGACGGGGAACCGCTGCTCGCGGCGCACGGCCATGAACAAGCGTGGCATCAGGGGGAAGTGGAAGCACATGTGGCACTCGTCGCCGTTGCCGAAGTAGTCGACGAGGTCAGCGGGCCACTGGTTGGCTTCGGCCAGCAGCACCCGGTCGGGGTGCGCGGCGTCGACCTCCTTGCGGAGCTGGCGGAGAAGGGCATGGGTCTCGGGGAGGTTCTCCCCCGTGCTCCCGTCGCGCTGGAAGAGGTAGGGGACGGCGTCGAGGCGGAAGCCGTCGAGCCCGAGGTCGAGCCAGAAGCGCACCACGCCGAACATGGCCTCGACCACGGCGGGGTTCTCGTAGTTGAGATCGGGCTGGTGCGAGTAGAAGCGGTGCCAGTAGTACTGCTGACGGGTCTGGTCCCACGTCCAGTTGGAGGTCTCCACGTCCACGAAGACCACGCGCGCCTCGGGCCAGCGTTGGTCGTCGTCGTTCCAGACGTACCAATCCGCCTTGGGATTGTCACGCGACGCCCGCGACTCGATGAACCACGGGTGTTGGTCGCTCGTGTGGTTCATCACGAGATCGGCGATCACCCTGATGCCGCGGCGATGGGCGTCGTCGAGAAATGTCACCAGGTCGTCGAGGAACCCGAGCTCGGCATGGACGGTGAAGAAATCGCTGATGTCATAGCCGCCGTCGCGCATGGGCGAGGGGTAGAAGGGCAGCAGCCACAGGCAGTCGACGCCGAGCCACTCGAGATAGTCGAGCTTGGCCCGCAGCCCGGCCAGGTCGCCGATGCCGTCGTCGTTGGAGTCGAAGAACCCCCGCGTGAGCACTTCGTAGAACACGCCCCGGCGATACCAGTCGGCCACACCCTTGGCCGGAAGCGCCGTGGGACGGATCCCGGGCAGGCGGACCCCGCCGCCGCGGCGCGCCGCGGCGGCCGCGCCCGTGGCGCCGCGCGCCCGGGGCGCCTTGGCCGGACGGGGCTCGTTCACGACGGCATCGACCCCTCAGCGCCCGACGAACCGGGCCCGGCCGGGCCCGTGCTCGAGGAACGAGGCCACTCCCAGACGAGCGTCCTCGGAGCGCGATACCGACACGAAGGCCGCCATCTCGAGCTCGAGAGCTCGGGCCAGGGGCGCCTCTGCGCCCTCGTCGATGACCTGTTTGGCGGCGGCCAGGGCCACGAGGGGGCCCGCTGCGAACGAAGCCGCCAGGGCGAGGGCTTCGTCCAACACCCGGTCGCGGGCCACGACCCGGTCCGCCAAGCCGATGCGCAGGGCTTCGTCGGCCGCCACCTGCCGCCCGGTGTAGATGAGGTCCTTGGCCCGGCTCACCCCCACCAGGCGCGGCAAGCGCTGGGTGGCGCCGCCACCGGGGATGATGCCGAGGAGGATCTCGGGCTGACCGAGACGGGCGCTGTCGGAGACGACGCGCAAATCGCAGGCCAGAGCGAGCTCGAGGCCACCACCGAGCGCGTAGCCCGTGATGGCCGCGATCGTCACCCGAGGAAGCGCGCTGAGCGCACGGGTCACGCCGTGAAAGGCATCGGCGATGCGTGAGGCCCCGTCGGTCTCGGCGAACTCGGCGACGTCGGCACCGGCGGCGAAGATGCGGGGACCACCCCACAGCACCACCGCGCCGGGGGGGTCCGCGGCGAGCTCGACGACCACGTCGCGCAGGCGCCCGAGGAACGCCACCGACAGGGCGTTCATCTTGGGCCGCTCCAGCGTGAGCAGGGCCACACCGTCGTCCCGGCGCTGCAGCGCCACCACCCCGGTGTCCCCTCCGTTCGACGCGGGACCGGAGGCGACCATGCGCGCACCGTACCCGACGGTGCCCTGGGCGTCGTGCCATCGGAGGGTGAGCGTCCCGGGACCGGGGCCCGGGGTGCTCCGGCGCCCCGGCCCGGCCCCGGTGACGTGGCGTCGGGGGCGGGGACCAGGTGGTGCGACGCCGGAGTAGGGCGGTCAGGAGGCGGGACCCGAACCCCCGCCGTAGACACTTCCGAGGAGGCGTTGCGCCGCGTCGTAGGGGTCGATCCGGTGCTCGACGACGGCCCGGGTGAGCCCGGCGAACTCCTCGGCGGAGCTGAGCCGATCGACCTCGGCGCGAATCTGGGCTCCCACCACGACCTGGAACTCGCGCTCGAGACGCTCGGCCCGTTTGCGTTGGAGGTCCCCCCGCTCCTCGAGATGGCGCTCGTGACGCGCCATCTCCTCCCACAGCGCGCTCACGCCGTCGCCGGTGGAGGCCGTCGTCTCGAGCACCGGAGGCCGCCAATCGTGGAGTGCGGTGAGATCGAGCATCTGCTCGAGGTCGCGGCGCGTCTCTTTGGCTCCGGGCCTGTCGGCCTTGTTGATCACAAAGATGTCCGCCGTCTCGAGGAGCCCCGCCTTGTTGGCCTGCACGGCGTCGCCCCACTTGGGATTGAGGACGACGACCGTGGTGTCGGTGGCCCCCGCCACCTCCACCTCGACCTGTCCCACCCCGACGGTCTCGATCAGCACCAGCCCGAAGCCCGACGCCGCCAGCACCCGGATCGCCTCGGGGACCGCCACGGCCAGCCCCCCGAGATGCCCACGCGAGGCCATCGACCGGATGTAGACACCGGCATCGAGGGCGTGGTCCTGCATCCTGACCCGGTCGCCGAGGATGGCGCCGCCCGTGAACGGCGACGAAGGGTCGACGGCGAGCACGCCCAGTTGGGCCTCCCCCGCGGCGCGCGCCGTGGCGATGAGGCGGTCGACGAGGGTCGACTTCCCCGCACCCGGTGGACCGGTGATGCCGATGGTGCGGGCCTCGCGCTCGTTGCGATACGCCAGGGCGGCAACCGCCCGGCCTCCGGGGCCGCCCGTCTCGACCAGGGTCAACAGACGGGCCAACGCCACGCGGTCGCCCTGGCGCGCCGCCTCGAGGAGCACGACCGGATCGGTGACGCGGGGCCGGCGCGCCGCGGGGCGGCCGGCGTCGGGACCGTGGGGAGGGCCCGATGGAGAGGAGATGGCGGAATCCATGACAGTGCCCGGAGCGTAGGCGGGACGGGCCCGGGTCAGGCGCGGGTCACGTCCGCGCCCAGCGAGCTGAGCGTGGCGGCCAGGTCCTCGTAACCCCGGTCGATGTGCTGGGCGTCGGTCACGACGGTCTCGCCCTCGGCCATCATCCCGGCCAGGACGAGGGCGGCGCCCGCTCGCAGGTCCGGAGCACGCACCGGCGCGCCCGAGAGCCGCCGCACGCCGCGCACCACGGCGTGGTGTCCCTCGGTACGGATGTCGGCACCCATGCGTCGCAGCTCGTCGACGTAGCGGAAGCGTCCCGAGAAGAGGTTCTCGGTGACGATCCCGACCCCGTCGGCCACAGACAGCATCGTCACCAGGAAGGGCTTGTAGTCGGTGGCCACCCCCGGGTACGGGAGGGTGGCCACGTCGACACTGTGGAGCCGACCACTGGCCGCGGCCCGCATCCCCTCGGGGCTCTGGGTCACCGTCACTCCGATCTCACCCATCTTGCGCAGGACCATGTCCATGTGGTCGGGCCGCCCGTCCTCGATGACGATCTCGCCCCCGGCCATGGCGACGGCGGACAACAACGTGGCCGCCACCACCCGGTCGGGGATCACCCGATGGGGGTCGGGCCCCGGACGCAGCTCATCGACGCCGTCGACCTCGATGTGCGAGGTTCCCGCCCCCCGGATGTGCGCCCCCATGTGGGCCAAGAAGGAAGCGAGGTCCGACACCTCGGGCTCGCGTGCCGCGTTCTCGATCACCGTGGTCCCCTTGGCGAGCACCGCCGCCATGAGGACGTTGTCGGTGGCGGTGTGGCTGGGGTACTCGAAGACGATGCGCTGCCCGACCAGCCGGCCGTCGGGCCACCCCGGCACACGCCCCTCGATGTTGCCGTGCACCGTCTGGAACACCGCACCCAGACTCGACAAGCCGTGGAGGTGGATGTCGATGGGTCTGTTCCCGAAGTCGTCACCGCCGGGGAGCGACACGCTGGCCCGTCCCGAGCGGGCCAACAGGGGCCCCAGCACCACCACCGAGGCGCGCATCCTCTCGACGAGCTCATAGGGCGCTTCGGGCACGAGCACGGCGGGTGTGTCGATGACCAGATCCCCCGGCTCCCCGTCGGCCCGGTCGGGCTCACGGACCACCCGGGCGCCGATGGCGCCGAGCACCTCGGACATGATCTCGACGTCCACGATGCGGGGGACGTCCGCCAGGACGTGCCGACCCGGCGCCAACAGGCATGCCGCCATCAGCTTGAGCGAGGAGTTCTTGGCACCGCCGGCGCGCACCGTCCCGTGCAGCGGCCCTCCGGGGCGCACGACGAAGCGGTCCACCGGGCCCAACCTGATCAGACGACCGGGTTCTCGGCCCAGCGGCCGAACACCGAGGCCAGAGCCCCCACGATCTCGCCCACGGTGGCGTAGGCGCGGGCGGCCTCGAGTATGGCGGGCATGAGGTTCACGTCGGCGACAGCGGCGTCGGCCGCCACCACGGCCAGCTTGGCGTCGACATCTCGCTGGTCGCGACGCTGGCGGACCCCCGACAGGCGCTTGCGTTGGGCCTCGTCCACCTCGGGCCCGATGTGCAGGGTGGGAGGGGCGGGCTCCTCGCTCCCCTCCATGAAATCGTTCACTCCGACGACGACCCGCCGGCCCGTGGCCACCTTGCGCTGGAACACGTAGGCGGCGTCGGCGATCTCGCCTTGGAACCAGTTGTTCTCGATCCCGTGCAGGACACCTTCGAGCATCGAGCCCTGACCCCACTCGTCGAGCCGGGCGAAGATCTCCTCGGCCTGGCGTTCGATCTCGTCGGTGAGCGACTCCACGAACCACGAACCACCGAGCGGGTCCGACACGTTGGCCACACCGGTCTCGTGCGCGATGACCTGCTGGGTCCGCAGTGCGATGCGGGCCGCCTTCTCGGTGGGCAGAGCCAGCACCTCGTCCATCGAGTTGGTGTGGAGGCTCTGGGTCCCCCCGAGCACCCCGGCGAGCGCCTCGATGGCGGTGCGGACGATGTTCACCTCGGGCTGCTGGGCGGTGAGCGAGACGCCTGCGGTCTGGGTGTGGAACCGGAGCTGCAACGACCTCGGCGAGGACGCCCGGTAGCGGTTGGCCATCCAACGCGCCCAGATGCGGCGCGCGGCGCGGTACTTGGCGATCTCCTCGAAGAAGTCGAGATGGGCGTTGAAGAAGAAGCTCAACTGAGGAGCGAACTCGTCGACGGCCAGACCGGCGGCCACGACGGCCTCGACGTAGGCGAACCCGTTGGCGAGGGTGAAGGCGAGCTCCTGGGCGGCCGTGGCTCCCGCTTCGCGGATGTGATAGCCCGACACCGACACCGGATGGAACTTCGGCATCTCGGCGGCACAGAACCGCACGACGTCGACCACGAGGCGCATCGACGGCCGCGGCGGGAAGATGTACTCCTTCTGGGCCTGGTACTCCTTCAGGATGTCGTTCTGCAGCGTTCCCCCGAGGGCGCGCCGGGCCACGCCGGCCTGCTCGGCGGCCCCCACGTACATGGCCAGGAGGATGGGGGCGGGCGAGTTGATCGTCATGGACGTCGTCACCGACCCCAGGTCGATCCCGGCGAAGAGGTCCTCGGCGTCGGCGAGGGTGTCAACGGCCACGCCGCACCGCCCCACCTCGCCCTCGGTGAGGGGATCGTCGGAGTCACGACCCATGAGGGTGGGAAGGTCGAAGGCCACCGACAATCCCCCGCTTCCCGCCCGCAGGAGCTCGCGGAAGCGCACGTTGGTGTCCTCGGCGGTGCCGAATCCGGCGAACAGCCGCATGGTCCAGAGCTTCGAGCGGTACATCGAGGCGTGGGGTCCCCGGGTGTAGGGGGGGACGCCGGGCCAGCCCAGGCGCTCGGGCACCTGGTCCTCGGGCCAATCGGCCGGCCCGTACACCGGCTCGAGCCTGATGCCCGACATCGTTTCGAAATCGGCGTCCCGCAGGGTCGACGCCTCGTAGGCCTCCTGCCACCGCGCTCGGCCCTCGTCGAGGTCCTCGTGGGGTGGGGTGTCCATGCGCTCAAGCCTAACGGTCCTCCCCCGGCATTCTCGGACCAACTCCCTGGGTGGCGACGCGAGGCGCATCGGGCTCAGCATCCGATTCCCCAGGCTGTGACCCCGTCTCGCCCCGGAATCGGCGGACGGAGGCGCCCGATGCGTACGGAGCGCGTTATGGTCAGGTCGTGGCGCCCAACCCCCGCGCACCCGACCGCAACCTGGCCATGGAGTTGGTCCGCGTCACCGAAGCCGCCGCCATGGCCGCGGGGCGGTGGATGGGACGGGGGGACAAAGAAGGCGCCGACGGTGCCGCCGTGCAGGCCATGCGGGTCGTGCTGCAGACCGTGGCCATGGACGGTGTGGTCGTGATCGGCGAGGGTGAGAAGGACCACGCGCCCATGCTCTACAACGGCGAGCGCATCGGAGACGGGTCCCCTCCCCTGACCGATATCGCCGTCGACCCCGTCGACGGGACCAGCCTGACCTCGCTCGGGCGGGCTGGGGCTCTGGCGGTGATCGCCGTGTCGGACCGGGGCACCATGTTCAACCCGGGCCCCTGTGTCTACATGGAGAAGCTGGCGGTCGGGCCCAAAGCGGTGGGGTCGGTGGACGTACGCCGCTCGCCCTCCGAGAACCTCGAGGCCGTGGCCAAGGCGCTCAGCAAGTCCCTGCGAGACGTGACCGTCGTCATCCTCGACCGGCCTCGTCACCGCGAGCTCATCGAGGAGGTGCGCGCCAGCGGGGCCCGCATCAAGCTCATATCCGACGGGGATGTGGCCGGCGCCATCTCGGTGGCCTGGCCCGACTCGGGGGTCGATGTCCTGTACGGCATCGGCGGGACACCCGAAGGGGTCATCGCGGCGGCGGCCCTCAAGTGCATGGGGGGCGAGATCCAGGGTCGTCTGTTCGCCCGCGACGACGACGAGCGGCAAGCGGCCATCGCGGCGGGATACGACCTCGACTCCGTCCTCACCACCGACGACCTCGTGAAGGGTGACAACTGCTTCTTCGCGGCCACCGCCGTCACCGACGGCGAGCTCCTCCAGGGGGTGCGCTACGCCGACTACGGCGTCAACACCCAATCCCTCGTGATGCGCTCGCAGTCGGGGACCGTGCGGTTCGTGAACGCACGCCACGCCCTGCACAAGCTGCGCGAGTACAGCCAGGTCGAGTTCGGCTAGCCCGGGACACGACACTGCCCACGTCACCGAGCCGGTACCCCCTGCGCAACGCCGCTCCCGAGGAGGCGGCACGTCTCGGGACATTGCAGTCGCTGCACGACGCCTCCACCATCCGGCAATTCGAACGGCTGGGCGTGGCGCCGGGATGGCGGTGCGCCGAGCTCGGGGCCGGCGCAGGCTCGGTGGCGCAGTGGCTGTCGGACAGGGTGGGCGAGAGTGGTTGGGTGACCGCCATCGACCGCGACACGACGCTGCTGGAGGAGCTCGGGACGCGTTCGAACGTCACCGTCGTCCAGGGTGACCTGATGGTCATGTCATTCGGGTCGTCATGCTTCGACCTGGCGCACTCGCGATCGGTGCTCATGCACCTCGAAGACCCCGACATCGTCGTGGAGCGCCTGGTCCGGGCCTTGCGCCCCGGGGCGGTGGTCCTGTTCGAGGAGACCGACGGGGCCCCGGCGCAGTACGCGGCGTCCACCGCGGACATTCCCACCCCGTTCCGCGACGTGATGCTGCCCCTGGTCGCCAACTGGACATGGGCGCGCACCCTGGCGGCGCGGCTCGTGGCCCTGGGCTTCACCGATGTCCACGACGACGTGCGGGAGGACCTGCTCGTCGGCGCCTCTCCGGGTGCGGCGTTCTGGCGCCAGACCCTCGAGTCCATTCGGCCCATCGTGACCGACGCCGCCCACATGGAGTCGCTCGGCCGGAGCACCGTCTCTGACGCCAGCTATGACGCCATGATCGAGCTGCTGGACAACCCCGCCTTCGCCGTGCCCTTCGCGGCACGGCACCGGGTCTCGGCGCGCCGGCCGAAGCCCTAGCCCGTCGGGGCGGTCAGGCTCCTCGCCCGTCGCCGGCCCCGGCCACCTCGAGGCGGACCTCGGCCCGGCGCTGGGCGGCCTCGGCCTCTTCGAGGGCCCGGTCCGTCGGGGCTTCCTCGCCGCCGTCGCCCGTCCCCGAGCGCGTCCCGGCCAGCTCGGCGACCTGTTGGGTGGCGGCCTCGAGGGCGCGCCGGGCCCGGTCGACGTCGATGTCCTGGGCCAGTTCGGCGATCGGTGCCAGGACGGTGACGTGGTCGCCTTCGACCTGGACGAACCCGCCGTGGACGGCGGCGCGTTCCTCGGTGCCCCCTTCGAGCTGGAACCGGACCAGACCAGGGACGATGGCACCGATCAGGGGCGTGTGGCCCGGCATGTAAGCGCTGTCACCGGTGTCGGTGCGCAGGAAGACGATCTGCACCTCCTCCTCGAGCAGGGTCCGCTCCGGGGTGAGAAGGGTGGCCTCGAAGGTCGCCATCGGAACCGCGCCTACTCGCTGCCGGCTTCGAGCGTCCGCGCCTTCTCGAGCACGGAGTCGACGCCGCCCACGTTCAGGAAGGCCTGCTCAGGCACGTCGTCGAGGTCCCCGTTGAGCAGCACCTCGAATGACTCCACGGTCTCGGCGATCGGCACGGTCACGCCCTTGAGGCCCGTGAACACCTCACCGACGTTGAACGGCTGGGACAGGAAGCGCTGGATCTTGCGGGCCCTGTTCACGATGAGCCGGTCCTCTTCGGACAGCTCGTCGAGACCCAGGATGGCGATGATGTCGGCGAGCTCGCGGGATCGCTGCAGGACGACCTGCACCCGGCGGGCCACGTCGTAGTGCCGATCACCGACGATCTCGGGAGCGAGGATGTTCGACGTCGACGCCAGGGGGTCGACGGCGGGATAGATCCCCAACGAGGCGATCTGCCGGGACAGCTCGGTGGTGGCGTCGAGGTGCGTGAACGTCGTGAACGGCGCCGGGTCGGTGTAGTCGTCGGCGGGCACGTACACCGCCTGGAGGGAGGTGATCGAGCGTCCCCTGGTCGAGGTGATGCGCTCTTGGAGCTCGCCCATCTCGTCGGCCAGGGTGGGTTGGTAGCCCACGGCCGAGGGCATGCGACCGAGCAGGGTCGACACCTCGGATCCGGCTTGGACGAAGCGGAAGATGTTGTCGATGAACAACAAGACGTCCTGGTTCTTCACGTCCCGGAAGTACTCGGCCATGGTGAGCGCGGCCAGCCCCACCCGGAGGCGGACCCCGGGGGGCTCGTCCATCTGCCCGTAGACCAGGGCGGCCTTCTCGATGACGCCCGACTCCTGCATCTCGAGCCAGAGATCGGTCCCCTCACGGGTGCGCTCCCCCACCCCGGCGAACACCGACACACCGCCGTGGTTGAGGGCCACCCGGTTGATCATCTCCTGGATGAGCACGGTCTTGCCGACGCCCGCTCCCCCGAACAGGCCGATCTTGCCGCCCTGCACGTACGGCTCGAGCAGGTCGATGACCTTGATCCCCGTCTCGAACATGAGGGCGCGTGGCTCGAGCTGGTCGAAAGCCGGGGAGTCGCGGTGGATCTCCCACCGGTCCTCGACCGCCCCGATGTCGTCGGTGTCGAGCGCCTCGCCGAGGACGTTGAAGACATGGCCGAGCGTGGCGTCTCCCACCGGGACCGCCAGTCCACGCCCCAGGTTGCGCACCGGCGTGCCCCGGTGCAGGCCGTCGGTGGCCTTGAGGCAGATGCACCGGACCCGACCCTCGCCGATCTGCTGGGCCACCTCGGCGGTCACGGTGACCTTGTTGCCTTCGAGGTCGAGGTCCATCTCGACGGCCATGTTGATCTCGGGCAGCGCGTGCGGGGGGAACTCGACGTCGACGACCGGCCCCGCGATGGCGACCACCCGTCCCTCGGGGCGGTGTCCGTTGTCGCTGGTGGTGGGCTGGGTGAGCGTGGTTGTCATGATGTCCTTGCTTCCTATTCCGTCTTGGCGGCGGCGGCCTGGCGCAGTGCCTCGGCTCCCCCGACGATCTCCATGATCTCGGTCGTGATGGCGTCCTGACGAGCGCGGTTCATGTCCCGGGTGAGGGTCTTGGCCAGCTCGTCGGCGTTCTCGGTGGCGGCGGCCATGGCCCGCTGCCGTGCCGTGTGCTCGCTGGCGGCGGCCTCGAGCAGCGCACCGAACACGGTCGCCTCGACGTAGCGCGGCACCAGCTCCACCAGGAGGTCGGGGGACTCGGGCTCGAACTCCGTGTACCCCTCGCGTCGTGGCGGTTCGTCGTCGCCACTTGCGTCGCCCGTCGGCTCGGGCAGAGGTAGGAGCTGGCGCGTCTCGACCACCTGGGTGCCGGCCGACACGAACCGGGTCGAGACGATGAGGACCTGGTCGACCTCCTCGGAGAGGAAGAGGGGCGTGACGGCGTCGGCGACGCGGCGGGCGTCTTCGAAGGTGGGTCGGTCCGAGAAACCCGAGAACGACTCCTCCACCGCGATGCGGCGGAACCGGAAGTAGGACTGGGCCTTGCGCCCGATGCCCATGAGCACGTTGTCGACCGAGGATGCCTCGAAGCCCCGCACCGTCCGCTCGGCGAGACGAAGGACGTTGGCGTTGTACGCACCGCACAGCCCGCGATCGGCGACGACCGCCAACACCAGGACGCGCTGCGGCGATTCGGGCACACCGAGCACCCTGCCGGCGGTGTGCCCCGCATCGGCCGCCGCCTCGGCGAGGATCTCGGTGATCCCCTTCAGGTAGGGGCGGAACCCGGTCAGGCGATTCTGGGCCCGCACGATCTGGGATGCCGCGATCAGCTCGAAGGCCCGCGTGATCTTCTTGGTCGACTGGACGGTGCGGATGCGCCGCCGCAGCACCTTCTCCTGGCCACCGGCCACCGCTCAGTCACCCTCGATCGCGACGAAGGTGTCCTTGAAGGCCTGGAGCCCGGCCTTGAGCTCGGACTCGTCGGGTAGGGCCCCGGTGCTGCGGATGGAGTCGAGGATCTCGGGGTGGTTGGCTCGCATGAACTCGAGGAGCTCCACCTCGAACCGGCGCACCTCGGTCACCGCCACGTCGTCGACCCAGCCGTTGGAGCCCGCGTAGATCACGATGACCTGTTCCTCGACCGGCATGGGGGCGTTCTGGGACTGCTTCAGCAGCTCGGTGAGGCGGTATCCCCGATCGAGCTGGGCTTGGGACACCTTGTCGAGCTCGGACCCGAAGGTGGCGAAGGCCTCGAGCTCGCGGAACTGGGCGAGGTCGATCTTGAGGGTCCCCGCCACCGAGCGCATCGCCTTGACCTGGGCGGCACCACCTACGCGGGAGACCGAGATACCCACGTTGATGGCCGGCCGGACCCCGGAGTAGAAGAGCTCGGATTCGAGGTAGATCTGGCCGTCGGTGATGGAGATCACGTTGGTGGGGATGTAAGCGGACACGTCGCCGCCCTTGGTCTCGATGATGGGGAGTGCCGTGAGCGACCCGCCGCCGCGCTCGTCCGACAGCTTGGCGGCCCGCTCGAGCAGGCGACTGTGGAGGTAGAAGACATCGCCGGGGTAGGCCTCACGGCCCGGAGGCCGGCGCAGCAGCAGCGACATCTGGCGGTACGCCTCGGCCTGCTTGGACAGGTCGTCGTACACGATGAGGGCATGCTCGCCGTTCTCCATCCAGTGCTGCCCCATCGCACACCCGGCGTAGGGGGCGATGTACTTGAACGGGGCCGGCTCCGACGCGGGCGCCGAGACGACCACGGTGTACTCCATGGCGTCGTGCGCCTCGAGGGTGGCCACCGTCTGGGCCACCGACGACCCCTTCTGGCCGATGGCGACGTAGATGCACTTCACCCCCAGGCCCTTCTGGTTGAGGATGGTGTCGACGGCCACCGTGGTCTTTCCGGTCTTGCGGTCGCCGATGATCAACTCGCGCTGACCCCGACCGATCGGGGTCATGGAGTCGATGGCTTTGATCCCCGTCTGGAGAGGCTCCTTCACGGGCTGCCGGGCGACGATGCCCGGCGCCTGGACCTCGAGCCGGCGCGTCTCGGTCGAGGCGATGGTGCCCTTCCCGTCGATGGGCTCACCGAGGGGGTTCACGACCCGACCGAGGAGCCCGTCGCCGACAGGCACCGACAGGATGCGCCCCGTGGCGCGCACCAGCTGCTCCTCTTCGATGTGGGCGTCACTGCCCAAGACGACGGCACCCACCGTGTCCTCGTCGAGGTTCAGGGCGATGCCCAGGGTTCCGTCCTCGAATTCCAGCAGCTCGTTCACCGCCACCATGGGCAGTCCACTGATCCGAGCGATGCCGTCACCCACTTCGGTGATGCGCCCCACCTGCTCGGCGGAGACCTCGGGTGTGTACTCGGTGACGTGTCGCTGCAATGCCGCCGCGATCTCGTCGGCATTGATCGTCAACTCTGCCATCAGGTGTGTGCTCCTCGGGTAGCCCCCTCGTGCTTGAGGAGGTTTTCTTCCAGTTGTTCGAGACGGCGCTCTGCGCTGGAGTCGACGAGAAGATCGCCGATTTGGATCACGGCGCCGCCCAGAATCTCGGGTGCAGCCAGGATCTGCAGCTCCACCGGTTGGCTGGTGAGGCGTTCCAGGGCTTCGGACAGGATGCGGTGCTCGTCGGCGTCGATGGGGAGCCCCGTATAGACCCGCGCCACCCGCCAGCCCCGGGCCCGGGCCGCATGCTCGGCGAGCCAGTCCAGTGAGGCGGCGAGGTCGCGGACCCGTCCCTGGATCGTGACCTTGACGAGTCGGAGGGTGGCGGGCCGAACCTTGTCCCGGAGGAGGTCGTCGAGGATCTGCTCCCGGCTCTCGATGGCCACGGTCGTGTCGGCGAGCACGCTGCGCAGCGCGTTGGTCGACTCGACCACGCGGGCGAACCGGAACAGCTCGTCCTCGATCTCTTCGAGGTCGGAGGTCTCGGGGACGTCTTCGAAGACGGCATCGGCGTATCCCGCCACGTATTCGCGCCACGCCGTCCGACTCACGATCGGCTCTTCCGCCCTCAGCTCCTCGGGGGGGAGGTCGTGCATGTGGCGGGCCAGTTCGTAGAGCTCGTGGATCACCGTGGGAAGCTCCTCGACGCGCCCGGTGTCGACGGCCCGCAGCACGATCTTCAGGGCCAGAGGATGGACCCGCGTGGCCAGCAGATCCTGGAGCACCGCCTTGCGGGCGGAGGTGGGCACGGCGAAGTCGGTGAGCACGACCGCCAGCTCGTTGGTCCGGGACACGAGATGGGCGATGGCGTTCACGTCCTCGGCGATCTGCGCGCCGAGCGGGTCCCTGGCCACGTCGGTCAGAAGTGCCGTCGTGTAGCCCCGCAGCGAAAACTTCACGCTCTGCTCTCTCCTCTTTGTCGTCTTTGTCGCTCAGCCTGGTTCGGCGGTGTCGTGGAAGGCGTCATGGGGCCCGACGGTCAGCTGTCGGAGCCGCCCACCGAGGTGCCCACCGACGCCCGCAAGGCGGTGACCGCCTCGTCGATCAACGACCGGTGGGTGGACTCGTCGATCTCTCGACCGATGACCTGACGAGCCACCGAGATCACGAGCGCGCCGACCTTGGTGCTGACCTCGTCCACCGCTCGCTGGCGCGACCCGGCGATCTCGGCCTCCGCCCTGGCCACCAGCCGTTCGTATTCGAGTCGTCCCCGCTCCTCGGACTGGGCCTTGATGCGCTCCGCCGCCTTGTTGGCCGCCGCTACGATCTCCTGCGCCTGCCGGCGGGCCGCGTCGATGGTCTCCTGGCGCTGGTGGCTCGCCTCGGCAGCCTCGACGCGCGCCGTCTCGGCCGCTTCGAGCGACGAACGGATCAGCTCCTGGCGGTCCCCGAGCGTCTTGTTGAGCACGGGCAGCACGTACTTCCCGATCACGCCCAGGACGATGAGGAAGGCGACGACCTCCACGATGAGGGTCGCGTTGGGAACCAGGAAGTTGCTACTCGCCATCATGTCGTTCTGCCTCTGTTCGGAATTGGGTTGGAAGTCGGGCGCCGACACAGAGCGCGACGCCCTCGGCGATCGAGCACGTCGGCATGCCGGCCCCGGCACACCAGTCGCCCCGTACCCGCGTCAACGGGCCCGGAGCACACGAGCGCTGCTGCGTGATCAGGGACCACCCTTCTTGTAGAGCGAGAAGACGAAGAGGGCGGTGAAGGCCAGGTTGATGAAGTACATGGCCTCGACGAGACCGACCGTGAGGAACATGATCGTGAACAGCCGACCCTGTGCCTCGGGTTGCCGGGCTACGCCGGCAATGGTCTGGCTACCGGCGAGTCCGTCGCCGATAGCGGCGCCGACGGCTCCGCCGCCCATCAGCAGGCCACCGCCGACCATGGCACCGGCGAGGCTGATCGCGTGGTCGAGCCCTGGATCTGACATTGGTGATGCTCCTTTTGGTGTGTGTTGTCGCGAGATCTTGTGTATGGCCGAGAGGCCGTTGTCCGGGAAATGCGCCTGGAGTCGTCCCCTTTAGTGCGCCTCGCTCATGGCGCTGTCGAAATAGAGGATCGTGAGCAGAGCGAAGATGAAGGCCTGGATGGCCCCGATGAAGAGGTCGAAGACCTTCCACACCGGGTTGAGGATGATGGTGGCGACGTCACCGATCGGGACGTGCGAGATCGACCAGACCCCGAGGGCCGCGATGAGGGCGAGCATGAGCCCGCCCGACAGGAGGTTGCCGAAGAGTCGAAGGGCCAGGGTCAACGGCTTGGCGATCTCTTCGACCCCGTTGATGAAGATGTTGACCGGGAACAACGCCTTGGGAAAGGGCTGGCTCACGTAGTGCCGGACGTAGCCGACGACCCCCCGAGCCCGGATCGAGGCGATGTGCACCGGGATGATCACGATCAGCGCCAGGGCGAGAGTGACGTTGATGTCGCTGGTCGGAGGCGCGATCCACTCGATCTCCGATCCGATGCCCAGGACCGAGAACCAGTTGGCGACGAGGATGAAGACGAAGAGTGTGACCGCCAGGGGCACCACGGCCGCCCCCCGGGGGCCGATGGTGCCTTCCACCTGGGTCCGGACCGCATCGACCCCCATCTCCCAGGTGAGCTGCAGTTTCCCCGGTACCCCGCTGGTCGCCTTCGCCCGCAGGTAGAGACCCATGGCGATGACGATGATCATGGCGACGACCGTCGACCAGATCGTGTCCAGGTCGAGGCCGTCGCGCTGGACGTGCGTGCCGACGTTGATGTCGGACGCCAGGAGGTGGATGACGCCGGTCATCCGTCCTCGTTGTCCACGAAGGGCGTTCCCATGGTCGAGTCGCCCATGAGGGGGTTGCGAAGCATCGAGACGACCACGTTGGCGAGCAACGAGAACTGGAAGACGGCCAGGCCGATCAGCGTCCCGAAGCCGAGCTGCTCGACGAAGAAGGTGATGCCCAAGGCGATGACGCTGATCACCCCGAGCCGACCGAGCGTGTTGAACACCAACGGCCTCCGCTTGTTCTCGTCTGCGGATCCCGCCGCCTTGACCGTGGCGCGCGAGATGAGACGGAAGTTGACCAGCGCCATGGCCAAACCCAGGCAGATCCCGAGACCGACGAGCGGGTACCCGGCGACGACACCGATGGCGAGCGCGCCCGCCCCTACTCCCATCGAGACCAGGGCCGTGCGCCGGGCGACCGTCGAGATCTGGGGGACCGAGAAGCTCGAGAAGAGGTTGACCATCACGGCATGCCTACCCGACCGGGGCGCGCCCACCCCGGTGCGACGCGGCCCTCGACTACAGGAGCTTGCGGATCTGGTGCACCGTGGCGCCGACGGCCGAGGTGATCCCGACGGCCAGCCCGATCAGCGTGCCGATGGGGCTCGTGTGCAGCCAGGCGTCGATGGCCAGGCCGACGCCCAGCGCGATGCCGATCATCAACGCCGATGCCAAGCCGATGGTCATGAGATCGAAGACCCTCGGCGGGGGCTTCTCCTCCACGTCCTCTCGCTTGGCGCGCGTCGCTCAGAGGGCAGGTGCCGTGCATTGCCTGGGCTGGCCCGAGGTCACTCGGTGTGCCCGGCGCTTGCACCGACTGCAACCATGGCCCGGGTCCGTTCATCGGAGCCGACTGGGAGCGGGAAGCGCACACCACAATCTTCGCATCCACCCCCCGAGCGCGGCAAAACGGGCCTGAGCCAGCCACTATTTGCGCCCTGCAAAGAGATCTCGGCCCTAGGGGAGGTCCTTGACTCGGGAAGCGACGTGGGTGACCGGAGTCACGGTGCGGGGCACATCGCCCCCGCCGGCCCTGATCCCGTTGCCGGCTTTCTCCCCGATTTCGCCGTTTTCCTGGACTCCCCCGACCGCCAATCCCTCCAACGGAGCGCCGGTTCGGGAGGCCTCGGATGTGACGCCGTGCCCGGCGGGGGCCTTGGTCTTCTCCGCGCCGTTGCCGTTGGCCGTGTCCTTGCGCAGGCCCGGATGGAACAGCGTGTACAGCGCAAGCCCGAGGACGATGACTCCGAAGGGGATGACGGCGTTGCCCTTCTTGTCGAAGAGGGGATACAGCAAGAAGGCGGAGAGCACCGCCGTCCAGGCCCACAAGATGGCGACCGTGCGGCGAGGGCCGTGGCCGAGGCGCAAGAGACGGTGATGGACGTGGTTCATGTCCCGGGTGTGGAACCCGGTGCCCTTGGCGGTACGTCGGATGAAGGCAAAGGCCATGTCGGCGATGGGCACGCCCAGGATGAACACCGGGATGAACAGCGGTGCATAGAAGAAGTAGGTCTGGCCGCTGATGTCAGGGGTCCGCCCCCCGATCAGCATCGTCGACGCCGCCAGGAGGAGGCCGAGGAATAAGGCGCCGGCATCGCCCATGAACGCTCGGGCGGGATGCAGGTTGTGGGGCAAGAAGCCCATGCACACCCCGAAGGCCACCACCGCCACCAACGGTCCCAGATTGTCGGCGGGGAGCTCCCCCAAGAAGATGAGGCGCAGGCCGTAGATGGCGAGGGCCCCCGACGCGATGGCCACGATGCCGGTGGCGAGCCCGTCGAGCCCGTCGATGAGGTTCACGGCGTTGGTGATCACGATGACCCACAACGCGGTCAGAAGCGGCGTCACGTCGGGCGAGAGCACGTAGAAGCCCACGAAGGGGATCTTGAACTGGAACATGGTCACGCCCAGGAAGACGAGGATCATCGCGGCGAGGACCTGCCCGGCCATCTTGGCGGGCGCCGACATCTCCCTGAGGTCGTCGATGAACCCCACGCCGAAGATGACTGCGGCGCCGAGCACCAGGCCGAGCGGTTCGGAGGACCCCGCGAAGAGCCCGTGCAGCTGTCCCAGCTGGGACGCCACCAGGATCGCCACCAGGAATGCCAGGAACATGGCGATGCCACCCCCGTAGGGGGTCACCCGGGCATGGACACGAAGCTCGTCGGGCTCCACCACGAAATGGAGGCGGGTGGCCAGGTAGCGGATCGGGAACATCGCCACGAACGTGCCCACCGCCGCCACCGCCGCCACCACCAGGTATGCCCCGAGAGGTGGCACGACCTCAGCGGCCTCCGGTCGGACTGCCCAACGCGGGCCTCCTGACGAGCTGCGGGTAGGGAGGGAACCCATCGCACAGCTCGAGCACCTCGCCGCGCACCTCCCGCAACACCGACTCGTCGGCGCGCTGGCGCAGGGCGCGGCCGATCAACGCCCCGATGCGGGCCATCTCCTGGGGCCCCATGCCCGCCGTCGTCTGGGCGGCACTCCCGAGCCGCAGCCCCGAGGTCACAAAGGGCGAGCGGGGATCGTCGGGGATGGTGTTGCGGTTCAGGGTGATCCCGGCCCGGTCGAGGACCTCTTGCGCCTCCTTGCCGGTGAGCTCGGCGTCGAAGGGGCGGAGGTCGATCAGGATGAGATGGTTGTCGGTCCCTCCCGAGACGAGCCGGAACCCCTCCGCCGCCAGGGCCAGGGCCAGGGCGCGCGCGTTGGCGACCACCTTGCTGGCGTAGTCGCGGAACGACGGCAGCGACGCTTCTCGGAAGGCCACCGCTTTGGCCGCGATGACGTGCTCGAGCGGACCACCTTGGAGGCCGGGAAAGACAGCCGAGTCGATGGCCTTGGCGAAGCCTTGATCGCAGAGGATCGCCCCACCCCGTGGCCCCCGCAGGGTCTTGTGCGTGGTGAGCGTCACCACGTCCGCCACGCCGACGGGGTTCGGGTGGACGCCGCCGGCCACCAGTCCGGCCGGATGGGCGATGTCGAACATCAAGAGGGCCCCCACGGCATCGGCGATCTCCCGGAACGGCTGGGCGTCGATGAGCCGGGGATAGGCCGTGGCACCGGCGACGATGAGCTTGGGGCGTTCACGTTTGGCGACCTCGGCGACCTCGTCGAAGTCGATCGTCTCACCCGGCGCCGAAGGGTCACCCGAGGCCGGCGTCACCCCATAGGCGACGAAGTGCCAGATCTTGCTCGTGATGCTCGCCGGCGAGCCGTGGGTGAGGTGACCCCCGTGGTCCAGGCTCATGGCCAGGACGGTGTCCCCGGGCTCGAGCAGGGCCTGGTACACCGCCAGGTTGGCGGTGGCCCCGGCATGGGGCTGGACGTTGGCGTGCTCCGCCCCGAACAGCGCCTTGGCCCGGTCGCGAGCGAGGTTCTCCACCTCGTCGATGACCCGGTTCCCGCCGTAGTACCGGCGACCGGGATATCCCTCGGAGTACTTGTTGGTGAGCACCGATCCCGAGGCGGCCAAGACCGCGGTCGAGGTGAAGTTCTCCGAGGCGATCAGCTGCAGCGTCGTGGACTGGCGGTCGATCTCATCACCCAACAGCGCCATGACCTCGGGATCGTCGGCGAGCCATTCGTCGAAGGGGGACGACGCCCGGCCGGCGCCGTCACGTGCATCGGTCATCTCGGTCCTCTCTCGCACTGCGTCGCGTTCGACCTCGTCCTCGGCAGACGTGGCGGGATCGACGAATTCGTGCCCCGGCTCGGCCGGGCACCTCCGGGGAGCTCGTTCGGGGGGTGGCCGACGTGGCCGAAACCGACCGCGATACGCATCGCCGAAGCATACCGAGGGCCCCGCGCCGGCCTGGGGGCTCCCCCGACCCCGAAAGCTACGCTCGGCCCCCGTGGCCCTCGACCCTCACACGCCGGTGCTGGTGGGGGTGGGTCAGGTCACCGAGCGCCGAGACCCCGAGGTGGCGATCACCGAGCGGGCCGAACCGGTCGAGCTCATGGCGAGGGCACTGCGCGCGGCGGCCGAGGACTGTGGCCCCGGGGGGATCGGCCGGGCCCTTTTGGACCGAACCCAGTCCCTCCGGGTGATGGTCCCCTTGAGCTGGCGCTACGCCAATCCGGGCCTGCTCGTGGCGCAGCGCCTCGGGATCGCGCCGCACGAGCTGGCGCTCACCGCCATCGGGGGGAACAACCCCCAGACCGTCGTCAACCAGACGGCGCTTCTGATCGCGGCGGGAGAGCTCGAGGTCGCGCTCATCACCGGGGCCGAGTGCACCTACACCCGCCTGGCCGCCCGGCGCGACCCGCAACGCCCGACCCTGGCGTGGACGACGCAGCCCGACGACACGGCACCCCCGGTCATGCTGGGCACCGACCGTGTCCCGGTCACCGAGATCGAAGCAGCCCGGGGACTCGACCGACCGCTGCGCGTCTTTCCGCTGTTCGAGAATGCGCTGCGCGCCGAATCGGGGCGGACGATCGAAGAGCACCAGCGGGCCGTCTCGGAACTCTGGGCACGCTTCTCGTCGGTGGCGGCGACCAATCCCTATGCCTGGTCGCGCCAACCTCGGACCCCCGAGGAGATCCGGACCGTCACGATCTCCAACCGCATGGTGTCGTTCCCCTACCCCAAGCTGATGAACGCCAACGATCGCGTCGACCAGGGCGCGGCGCTGATCCTGTGCTCGGTCGACGCGGCGCGCCGGGCGGGGGTGGCCGAAGACCGCTGGGTCTTTCCCGTGGCAGGAGCCGACGCGCACGACCACTGGTTCCTCTCGCACCGCCAAGACCTGCGGTCGTCGCCCGCCATCGCGGCCGCCGGCAAGGGGGCCCTGTCACTCGCCGGCGTCGGGATCGACGACATCGCGCACGTCGACCTGTACTCGTGCTTCCCGTGCGCCGTGCAGATCGCCGCGCGCGAGCTGGGGCTCGCCCTCGACGATCCGGGCCGTTCTCTCACCGTCACCGGTGGGCTCGGGTTCGCCGGCGGTCCGGGGAACAACTATGTGAGCCATTCCATCGCGGCGATGGCCGAGCGTCTGCGCGCTGATCCGGGTTCTCTCGGCCTCGTGACGGGACTGGGGTGGTACTGCACCAAACACGCCGTCGGCGTGTGGTCGACCACGCCGCCCGCCTCGGGGTTCCGTCACGAGAGTCCTCAGGACGCCGTGGACGCCGGGCCCCAACGCACCCCGGCCGCGGATTTCGAGGGTGACGCCACCATCGAGTCCTACACCGTGGTGCACGACCGCGAGGGGGAGCCCGAGCTCGCCATCGTGGCCCTGCTCACCCCGGACGAGCACCGGACGTGGGGGAACATCTCCGATGGCGACGACATGCGGAGCCTGATGGCGGAGGAAGGGTGCGGCCGCAAGGCGCGCCTGGGGGCCGGGGGCCGAGCCGAGCTCCGGTAACCCGGCGACGGGCCCGGCGGCGAATTCGACGTCATGCCGTCAGTCGGGCCCGAGGCGTGGTGCCTGGGGCCGATGACGACGGATCGTCAGATGTCGTCGACGCCGCTGAGGTCGACGCCGGCCGCCAGGAGCTGAGCCTCCAGAAGTGACCAGTCGTAGTAGTCCCGCCACGACGCGATCAGCCCGTCGCCGTCGAAGTCGAAGATCCCCGCGACGGGCACCGCCATCGGGGTGTCATTGATCACGAACCGGTCGACACGCTCGGTGAAGACCGTGTCGCCCACCACTTCCAACCTCTTGAACTCGAAGGAGAAGTCCGAGGCGAAACCGGTCTGAAGCTCGAAGACGGGGCGGAGTTCGTCGGGGCCCTTGGCCGCGTCGCGGTTCGCCTCACTCCAGGTGCCGTCGGGGGCGAAGAAAGCGGTGAGCCGCCCGGGATCGCGCTCGACCCAGGCACCGAAGAAGGCCCGCACCGTCGCCTCGTGATCCGCTGACATCGTTGCCCCTTTCATTCGTCCCACATCTCGTTCGGGCCCACATCCGCCACGGCCCGATTGCCAGGTGTGAGCCTGCCACACCCGAGGGATCCCGGACCCGCTCTGTCGTGTGGTCGACGCCGCTCAACCGACCCCGAGCACAGCCGCCACGTCGGCCCAGGGCACCGCACCCTCTCGTAGGCACCGCGGGGTGTCGTCGAGCACCGAGACCACCGTCGACGTCGCCCCGGCACAGCGACCGCCGTCGACCACCACCACCCGCGAGCCGAAGACGCGCGCCACCGAGGCGGCATCGGTGCACGGCGCCTCACCGTGGAGGTTGGCACTCGTGGTGGCCAGGGCACCGACGCCGTTGCAAAGGGCTCGAGCCACGCGGTGATCGGGAAGCCGCAGTCCGATGGTCCCGACACCGGCGCCGAGAGCCCAGTCGAGACCACGCCGACGGGGCACCACCACGGTGAGAGCCCCCGGCCAGAACGCCTGCGCCAGGCGTCGGGCCGTCGGTGAGAGGCCTCCCGGCCCGGCCAGGGCGTCGGCCTGGTCGACCGATCCCACCAGGACCGGCAGGTCGAGCGACGCGGGCCGGGCTTTGAGTGCGAACAACGCGTCGGTGGCTCCCGGGCGAGTGGGATCGACGGCCAGCCCGTAGACGGTGTCGGTGGGGATGGCCACGACGGCCCCGGCGCGCAGGGCGGCCACCGCATCCTCGAACCCTCCCGATCCCGGGTCGGTCGGGTCCCGGCCCTCGGGGTCGCCCCCGGCACCCCCAGAGGCATCGGCGGCTCGGGGCGTCACTGCGTCACCGGGGCGAGGACCGGGCCACGAGCATGCGCGGTCGACCGGCCAGGTCGTCACGGACCTCGACCCGGTCGAAGCCGAGGTCGGTGGCTCGCCTGCGCACCGCCTCGGCCTGGGCCGGGGCCAGTTCCACCACGAGGCTCCCCCCGGGGGCGAGCCAGCGGGGCGTCTCTTCCAAGAGCACTTCGATGGCCTCGAGGCCGGTGGGGCCGGGGACGAGCGCCCCGACCGGCTCGTAGTCGCGGACCCCGGCCTCGAGCACCTCCCATTCCGCCGCCGAGACGTAGGGCGGGTTGGACACGACCAGATGGAGCGCTCCGGCCACCTCGGCGGGAAGGGCCTCGAACCACGAGCCCCGGGCCACCCGGACCCGGGCGGCCGCCAACGGGTCGTGCCGCGCCAGCGCGGCGAGATTCTCGGTGCACAGCTCGAGAGCGCCCACCGAGATGTCGGTCGCCCACACCTCGAAGAGCCGAGACGGGTCGAGCTCCGAAGCGAGGGCCAGCGCGATCGCGCCCGACCCGGTCCCGAGATCGGCGGCCACCAGCGGGGCGCCCGGCGCCAGGCCCGTGGCCGGGGACAACAGCTCCTCGAGCGCCACCCCCACCACCTGCTCGGTCTCGGGGCGCGGGATGAGGACACGCGGGTCGACGCGCACTTCCACGCCCCGAAAATCCCAGGTGCCGAGCACGTACTGCAGGGGCTCCCCCGACAGGCGCCGTTGCACCATGTCCGCGACGGCATCCGACACCTCCGGCGCCACCACGACGTCGGATCTCGCCACCAGGTCTCCGGCGCGCAGTCCCGCGACATGCGCCACCATCCATCGCGACTCCTGCGCGGACCCCAGGGCGGCGCAGGTCGCGCCCAGAAGGTCGCGCACACTCTGGGACGCCACTCCAGGACCGGCCCGCGTCACGCCCGTCGACGCTCGTCGGCGATCAGGGCGTCCACGATCTCGTCGAGATCTCCTTCGAGGACACGGTCGAGCTTGTGGAGGGTGAGCTTGACGCGATGGTCGGTCACGCGGTTCTCCTTGAAGTTGTAGGTCCGGATCTTCTCGGACCGGCTCCCTCCCCCGACCTGGCTGCGACGTTGCTCTGACTGTTCGGCGGCGACGCGGTCCTGTTCGAGCTTGAGCAACCGGGCCCGCAGCACCTGCAGGGCGCGGGCGCGGTTCTGGATCTGGCTCTTCTCGTCCTGCATGGAGACGACGATGCCGGTGGGGAGGTGGGTGATGCGCACCGCCGAGTCCGTCGTGTTCACCGACTGGCCCCCAGGGCCCGTCGACCGGAACACGTCGACCCGCAGGTCAGCCTGGTCGATGGACACCTCGACCTCGTCCGCCTCGGGAAGCACCATGACCGTGGCGGCCGAGGTGTGGATCCGACCCTGGGACTCGGTCACCGGTACCCGTTGGACCCGGTGCGTGCCCCCCTCGTGCTTCAGGCGCGACCAGGCGTCGGGGCCCTTCACGATGAAGGTCACTTCGTTGAGACCGTCACGGTCCGACGGGTCCGAGGACAGGACCTCGAGGCGCCACCCGTGTTGCTCTGCGTAGCGCCGGTACATCTCGAACAGGTCTTTGGCGAACAGGTTCGCCTCTTCACCACCTTCGGCACCGCGGATCTCGACGATGACGTTGCGGCCGATGTTGGGATCCTTCGGGAGCAGCATCAGGCTCAGCTGTTCCTCGAGCTCCGCGGTCTCAGATGCAGCCCGCTCGATTTCGGCGTTGACCACGTCGCGATCCTCGCCCGACGCCTCGGTCAGCATCTGACGAGCGGTGGCCATGTTCTCTTGCGCCTGGCTGAGCCGCCGGGCCACGGTCAGGAGCGCCTCGAGGTCCTTGTGGCGGCGTGAGGTGTCGCGCAGTCGGGCCCGGTCCGCGACGACGGCGGGGTCGCTCAGGGCATCGAGCACCTCTTGGTACTCCTGCTCCCACGCCGCGAGCCGTTCGGGGTCCATGGCACCAGGGTACCGACGCGTTACAGACCCCTCCGCCGCCTACGGCGGCGTGACGAGCTCAGTCGGTCAGGAGCTCGTCGGGCTGAGTCAGGCGCGCTTGGCCTTGGACCGCGAGCCCCGTTGGCCGTAGCGGCGCTGGAAGCGCTCGACCCGACCACCGGAGTCGACCAGCTTCTGCTTGCCCGTGAAGAACGGGTGGCACTCGTTGCACAGCTCGACGTGGAGCTCTGCCTTTGTCGATCGGGTCGCGAAGGTGTTGCCGCAGGAGCAGCGCACCGAGGCGTCCACGTAGGAGGGGTGAATGTCGGCCTTCATGATTCCTCCATTCTAGGGGTCTGGCCGCCGGGTCGGGTCGGGTCGGGGCCTCGGGCCCCGTCACCTCGGCACGGGGGCTCAGGCCGGCGTGGGGCCCTTGGCGATCTCGGCCAGGAACTCGTCGTTGCTCTTGGTGCTCCGGATCTTGTCCATGAGCAGCTCGAGCCCAGCCGCCGCGCTCCCGTCCGCAGCCAGGGCGTTGAGCACCCGGCGCAGCTTCCAGACCTGCTGGAGCTGCCCCCGATCGAACAGGAGCTCCTCGTGGCGGGTGGAGCTGGCATTGACGTCGATCGACGGGTAGAGGCGTCGCTCGGCCAGGCGCCGGTCCAGGCGGATCTCCATGTTGCCGGTCCCCTTGAACTCTTCGAAGATCACCTCGTCCATCTTCGAGCCCGTCTCCACCAGGGCGGTGGCGAGGATGGTGAGGGAACCGCCTTCCTCGATGTTCCGAGCCGCACCGAAGAACCTCTTCGGGGGGTACAGGGCGCCGGAGTCGACCCCACCGGACATGATCCGGCCCGTGGCCGGTGCGGCCAGGTTGTAGGCCCGAGCGAGGCGCGTGATGCCATCGAGCACGATGACCACGTCCCTCCCCAGCTCGACGAGTCGCTTGGCCCGATCGATCGTGAGCTCGGCGATGGCGGTGTGCTCGTCAGAGGGCCGGTCGAACGTGGAGGCCACCACCTCGCCTTTGACCGAGCGGCGCATGTCGGTGACCTCTTCGGGTCGCTCGTCGACGAGGAGGACGATCAGGTGCACCTCGGGGTTGTTGGCCTCGATCGAGTGGGCGATCTGCTTCAGGATCGTCGTCTTGCCGGCCTTGGGGGGCGACACGATCATCCCGCGCTGACCCTTGCCGATGGGCGAGAGCAGATCGATGATCCTGGTGGTCAATTCCGCCGACCCGGTCGTCTCGAGCCGAAGCCGCTCGTCGGGGAACAGCGGCGTGAGGTCCTCGAACCGAGGGCGGTTCCGGGCTTCATCGGGCGCAAGTCCGCTCACGGAGTCGATGCGGATGAGCGCCGGGAACTTCTCGTTCGACGCCGCGGGGCGGCACGCACCTTCGACGAAGTCACCGCGGCGCATGGCGAAGCGGCGGGCCTGGCTGATGGAGATGTAGACGTCTTTCGAACTCGGCAGGTATCCCTCGGCCCGCAGGAACCCATACCCTTCGTCGCGCAGGTCGAGCAGGCCGCTCACGGGGATGAGCTCGCCGGAGTACTGGGCTTCTTGCCCGCCTCCCTGAAGCTCGCGCTCACCACCGCCACCGCCACCGCCACCGCCGGGCGTGCGCTCGCGGCCGCGCCGGCGTCGTCCCCGGCGATTGCCGGGCTCATTGGCATTGCCACCCTGCTGCATGGGCTGACGGTTCTGGTTCTGGCCTCCACCCTGGCGTGGCGCGTTGGACACACGATCCACCGCCGGGCCGGCCCCGTCGCGTTCCGCCGAGGATTGATCACCCGCGGACTCACCGGTGGACCGCTCCGAGGCGGGGTCCGACGCCTCTGTCCCGGGCGGGTCCTCATCCTGGGATCCACCCGAGGAGGCCGAGGAGACAGACGCAGCCGAGGACCTGGCGCTGCCGTTGGCACCTTCGTGTCCGGGCCCGGTCCCATTGCTGGCATCGCCGTCGAGCTCGATGCCCTCGGGCTCACCGTCGGCCGCCGCGCTTCGGCTCGCACCACGGGCCCGGGCGGGCGCGGCGGAGCTCCCGTTGGCGCTCCCGGCGGAACCCGACGACACCTCGACCCCCGCGGCGCGCAGGATCTGGTCGATGATGTCGGCCTTTTTGCTGCGCGAATTGGTGTCGAGCGACATCGCCTGGGCGATCGCCCGAAGCTCTTCGCGTTCTTTTCGTTCGAGTACGGACCGCTCGAGCTGTTGCTCTGCAGTCATCAGTCACCTCGCTAGGTTGCGTCCCCGTTCTCGGCTCGGTGAGCCTGGACGCCAAGGGACACGGAACAGAGGATAAAGGCGCCTGGCGCGATTTCACGTCAAGCCCCCGCCTCTCCAACAAGTCACCGTCGGAGCACCGCCTGGCGACCCCGGCTTCGAAAGCCTGTCGCCCGCGACGCCCAGAGGATACTGGGGAGCGGCGGTGCCCATATGGTACCGGACACCGGGGCTCGTAGGCAACAACCCCGCAGCCGTCGGCGTTGTTCCCGTCGGGCACCGAAAACGTGGCGCGGACCACAGGTCCTCGCGGCCGGCCCGGTGCGGCGCGCCCTCCTCGGGGCACGCCACCCTCGGACCGGGCCTGCTAGAGCCCCAGCGCGCCGATGACGGCGCCGTAGTCGAGCTCGACGGCGGTGGGCACCGAGATCTGGCTGATCGCCAGGTCGGGGTCCTTCAGTCCGTGGCCCGTCAACACGCACACAACGTTGGAACCCGGCGGTGCCCCCACCTTGATCAGTCCGGCCACCGACGCCGCCGAGGCGGCCTCGCAGAAGACCGACTCTTCGGACGCCAGGAAACGGTAGGCGGCGAGGATCTCGTCGTCGGTGACCGCTTCGATGGCACCTCCCGACTCACTCGCCGCCGCGGTGGCCCCGTACCAGGACGCCGGGTTCCCGATACGGATGGCCGTCGCCACCGTCTCGGGATGTTCGATGGGGTGGCCCTCGACGATGGGGGCGGATCCGGCGGCCTGGAAGCCGAACAAGCGCGGGAGTTTTGTGCAGTGGCCCGCGTCACGGTATTCGAGGTAGCCGCGCCAGTAGGCCGTGATGTTCCCGGCGTTGCCGACGGGGATGCAATGGACGTCGGGGGCATCCCCCAACTCGTCCACAATTTCGAAGGCTCCGGTCTTCTGACCCTCGATGCGGTAGGGGTTCACCGAGTTGACGACGGTCACGGGAGCCTTCTCACCCAGGCGACGCACCATGGTGAGCAGCTCGTCGAAGTTCCCGCGCACCTGGATGACCTTCGCCCCGTGCACGAGGGCCTGGGCCAGCTTGCCCAGGGCGATGTATCCCTCGGGGATCAGCACCCCGCAGGTCATGCCGGCCCGCGCCGCGTAGGCGGCTGCCGATGCAGAGGTGTTGCCCGTCGACGCGCACACGACAGCCTTGGCCCCCTCTTCCAAGGCCTTGGAGATGGCCATGGTCATCCCCCGGTCCTTGAACGAGCCCGTGGGGTTCTGTCCTTCGAGCTTCAACCAGACCCGGGCCCCGACTCGGGCGGACAGGCGCGGGGCTTCGAGCAACGGCGTCCCTCCCTCGAGGAGCGTGACCACCGGCGTGTCGCTCGTCACCGGGAGCAGGTCCCGGTACGTCTCGATGACTCCTCGCCATCCCATGGCGCGCTAGGTCCCTTCCTCGTCGCCCATCACGCGCAGGACGCCGCCGACATGGTCCACGACATCGAGGCTTCGCAGGCCCGACAGGGTACGTTGCACATCCCCTTCGCGCGCCACATGCGTCAGGAAGATCAACCGGGCTTCGTCACCGAGGCCCACCTGTTCCATAGACCGGATCGAAACGCCGTTGTCGCCGAACAGCTGGGCCACCGCGGCCAGGACCCCGGGACGGTCGGCGACGTCGATGTTCAGGTACCAGGCACAGCGAAGGTCGTCGGTGGGCCGGAAGTTGGGACGCACGCGGGGCACGAAACGGGCCGCCGCCCCGGTGTGGAGGTGATGGGCGGCGTCGATGAGGTCTCCGAGCACCGCCGAGGCCGTCGGCCTCCCGCCCGCACCCTGGCCGTAGAGCATGAGCTCGCCGGCGGTGTCGCCCTCGATGAACACGGCGTTAAACGCCCCTCGGACCGCGGCGAGCGGGTGGGTGCGGGGCAGCATGGCCGGGTGGACGCGCACGGAGATCTCCGGCACGTCACCTCCGGCTGACCGCTCCGAGCCGCCCGTCCGTTCGAGGACGGCCAGCAGCTTCACGACGTAGCCCAGACGGTCGGCGAAGGAGATGTCCACGGGATCGACGGTGGCGATGCCTTCGCGGGGCACGTCGTCGGCGACCACATCACAGCGAAAGGCCAGGGTGGCGAGGATGGCCGCCTTCGATGCCGCGTCGTGCCCGTCGACATCGGCGCTGGCGTCACGCTCCGCGTACCCGAGTCGCTGGGCCTCGGTCAGGGCCTCGGCGTAGGAGACACCCTCCTCCGACATCGTCGTCAAGATGTAGTTGGTGGTCCCGTTGACGATGCCCATGACGCGATGGACCCGTTCTCCGGCCAGCGATTCCCGCAAGGGGCGGATGAGGGGGATGGCTCCGGCCACGGCTGCTTCGTAGAGCAGATCGACCCCGGCCGACGCCGCTGCTCGTGCCAACGCCGTCCCGTGGGCGGCGATCAGCTCCTTGTTCCCCGTCACCACCGACTTCCCGGCGCCGAGGGCGGCTTCGACCAGAGCCCGAGCCGGGTCGACTCCACCGATCAGCTCGACCACCACGTCCACCCGCTCGTCGTTGACGAGCTCCTTGGCGTCCCCGGTGATCAACTGGGCCGGCACCCCGGGCCGTGCCCGGGAGGGGTCCGCCACGGCGACCCCGACGAGCTCGAGGTGCACGCCCGAGCGGGCGGCGATGGCATCGGCGTCTTCGAGGAGGAGGGCGACGAGGGCACCGCCGACGTTTCCGCAGCCGAGAACCGCCACGCGGACGGCCGCGTCCCCGCCATCGCGGGGCCGGGCCGTCGGGCCGCGCTGTGTCCTCACCATCGGTTCACGCTACCGCCCACCGGCGATCGGGCTCCGCACATCGTGGGGCGTTCGCCCTGGGCTCACCCGTCGAGACGGATCAGGTCGTCGTCGGTCTCGCGCCGCACCACGACACGGGCCTCGCCCTCGGCCACGAACACGACGCCGGGTCGGGGCACCTTGTTGTAGTTCGAAGCCATCGAGTAGCCGTAGGCGCCGGTGACGGGGGTGGCCAGGACGTCGCCCACCACCACATCGGCGGGGAGGCGGGCGTCGGCCACGACGATGTCGCCGGACTCGCAGTGCTTGCCGACGACTCTCGCCGTCAAGGGACGGAGCGCGGTGGGTTGACGTGGGAGGAACGTCTCGTACCCGCTGCCGTAGAGCACGGGCCGGGGATTGTCGCTCATGCCACCGTCGACGGCGACGTAGGTCCGCACTCCCGGGAGCTCCTTGATCGTCCCCACCCGATACAGGGTCACTCCCGCCGCGGCCACGATGGAGCGGCCGGGCTCGGCCGTGACCCGGGTCTCGGCGGGGATCCCGGCGCTCCGGCACGCGTCGTGCACCGTCTGCGCCCACTGCGAGAGCGAAGGTGCGGTCTCCCGGGCCACATAGGGGACCCCGAGGCCACCCCCCACGCACAGCTCGGTGAGCCCCAGGGGTGAGAAGAAACCGGCCAGGGCCTCGACCTCCTGGGCGAACGAGTCGACCCTGAACACCTGACTCCCGATGTGGGCGTGGATCCCCACGAGGTCGAGCCCCGGCAGCGCCCGCACCCGCGCCACGGCCTGGGAAGCCGCACCCGAGGCCAGACCGAACCCGAACTTCGAGTCCTCTTGTCCCGTCCGAACGAAATCGTGGGTGTGCGCCTCGACCCCCGGCGTCACCCGGAGCATCACGGCCTGCCGACCGTCGGCGCTCCGGCCCTCGGCGGCGGGGGCGGGGGCCGGCGCCAGCCGAGCCAGGCGGTCGATCTCGTCGAAGGAATCGAGGACGATGCGACCGACGCCAACGGAGAGGGCGCGGGCCAGTTCGGGCTCGGACTTGTTGTTGCCGTGCAGGACCAGACGCGCCGCGGGCACACCGGCCGAGAGGGCGACGTGCAGCTCGCCGCCGGTGGAGACGTCCAGCCACATCCCCTCTTCGTGGGCGAGCTTGGCCATGGCCAGGCACAGGAACGCCTTGGTGGCGTAGGCGACGCCGTCTCCCCACGCGTCGACGGCCTCCCGGCAACGGACCCGGAGATGCTCTTCGTCGTAGACGAACAGCGGGGTCCCGAATCGCTCGGCCAGCTCGAGGAGGCCCACTCCCCCCACCGCCAGGCTGCCGTCGGTCCCGACCTCGGCCGTCATGGGGAGCAGCTCGCGCTGCACCGGACCCTCGTCGGGACCGAGCGCCGGACCTCCGTCGCGCCCCCCGGCAGGCGCACCTCGGTGGGGCGGCGTGGCACCGACATCGACCAGGTCGTCCATGGGGAAAGGCTACTCACGACCCCGTCGCCGCCCGACGGGGTCGGGCGCGGCGCGGCGGGGAGCCGGCGGGGTGGGAGGCGGGGACGACCCGACTGCTACATCGAGTCCGGTGCGCTCACCCCGAGCGTGTCGAGGCCGATGGCGAGACCCACGCGCGCCGCCTCGACGAGCCACAGCCGGGCCTGGGTCAGATCGGTGCCGACCGTCTCGGCCAGCACCGGGCAGTCGTGGTAGAAGCCGTGGAAGGTGCCGGCCAGACTCCGCACCCAGGCGGTGACCTTGTGCGGCGCCCGGTCCCGGCCGGCCTCGGCCACGACATCGGGGAGCTCTTCGAGACTGCGCAAGAGCTCGAGCTCCCGGTCGTGCGCGAGGAGGGAGAGGTCCACCTCGCCGAGGGGGAGCAACTCGATGCCCCGTTCGGCGCGTCGGCGTTCGATCGAGGCGATGCGGGCATGGGCGTACTGCACGTAGTAGACGGGGTTCTCCATCGACTGGCTCCGCACCAGGTCGAGGTCGAGCACCGCCGCCTGATCGAGCGAGGACATGAGAGAGAGCAGCCGGGTGGCGTCGGCTCCGATGTCGTCGATCAGTTCGTCGAGCTCCACGACGTTGCCGGCCCGCTTCGACATGCGGCCGGCCTCTCCGCCCTGGACGAGCGACACCATCTGGCCGATCTTCACCTCGAGCCGGCCGGCGTCGACCCCCATGGCCTGGACCCCGAGGGTGAGGCTCTTCACCTGGCCGGCGTGGTCGGCGCCGAAGATGTCGATGACGCGGTCGAAGTGGCGGAGGAGGAACTTGTCCCGGTGATAGGCGAGATCGCCGGCGAGATACGTGGCGTCGCCGTTCGACTTCACGAGCACGCGGTCACGGCTGTCCCCGAGCCGCGAAGACCGGAACCACACCGCACCGTCTTGCTCGTCCACGAGCCCCTTGCCGGCCAGGAGCTCGATCGTGTCTCGGACCGCACCGCTCTCCTCCACTGACGCCTGGCTGTACCAGTCGTCGAAGACGATGCCGAGGCGGGCGAGCGTCGTCTGGATGTTGGCGAGGATGCGCTGCGCCGCCCACCTCCCGGCCGCCTCGAGCTCCTCGGGGCCGTCGTAGTGCGTGGCGAGCTCGGTCACGTACTTGCCCTGGTAGCCCGCTTCGGGGACGGCCTCGCCGCGGCGCCGGGCCAGGAGGCTCTCGCCGAGCACACGGATCTGGCCTCCGGTGTCGTTGACGTAGTACTCGCGACGGACCTCCCACCCACATCGCGTCATGACCCGGCCCATGGCGTCGCCGTAGGCACCCCACCATCCGTTGCCCACGTGGAGCGGGCCGGTGGGGTTGGCCGAGATGAACTCGATCTGGACCTTCTCGTTGCCCCCGAGCTCGTTTCGCGCGTATCCCTGCTCGCCTTCGCCCACCACCTCGGTGAGCGTGTCGTGGAGCCATCCCGGCGACAGGTGGAGGTTCACGAAGCCGGGGCCGGCGACCTCGACCGACTCGAGATGTGGAAGCGGGTCGGTGCGCAGATGCCCGGCCAGCTCTTCGGCGATCTGGCGCGGCGGGCGTTGGAGGGCCTTGGCGTTGACCAGTGCGGTGTTGGTCGACCAGTCGCCGTTTTCCCTTCGGGCGGGCCGCTCGAGATGGACCGAGGCCGGGTCCACCTCGATGCCCATCGACGACAGGGCTCGGCTCACAGCGGCGGCGATGAGGGGTCGGGCGGCCATGGTCCCGCCGAGGATGACGCGGGGAAACCTCGAGCGCAATTGCCGGTGGAGCGGGGCCGACCGGCCGGGGGCTCAGGACCCGGGACTACAGTTCGTGGTGGCTCCGCTCGACCGCGCCCCGCGCTCGCGCCGGCGGCCGTCCCATCTGCCCTCGTAGCTCAGCGGATAGAGCACCGGCCTCCGGAGCCGGTGGCGCAGGTTCGAGTCCTGCCGAGGGCGCCAAATTCTTCGGAGGCACCCTCAGACGACCCTGGTCAAGGGGCTTTTCGAATGAGTGCCGGAGGACGGTCACCGTCGCAGGTCCGCCACCTCTCCCAGGCCTCCCAGCTTGTTCGGATTGCGGATTGCGTAGATCCGGGTGATCAGGCCATCCTCGATCACCAGGCTCACCGCCGTGTCATCCCCGGCGACGTTGAACCGGGCACCGGGCATGCCGTTGAGCAAGGCGGTCGTCGCTACCAGGCCGGAGAGATCCGCCACCCGGGCCAAGAACGCGACCACCTTTTCCGCCCCTTGGAGCGGCTTCCGAGCGGCCGGCACCAGGCCGCCGCCATCGGCGATCAACACCACATCCGGGGCGAGGACCTCCACGAGTCCCTGAATGTCGCCGGAGGTGACGGCGGCCATGAACTTCTCGAGGGTCACCTCCTGGAGAGCCTGGTCCACCTTCATCCGTGGCCGTCGCGCCGCGACGTGGTGGCGGGCACGGTGCGCGATCTGGCGGACCGCGGCCGGAGTCTTGCCCACGGCCTCGGCGATCTCGTCGTAGGGCGTCTCGAACACCTCGTGCAGCACGAACACGGCCCGCTCGGCCGGACCGAGGGTCTCGAGCACCGTGAGCATGGCGATCGAGATGTTCTCGGCGAATTCGGCGTCCTCGGCCAGATCGGGACTGGTGAGCAGCGGCTCGGGCAGCCACTCCCCCACGTATTCCTCCCGGCGGCGCGACACCGTTCGCAAGCGGTTCAGCGCCTGCCGGGTCACGATCCGGACGAGATAGGCCCGCGGGTCACGCACATCTTCCCGGTCCACGTCGGCCCACCGGAGCCAGGTCTCCTGCACGACGTCCTCGGCGTCGACCGCAGACCCGAGCATCTCGTAGGCGACCGTGAAGAGCAGGCCGCGATGGGCGACGAAGGGATCGTCGGTCATGCCGACGAGGCCAGGGCGAGCGGCTCGAGGTCACAGGCGGCCGAGAACTCCTGTGACTCCACGCCCATCGCGACGTTGGAGCGGGCCATGAGGTTGGCCAGCGCGATGAACAGGGTCAGCTCTACCAGGGCGGCCGGCCCGAGCGCGCTCAGCAGCGTGGCCGACAGTTCGTCAGTGACCGTCGGCGGAGTCTGCGTCATGGCCTCGGCGTACTCCATGACGTCGCGCTCGAGCGGCGTGAACACATCCGAGACGCGCCAGCGGGGCACCTCACGCGCCTTGTCCACGTCGAGCCCTTCGTTGTGGGCGTGGAAGTAGCCGAAGTCCAGGCAGAAGCTACAGCCGATCAGGCTGGCCGTGGCCATGTGAGCGAGCGACTTGAGGTTTTCGTCACACCGGTCCCACTTCTGCGCCTTACGGCCGATGCTGAAGCTGAGGTTCAGCACCTTCCGGTTGTGCCACGCGACCCCGACAGGATCGGGCACCTCGCCGAACATCCTGCGGGACATGCGCTTGATCAGCGCGCCGTACAAGCCGGTCATCTCGGCCTTGGGAATTCTGAGACTGCTGGACATGATGTCTCCTCCGATAAATGCTCTCGGCATAGAGACACCGGCCACGCGTCGGATGTGACACCCGGACCGGATATCGCCGGGCTGCCCAACCGGTCGGCACGTGTCTTCGAGGCGACGTCGGCGCAGGTGGCAGGGGCGATCAGCTCACGCGCCGGGTCACCACCCAACGGTGCTTTCCGATCTGGCGGTCACGCTCGAACCCGTAACGCTCGAACATGGCCACGGTGGCGTTGTTGAGGAACGAGCCCGAGACTTTCCTCCCGGCGGTGTCTTCCGGGTAGCTCTCGACCAGGCCGCCTCCCCGCCGGGAGATCTCGTCGAGCGCCCCGGCCAGGGCGGCCTCTGCCACGCCCCGGTGCCGGTGCGTCCGGCCCACGAAGAAGCACGTGATGCGCCAGTCCGGCAGGAGATGCAGACCCTCGCGGTAGGCCTTTTGATGCTTGATCCGAGGCAGTTCGTCGGTGGGTCCGAACTGGCACCAGCCGACACACTGCTCGCCGTCGTAGACGAGGGCGGCATGGGCCTGGCCCTCCCGCACCCTCGCCTCTTTGAGGGCCCGTCGCTGCTCCGGGGTGTGCACGTTGTTGGCGCCCTCGGCGTGGAAGCCGAGACACCAGCACCCGTTCCACACCCCGTGGTGGGCTTCGGCCAAGCGCTCGAAATCAGGCCAGGTCTCCGCGTCGAGCGGCTTCGTGGCGAGTTCCACGACCCCGAGCCTAGGCAGTGCCACCATCTCCGGGATCGTCCTGGGTCCACCTCGACAGATGAAGGGCGGGGGCGCGACGTGCTCCTCATGTCGCGTGCGGCGAGGCCGGTCACGCCGACGGCGGCGTCGATCCGCGGCGTGATATGGAGGGACCCATGACCGTTCATGGGCCCACGGGGCCCCGGGGCCGGGCTCCCCGCCGGACGCGGGGACGCGTGCTCGTCGCCGGTGCCGTGGCGGTCATCGCACTGGGCGCGTGCGGAGGGGGGCACGGCGGTTCCCTCGCCTCGACGCCGGCCACCGCGGCCACCTCGACGCCGACCTCCTCGGGGCAAGGGGGCGGGAGCGGCTGCGGCACCGCCGCCACCTCGGGGTCGACCACCCTGGCGGTGACGGTGGCGGACCGGGAGCGGACGGTGATCGTCCACGTGCCCACCGGGTACGGGGCCTCGAGCAAGGTCCCGCTGGTGCTCAACATGCACGGCAGCGGGTCCACGGCTGCGGAGCAGGAGGCCTTCACGGCCATGGATGGCAGCGCCGACAGCCACGGGTTCATCGTCGCCTACCCCCAGGGGTTGATCGCCGAAGGGTCGGGGTTCGACTGGAACGTTCCCGGCGAGCCCCTCGTCGGGGGCGCGGCGGTTCCCGCCGGTTCGGCCGACGACGTCACGTTCCTCACCACCCTGGTCCACATCCTGGAGCAGCGGTACTGCATCGACAGCGACCGCGTCTACGCCACGGGGTTCTCGGGTGGGTCGCGCGTCGCCAGCCAGCTGGCGTGTGACGCGTCGGGCACCTTCGCGGCGATCGCCCCGGTGAGCGGGCTGCGCCACCCGACGCCGTGCCCCACCACCCGGCCCGTTCCCGTCCTCACCTTCCACGGGACCGCCGACCCCGTGGATCCCTACGGCGGGCAGGGCGAGGCGTACTGGACCTACTCGGTGCCCCAGGCGGCCCGGGACTGGGCCGCCCAGGACGGGTGCTCGTCGGCCCCCACGACGTCACCGGTGGGCGGAGGGGTGACCCTCACCCACTACACGGGGTGCGCCGGCGGTGCCACCGTCGAGCTCTACGCCATCGCCGGCGAGGGCCACGAGTGGCCGGGCGGTCCCGTCCTGGCCAGGAGGCTGACCCGGGTGCTCGGGCCCCAGTCCGACGCCATCGACGCCGACAACGTCATGTGGGCCTTCTTCGCCGCGCATCCGATGTAAATAAAATAGATTGACTCCATTCTATGAAGGACTCTAGAGTGGTCCCATGGGCAGGGCCGGACCGGAGGGAACACGGGATGGGTTCGCCGAGGCGTTGCGGGCCGCTCGCCTGCGGGTGACCGCACCCCGGCTGGGCGTGATGCTCGCCCTCGCGGGCCAACCGCACTCCGACACCGACACCGTGATCCGCGCCGTGCGCCGGGACCTCGGGTCGGTCTCGGCGCAGGCGGTGTACAACGTCCTCGCCGCGCTGGTCGAGGTGGGGCTGGTCCGGCGCATCGAGCCGGCGGGGAGCCCGGCGCTCTACGAGATACGGGTGGGGGACAACCACCATCACATCGTGTGCCGGACGTGCGGGGCCACCAGCGACGTGGACTGCGCCGTCGGCCGGCGTCCGTGCCTCACCCCCGCCGAGACCCGGGGATACGTCCTCGACGAAGCCGAGGTCACGTTCTGGGGTCTGTGCCCCGATTGTCAGTCCCCCACCCGGGGTTCTGCCACCAACGGTTCTCGACCGCCGCACCGCGAGCAGGCCGCAGCAAGGCCTGAGAAGAAGAAGGAGGGTCGTTCATGAGCGACACGCCCGAGTACACCACGTCCGATGCCGGGATCCCGGCTACGAGCGATGAGCACTCCCTGACCGTCGGCCCCGAGGGGCCGATCCTGCTCCAGGACACGTATCTGGTCCAGAAGATGCAGCAGTTCAACCGCGAGCGGGTCCCCGAACGGGTCGTGCACGCCAAGGGCGGGGGGGCGCACGGGTTCTTCGAGACGACCGACGACGTCTCGGGCTTCACCAAGGCGGCCCTGTTCCAACCCGGTGTCCGGACCGACCTGCTGGTCCGGTTCTCGACGGTGGCCGGGGAGCTCGGATCACCGGACACGGCCCGCGACCCCCGGGGGTTCGCCGTCAAGTTCTACACAGAAGAAGGCAACTACGACATGGTGGGGAACAACACCCCGGTCTTCTTCATCAGGGACCCCCAGAAGTTCTCGGACTTCATCCATTCCCAGAAGCGACGGGCCGACAACCACCTGCGGGACAACAACATGCAGTGGGACTTCTGGACCTTGTCCCCGGAGTCCGCCCATCAGGTCACGGTGCTGATGGGAGACCGGGGCATCCCCCGGACGTGGCGGCACATGGACGGGTTCTCGAGTCACACCTACATGTGGGTCAACGCCGGCGGCGAGCGGTTCTGGGTGAAGTACCACTTCAAGACCGACCAGGGCAACGAGTTCCTCACCAACGACGAGGCGGCGGCCATCGCCGCGGCCGACCCCGACGCGCACATCCGGGACCTTTACGAGACGATCCGGCGGGGAGAGCACCCGTCGTGGTCGTTGTACGTGCAGGTGATGCCCTACGGCGAGGCGGCGGGGTACCGGTTCAACCCCTTCGACCTCACCAAGGTGCTGCCCCATGCCGACTATCCGCTCATCCGGGTGGGTCGGATGGTGCTCGACCGGAACCCCACCGATTACTTCGCCGAGATCGAGCAGTCGACGTTCGAGCCCTCGAACATGGTGCCGGGGATCGGGCCCTCGCCCGACAAGATGTTGCTCGGCCGGCTCTTCAGCTATCACGACACCCACCTGCACCGGGTAGGCGCCAACGCGCAGCACCTCCCCGTCAACCGACCCCGGTCCCCGGTTCACTCCTACAACCGGGACGGGCACATGCGTTACGAGAACCCGCCCGATCCGGTCTACGCCCCCAACTCCTACGGCGGGCCCAAGGCCCAACCCGAGCGGTTCGGCACCGACCCGTCGTGGGCAGCCGACGGGGAGTTCGTGCGCGCCGCCTACGAGCTGCACGCCGAGGACGACGACTTCGGCCAGGCCGGCACCTTGGTCCGCGACGTCCTCGACGACGACGCCCGGGACCGTCTGGTCGACACCATCGTCACCCACGTGCGTGCCGGGGTCGTCGAGCCCGTGCTCGGCCGGGTGAAGGACTACTGGCGTCACGTGGACCCGAGCCTGGGAGCACGCGTGGCCAAGGAGCTCGAGACCTGACCGGGGCGCCTCGGTGCTCTGGGCACGGGTCTGGTGAGGGTACACACGTGATGCGCAGGGGACCGTGGTGCGGTGCCCGTTGCGTCATGCCCGGCGCCGGAATGCGTCATAGCCTGGGTGCGCGGCTACGCCCCTGGCGATCGGAGCACGACCATGAAGGGCCGGACGGTCAACTTCTTCATCGAGCCTGAAGCGCTCCCCGAGGTGTTGCGGGCCATCGACGAGGACGTCTTGCCGCGGTTCCGGGCCCTTCCGCACTTCGTCGGAGTGGTGGTGCTCCAGTCAGAGCGAGGGGCGCGGATAGAGGTCGCCGGGATCTCGTTGTGGGACGGCGACCTCGAGGAGTCCGAGGAGATCGCCTCGGAGTTCCGCCGCGAGGTCCAACGCGTGGCGGGGACCGGTGCGGCCAGAACCGCCTACGAGGTCATCCGGTTGGAGTTGCGCGACGTTCCCGGGGATTTCTCGGGCTGAGGAGCGGGCCCGCGGTCAGGTCGAGCTGCCCGCCGTTCCTTGCGCGGCCTGGGCGGCCTGGAGGAACTGGGAGAAGGTCACCACGTCGCCGGCGGGCGGAGCATGCACGGTGACCGGGGTGCCGTAATTGGAGAAGTCGAGGCCCTCGTCGACGGTGATCTTCCCGGTCGATGCCGTGGTCTCGGTCAGCGACAAGGTGTAGCGACGCAGCAGTCCCGAACCGTCGACATACACCTTGTTGGTCACGCCTTGGATGTTGATCTCGCTCAGCGCGGCGGTCATCCATGACGGGAGTTTGGACAGCTCGTCCTTGATCGTGGCGGTGCTGAGTTTCACCTCGTAGCCCTGCACCGAGGTCCCGTCGACCGTCGAGGGCCCGAGCGGCACCACCGTGTTCCCCTGCTGGGCAAGGAGCGAGAGCATGGCCGTCGGGTTGTTGCCCGTGGAGAACGCACCGGGGCCTTCACCGGTGGTGGCGGAACCGACGTCGAGGGAGATCCAGGACTTGCCCGGGATCAGCTGGTCCAGGCCCGGGAAGCTCTCGTAGACGGACCCGCCCAAGTACATCGCCGTGATCGGGATGTGCTGCCCGGCGGCGTCGACGGTCAACTGGAGCTGCAGGGCGCTCTGGGTGAAGTCGAGACCCCCGACCCCGGTGGCGGTCACATTCGAGGCCGAGGAGTTCTCGGTCATGGTCATCTCGACGTGTGCGGTGCGGTCGGCCATGGTGCTGTTGACCGAGTCGATCACGGCCGCCGCCGCGCTCTTGGAGCCACTGACCACGGCGAAGACGCCACCGGCGGCCGCGGCGAGGACGAGGACGACGAGCCCGGTGACCAGACGTCGGCGCGGACGACGGGTGGGCGTCGGTCCCGGCCCGACGGCGAAGGTGTCGGGGAGCCCGGAGCCGGTGAGGCCCGGCCCCGCAGGCCCGGGAAACATCGGCGGGGCGTCGGTACCGAGACGGGGGGCGGGCGGCGGGGGCGACCAGTAGGAGGTCCCGATGGGCGGAGGCGGGGGCGGCGGGGTCGATTGGTCGACCACCGGCGCTGTCGATTGCCCAGGCGGGGGCGCTGTCGATTGCTCGACCACCGGCGCCGGCGAAAGCTCGGGAGGGAGCAGGTTCGACGGCCAGGACGATCTCGGGGGCAGATCGTCGAATGCTTCGGCTGATCCGTCCTTGACCAGCTTGGTAGGAAGGCCGTCGACGAAGAAGCGCAGTTCGTGAGCTTCGAATGGGTCCGGGGCCCAGCCCTCGTACGCGTCCATCATCGGTCTCCGCTCGCCACCTCGATCAGATCACCTTGATCCGATCGATCGGATCAATTCTCGATCGGCCCCGGTCCCCGGCGCCTTTAGCGTCGCCGGGGCTTCGAGCCCGGGGTTCCCGGCGTTTTGATCGGGCCCGGCGCCCTCTCCCCCTGGACGGCGCCACGCCCAGGGGGTATCGATTCACAGGGAACACACAGGGGGCACACAGGCCCCGCGCATCGAGGCCGTCCATGCTCGACACCGGAGGACACCGACCCATGGACACGAAGCGGAACAGAGTTCTGGTCGTCGACGACGAGCCCTCGATCGTCGATGCCGTGGCGACCTCGCTGCGCTACGAGGGCTTCGAGGTCGAAGAGGCGATGTCGGGGCGCGCCGCGCTCAGCGCCGCCCAGGAACGGCCCCCCGACCTGATCGTCCTCGACGTCATGCTGCCCGACCTCGACGGATTGGAGGTCACCCGCCGGCTTCGCAACGACGGGATCCGGGCGCCGGTCCTCTTCCTCACCGCACGCGACTCCTTGGAGGACAAGATCGCGGGGTTGACGGTGGGCGGGGACGACTATGTGACCAAGCCCTTCGCCCTGGCCGAGATCATCGCCCGGGCCCGGGCGCTGCTACGCCGGGCCGGCGTGGACGCCGGCGACGAAGGGGTGTTGCGGTTCTCGGATCTCGAGATGAACGAGAGCGCGCACGAAGTACGCCGGGCCGGCGTGCTGATCCAGCTGACGGCGACAGAGTTCAACCTCCTGCGATTCCTGCTCCGCAACCCCCGGCAGGTGCTGTCCAAAGCGCAGATCCTGGACAACGTCTGGCACTACGACTTCGGCGGCGAGGCCAACGTGGTAGAGACGTATGTGAGCTACCTGCGCAAGAAGCTCGAGCGTCACGGCCCCCCGCTCATCCACACCATTCGCCTCGTCGGCTACACGTTGCGCGAGTCCGAGGCCCGGTAGGTGTCACTGCGGCTCCGGCTGCTCCTCGCCGTCGGTGCCGTGGCCTTGGCCGCGCTCGCCATCGCGGACGTGGTGACCTACCACGAGTTGCGGTCGTTCCTCTACAGCCGCATCGACCAGTCCCTCGAGCAGTCACACATGGCCATCGAAGCCGCCCTGGGGAGCGGAGGGCGTCCCTTGGGCGGCTCGGTCCCATCGTCGGACGGGGACGAACCGAACGAGCCGATCGGGCCGCCACCGGTGGTGCCTTCGGGTTCGTCGACGCAACCCCCCTCGTGTAACGGCTTCGCGGACCTGAGCGACGACATGCTGCACGACCTGCAGCCGGGAACCTTCGTCGAGGTACGCAGCGCCTCGGACGCCATCTTGTGCCGATCGCTGCAACCCGCACCCCTCGGCTCGAGCGCCCCGACCGATCCCACCCTGCCCGCCCGGATCACCGGGTTCTCGTCGAATGCCGCCGACCACGGGGAGGCGACGGTCTACTTCACCAGTGCCGGCACGCAGTACCGGCTGCGCGCCTCGGTCCTCGAGGGCGGCCCCTACAAGGGCGGCCAGCTCGTCATCGGGGTCCCTATGGGGTCGACGGTCTCGACCCTCGACCGTCTGGTCGGCGTCGAGCTGGCGGTCACCGGCGCCGCGCTCCTCGCCGCGCTGGTGATGGGCTGGTGGCTGGTGCGGGTCAGCTTCCGGCCCCTCCGGGCCGTCGAGGACACGGCCGAGGCCATCGCCCGGGGCGAGCTCGCCGAGCGCGTCCCCGGCGACGAGGCGCGCACCGAGGTGGGGCGGCTGGCCCGGGCGCTCAACACGATGCTGGGACGGATCGAAATCGCATTCGCGCAGCGAGACGCCACCGAAGAGGAGCTGCGGGCCTCAGAGGGCCGGATGCGGCAGTTCGTGGCCGACGCCTCGCACGAGTTGCGTACCCCGCTCACCGCGGTCTCCGCCTACGCGGAGTTGTTCGAGCAGGGCGCGGCCACACGGGCCGATGATCTCGAACGCGTCATGCACGGGATCCGGACCGAGACCGCCCGCATGGGGAGCCTCGTCGAGGATCTCCTCCTGTTGGCGCGGTTGGACGAGGGCCGCCCTCTCGAACGCCACGAAGTCGAGCTCCTGGGCGTGGCGGCGGAAGCCGTGCTGACGGCGTCGACGGTGGGACCGCAGTGGCCCGTCCGCCTCGTCGCCCCACAACCCGTCGAGATCATCGGCGACCGCATGCGCATCCGTCAGGTGCTCGACAACCTGCTCGCCAACGTCCGCACCCATTGCCCTGAAGGGACATCGTCGGTCGTCACCGTCGTGCAAGAGGGCCACGACGCCGTCATCCGCGTCGAGGACGACGGCCCCGGCTTGAGCCCCGAGGAAGCCACCCGGGTCTTCGAGCGGTTCTTCCGTGCCGATACGTCGCGATCGCGCCGATTCGGTGGTGCGGGCCTCGGCTTGTCGATCGTGGCGTCGATCACCCAGGCCCACGGCGGCACCGTCACCGCCGGCCCCGGCACCGGCACCGGCACCGGCACCGGCACCGACACCGACACCGACACCGACAGTGGCACCGTGTTCACCGTACGCCTGCCCCGCGCCGGGAGCGGCGAGCCCACATTCACAGCCGACTCTTAGCCGACTCTGCGAGGGTCGGCAGGTTCGCATGGTGACATGCCGACCATGACGACGCTGCCGACCAGAGCACCGAACGTGGGCCCCCCGGTCCGACCGAAGGTCCCCCCGGGCCGACCCGGAGCCACCCGGCGCGAGGACGCCCGGGCCCGGGTGCGCTGGGTCTCGAGAGCTACGGCGATCGTGGCGGCCGGAGCCGCCGCGGTGCTGGGGCTCGTGGTGTCCAAGGAGATCCCCGGAACGACGGCTTCGGCCCGGGCCTCGACGAGCTCGCCCGCGTCGACGTCCTCGGCCACGGCGTCGTCGTCGGGTGCGTCACAGACGGCCCCGACGGCCACGACCACTCCGGCCACCGCGGCCACCGCCGCCACCGCCGCCACGACGACCCCGACCACGGCATCGACCACCCCGAGCTCGACCACCAGGTCGGCCACCGTCGTGTCGGGTGGGACAGGGCGATGACGACACGCGCCGCGCGTCCCCGTGCCGGGGCCGGCTCATGCCCCGGGCCCGCCCCGCGACCCGCCCTCCGATCCATGCCCGCCATCGGCACCACCGCCGTGGTGGCGGTCACCGACCCCGACAGGCTCGACAAGGCCCACAGGATCCTGCGCGACGAGCTCGTCGCCATCGACGAAGCCTGTAGCCGGTTCCGACACGATTCCGAGCTGTGGCACCTGCACCGTGCCAACGGCGCACGCGTGGAGGTGAGCCCGTTGCTCTTCGACGCCATACGAGTGGCGTGTGAGGTCGCGCAACGCACCGACGGAGCCGTGGACCCCACGGTCGGGGCCGCCGTCGAGGCGCTCGGCTACGACCGTGACTTCGACGAGCTCGACGAGCTCGACACCGAGCTCGGGGATGCGCCGCGCCCCGCCCCGGGCTGGTGGCAGATCGAGCTCGACGCCCGGGCGCGCACGGTGCGGGTACCGCCCGGAACCCACATCGACCTCGGAGCGTCGGCCAAGGCCCTCGTCGCCGACCGGGCGGCAGGGCGGATCGCCGGGGCGCTCGGGACCGGGGTCCTCGTCAGCATCGGTGGCGACGTGGCGACAGCGGGGGGCCCGCCCGAGGGCGGGTGGGCCGTCGGCATCGCCATCAGCTCCTCGACGCCCGTGGCCGCCGTCGACCAGGTCGTCTCGATCGAATCAGGGGGAATGGCCAGCTCGAGCACGTCGGTGCGGACCTGGCAACGGGGCGGACGACTGCTGCATCACATCGTCGACCCCGCCACGGGCGACTGCGTGGCGCCGTTCTGGCTTCTCGTGTCGGTCTCGGGCGCCAGCTGTGTCGAAGCCAACGCGCTCAGCACGGCTGCGGTCGTGTGGGGCCGACGGGCCGTCCCCAAGCTGGTGGACATGGGCCTCGCCGCCCGTCTCGTCCGCCACGACGGAGAAGTCATCGCCCTCAACGGTTGGCCCTCGGACGACCGGGCCGACACCGCGTCATGAGCTCGCCCGTCCTCTGGTACGCCACCCGGGCGACCGGCCTCGTGTCGTTGGTCCTCCTGACCGCCACGACCGTGCTCGGGATCCTCACGGCCAACCGGGTCACCGGCCCGCGCTGGCCGGGGTTCTCGATCCAGGACCTGCATCGCCGCGTCTCGGTGATCACGATGGGATTCCTGGCCTGCCACATCCTCACCAGCGTGGTCGACACCTACGTCCACATCGGATGGACGGCGATCGTGGTCCCCTTCGCCTCCTCCTACAAACGGCTGTGGGTGGCGCTCGGCGCCGTGGGCGTGGACCTGCTGCTCGCGGTGGCGCTGACCAGCCTCCTGCGGCACAGGATCCGCGCCCGCACCTGGCGAGCGGTGCACTGGTTGGCATATCTCAGTTGGCCGGTGGCGCTCTCGCACGCCTTCGGCATGGGCACCGACATGCGCCAGGAATGGGTGATCGACATGACCCTCGTCTGTGTCGGTGCGGTCGTCGGAGCCGGAGCGTGGCGCATCGCCTTGGCCGCGGCCCGCCGGTCCAGGGCATTGGCGTTGCATCCCGTCCCCCACCGCCACGAGGGCGCCCGCGTCAAGCACCTTTCCGCCTAACCCACAGGAGCAACCCCATGCCAACCGCCATCACCGAAGCCGGCGCCGGTCCCCGCGCCGCGCCCGACGGGCCCGCAGCCACGCTCCTGGGGAGCTGGCGGGCGCGCCGTCGTGCTGATCTTCTGTCCCATCTCGCTCACCACGGTCCGCCTCCCCTTCCCCGACCGGGCGACGTTGGGTGGGCCGATCGCTTCGCGGCGACGATCGAGGCATCGGGCCTCACCGGTCGCGGGGGCGCGTCGTTCCCCTCGGCGACCAAGCTCAGGCTGATCCGGTCGTCGAAAGGAACTCCGACGCTGGTCGTCAACGCCATGGAGGGCGAGCCCGCCAGCGCCAAGGACGGGATCCTTCTGTCATGTGTGCCCCATCTCGTTCTCGACGGGGCCGAGTTGGCCGCCCGTGCAACCGGCGCCACCCGGATCGTGGTGTGCGTCCCCCGGGATCGGCCCGACACGGCCGGCGCGGTGCTGGGCGCCGTGGCGCAACGAGTCGGCACCGCCTCGGCGCCGGTGCCGGTGGAGGTGGCGCGTCCCCCCGGGGGGTATGTCGCCGGCGAGGAATCGGCCTTGGTGTCGTGGTTGCAGGGAGACTCGGGGGCGCCGAGGTGGCGGCCGGACAAGCGTGACCCCCTGAAGCTCTCACGAGGTGCGGCGCTCGTGCACAACGCCGAGACCCTCGCCCACATGGCCCTGATCGCCAGGTACGGCCCCGCCTCGTTCCGCGGCGCCGGCACCGTCGATGCACCGGGGACGGCGCTGGTCACGGTCTCGGGCGGCGTCGAGCGCGCCGGTGTCTACGAAGTCGCCATGGGGACGACCCTGGGCGCCATCGTCGGACAGGCCCGACCGACCCACGAGGTCACCGCCGTGCTCACCGGGGGTTTCGGCGGCGCCTGGGTCCCCGCCGCGGCGCTCGGCACGCGTTATGCCCCGCGTGACCTCGCCGCCGTGGGCGGCGTCGTCGGGCCGGGCGTGCTCGTGGTCCTGACCCGACGGAGCTGCGGCATCGCCGAGACGAGGAGAGTGGCGCGCTACATGGCAGGTGAGAGCGCCGGCCAGTGCGGACCCTGTGTCTTCGGGCTCCCCGCCGTCGCCACCGATCTGGAGCGCCTCGAGTCCGGGCACCCCGACCCCGGCGCCATCAGACGAATCAGGGGGCGCGTGGCGTCGGTGGACGGGCGCGGGGCGTGTCGTCATCCCGACGGCGTGGCCCGCATGGTGCGCAGCGCATTGTCGGTCTTCGCCGCCGATGCCGCCGCACACGCGCAGGGACGACCCTGCGCGTTTCGAGACGGGCCCTCGGTGCTTCCCCCCTCGGTCTCGGCCACGGCGCGGTCGATCAAGGCGGGAACCCGATGAGCCCGGTGATCAAGGTCGACCCGATCGCGTGCGAGGCCTACGGGTACTGCGCCGAGCTCCTCCCCGAGCTCGTCACCCTCGACGAATGGGGATACCCCGTCGTCGAGGGAGGGCCCGTCCCGACGCACCTGGTGGCATTGGCACGGCGAGCCGCACGGGAATGCCCCCGGCGCGCCTTTGTCCTCGCACGAGTCGCCGATCGCCGACCGACTACCGGGGAGGGATGGAATAGGTGACCTGGGCCTTGGCCACGAGCTCCTCGTGGCCGGCCGAGTGGAGCCCGACGTCGACCACGCCGAGCTGCTTGCCCAGCTTCAAGAGGCGGCCCTCGGCCACCACGTCGACCAGGGCCGGCTTGCGCAGGAAGTCGATGTGCAGGCTCGTGGTCACGGCCAGGAGCACCGGGCCGATCTGGGCCAGGATCGCCAACCAGGCCGCCGCGTCGGCCAAGGCCATGAGGGCCGGGCCTGCCACGGTGCCTCCCGGCCGGCTGTGTTCCTCGGTGACCGGGAGCCGGATCCTGACACCCCAGTCGCCGGTCTCCTCGATGAAGTACGGAGGGGGCGAATCGGGAAAGGTCCCGTCGAGAAGACTCTGGAGCTCGGCGACGGTCATCACGGGCACCTGCGCACAGTACCGGGGGGCCGCACCCACCCCCTCGAGCCCGCAGAACCGTGTCGATCAGAACTCTGCCACTCAGAACTCTGCCACTCAGAACCCGTGGGCGGCGAGACGGGCCAGGTTGCGGAAGTCGGCGTCGACGACGCGCTGGAGATGGGCCCGCACGAGCCGGGTCCCCGGCAGCGGGACCGCCTCGAGGTGCATGAAGCGCGTGCGCTCCCCCCCGTCGTGGGGCTCGGCCGCCATGAGGACGAGATACAGGCGGGCCCGGGCCTGCATGAGGCAGAAGCCGTCCTCGAGCCGGACGTCGAAGGGGAACGTGACACCGAAGGTCGTGGCCGCCACGCGCAGCCGCTCGGCCCCGTCCTCTGCTCGGCGGGAGAGCACGCGCAGCTTGCGCACCTGGGTGTCGAAACGGGGCACCGACACCGCCAGATCGGCGATCCATGGCCACGCCGTCGCATAGGGCGCGTCCAGGATCCCCTCGGTCCATGCCGCACTGGGGATCGAGGCGGCCAATGCCCGGGCCCGCCCGATCGGCCCGAACGCCGCCGCCGGCCACTGGCGCCCGACGTCGCTCACGGTTCCCACCTCCGCGCGAAGGCCGACCGGGCCCGGTGCAGGCGCGACTTCACGGTGCCCTCGGCGATACCCAGGAGCTTTGCGGTCTCGGTCTCGCTCAATCCGTCGATGTCGCGTAGGACGAGGACGGCTCGCTGCTCAGGGGCGAGACTCGCCAGGGTCGACCGGACGTCGATGACCGCCGCGACGTCGATGGGAGGGACGGGGGCGCTCACGAGCACGGAGGGGTCGACGGGATCCTCGCGCCGGCCGCGGGCGGCCCGGATGGACTCGCGCACCGCGATCCGACGCACCCAGCCGTGGAGGGCGGCGGGCTGGCGCAGTGATTTGATGTTGCGCAGCACCGCGATGAATGTCTCTTGCATGGCGTCGTCTCCGCGGTCGAGGGCGATCGCCCCGCACACCCGGCTCACGTAGGGCATCAGCTCGCGCACGAGCGCGTCCATAGCAACGGCGTCACCCCGCCGAGCCGCCCGGACGAGCTGCTCCACGCCTACAAGAGGGGGCGGGCCCTCGAAAGGTTCCGTGAGGTCACGTTCCACCCTTGGGTCCGCCCTCGGGGCCCACCGCGGGCGTCGAGCCCCGGGCGGCACGAAGCCGTCGGATCCCGTCGTTGATCGCGGTCGTGATCAACCGGTCGTTGTCCTTCGAGATGAAGCGGTGGACCCGGCGCTCGAGCAGCACCCGGATCACCGGGTTGAAGGCGTGGTAGGTCTCGGAGAAATGGATCTTGGTCCGGCCGTCCCCGAGGTCCTCGAGCCGGGTGCGTCCCTCGGCGATCGACCACAGCGGTTTGCCCACGGCGTCGTACTTCCACGACACAGGCGGGCTGACCTCGGTGAGCCACTCCCACGACTTCCCGACTCCCCCCGACATCAGGTAGCGGGGCACGCGGAAGGTGCAGTGTCGGACGAGACCCTCGCCCACCGCGTCGCCGGGGTGGAGGATCTCGATCGACACGCCCGAGGTGGTGGGACGGCGCGGGCCCCGGTACCAGAACAGCTCCCACACCTCGGGCGGGGTGCCGTCCACGATCACGTCGTACTCGTGCTTCTGCATCGGACGGTGCGCCCCTCCCGGCATCGTTTGGCGGAGACGGGGGGACCGTAGCGCCGGACCGTGCGCGAGAGCACGGTGAGGCCTTACCCCGGTCTCACCACGGGGTGCCGAAGGTCTCGCGATGGGCCTTCTCGGCCACCGGGAGACGCCGGGGCGGGGACAAGGGGCGGGCCGGCCAGCCCAGGGGGATGACCGCCATCGGGAGGACCTCCGGTGGCAGTGCCACGATCGAGACCAGTTCGTCGCCCAGCACCAGCGGCAGGGTGGTGAGCGACGAGCCGAGACCCAGAGCGGTGGCGGCGAGGAGCAGGTTCTGGATGGCGGGGAACACCGACGCCTCGAGCACACGTCGGTCCCCGAGGCGGGTGTCGCCGCACACGACGACGAGAACCGGGGCCCCGGCGATGCCGCCCTGGGCCCCGGTCTCCACATCGGCGAGGAGCCCGGGGGACAACCGGGTCTCGGAATGGGCCCGGCCCCCGCCCTCCCACGCCCGGCGCGTGATGGCGCCGATGGCGGACCGTCGATCGGCGTCGCGGACCACGACGAACACCCACGGCTGGCGGTTCTCGGCGCTGGGGGCGAAGGTGGCCGCGTCGAGCACCTTCTCCACCATGTCGTCGTCGACGGGGTCGTCGCTGAACCTCCGACAGGCGCGCTGGCGGTGCACGATCTGAAAGACGTCTTCCACGAAGCCCACGCTACGGCGGGAGGGAGCCGTGAGCGAGACGGACGACCGGGCGAGACGGGGCCGGGGCGGGCCGGTCAGGGGGCGATGGTGGCTGCGGTCCCCATGATGATGCGGGGCTGCGCCGCGGGGCTCAACCAACGCAGGATGGCGAGCAGCTCGCTGGTGGGGAGAGACACGCATCCCACCGTCGCAGTCCCATCCGAGACATGGAGGAAGATGGCGCTGCCCGCCCCGGGGACGGTCGGGCTTATGTTGTAGGCGATCACGGCCCCGTAGTCGTAGGCGGAGACGTCCATGGGCTCGGGCGCGGCGCCCGCGTTCGAGACATTCGTATCCACCCACTGGTTGTAGAGCGGGCTCGATGGATCGTCATCCCAGACGATGTTCGGCCCTGTCACCTGCCGGAACGGGAACTGCACTCCGGGGTTTCCGAGCACGCCGAAGAAGAAGTCGAACCCGAACGAGCCCGACGGCGTGCGCCCGTCCCCTTCGTGTTTCTGCCCGGGCGGGGCAAAGCCTGCGTACCCGACATCGGCCTGCCAGGGGCCGAACACCTGGTGCCAGCCTGCCGCGTCGTGCTGGTACGCGGTCAGCGTGGCAACCGTGTCGCCGTACGCCGCGGCGCTGACCGCGATCACCTGGGTGGCCGATCCCACCCCCACCAGGCGCGTGACCAGGAGGGGCGGCGGCGACACCGGCGCCGTCGGGCGAGGAGCCGTGGTCACCGGCGCGGGGGCGACGGTGCGGGCGGCGGGGGGTGCCGTGGTCGTCGTCGGCACCGTCGTGGCGACGGTGGTGGGCACGGTTGTGGGCACGGTTGTGGGCACGGTGGTCGGGGTCATGGTGGTGCTGGAGCGGACGCGGGATGCGACGTGGCGGGCGGCGGCGGGGTGGGTGGGGCTCCCGCACGAAGCCAGCCCGAGCATCGTGCACGCGGCCAGGCCCAACCCCACAGGGGACCGGCGGCCCCGGCTATGGTGCGCGCCCGTGCCGCGCCCCACGCGCCGCCTCACCGTCCTCTTCGCCACCGGTCTCCTCTCGTCGGGCCTGTTGGCCGCGTGCTCCAGTACAGCGCGGATCGCCACCGCACCCTTACCCACCCGGGCCCCGGTCCAGTCGGGGGCCTCGACGTCGGCGCCGACCACCACCGTTGCGCCATCCCCGACCACCTCCCCGAGCTCTCCCGCCACCACCACGACGCCTGCGCCGTCGAGCTCGGCACGCTTTGTGGGCACCGTGGCGGCGGTGAGCGCGGCGCAGCTGTCGGGCACCTGGAGACCGGGCTGTCCCGTGGGGCCGGCCCAGCTGCGCATGCTCACCATGAGCTACTGGGGCTTCGACGGGCAGGTGCACACCGGGACCATGGTGGTGGCCGGTGCGGTGGCGTCAGCCGTGCTCGAGGTGTTCGGGCGGCTCTTCACCGACCGGTTCCCCATCCACCAGATGCAGCCCGAGGATGTCTACGGCGGGAAGGACCCGGTCTCGATGGCCGACGACAACACCTCGGGCTTCAACTGCCGCGACGCGGTGGCGCCGGGTCCTCCGACGTGGTCGGTGCACGCCTACGGCGAGGCCATCGATGTGAACCCGGTGGAGAACCCCTACCTCGAAGGTGGCCAGGTGCAGCCCGCGGCCGGTGCGCAGTTCCTGGACCGGTCGAACGTCCGTCCCGGCATGGCGGTCCCCGGCGGAGACCTCGTGGAGGCCTTCGCCTCGGTCGGTTGGCTGTGGGGAGGGCGCTGGACCTCGAGCCCGGACTACCAGCACTTCTCGGCCACGGGAGGGTGACCGGGAACGGCGTGTTCGGAGCCGGCGTGTCCGGAGCCGGCGTGGCCCGTCAAGAAGCGCCGGAGTAGCCGATCCCGATCACGTCGCTGGCCGGTGCGGGGGTCCCCACGAAACAGCCCACGGTGTAGGGGAACTCCATGGTCATGTCGTAGTGGTAGATGTCGGTTTCCTTCCCGTGCCACCGCACCACCGACGTCCGTCCATGACAGCCGTCGAGGTCGGCGTCGGTGAGCAGTTGGCCCTGGGAGTTGTACTCGACGTAGATCCCGTATCCGTCGAGCGCCCATCCCACCTGGGTCGTGTTCGTGAGCGCCTTCTTGGACAACAGACAGGGCGAAAGTGAGTGATAGTGATATCCGTTCGGAACATTGGGGTGACCGTGGCAGACGTCTTGGGTCTCGATGGCCGCCGCGTCGTTGCCGTCTTCATCGAAGCCGTCGTCGATCGGGATCCCGTTGGTGGCGACGCCGACGACGGGTGACACGCATTGGGGCGACGCCGCCTTGACGGGGTTGTACGGGAGCGTCACGTCGACGGTATGGGCCGTGATCGCCGTCGGGTCCGGGTTGTACGGGTAGGCGGGGTCGCTCGGGCTCACCGGGAATTTGCCCGACCGGGCGGGCAGGCCGTTGCCGACGAGGACCTCCTCTGTTCCCCGGTGGGAGGCTTTGAACTTCTTGTGCCACCGGACATCGCCTTTGACCGCCACCTTCTTCGTGAGCGACCACGTCTGGGTCGACGTATCGACCCAAGGAGGCGTCTGTACCGACTGGCCACCGCCGGGCGCCTGACAGACCCAGAGGTACCCCGCCTCGGGGGACGTGGAGATCTTTCCGGATCCGAGCGGCAGCGCATCGAGATTCAACGACGATGCCGGCATGCACACGGCCTGGTCGGTGGTCGTGCTCGTACAGTCCTGGGAGATGGTCGGGGCGGTCGGCTGGGTGGCGTTCCCGCTGCCCCGGCCGGCACTCGAAGAGCAGGCTGCGAGCACCGCCAGGCTCGCGCACAGGCCGACCAGCAACACCTGCCGTCGTCGATACATCCGTCCTCCCCTGAAGGTCGCTCCCGGGCTCGATGAGAAGTCCGGGTCATGGTAGATGTCCGGTGCCCGAGCGTCCTCGTCAGAAATAACGGTTGGAGCGCCCGGGGCGTCTCGGGCATGCCTCGGCCCCGACCGGGTGGGGCCGGCTCACAGATGTCGGGTGACGCGTGCCACCACCCAGAGGGCGACGACGACGATGGGCAGTGCCGAGAGGACCCAGGCCTTGACCCGACTGCGTGGCCGCCATCGGCGCTTCGGGCCGGTGAGACCCTCGGCGAACTGGCTCAACCCGACGACCCGGGGAGCAGCCAGCCGCCTGTGCTCGAGACTCCTGCCCCGTGCGCCACGAAGGGGTTGCAAGCGCCGACGCGCCGCACGGACCTGGCGTTGCTTACTCCGCTTGGACCGGGCCGACCCCACCGATCCAGCTTGACACGGAGCCCCGGCGCCCCGATCTGGGCCCTGCGGGCCGCGATCCGACCGTGAAGCGGTTTCTGGGTTTCGGTCGAGGATCAAGGTAGCGTCTTCCGCCTCCCTCTTCGAGAGCCGCATCGACCATGACCGACCTGTTCTCCATCGCCGGCAAGACCGCCCTCGTCACCGGAGGATCGCGAGGCATCGGCAAGATGATCGCCACCGGGTATGTCGAGGCCGGGGCCAAGGTGTACGTGTCGTCGCGCAAGGCCGAGGCATGTGAAGAGCTCGCCGCCGAATTGTCCGACGTCGGTGAGTGCGTGGCGTTGCCCGCCGACCTGTCGACCGAACCGGGATGCCGGGCCTTGGCGGCGGCAGTGGCCGAGCGCGAGTCGCGACTCGACATCCTCGTCAACAACGCCGGGAACACCTGGGGGGCGCCCTTCGAGGAGTTCGACGATGCCGCCTGGGACCGCGTCCTGTCGCTGAACGTGAAGGGCGTCTTCCACACCACCAAGTTCCTGACACCGCTGCTACGGGCCGCCTCCAGCCCCGATGACCCCGCCCGGGTCATCAACATCGGGTCAATCGACGGGATCTTGGTGTCGGTGCTCGAGTCCTACTCCTACGGGGCGTCCAAAGCGGCGGTGCACCAGCTCACCCGGCACCTGGCCAAACGTCTGGCGCCGTCGATCACCGTCAATGCCATCGCGCCGGGGCCCTTCGAGTCCAAGATGATGGCGGCCACGCTCGAGGCCTTCGGCGAGCAGATCGCCGCCGGCGCGCCACTCAAGCGCATCGGTCGCCCCGACGACATGGCGGGCGCCGCCATCTACCTGGCATCGCGGGCGGGTGCCTACCTCACCGGCGCGGTCATCCCCGTCGACGGCGGCATCGCCACCGTCGGGGGTTGACGAACGTGCACCGCACCCGATTTCGCTCGAGAGGATCAGGGGTAGCCCGACCAGAGGAGGGGCGATGCGACTGAGCACCATGCTCGACTATTCGCGAGGCGTCAAGCAGTCCGCCGACCATGTCGCCGACCTCGAACGCGCCGGTCTCGACATCGTGTGGGTCGCTGAGGCCTACGGCCTCGACGGCCCCAGCCAGATGGGGTACATCGCGGCCAAGACCGAGCGGATCGAGATCGGCTCCGCCATCCTGCCCATCTACTCGCGCACCCCCGCGTTGCTGGCGCAGACCGCGGCCGGGATCGACGCGCTGAGCGAAGGGCGCTTCATCCTCGGCCTGGGGGCGTCGGGCCCCCAGGTCATCGAAGGGTGGCACGGCGTGCCCTACACCCAACCCCTCGAGCGCACCCGGGAGATCATCGACATCTGCCGCAAGGTGTGGCGCCGCGAGGTGGTGACCAACGAGGGTCTGTACCCGATACCCCTGCCGCCCGGCCTCGGCACGGGGCTCGGCAAGCCCCTGAAGCTCATCAACCATCCCGTGCGTCAGGACATCCCCATCTGGGTGGCCTCGATGGGGCCCAAGAACGTCGAGATGACCGCTGAGCTCGCCAACGGATGGTTCCCCTTCCTGTTCATCCCCGAGCGGGCGCACGACGTGTGGGGCGATGCGCTGGCCGCGGGGGCGGCCAAGCGCTCCCCCGAGCTGGGCCCCCTCGAAGTCGCCGCCGGCGGCCTGGTCGCCATCGGAGACGGCCTCGAGCACCTGCGGGAGTTGGCCAGGCCGATGACCGCGCTGTACGTCGGGGGGATGGGCGCCAAGGGGCGCAATTTCTACAACGCCCTCACCCGCCGCTACGGGTTCGACGCCGAGGCCACGCTCATCCAGGACCTCTACCTGAGTGGGGACAAGGATGAGGCAGCCGCGGCGGTGCCGGCCGAGCTCTTGGAGCTGACCTCGCTCGTCGGCCCGGCGGGCTATGTGAAAGAGCGCCTGGCCGCATACCGCGAGGCCGGCGTCACCGTCCTGAACATCCTCCCCGTCGGGCCCGACCCCCTGGCCATCATCGAGCAGTTGAAGGAGTGGTGCAGTTGACGACGAACCGTCGCATCGTGCTGGCCGAGCGGCCCTCGGGCATGGTGGACGCCGCCACCACGCGACTGGAGGAAGGGCCCGTGCCCGAGCCCGGGCCGGGCGAAGCGTTGGTCGGTGTCCGGTACCTCTCGATGGACCCGACCATCCGCACCTGGATGGACGATGCTCCGGGCTACCTGCCGCCCATCGGGCTGGGCGAGACCGTTCGGGGTGCGGGGGTGGGAGAAGTGGTCCGGTCCAACAGCGAGCGCTACGCGCCGGGCGACCTCGTGGTGGGGTTGACGGGGTGGCAGGACTACACCATCGCCGACGAGCGCGCCGCCTCGATGCAGGTGATCCCGCCGGGAATCGACCCGCCCCTGGTGCTGAGCGTGCTCGGCGTCACGGGGATGACCGCCTACTTCGGGATGATCGACGTGGGCAGGGTCACCGACGGCGAGACCGTGGTCGTGTCCGGCGCGGCGGGGGCGACGGGGTCGGTCGCCGGACAGATCGCCCGTATCAAGGGAGCCACCAATGTGGTGGGCATCGCCGGAACAGCCGAGAAATGCGCATGGATCGTCGAGGAGCTCGGGTTCGACGCTGCGGTCAACTACAAGACCGACGATGTGGCCGCCTCGTTGCGCTCGCTGTGCCCCGAGGGGATCGACCTCTACTACGACAATGTCGGCGGCGAGATCCTCGACATCTGCCTCGCCCAACTGGCCATGCGGGGCAGGATCGTGCTGTGCGGCGCCATCTCTGTCTACAACGAGAAGAGCAGGCCCCCCGGGCCGCGCAACATCTTCAACCTCATCATCAAACGGGGCCGGATGGAGGGCTTCCTCGTGCTCGACTATCTCGACCGGTTCCTCGAGGCCCAGATCGACATGGTGGGGTGGCTGGCCGAAGACAAGGTGAGACACGCCGAACATCTCGTCGACGGCCTCGAGCACGCCCCCGACGCCCTCAATCTCCTGTTCACGGGAGGCAACACCGGCAAGGTGATCGTGAAGCTGTGATCACCGGGGACGCGACAGGGCCGATCACGTGGTGCCGTCGAACCAGTCCCAGCTCCAGGGAGTGATGGTCTGAAAAGGACCGGCGAACACCACGGGCCGCTTCGTCGCCTCCGCAGAGCCGCGCACCAGCTCGCCCAGTCGTGGAGCCACCGTGAGAGGATCGGCGTCGAGATACGAGACCGTGACGGTCCTGTCGCCGGGGTGCCAGCCGTGGTCGTCGAAACGTCTGTCGGTGGCGAACGTCCAGACGCCGGCGACCCCCTCCTCCTCGAGCAGGGCGTCGGCCAGGCGTGTGTCCTCGTCGTCCACGTCGCGCCGGGCCGAGTCGGGGGGGACCGGTCCGCCGCGCTGTGCCACGGTGCCGTCGCGCACCACCACGTAGATCCCGCGATTGGGCCGGTAGGGGACGGACTGCGCCGACACGAGGACCCGGGGCGCCACCTGCATGTCGATCACCGCCAGAGGCCCCGACAGCCGAGACCGTCGGTGTTGGTGAAACCGGCCCTCGGCCCGCAGGCGCTCCCCCAGGGCGCGGAACTCCCGCAGCGTCTCGTCGAGGGGCTCGCCCATGAGGTAGAGCGTCATGTAGTGGACCGGGGCCAGGGAGGGATCGTCGTATTCCCGGGCCCGCCGACAGGCGGGCGTGGACACCCAGCGCTGCCCGAACACCACCCCCGCCAGGGGATACTGCTCGGGCATGTGGTCGAGTTGGTGCCACTCGTTGTACGACCGGTGCTCGGCGGCGTCCGTGATCTCTGTGAACGAGAAGAACCCGATCTGAACCTTGGCCATAGCCAGCAGTCCAGCACGACGGCACCGGGCGGCGCCTCTCAGGTGGGGACGCGACGGCCCTCAGAAAGAGAGGGGCTCCGCCACCTGAGTGGTGAGGCTCTGTATCTGCGTCGCGGTGGGCCAGCGCACCTTGGTGACCCAGCCCACCTTCTCGAACACCGCAATGAGACGGGCCGAGAGATCCACCTGGTGGGCGAGCACGCCATGGCGGGCCGAGGCCGGAGCGGCGTGGTGGAAGTTGTGCCAGCTCTCTCCGAATGACACCAATGCCAGCGAAGCGACGTTGGAGCTGTTGTCACCCGTGGTGAACGGTCGGCGTCCCCACAGGTGACATACCGAGTTGATGCTCCACGTCACGTGATGCAGCAGTGCCATGCGGATCAGGCCGGCCCACAAGAACACGCCGAGAGCGCCGTCGAGGGTTCCGGTGACGGCCCAGCCGATCCCGAACGGGATCACGAGCGAGGCCACCGCCAGGACCGGGAACAGGCGGTCGATCGCCACCATGTCCGGATCGCGCAGGAGATCCGGCGCGAAACGCTTCTGACTCGTGGGGTCGGATGCGAACAACCAGCCCACATGGGCCCACAGGAACCCACGAGTGGTCGTGGGGTCGTCGGTCCCGTAACTCACCGGAGAATGCGGGTCGCCGGGACGATCGCTGAACATGTGGTGCCGGCGGTGGATCGTCACCCAACTGATCACCGATCCCTCGAGCGCCATGGTCCCGGCCACGGCCAACACGATCTTGAGCCCTCGCTTCGCACAGAAGCTGCGGTGGGCGAAGAGCCGGTGAAAGCCCACACTGATCCCGAAGCCGGTGAAGAGGTAGAACGCCACGGCCAAGCCCAGACCCCACGCGGTCTCGGTGCCGCCCCAACCCAAGGGGATGAACACCGCCAGGGCCACCAATGGCCCTGCGACCAGCAGCGACGTCACTATCCGAGCTGTAGTGAGTGCGCCGTCGGGGATCGGTTCCGGTGAAGGGGCGGCGGCTGGCGCTGGCGGCCGCCTCTCGAGAAGTGTCTCTGACACGGTTTCCATTTCCTGCCTGGCACGGCGGCAGGAAAGCTCCACCGGCAAGACGTTCTGGGTCACCGTGGTCTCGGGCGACAGGTTCGACATCAAGACTACTCGTCCGGGGCCGCACGGACAGCGCACCGGAGTCGCCCCAGGCCGCAGGCACTATCACACCCCGTGCAAGGCGGGATCACCTCAGGGCCGAATTCGATCGCCCGTGGTGAGGACGTAGGGCATGGCACGGTGCGGTCTGCCGAAGCGCATGTGCAATGCGATCACCCCACTGGTCACCGCCGCCCAGCCGCACCACACCGAGGCGAACCCGTCGACGGTCAGTCTGGCGATCACGGCCACGGCCACGAGGTTGATGAGGCCGAAGAAGACGACGTGGCGATAGCTCGACACCAGCAGCGTGCCACAACAGGCGATCACATAGAGCGTGATCACGAAAAAGCCATGAGTCAGCCTGATGCTGTAGGCCAGATGGTACGGGTGAATGGTGACGGTCACGGGGCCCCGCACCATGGCGGCAAAGAGCCAGGCCGCCACGCCGATCCCGATGACGATGAACGGAACCATCAACAATTTTCGTGTCTTATTGGGTTCCAGGGCACGGACGGCGGTGGGGACGAATATCGGCAGGAGCACGAACGCGATCAACAGGTAGATCCAGAGTGCGACCCGGCCGACCGAGGACGGGACGTGACCCTGCTGGCCCCACCACACGAACGCCTCGTCGAGTTGATGGGCACCCAGGATCAGCGGCAGCGCAGCCAGCGCCATGTGGTCCCGGCGCTGGTGCACGTGCCGGACGACATCGACCCCGATGGCACTGATGGCGAGCCCACCTACCAGATCGGCCTGCGGCGAGAAGCACATGGGCGGACCTACCGTGCCGACGCGACATGCGCCGACGCGCCGTGCGCGTCGGGGTGGGTGGACTGCACCGGGCCCGTCACAGGTTCTTCGGGGCCATGGCAGCGCGGCCGAGCGGAGGGGCAGAACGAAGCGTTTCGGAACTGATCGAGCGGTCGATGACGGCTCGGGCCACGTCGCTCAGCGGGACACGGCTGCTTCGGGAATATCCCCTCAGGATGGCGAAGGCATCCTCCATGCTCACCTGCTGCTGTTCTGCCACGACACCCTTGGCCTGCTCGATGAGGATCCGGGAGTTGAGCGCCCCTTGGAGCTGTCCGGCGACGTCGACCTGCTGTCGGACATTGCGCTCCTGGAGGATCCCGATGGTGGCGGCATCGGCCAGCGCCTGGCTGATGTTCACCTGTTGCATCGTCATCTCTCTCATCTGCGTGTCGAAGATGTTCATGGCACCGATGACGTCGCTGCGCAGCCGCAACGGCAGGGCGTGGACCATACGGAACCCGGCCTTGCGGGCCATGGGGCCGAAACGGGGCCAGAGATCCCCGACGGACTCGAGGGAACTGTTGATGACCGGTTCGCCTCCGCGTTGGCAGTCGAAGCAGGGCCCCTCCTCGTTCTGCACCTCGAACAGCTCCGCCACCCGCATGCGCTCGGAGGATGACGCCATCACCTGGAGCTGGCCGTGACGGTCCAGGAGCACCAGACCCACTTCCACGCTGTCGAGCAGCTCGACGCATCGCTCGGCCAGCGTGGACAGGAAGTCCACGACGTCGTAATCGGCAACGAGCGTGTCGGCCAGCTCGACAAATGTCCTGGCCAACCACTCCTCTCGTCTGTCCATTCGCTTTCCTTCCCTCCGCCATACCTTGTTCAGGTGATCCCGACAGCGCCGTGGTCGACAACCCAGCGGGCATTCATCGTCACCCCGGGCAGCGCCGGCGAGAGCTGTCGTCTCGAGCCGATCTCCCCGTCACCGCTCGTCGAACCGTAGTTCCCCGGCCACCACCGCCTCGGCCACGTCGCGTATGGGCCGGTCGGCGGCGAAGGAATGGGCACGGAGGCGCACGAGCGCCTCTTCGACGTCCGACTCGATCTGAGCGGCGATCATCCCGGTGGCCTGGTGGACCACGGCCCGGTGGTCCGAGACGTCCAGCGCCCACGCCACCGACTCGGCAAGGGCTTCGGACTGCATAACGAGCACGAGCTGTGTGACCAGGTCCGCCACCTCGAGGACGTCGGCGAGCTCGACGTCGGTCAAGGCCCCGGCCTCTTCCCGGTACAGGACCAGCACCCCGATGGCGGCGCCCGCCGCCAACAGGGGCAGCGCGAAGACGGCGCGGATGCCCATGGCGGCGACCGCCGCACAGAACTGCGGCCAGCGGGGGGCCAGGGTGCGGACATCGTCCACCAGGACAGGAGCGCCTCCGGCGTGGGCGTCCATGGCCGGCCCCTCCCCCAGGGTGAACTCGAGGTCCTGGATGGCCCTCGCCCTTCCGTCGAACGCGCTGGCGACGCTCTGAGAATTGGCGGGCGCCATCAGCGAGACGGCGGCCCCGCTCACCGGGAGGAGGGCGACACATCCTCGGCACAACGTCGCCAACGACGGGCGCTCGTGATCGTCGGCGCCCGACAGCACCCCCCAGAAGCGTTTTGAATCGTCGGCGCTCATCCGGTCTGCCCGGAGGAGAAGGGCCGGGGGCTCCGGTCCGGGCCGATGGCGGAGACGATCCGAAGGCGGGCGCCCGAGGTGCGCTGCGCGGGGCCGTGCCGACACGGTGGGCACAGCCACCGGGGCGAGAAGTCCTCCGAGCAGATCGAGGGATGCCGGGCGAAGGTCCGGCGGCAGCGCCGGCACGTCTTCGCGGCGAGAGGGTGGTCCACGTGCCCTGGAGCTGTGCCCGGGCACGGCATCAGCACGAGGGCGGGCCGACCGGAAGCGACGACAGGCATGACGGTCCTTTGACGTTGCTCAGAAGAGGCGTCGAGCCTGTGCGAGGCGACAACCCCAGCACGGTCGTCCAGCCAAACAAGGCGTCACTCCCAAGGGGAACCCTTCAGACGCTACACCGGGAGCACCCCGGGCCCTTCACCGGGTCGAGGTGCCGCATCCCACCCCGGGGGAGCAGAATGGGCCCCATGGCCGCCGCCTCTTCCTCAGCCGACAGCTTTTCCAGCCGCGCCACGATCGTCGTCGGCGACCGGACCTTCGAAGTGCACCGCCTCGATGCCCTCGCCGGTCGATTCGACGTGGCCCGGTTGCCCTACGCCATGAAGATCCTCCTCGAGAACCTCCTTCGCCACGAGGACGGGCGCCAGGTGCACGCGGCGGACATCGAAGCCGTGGCCAGCTGGGCCGGCCGCCAGCAGTCCGGGGTCGCCTCGACGACCGAGATCGCCTTCACGCCCGAACGCGTGCTCATGCAGGACTTCACCGGCGTCCCCGGGGTCGTCGACCTCGCGGCCATGCGCGACGCCCTGGCCGGCATGGGGGGTGACCCCACCGCCATCAACCCCCTCGTTCCCGTCGAGCTGGTCATCGACCACTCCGTCATCGCCGAGTCCTCGGGCCTGGCCTCGTCGTTCTCCACCAATGTCGGCATCGAGTACGGGCGCAACATCGAGCGGTACCAGCTCCTGCGGTGGGCGCAACAGGCGTTCGACGGCGTCCGGGTCGTGCCCCCGGGGACCGGCATCTGTCATCAGGTGAACCTCGAGTACCTGGCCCGGGTGGTGTTCGCCACCGACGATGGTCAGGCCTTCCCCGACACCCTGGTGGGAACCGACTCCCACACCACGATGATCAACGGGCTCGGCGTCCTCGGGTGGGGCGTCGGCGGCATCGAGGCAGAGGCGGCCATGCTCGGTCAGCCCCTCACGATGCTCGTCCCTCCGGTGGTCGGTCTGCGGCTCACCGGGGAGCTCCCCGAGGGGACGACGGCCACCGACCTGGTGCTGACCATCGCCCAGCTGCTCCGCCAGCACGGGGTGGTCGGGAAGTTCGTGGAGGTCCATGGTCCGGGGCTCGCCCACCTCCCCCTCGAGAGTCGGGCCACGATCGGCAACATGGCGCCCGAGTACGGCGCCACGTGCGTGATCTTCCCCATCGACGATGTCACCGTTCGCTATCTCCGCTTCACGGGCCGCGACGACGCGCAGGTGGCCCTGGTCGAGGCGTACGCCAAGGAGCAGGGCCTCTTCCACCGGGCCGAGGACCCCGAACCGGTCTTCTCCGAATCGGCGACGCTCGACCTCTCCACGGTGGAGCCGAGCCTGGCAGGCCCCTCTCGTCCCCAGGACCGTGTCTCTCTGACCAATGCCAAGGCAGGTTTCCGACACTCCCTGGCGTCGGCGACCGACGACGGGGACGAGGGCGCCACACTGCGGGCGGCGACGGCCCGTGTCGACGGCGGCGCGCCCCTCGAGGTCGCCGACGGGCACGTCGTGATCGCGGCCATCACCAGCTGTACCAACACGTCCAATCCCGAGGTGATGCTGGCGGCCGGACTGCTGGCCCAAAAGGCCGTCGCCCGCGGCCTGCGCTCCCAACCGTGGGTGAAGACGTCCCTGGCACCGGGGTCGCGTGTCGTCATGGACTACTACGAGCGTGCCGGGCTGCGCGAGCCGCTCGAGACGCTCGGGTTCCAGCTCGTCGGGTTCGGGTGCACGACGTGCATCGGGAACTCGGGTCCCCTGCTGCCCGGGGTCTCCGAGGCGGTGCGCGACGGGGACCTGTCGGTGGCCGCGGTGTTGTCGGGGAATCGCAACTTCGAGGGTCGCATCCACCCTGACGTCAGGCTCAACTACCTGGCCTCCCCGCCCCTCGTGGTGGCCTACGCCCTGGCGGGCACGATGGACCTGGACCTCACCTCCGAGCCCCTGGGGACCGGCACCGACGGCCGCCCGGTCTACCTGCGGGATCTCTGGCCCTCCCCGTCGGAGGTGTCCGCCGCCATCGAACAGGCCGTGACGTCGGAGATGTTCCGTCGTCGGTACGGGTCGGTCTTCGAAGGTGACGACCGGTGGAAGGAGATCGACACCGGAAGCGGTGACACCTTCGGCTGGGACGCTGACTCCACCTATGTCCTGGCGCCGCCGTTTTTCGAGCACTTCAGCGCCGAGCCCGCCCCGGTGCCCGACATCGTCGGCGCCCGGGTGCTGGCCGTCTTGGGAGACAGCGTCACGACGGACCACATCTCCCCCGCCGGGTCCATCCGGCCGAGCTCGCCGGCCGGCATCTACCTCACCGAGCACGGGGTCGAGCCGTCGGAGTTCAACTCCTACGGAGCCCGTCGGGGCAACCACGAGGTCATGATGCGGGGGACGTTCGCCAACGTTCGCCTGCACAACCTCCTCGCCCCCGGCACCGAGGGCGGCGTGACCCGACTGCTGCCGAGCGGCGAGCAGCTGAGCATCTATGACGCCGCCATGCGTTATCGCGCCGACGGCATCCCCCTGGTGGTGCTGGCCGGAAAGGAGTACGGGTCGGGCTCGTCACGAGATTGGGCCGCCAAAGGCCCGGCGCTGCTCGGTGTACGCGCCGTCATCGCCGAGAGTTTCGAACGGATCCACCGCTCGAACCTGCTGGGAATGGGCATCCTCCCTCTGCAGTTCGCCGAAGGGACGTCGATGGCGAGCCTGGGGTTGACCGGGGAGGAGAGTTTCGACATCGTCGGGCTCGATGCGCTGCGCGCCGGCGAGGTGCCCAAGGAGCTCGCGGTGCACGCCGACACGGTGGAATTCAATGCCCGTGTTCGTATCGACACCCCGATGGAGGCCGAGTACTTCCGTCACGGTGGCATCCTGGCCTACGTCTTGCGCCAACTCGCTCACTGACACCGCCTGATACCTGCCCCGTCGTCTCTCACGCCATGACCGCGAACGTCGCGTCGCGTCGGGTCCGGTGGGTCGTGGCCCTGGTGGGCAGCCTCGTCCTGGCCGCGGTGGCTCTCCACGCGCCACCCGCGGGCGCCACGGTGGCTCCCCGAAGCTCCCTCGACGTCAGCTCCGTCGATGTCACCGCCCCCGTCTACGACGGCGATGCCCCTGACCCTGACGTGATCCGGGTCGGGACGACCTACTACGCCTACACGACGGGAAGCGACCTCAAGAACATCCCCGTGCTGAGCTCGACCGACCTTCAAACGTGGCAGCCGGTAGGCGATGCCCTTCCCACCTTGCCGGCGTGGTCGGGGGGCGAGCGCACCTGGTCCCCCGGGGTCGTCTTCATCAACGGCGAATACGTCATGTACTACGCCACCGAGGTGACCGCCACGGGCTATCAATGCATCTCCATCGCCACGGCAACCGACCCCACCGGCCCCTTTACCGATACCTCCTCGGCACCGTTCATCTGCCAGACGAGTCTCGGGGGATCGATCGACCCCCAGCCTTTTGTCGACGCCAACGGCTCGCTGTACCTGTACTGGAAGTCGAACGCGGGCCAGTCGACGCTGCCCGCGGAAATCTGGGCCGCGCTGCTCGCCCCCGACGGCCTGTCGTTGGCATCGGCACCTCAGGCCGTGCTGAGACAGGACCAGCCCTGGGAGTCCACGGTGGAGGGACCGGACATGGTCGAGGCCGCGGGCTCCTACGTCCTTTTCTATTCCGGCGGCCTGTGGAACAGCGCCGGCTACGGGGTGGGGTACGCCGATTGCGCCGGGCCCTTCGGTCCGTGCACCAAACCGGCGGGTGCCCCCATCCTCCACTCCGACGCCACGCGCCTCGGGCCCGGTGGGGAGTCGCTCTTCCAGGACTCCTCGGGGAATTGGTGGATGGCGTACCACGCCTGGGACGGCCCGGCCAGTCACTATTCCTACGACGTCGGCGAGTTCCGCAGCCTCTGGATGGCGCCGGTGACGTTCTCGGGCGGCACGCCCCACATCGGCGCGGGCGAGAGCCCCGAGGGCTACCACCTCTTCGGGGCCGACGGCGGGGTCTTCGCCTTCGGGGCGGCGCGCTTCGCGGGGTCGATGGGCGGTGTGGCGCTGCGTGCCCCGGTGGTGGGCGGCGCGCCCGATCCGGGTTCGGGGGGCTACTGGGAGGTGGGGTCCGACGGTGGGGTCTTCGCCTTCGATGCACCGTTCGCAGGCTCGATGGGTGGACGCCTGCTCGACGCGCCCATCGTCGGCATGGCGCCGACGCCCGACGGGCGCGGCTACTGGCTCGTGGCGGGCGACGGCGGGGTCTTCGCCTTCGGTGACGCCACCTTCTGGGGGTCAATGGGCGACTCACGGCTCGCCGCGCCCATCGTCGGCATGGCGCCGACGCCCGACGGGCGCGGCTACTGGCTCGTGGCGGGCGACGGCGGGGTCTTCGCCTTCGGTGACGCCACCTTCTGGGGTTCCATGGGCGCCACACGGCTCGCCGCGCCCATCGTGGGCATGGCCGCCATGCCCCAGGGCGGTGGGTACTGGCTGGTGGCCTCTGACGGCGGGGTCTTCGCCTTCGGCAACGCGCAGTACTTCGGATCCATGGGCGGCCAACGGATCAGCAAGCCGGTTGTCGCCATCGTCGCCGGTCCGGGGAGCGGGGGGTACTGGCTGCTCGCTTCGGACGGGGGAATCTTCTCCTTCGGGGACGCCGCGTTCCTGGGATCGATGGGAGCCCGCTCTCTGGTGGCCCCGGTCGTCGACGGCGCCTCCGCGTAACGGCCTCGGGCCGCGTCAGCGCCCCGCCAGGATGACGACGGGATCCTCGGTGACGACGAAGGCGAGGCGATCGACGTCGAGGAACTTGGGCAGGTCCGCCCACACCTCGGCGAAGTCCTTCTCGGCCATGTGGGCCTGGTAGTCCTCCATGGACTCGAACCACTGCTCGGTCACCCCGTCGTACTGGCCGTCGTCCTGCGCTCCGTAGTCCCCGAGGGAGCGGTGGTGCTGCTCGTAGCGAAGGACGTGGCTCCCGCTCTTCGTCGAGAGCACGAGAGGCCCGTGGTGGTCGCGCCAGTAGGCGTGGAACTCCTCGGGTGACATCCCCTCTTTGCGTCGGATGAGACAGGTGAGCTTGACCATGGTGCCATCCTCCGTTGCGCGACGTCGTCGGCCGGGAGCGTTCCTCCGGGAAGCAGAGGTTGCCACGGGCACCGGGGGCACGGCGAACGCTGGAGCCGCCTCCCTCCCTGACGGCCTCAGGCGGGAGGAGGAGACGGCCTTCTCACTCCCATCACTCCGCCAGCTCTTCGTAGGTGACGGCGCGCTCGATGAGCGCCCGATGGCGGACGACGCCCAGCGTCCCGCCCCGGCCGATGAGCTCCGCCACCAACAGGCGCTGGAGATCGCCTACGTCCTGCACCGGCGCACCGTCGAGTGAGACGATCACGTCACCGGGCTCTATCCCGGCATGGTCGGCGGGGCTCCCCGCCATCACCGACAGCACCTCCACCCCGCGGGGCCGCCCCAGTTGCCGGGCCACGACCGGAGCAAGCGGACGCGCCCCTCCACCGACACCGAGGTAGGCGCGTCGCACCTGTCGCCCCGACGCCAGCGCCCCCACGACGGCCCTGGTGGTGGCGTTGATGGGCACGGCCATGCCGAGACCCTGTCCGATCCCCGGACCGATGACCGCGGTGCTGATGCCGATGACACGGGCATCGGCCACCGCCAACGCGCCACCGGAGTTTCCCGGGTGGAGGGCGGCATCGGTCTGGATGACGTTGTCGACCAACCGGCTCGCCGACCCCGACGCCGTCACGAGCGACCTCCCCAGCGCACTGACCACTCCCGCGCTCACCGAGCCTGCGAACCCGAAGGGGTTGCCGATCGCCACCACCAGCTGGCCGACGCGCAGTCCCTCGGCATCCCCCAGGGTGGCGGGCCGGTAGCCGGCACCGGCCACTCGCACCACGGCGAGGTCCGAGGGGCGATCCCGGCCGATCACCTCGAAGTCGACCTCCTCACCCGAGGAGAACGTCGCCACGCCCCGTTGCCCACCGGCGACGGCATGCGCCGAGGTGAGCAACAACCCGTCGGCCGAGATGACCACGGCCGATCCCGAGCCCGTGGGTCTGCGCCCCACGTCGCCATGGACGCGCAACCCCACCACCGAAGGCACCAAGCGCTCCGCCACCGCCGTGACCGTGCGCGAGTACGAGTCGAGCGCACCCGAACCGTCCCTTGCACCGGCGTCGTCGCCACGGCCGGGGCGTTCGTGGCGGTGCCCGCGGTCGAGTACGGCGCCGCGGGGCTCAGGACCGGGGGCGCGCTCGATGACCGCCGACATCAGGCCGAGCCTTCGTGCGCCGTCCCCCGCCCCGCCAGGTCGACGGCCAGGGTCACCTCGTCGGCACCCCGTACCACGAGGACCTCGACCGAAGCCTCGGGGTCCGCGGCCTCGAGCGCGGCGGCCAGCTCGTCGACCGTCGTGACCTCTGTCCCCGCCACGCGCACGACGAGATCGCCCTGGCGCAGCCCGGCACGATCGGCCGGTCCGCCCCCCTCTACGGCGTGGACGAGGAGCCCGTCGCGCTCGGCGAGGCCCACCGACTGCCGGAGTCGGCGTGCCACGCGCGGGGGCGCCACCGCGATCCCGAGTCGGGGACGACGCGGCACATCGCCGTGGGAGAGGGCGTCGACGCGGGCCCTGAGCTCCTCGTCGGCGGGAAGGGCGAGATAGAAGCCGTCGCCCACCCGGTGGGTGTCGATGCCGACCAGGTTGCCCCGGACGTCGACCACCGGGCCGCCCGACGAGCCACGGGCCAGGGGGGCGGTGTGCTCGATGGCCCCGCCCAGGCGCCGACCTCCGGGCCCCCGGAAGGCCACGTCGAGCGCGGAGACGAAGCCCACGGTGACGCGTACGGCGCGGCCACCGGGATTGGCCAGCGCCACGACGGCGTCGCCCCTGCGCACCGTGGCGCCCGAGACCGGGAGCGGGGGGGCGTCGCCGGTGTCCACCGACACCACGGCCAGGTCGCCGTCGATGTCGACCCCCGCGGGTCGACCGTCGGCGCGCCGACCGTCGGCGAAGGTCACGACCACCTCGTCGCGCCGGATGTTGTGGGCGTTGGTGACCACGAGCCCCGGGCCCACGACCACGCCGCTGCCGCCGGCGCCCACCCCCACGACCGAGGGGGCCGTCCTGGCCGCCACGTCCGCCACCGCGCTGGAAAGCTCTTCTGCCACCGTTGTCATCGCCCTACCTCCGAAGTCCTCGTTGACCAGCACTTCTCCGTGCCGGACCCACAACACTAGTCACTTGCAACTTGCAAGCTACCATGCGGGGATGACAGGGACCGGGACCGGCCCGACGGGGCATGCGAGGATCGGCGACGTGACCTCGGGACTCGACGCCGCCATGGCCGCCGTGGGGGACCGCTGGACCCTCCTGGTGGTCGACGCCCTGCTCGACGGGCCCCGGCGGTTCTCCGAGCTCCAAGAGGCCATCCCCAAGGTGGCCCCCAACGTCCTGACCGCCCGACTGCGCCGGCTCGAGGACCAGGGGCTGGTGACAGCCGCCCGCTATTCGGACCGGCCACCCCGGGTGGAGTACCGCGTCACCGAGGCCGGCCGCGACCTCGCCGGGGCCTTGCGGTTGCTGGGTCGCTGGGGGGCGCGTGAAGCCGGTGGCGAGGTGGAGGGCCCCCACCACCGCTCGTGCGGCACGCCGCTCGAAGCCCGCTGGTACTGCCCGACCTGCGCCCGGGTGACCGAGCAGGCCGACGACGACCTTCGTTGGGTGTGAGAGCGCCGCGCCCGGGCGGTCAACGGCGCTGCGCCACCTCGACGAACCGTCGGAGCACACGACGTCCCACCGCCTCGACCGGGCGTCGTTCCCCGACGTCGAGGCTGACGCCCGGCGGGAGCTCAGGCGCCCAGGCCGCGGCCATGGCGTCGTCGACCTCGACATGGAACTGGAGCCCGTAGACCGAGTGCCCGTAGCGGAACGCCTGGTTCGGGTAGCGGTCACCGGTGGCGAGGCGCACCGCCCCGTCGGGGATCTCGAAGGTGTCACCGTGCCAATGGATGACCGTCACCGCGTCGCCCTCGGGGCCGAGGACGGGGTCGGCGCGCCCATCGTCGGTGAGGGTGACCTCGCCCACGCCGATCTCGGGCGACGGGCCCGTCGTGACCGAGGCGCCGAGAGCCGCCGCCACCTGCTGGGCGCCGAGGCACACGCCGAGAACGGGGAGACCGCAGCGGACCGCCTCGGCGATCCAGGCGCGCTCGGCCGCCAGCCACGGGAACTCGGCGGTGTCGTGCACCCCCATGGCCCCTCCCATGACGATCAAGGCGGCGAGGTGAGCAGGATCGGGAAGCGCGTCGCCCCGATCGAGGCGCACCACATGCATGTCGAGGCCGGCGGCGTCGAGGACCTCGGCGAGGAGACCCGGGCCCTCGTGCGGCGCATGCTGGGCCACGGCCCACACGTGCGCCGGGCGCGACGACGCCTCAGGCTCCGACGACACCGGAGGTCAGGGGGTCGCGACGACCTGGAACAACTCGGCCAGATGCCCGACGGGCAGGCCGGCCGCGGCGGCGGCGGGTTCGAGCCAGCTCCGGATGCGCTCGGCCAGCCACTCGCCCTCGCCCACCTGGCTGCGGTGTCGACGCAGGGCGGCGATCTTGCGGTCGAAGGTGTCGGTGATGTCGACGGCCCGACTGGCGTGACGCGCCGCCATCATCCAGATCTCGGGCACGCTGTAGGGCTCGAGGCCCTCGTCGAGCAGCTCGGGGTGGGCGAAGGGGTTGCGGGCATCGGGATAGACCGCACACACCGACGCCTCCCCCGCGGCGAGGTGGTCGGGATGACTGGCGCCGATGCGGTCCCACATCCGCTCGGGGGACTGGCACACCAGGCGATCGGGACGCACGAGGCGGATCTGCCTGCTGATGTCGCGTCGCAGCTCGATGGAGGGAGTGAGCCGCCCGTCGGGATAGCCGAGGAACACGACGTCGCTGACTCCCACCTCGGCCGCGGCGGCACGCTGTTCCTCTCGCCGGAGCACGGCCATGTCGGCACGAGAGATCGAACGGTCCGATCCGCCCGCGTCGCCGTCGGTGACGATGCAGTACGACACCTCGATGCCGGCCTTGACCCACACCGCCACCGAGCCCGCCACGCCGAAGTCGACGTCGTCGGGATGGGCGCACACCACCAGGATCCTCTCGACGCCGGTGGGCTCGTCGAGAGCGATCGGAGTCGGGTCCGGACCTTCGCTCGCCACGGCGGCGATCCTATCGGGGGGTTCGCGCCACCCGACGTGGCGTAGGACCGGCCCGGTCCGGTGCGCCGTCAGCCGTCAGCCGTCAGCCCGATGCCCGCACGGGCCAGGGTGTCGAGCGCGCCGAGGACACGGTGCTCGGCACCCGACGCGAAGGCCCGCCAGCGGGCGGGGTCGGCGTCGAGGGTGTCGGCTTCGTCCCAGAGGGCATCTTCGACCGGCGCCAACACGGCGCGGACGGCCTGCAGCGACGACACGTCGGCTTCGGCGGCGCGCGACAGTGCCGCGAACCGGCGAGCCGATGCCTCTCGGGCGAGGAACCCGGGGACCGACGCGGCGGGCAGGGCCGGCGACGGTGGGGCCACGGGGACGAACACCGACGCGCAGGGGTTGCCGAGCGCCACCCAGGCGCGCCGGGAACCCGATCCCTCGACAGGCAGGTCGGCCACCATCGACGCCGTCGTGGCCTCGAAGTCGCGGATGTGCATGCACACCGTCACCCCGGTGCCGTCCGCCTCCACCGTCGCAGGGGCGCCGACGACGGGCCCGTTGCCCCCGGGCGCCCCCCAGGGGCCCGAGCCGTGGTCGCGCAGGTGCGCCACCGCGGCGCGCGCCAGGGCGGACCGACCACCCGACGCCGGTGCCGCCAGGACCCGGTCCACGAACCCACGACTGGCGGCGAGTCGCCCGTCGGCGAACCCGGTCGGTGTCGCCGGGTCGCGCCAATCGTCGAGATCCGTCCCGGGGACGACGCCCGGGGACGCCCGCGTCCAGTCGCGTCGCAGGGTGAGGCGATTGGAGATGGCGTCGCCGCGGTCGACCGGACGGGCCGCCCACGACCGTCCCGAGGTCTCGAGCACCCAGGCCGAGGTGGTGTCGGCGATCAGGAAGGAGGACCAGTACGAGACACCGTTCACGGCGTCGCCGACACCGCCCTGGCCGTGGCGGTGGAGGAGGTCGGTCATGACGTCGAGGGCTTCCTCCGCGCTGGCGGCACGCTCGAGGCCCAGACGCACCAGGTCCATGCCGAGCAGCGCCGGGGGGGCGAGGCGGGGATCGTCGACGGTGTTGATCAACTCGTTGCCGATGGCCACGCCGTGCTCGTTGACACCGTGCTCCGCGCCCCACAGCCAGGTGGGGCGGGACAGCAACGTGGCGCCGGCACCACGATCGGGGATCTCCAGGTATTGCGTCTGGAGCGGGCCCGCGGCCCCCCGGCGGGGGTGGAGCTCCACGACTTGGGGTTCGGTGACGGGGCGGTCCGAGTTCTTGGCGAACAAGGTGCCGGTGTCCCCGAGGATGCAGAGGGTGTCACACACGACGGCGGTGCCCCTCGGTCGGCATGGTCCCCGGAGGGGACGGGCTCAGGCGGCGCCCTTGTCAGGCTTCCAGGCGGCCAGGTCGGCGAGACGGGGGTCGTTGGAGAAGATCTCGACGATCGGGGCCCGCAGGCTGAGGCGCTTCTGGATCCGCTCGACGTCGAGGATCTCGTTCCACAACACGAGGGTGGCGACGACCCCCGAGCCCCCGGCGCGCGCCGTGCGGCCCGAGCGGTGCAGGTAGGCCTTGTGGTCCTCGGGCGGGTCGTAGTGCACGACCACGTCGACGTCGTCGATGTCGAGGCCCCGCGCCGCCACGTCGGTGGCCACGAGCACGTGGAGACGACCGGCGGTGAAGTCCTCGAGCGCCTTCTCGCGGCTGGACTGGCGGAGGTCGCCGTGGATCGCCGCGGCCCGCACCCGCTCCCGGCCCAGTTGCTCGACGAGGCGGTCCGCTCCCCGCTTGGTGCGCACGAAGACCAGTGCCTTGGTGGCACCACGGCAGATCGAAGCCACGACCTTCACCTTGTCCATCTGGTGGACCTGGAGGAAGCGGTGCTCCATCGACTCCACCGTCGTCATGACCGACGCCACCTCGTGGCGGACAGGGTCGTGGAGATGGCGCTTGACCACCCGGTCCACGTCGCCGTCGAGGGTGGCCGAGAACAACATGGTCTGGTGCCGCCCCTCGATCCGGCGCAGGACCCATTCGACCTGGGGCAAGAAGCCCATATCGGCCATGCGGTCGGCCTCGTCGAGCACGACGACCTCGATTCGGGCCAGCGACACGGCCCGTCGTTCGGTCAGGTCGATCAACCGTCCCGGCGTGGCGATGACCACGTCGACACCTTTGTGGAGCTTCTTGATCTGGCGCTCGATGTCGGCCCCGCCGTAGACGACGACGACGCGCCGCCCCGTGGCCTTCCCGAGAGGCTCGAGGACGTCGGCCACCTGGACGGCGAGCTCACGCGTGGGGACGAGCACCAGGGCGCGGGGGGTGTCGGGGGTCCCGGTGCCGGCCCGCATGAGCAGCGGCAGGCCGAAGGCCAGGGTCTTGCCCGAACCGGTCTTCGCCTTGCCGCAGACGTCGCGTCCGGCGATCCCGTCGGGGATGGTGAGTGCCTGGACCGGGAACGGTGCCGTGATGCCCTGGGAGTGCAGGACGGCCACCAATTCGGGAGCCACCCCCAGCTGTTCGAAGGTCGCAGTCGGAATCGGTTCAGGCGCGTCGAGCTCGGAATCGGAGCTGTCCAGCTCCGCCGGGCCCCTGGAGGTCATTGCCATCGGTGTGTCGCTCGCTTGTCTTCGCTGACGGCCGCCCATCGGCCGCGGGGCGGGCCCGCCTCGATGACTCCGCCCCGGCCGCTGCTATGGCGACCATCGAAGAACCGGTGAGGAAGACCCCGGTGCGCGCGGCACATCGCCGCGGCATACGTCTTCAGTGTAGCCGTCAGGGCCCCGAACAGGACGTTTCCGGTGCCTCGCCTGGTCAGGCGTCGGCGGGGGCGCGATAGACCTCCGCCCCCGACGAGCGGAATTCGACCGCTTTGGCCTGCATGCCGAGCTCGAGCGCCTCCTCGGGGGACACGCCCTGCGCGTCGGCGAGCGCCCGCACGTCATGGCTGATGCGCATGGAACAGAACTTGGGCCCGCACATCGAACAGAAGTGGGCGGTCTTGGCCGGCGCGGCGGGAAGGGTGGCGTCGTGGTACCGGCGGGCGGTGCCGGGGTCGAGCGCCAGGTTGAACTGGTCCTCCCAGCGGAACTCGAAACGCGCCGTCGACAAGGCGTCGTCCCACGCCTGGGCGCCGGGGTGCCCCTTGGCCAGGTCGGCGGCGTGGGCGGCGATCTTGTAGGCGATCATCCCCGCCTTCACGTCCTCGCGACCGGGGAGCCCGAGGTGTTCCTTGGGGGTGACGTAACAGAGCATGGCGGTGCCGTGCATGCCGATGACCGCGGCGCCGATCGCCGAGGTGATGTGGTCGTAGCCCGGAGCCACGTCGGTGGTGAGGGGTCCCAGTGTGTAGAAGGGCGCGTCGTGACACACCTCCTGCTGCAAGGTGACGTTCTCGGCGATGCGGTGCAGGGGGACGTGCCCGGGCCCCTCGATCATCACCTGGACGTCGTGGCGCCACGCCACCTGGGTGAGCTCACCCAAGGTGCGGAGCTCGGCGAACTGGGCCTCGTCGTTGGCATCGGCGACCGAGCCGGGCCGCAACCCGTCGCCCAGCGAGAAGGCCACGTCGTAGGAGGCCAGGATCTCGCAGAGCTCCTCGAAGCGGGTGTAGAGGAAGTTCTCCTCGTGATGCGCCAGGCACCAGGCCGCCATGATCGAGCCACCGCGGCTCACGATCCCCGTCACGCGCCGGGCGGTGAGCGGGACATAGCGCAGCAGGACGCCGGCGTGGACGGTGAAGTAGTCGACTCCCTGCTCGGCCTGCTCGATGATGGTGTCCCGGTAGAGCTCCCAGGTGAGCTCCTCGGGGCGGCCGTCGACCTTTTCGAGCGCCTGGTAGATGGGCACGGTGCCGATCGGGACCGGTGAGTTGCGCACGATCCACTCCCGGGTGGTGTGGATGTCGGGGCCCGTGGAGAGGTCCATGACGGTGTCGGCACCCCAGTGGGTGGCCCAGGTCAGCTTCTCGACCTCTTCGGCCACCGAGGAGGAGACCGCCGAGTTCCCGATGTTGGCGTTCACCTTGACGAGGAAAGCCCGTCCGATGGCCATGGGCTCGGACTCGGGATGGTTGACGTTGGCGGGGATGATGGCCCGGCCCGCGGCCACCTCGTCGCGCACCACCGCGGCGTCCATCTGCTCGCGCAGGGCCACGAACTCCATCTCGGTGGTGATCTCCCCCCGGCGGGCGTAGTGGAGTTGGGTGACAGGACCCGCCCCGCCGGCGACGAGGGGACGACGGCGCGGCCCGGGGAAGGCCTCGGGTGCTCCGGCCCGGCGCACGGCGCCCCGCCCGTCGTCGCGCAGGTTCGGGGCCCGGCCCTCGTACTCGACGACGTCCCCCCGCCCCGAGATCCAGGGCAGGCGCAGCGGCGCCAGGCCGCGAAGGGGATCGGAGCCGGGGCCCGAGGTGTCGTAGAGGTGGACCGGGGCGTTGCGCACCGTCTCGCGCCCGGGAGTGGGCGACAGCGAGACCTCGACGAAGGGGACGCGCACGCCGGCCGTCGCGCTCTCGACGTACACCTTGCGGCGGTTGAACGTCTCGGGGTCGGCGGGGCTCTGTGTCTCGACGGGGCTCTCCGCCTCGACGGGACTCCGGCCCTCGGCCGGGTCCGCACCTCGCACCGGTGAAGTGTCGGTGATACGCATGTCGGTCCTCCCTCCGCCGGCATTACCCGGATCAGGTCGACGGTCGGCGCCGGCGAGGCGCCCTCTCAGCCCGGTACCTCCGAGCTCCCGCGCGCCGAGTCTCGCGCAGACCGCAGCCGGCCGCGACGGGGGCCGCCCGGGTGTCCCCCGGGGGGCGAAGGTGTGCCATGGTGGGGCGGCCCGACCACACAGAGGAGCGCGCCGTGGCTGGAAACAAAGGTGAGAAGAACGAGGACCCGACCCGGCTGGGACCCGGCGACAAGGCTCCGGCGTTCACGCTGCCCGACCAGGACGGCACCAAGGTGTCGCTCCGTGACTTCGCGGGGAAGCCGGTCGTGGTGTACTTCTACCCCGCCGATGACACCCCGGGGTGCACCAAAGAGGCCTGCCAGTTCAACGACAACCTGCGGGCGTTCTCCCGGGCGGGGGTGGCCGTGGTCGGCATCTCGCCCGACGGTGCCGAGAAGCACGTCGCCTTCCGGAAGAAGTACGGACTGCGGTTCCCGCTGCTCAGCGACAGCGGCCACGCCGTGATGGAGCGCTACGGCGCCTGGGGCGAGAAGACCCTGTACGGCAAGAAGTCGGTGGGCGTGATCCGGTCGACGTTCCTCGTCGGCGCCGACGGCAAGGTGCAGCGCGCCTGGTACCACGTGCGGGCCGACGGGCACGCGGAGAAGGTCCTGGCCGAGCTGGGCGACTGAGCTCGGCGGTCAGTGTTGGTGGGCCGGGCACCACCAGCTGGTCCGGCCCCCCACCGTCGATCGCTCGAGCTCGGTCCCGTCTCGGGGGCAGCGGCCCCCGAGGACCCGCTCGGGCATGAGGTCGCCGAGATGCGAACCGCCCCGCTCCATCATCACGTCCAGGGTGTGGCGGAGATGACGATGGAGTCGACGGTGTTCAGTCGGCGTCAGTGAGCGGGAACGTCGGTGAGGAGCGAGAGAGGCTCGCCACAGGACCTCGTCGGCGATGAGATTGCCCACCCCGGCCAGGCGGTGCTGGTCCATGAGGCGCGCCTTGACCGCCACTTCGCTGTGCTCGAGGGCCCGCCGGAGCTGGGCGGCGGTGACGGTGAGGGCGTCGGGCCCGAGCACAGACTCGTCGGGGTCGAGCTCCACCCCGCCCAGCAGGCGGGGGTCGCGCACCACCAGCCGGCCGCCGTCGGCGAAGCGGACGGTGAACCGGTCCCACGCCGACTCGTCGCGCTCGCTCGAGTAGACGAGCCGCTCCACCCCGGCGCGCCCGTCGAGCAACAGTCGCCCCGTCATGCCGAAACGCAATCCGAGGTGGCGGTCCGAACCGGGCCCGTCCATGTCCAGCACCAGCAACTTGCCGTGACGCCGGGCCCGCGTGAAGGTCGTGCCCGCCAGCGCGCCGAGAAGGCTCCGGGGCGAGGAGCCGCCGCGGACGAAACGGCGGTCGCCGACAACGGCGCGTTCAACGGGTCGACCGAGGGCACCCTCGGCCAACCGGCGATAGGCCTCTACCTCGGGCAACTCGGGCACGACCGCCGACGCTACTGTGGGCGCCGTGCCTCCCGAGAAGCCGCATTGGGCCGACCTGTACAAAGAAGTCGTGACGTCCGGGCTGTGCACCGGCTGTGCAGGGTGCATCATCGCCTGCCCTCACGACGTCTTGAAGTACGACGACCAGGGCGGGGTCTACCGGCCGTGGAAGGTCGACGAGGACGGCGGGCCCACCGACTGCACCCATGGCGTGAAGGGCTGCACCATGTGCACCCGGGCGTGCCCGCGCTTTCGCAACTGGGAGACCGACATCGACTCGTTCCTCTTCGGGCGCGAGCGGACGACCGACGAGGTGGCCGGGATCTCGGGAGACATCGTGCTGGCCCGGGCCACCGACCCCGAGATCCTGGGGTCGGGCCAGGACGGGGGCCTCGTGTCGGCCATCCTCATCTGGGCGCTCGAGCACGACATGATCGACGCCGCCCTCGTCTCGGCCCTCGAGGGCGAGGGAACCTGGAAGGCGGTCCCCGCCGTGGCCCGCACCCGGGCCGAGGTCCTGGCCGCGGCGGGATCCCGCTACACCTACTCGGCCAACACCCTGGCCTACCCCCAGGCCATCGCGGCCGGCGCCGAGCGCATCGCCCTGGTGGGCATGAGCTGTCAGGCCTCGATCCCCGCCGTGATGAAGGCCCGCAAGACCGGGAAGGTGGCCCGGCGCCTCGCCCTGTCGATCGGCCTGTTGTGCTCGAAGACCTTCGACGACGCCATCTTCCCCGAGCTCTTCGAGGCCAAGTACGGCCTCGAGCGCGCCGAGATCACGAAGATCAACATCAAGGGCGTGTTCCAGATCTGGACGCGCGACGGCGGGTACCACGAGGTACCGCTCAAAGAGGGCCATGCCTGGACCCGGGAGGGCTGTAAGAGCTGCCCCGACTTCGCGGCCGAGCACGCCGACATCTCCACCGGTGGCATCGGTGCCTTCAACGACTGGACCCTCACCATCGTGCGGACCGACCAGGGACGCGACATCCTGGCCGGCATGGTGTCGGACGGGGCCATCGAGACCCGCCCCGGAGACGACGACCCCGGCGCCTTGGAGCTGCTGCGCAAGCTGGCCCGGGTGTCGCGGCGCCGGTGGCCCGAGACCGCCGTGACGGGCCCCGGCCTGGCTCCCTCACCGGCCTGACGTCGGGCCCTCGGCGCCGAGGCCGGCGATCACACAGGCCCGATCGAACACGGCGTCGAGCATGGGCTCGGTCAGCCGGCCCGTGAAGGTGTTCTGCTGGCTGGGGTGATACGAGCACACCACGGCGCGCCCGTCGGGGGCGACCGCCTCGACGCCGTGGCCGAACTTGGGTCGCGGGCGGAGGCCGAGCTCGTCGGCCACCACCTGGTACGCGAAGTGGCCGAGAGCCACCAGCACGCGTAGGCCCGCCAGCAGCGCCAGTTCACGGTGGAGGAAGGGCCGACATTGGTCGCGCTCGTCGGGGGTCGGCTTGTTCTGGGGCGGGGCGCAGCGCACCGCGGCGAGGACGTAGGCGCCCCGGAGCTCGAGGCCGTCGTCGAGGGCCACGCTGGTGGGCTGGTTGGCGAGCCCCGCCCGCCACAGCGCCGCGAAGAGCCAGTCCCCCGAGCGGTCGCCGGTGAAGACCCGGCCCGTGCGGTTCCCCCCGTGGGCGGCGGGCGCCAGCCCCACCACCGCCACCCGGGCCTCGGGGTCCCCGAAGCCCGGGACGGGGCGACCCCAGTAGTCCTGATCCGCGAACGCCGCCCGACGCTGGGTCGCCACCTCCTCGCGCCAGGCCACGAGCCGGGGGCAGCGCCGACAGCGTGTGATCTCGCCGGTGAGCTCATCGAGGGGCGAGACCTCCACGGCCGACAGCGTACGATGGCGCGCCGTGCCCGCCCGCCGAAATTCGGCCCCTGCCGTCGCGCTCCTCGTCCGGCACGGGCGCACGCCCACGACGGGGTCGGTGCTCCCGGGGCGGGCCCCCGACCTGCACCTCTCCGACGAGGGCAAAGCCCAGGCCGACAAGGCCGCCGAGCGCATCGCGGCGCTCACCAAAGCACCCGTGGCGGTCTACGCGTCGCCGCTCGAGCGGGCCATGGAGACGGCCAAGCCCATCGCCCGGCGACTGGGGCTCCGGGTGCGGATCGAGCGGGGGCTGCTCGAGTGCGACTTCGGGGCGTGGACGGGAGCCAAGCTCAGCGCCTTGCGGCGTCGGCGGGAGTGGCGCACCGTCCAGGCCTTCCCGAGCGCGTTCCGGTTCCCCGACGGGGAGTCGTTCATCGAGATGCAGGCGCGCATGCTGTCCACACTCGACCTCCTCGCCGATCGACATCGGGGAGAGACCTTCGTGGCGGTGTCCCACGCCGATCCCATCAAGGCGGCCGTGGCGGCCACCGCCGGCGTCCCTCTCGACCTGTTCCAGAGACTGGCTGTGTCCCCGTGCTCGGTCACGGCCCTGGTGCGGGGCGAGTCCGGCTCCTACGTGCTGTGTGTCAACTCCACGTCCTCGCTCACAGAGTTGGCGGTGTCATGAGCCCCACCCTCGACCTCGGTGACCTCGACCGCTTCACGGTGGGGACCGAAGGCCCCGTGGGAGAGCGCGTCTTCCTGCTGCAGTGTCGCAGCGGTCTCACCGTCGTCACCTTGAAAGCCGAGAAACAGCAAGTGTCGGTGCTGGCGGAGTACCTGGGACGGCTGCTCGCCGACCTTGATCGGCCCGAGGGCCTTCCCATCAACCTCGAGCTCGAGGAACCCGCCGATCCCCACTGGGTGATCGGCACGCTCGGGGTGAGCTACGACGACGCCATCGACCGCATCGTCCTCGTCGCCGAGGAGCTCGTGGCCGAGGACGAGGAGGGCGACATGGCGCGGTTCACCATCACCCGCGCCCAGGCGGCTGCTTTCGCCATCCGCGCCACCACCCTGGTCGAAGCAGGGCGGCCGCCGTGCCCGTTGTGCGGAGGCCCCCTCGACCCTTCAGGTCACGAGTGCCCGAGGACCAACGGCCACCGGCCCCCTGCAACTTGACGCTCCTGACCGAAGGCGCCATCGAGGTCGTCGGCCGCATGCCGTGGAGCTCGAACCACACCTTCCTCGTGACATGCGCTTCGGGCGACGAAGCGACCAGTGCGGTGTACAAACCCGGGCGCGGGGAGCGTCATCTGTGGGACTTCCCCGAAGCGATCTACCGACGCGAGATCGCCGCCTACGAGTTGTCGCGCGCTCTGGGTTGGGATCTCGTGCCCGAGACGGTGGAGCGTGTCGACGCTCCCCTGGGGCCGGGGTCCTTGCAACTCTTCGTCCCCGCCGATTTCTCCCAACACCACTTCACCCTGGTCGAGGACGAGCACCATCACGAGCAGTTGCGGGTGATCTGCGCCTTCGACATCGTGGCCAACAACGCGGACCGCAAGAGCGGGCACTGCATCTTGGGGGACGACGGCAGGATCTGGGCCATCGACAACGGCCTGTGCTTCCACACCGAGCCCAAGCTGCGCACCGTGATCTGGGAGTTCGCCGGAGAGCCCCTCCCCGCCGAGCTCCTCGACGACCTGGTCCGGGTGGCCGAGGAGCCTCCCGAGACGCTGCGCCCCCTCCTCTCGGCCCGGGAGGTCCAGGCGGTGGGCCGGCGCGCCGCCCGGCTGCTCGAGGCCGGGCGGTTCCCCGTCCCCGATCCCGACACCCACCACTATCCCTGGCCCCTGGTCTGAGCGCCGCTGCGGTTTCTGGTCCGTTGACCAACCGTTGACAGGCAGTTGGCCCGGTCGTGAGGGTGGCCATCGATAATCGACCCATGTCTCGCAGAGCTCTGTCGCGGGGAAACGGGCCCTCTCTCCAGAGGGTGATCTGACCCATGGCCAAGATGCTCGTGCGCGAGCCCAGCCCGAAGCTCACCGGCGCCCCCGACGGGGGGCGGGGCCCCGTCGACTTCAAACGCGCCCATCGGCAGTGGACCAACTACGTGAAGACCGTGACGAACGCCGGGTGGGACCCGGTCGTGGTCCCGCTCACCGCACCGTGCCCCGAGGGCGTCTTCATCGAGGACCTCGTCTTTGTGTACCAGGACGTGGCGATCCTCACGCGGCCCTCGGTCCTCTCCCGTCGGTTCGAAGCCCTCGGCGTCAGGGAGTCGATCGAGCCTTTGGGGTACTCGCTCCACAAGATCGAGGCCCCCGGCACCCTCGAAGGTGGAGACCTGCTCACGGTGGGAGACGACATCTATGTCGGCTACGGGGGGGCGAGCAACGCGGAGGGGATCGGACAACTCCGTGCCATCTTGAAGCCGACGGGCGCGAACATCATCGCCATCCCCACGGGGCCGACCCGGCACCTCAAGTCGGCGCTCAGCGCCCTGCCCGACGGGTCGTTGATCGGCTACCCGCCCCTGGTGGCAGAACCCGAGCTCTTCACCGACCTCCACCCCGTTCCCGAAGCACGCGGAGCGAACGTTGTGCTTCTGGGGGAGAACAGGGTCCTGATGGCGGCGAACTGCCGCGCGAGCGCGGCGGTCGTCGCCGGTCTCGGGTTCGAGGTGGTCCCGGTCGACATCAGCGAGTTCGTGGTCCCGGTCGACATCAGCGAGTTCCAGAAGCGTGACGCCGACGTGACCTGCCTCTCGGTCTTGCTCCCGGACCGGGCCGTCTCGACGGTCCCGCATCCCTCTGTCGCCCACGACGACGCCGTGACCGTCTGAGCGAGGGTCGGCCCCGGCACAGCGTCTCTCCCGGCCCGGCGACGGGTCTAGGAGCGGCGGCGCAACACGCGGACCGCCCCACTCAGGACGCGGCTGGCGCGGTACGAGCGGCTCCCGAGAATCCCGGTCAGGCGCTGCTCGGAGATTCCCAGACGCTCCGAGACGCGTTGCACTTCGGCTCGGGCCGCCGTGAGTCGGTCCTGGAATGCATCCTCGGTGGCACGCGCCGTCACCACCGCGGTGGCGAGAGCCCGGGTCAGCACCGAGGCCATGGGCCGCACCTGGTCGCAGCCGGCCAGGTCGGTGAGCACAGCGGCATGCAGCGCGGCGAGCCGAAGGGGATCGCGGTGGCGGTCCTCGAGCACCGCCGCGGCCCACCGGCTCACGAATGCCACGCTCTGCTCGCCGGGCTCGGCCCGGGCCCGGGGTCGCTCCAGCACGAGCCCGAACTCGATGTCGGGCTGATCGCCGTCGTCATCGAAGAAGTACAGGTCCGTGAGGGCCCACGACATCAACCCCCGGCCCAGACAGCCGGCGACGAGGGCGGCGAACTCCTCGGGCGTCCAGCAGTGCACATGGATGGTGCGGCGGCGATGGAGCTCGAACCGCTCTTCGTCGAGCTGCGTGGGGTCGTGCCAGGCCCGGACCTCGTCGGGGTGGATGGGGGGCTGGTTGAAGATCGCCCCACAGAATTCCCGGATGTGCTCCTCGTCGACCTCGGTGACCTGTCGCTCGTACTCGTCGAACAGGTGGGAGAAGGCGGTGGGAAGGCGGACCGAATCGAAGGTGCGGGTCCTATCGGGCACGACCAGCACCAACCGGCCCCCGGGACGCAGCACCCGCTGGAATTCGCGCAGCGCCCTGATCGGGTTGGCCAGGTGCTCGATGAGGTGAGAGGCGATGACCACGTCGAAGGACCCGTCGGCGATGACGCCGAGCCCCTCGACATCGAGGTCCACATGGATCTGCGCCTCGGGCCCCCAAGGCTCGCCCACCAGTTCCGGCCAGGTCGCATCGCGACCACCGTGCACCGAACGGTCGGCGTAGGTGACGCGTGCATCGGGTGCGGTGGGGAAAGGCGCGTGGCCCGGTCCGACCTCGAGGACATCGCCTCGGAGGGTGGCGCCGATCTCCTCACGGAGGTGACGCCCGACGATGATCCTCTCCTGCGAGTCGTCGATCAACCCACACTAGGCGCTTCGCCGATGACGGTGGGGGGTGCGACGTAGACGAACTCCTCGAGGTCACGTCCGTCGGGAAGGCGAACCGTCACCTCGCCCACGCGCACCCAACCACACGACTCGTAGAGCGCGATCGCACTGCGCAGGTCCTTGGCCACGTCGAGCACCGGCCACAGGCCCCGGGCCACGGCGTCGTACGAGGCCGTCTCGAGGAGCAGTCGCCCGATGCCCTGGCCCCGGGCACCGGGGCCCACGAGCAGCCGGGCCACCACGGCGAGTCGTTCGGGGGGCGCACCGAGACGTTCGCTGGCGCTCGCCATCACCGCTGCAGAGCTCCGGGGGTGCAGCGCCACATGTCCCGCCACACCGTCGGGCCCTTCGGCCACCCAGGCCCGGAGCGCCCCCGGCGTGACGAGGAAGGCCACCAGGTCGTCACCGGGTAGGTACGCCGGGTAGCCGTCGCGGCTGTGGACCTCGCGAGCCAGGCGCTCGCAGGAAGAGACGTCGGCATCGGTCCGGGGGCGGATGAGCACAGGCCGCAGTATGGCGTCTCGGAGGCACCCCCCGACGAGGTGGTCGAGCTATGTCGGTTCCATGCCGTGGCGCCGCATCAGGTCCAGTTCATCCTGGCGTTCGGGCGGTGTCGGCGCCGCCCACAGCCGCTCCAGGTCCTCGAAGTACCGGTCGAGGCCAGGAGCATGGAACACGAGGAGCCGGGCGGCCTCATCCCCGGTGTTCCCGAAGGTGTGGGACTCCCCCGCCGGCACCAGGACGAAGGTCCCTGACGATCCCTCGAACACGTCGTCGGCGATGCGGAACTCCACGCGGCCGTCGAGGACGAAGTAGGCCTCGTCGTTGCCGACGTGGCGATGGGCAGGAGGCATCCGCCCTCCGGGAGGCAGCGTCCTCTCCATCAAGGAGAACCGGCCTTCGGTATCTGCGGCCGTGGCCTTGAACCACATCTCACTTCCCCGCGCCTCACGACGCAGACCTTCACCGCTTTGGAGACGACGCACGGGTACCTCCGGATTGTTGTCGGCGGGGGGCGCCCCAGCGCGCCACCCAAGGAGGGAGGCGCCCCTCGGCGCTCAATGTCGCCAGCGCGAACCCGGGAATGTCGGTGAGGGATCGGTAGGCGAGGTAGCGCGGCACCCAGCGGGGCCGGAACTTCTCGGTGAAGGTGAACAGCGTCGGCGCTCCCGCGGGATTGAGCCGCCGGATGGCACGAGCCGTGCGGGCGTGCCCCGTGGCCACGTCGAGGCCGTGCAGGAGGCTCCGGAATGCGACGAAGTTGAGCGAGAGCTCGGCGACCCCGTTGTGCCCGGCCCACTGCAGAGCCTCGAAGATCATGCGCTCGGTGACACCGTTGGGTGCGTCGGGCACACGACGCATGGCGTC
>JBEKIJ010000007.1:0-108701 GCA_050011815.1 Acidimicrobiales bacterium | reverse complement strand
CGTCGGCCCGGTCTCCGGCGTCGGCTCCGGCGTGGGCACGGACTCGGCGTCGGGCGGCTCGGCTTCTCTCGACGCGACAACGGGCGACTCGACCACGGGGGTCTCGGTCACGAGTCTCGACCTCCAGTTGAGGTTGAGGTTGAGGTTGAGGGTCCGTGTGGGCCGAACCCGACCGTGCGGACCTCGGGGACGAGGGCCACGCCGCTGTGCTCGAGCACCACGGTCCGGACATGCTCGATGAGCCGCCAGACGTCGTCGGCGGACCCGCCCCGGTCCGCCTGGATGAAGTTGGCATGCTTCGTCGACACCTGGGCGGTCCCCAGCCGCTTCCCCTTCAACCCCGCCGCCTCCACCAGGCGACCGGCGGAGTCGCCCTCGGGGTTCACGAAGACCGACCCGGCGTTGGAACCCCCGGGCTGGTGCAGCCGCCGCCACCGGACGATGTCGGCCACCGTCTCCTGGGCGAGGGCGCTGTCCCCGCCCTGCAACGAGAATTCCGCCCACACCACGACCTCGGTCGCCGCCAGCGAGGACCTCCGGTACCCCAGGCACAGCGCGCCGGGATGGGCGTCGAGGCCCTCGCCGGTGCCCAGGTCGAAGACGCGATAGCGAGACAGGACGGCCGCGATGTCCGAGCCGTGGCCGCCGGCGTTCATCCGCAGCCCGCCGCCCACCGATCCCGGCACGCCCACCGCCCACTCCAAGCCGTGCAGACCCGCACCGGCCGATTTCCGAGCCACGACAGGAAGCTTTGCTGCTCCCCCGGCCCGTAGCGCGGACGATCGGATCTCGACCCAGTCGAAACCCGCCCCCAGGTGGACGACGACGCCGGGGAACCCCGCGTCGGCCACGAGGAGGTTGGAGCCCTCCCCGAGCACGAGGACGGGGACGGGCGCGGCCGCCGAGACGAGCACGGCGTGCACCAGGGCCAGGTCGTGTTCGTCGTGGGCCTCGAAAAGGACCCCGGCGTCCCCACCCACCCGGTAGGTGGTGCGCGTCCCCAACGGCGCGTGACGCTCGGCCCGTTCCCCGAGCGCATCGGCGACGGCGTCGAGCACCGAGCTCGGCGCCCCCTGGGGCTCGAGCGCGCCCGGGGTCACCACGCCGTCGTCGCCTGGAGCTCGTCGGGCAGGGACGTGAGGTCCCCGGCACCGAGGGTCAGACACAGGTCACCGGGGACGAGCAGCCCGGCCACATAGGTGCCCAGCTCGGCGCGCCCCGGGATGTAGGTGACGTCGAGCGAGGGATGGGCGCGCCGCACGGCATCGGCCACGACGCGCCCCGTCACGCCCGGGAGCGGTGCCTCTCCGGCCGGGAACACGTCGGTGATGACCACGACGTCGGCCCCGGTGAAGGCGTCGGCGAACTGCTCCCCCAGCGCCGCGATGCGGCTGTAGCGATGGGGCTGGAACACCACGACGAGACGACCGGGACCGGTGTGGCGCGCCGCCTCGATCACCGCGGCCACCTCGGTGGGCAGGTGCGCGTAGTCGTCGACGAACCGGACGCCGTGGGCCTCGCCCCGGGACTCGAAGCGACGGGCCACACCGGCGAAGCGCGCCAGGGCGCGTCGGGCCGCGTCGAAGGGCGCCCCCACGACCAACGACGCGGCGACGGCGACAGCGGCGTTGGCGGTGATGTTGGCACCGGTCACCGGCAGCGCCACCCGCCCCAGCAGCTGCCCGTGCGCCCGCAGTGCGAACGAGACGCCGGGCCCGGTCTCCACGTCCTCGACGCGGTAGGTGGCCTGCGGGCTGCTCCCCACCAGCTCGGCGCCGTAACGCGCCCCCAGACGCGCCGCCACCGGGTCGTCCCCGCCCACGACGGCGCCCCGTGCCCCTGAGCTCAAGAAGCGGGCGAACGCCTCGACGAGGTGGTCGAAGTCGCCGTAATAGTCGAGATGGTCGGCCTCGACGTTGGTCACCACCGCCACCTCCGGCGCCAGTTGCAAGAAGGTCCCGTCGCTCTCGTCGGCCTCGAGCACCAGCCATTCGCCGCTGTCCCACACCGCGTTGGTCCCGATCTCGTTGACGTCACCGCCGATGAGAAAGCTCGGTCGCAACCCCGCCTCGATCAGGATCAGCGCCAGCATCGAGGTGGTCGTGGTCTTGCCGTGGGTCCCCGACACCGCCACGCACCGTCGACACGCCGCGATGGCCGCCAACGCCTGGGCCCGGCTCAGCACCGTCAGGCCCCGACGATGGGCTTCGGTGACTTCGGGATTGGTGTCGGGGATGGCCGTGGAGACCGCCACGACCTCGGCCTCGCCCACGTTGGCCGCGGCGTGGCCCACGAAGACCCGTACCCCGCTGGCGGCCAGGCGCTCGAGGGTGGCCGAGGTCTTGAGGTCGCTCCCGGTGACGACGTGACCCATGGCGAAGAGCACCGAGGCGATGGCGCTCATCCCCGCGCCTCCGGCCCCCACCACGTGCACGTGTCGGGGACGCGAGAGATCGAGGGCCGGCCCGGTGGTCGGCCCGGTGGTCGGCCCGGCGTCGGCCGGCCCGCGCTCAGGCGGCACGGGCCGAGTGCCCTTTCCGGCGCGGGGCGCGGGCGTGGGCCCGGGCCAACCCGACCACCGCGGCGACGGCGTCGGGTCGCCCCACCGCACCGGCCGCCGCGCCCATGGCGGCCAGCCGGCCCGGCGGCGAGGCCAGGGCGTCGATCTCCCGAGCCAGCCGGGGGGCGTCGCACTGCGCATCGACGACGACCACGGCGCCGCCGGCGCGCTCGAGGACCCTGGCGTTGGCGCTCTGGTGGTCACCGGGTGCGCCGGGGAGCGGCACCAGGATCGAGGCCACCCCCACCACGGCCAGCTCGGCCACGGTGATGGCCCCGGCCCGCGCCACCACGATGTCGGCGGCTTGGTAGAAGAGCGCCATCCGCTCCTCGTAGGGGACCTGGATGTAGCACACCCCGTCGCGGTCGACCCCCGCGAGGGCCGCCGCCGCCTGCGCCGCCCACGCCCGGTCGCGCCGGCCCACCACGTGGTACAGCGCCACGTCGCTGCGGTCCCGCCACAGCTCGGCCAGCGCCATGACCGCCTCGTTGAGTCGTCTGGACCCGAGCGACCCACCGACCACCGCCACCACCAGCCGGTCACGGGGCAGCCCGAGCGCCTCCCGGGCCGCCGACCGGGCACCGGCGTCGGGATGAGCGCCGGCCACGATGGCGCCGCGCACCGGGGCCCCGGTCACCACCGATCTCGGCAGGGCGGTCCCTTCGAAGGCCACCGCCGCGGCGCGGGCGAAACGACTCACCAGGCGATTGGCGGCCCCGGGCACGGCGTCCACGTTGACGAGCACCACGGGGATGCCGAGCACCGCGGCGGCCAGCGCCGTCGGCACGCACGCGTAGCCGCCCATGGCCACCACCACCGACGGCCGGCGCCGGAGCACCACCACCAGGGCGCCGACCACGGCGGCCACCAAACCCAGGAGCGCCCCCACGTTGGCGGCGGCGGACCGGGCGTCGAGACGCCGGACGATGCCCCGGCCCGGCAACAGCGTCACCGGCATCCCCTCCCCGGCCAACAGCTCGGCGTCAAGGCCATGGCGGGCACCCACCAGCTCGACGGCGTCGGGCCCGAGGCCCTCCCCCAGCGCACGCGCCACGGCCAGGGCGGGAACGAGATGCCCACCGGTCCCCCCGCCCGCCACCAGCGCATAGCGCCGGGTCCTCACCCGCGGTCGCGGCGACGCCGTGTCTCGATGACCTTGGGGACCGCCGGGCTCGAGCCCACCGGGGCCCGGCGCTTCTCGGGGCCGGGCCCCCCCGGGGTTTTCTCGTGCGACGCCACGTTGACGAGCATCCCCGCCGCCACCAGGGTGATGATGAGCGACGATCCCCCGAAGGAGATGAAGGGCAGCGGGATCCCCGTCACCGGCAGCACGCCGATCACGGCCCCGATGTTGATCACCGCCTGGCTCGTGATCCAGCACGTGGCCGCCACGGCCAGAAGGGCGCCGAAGCGGTCCGGCGCCCGGTCGGCGGCCCGCAGCCCGTACCAGGCCAGCGCGCCGAACAGACACAGGACGAGGAGGGTGCCCACCAACCCACCCTCCTCGCCGATGACCGAGAAGATGAAGTCGGTGTGGGCGTTGGGGAGCAGCCCCCACTTCTCCCGGCCTCCCCCCAGCCCCAAGCCGTAGAGATGGCCCGAGCCCAGCCCCACCAGCGACTGGACCACCTGGTACCCCGACCCCTTGGCGTGGGCGAAGGGATCGAGGAACGACAGCAGCCGGGCGCGGCGATAGGGCTCGGCCAACCCCACGATCAGGCCGAGCACCGCCGTCACGCCGAGCGCCTTCACGACGGGGCGCAGCGGCACGCCGCCGGCGTAGAGCAAGGCGAAGGTGATGAAGGCGAGGACCATGGCGGTTCCCATGTCCGGTTGCTTCAACACCAACAGCCCCGAGACCGCCAGCAGTCCGAGGAGGGGCACCACCACCGACCGCGTCCTCTGCAGCCGATCGGCACGGCGCGCCAGCAGGTCGGCGGCGAAGACGGCCATGGCCAGCTTCATGAGCTCCGAAGGCTGGATCTGCAGGGGCCCGACGCCGATCCAGCGGCTCGACCCCCCCGCCACCACCCCGATGCCGGGCACGAGCACGGCCACGAGGAGTCCGACGGTCACGAGGGGCAGGACCACCCGCAGGCGGCGCCAGTAGTCGTAGCGGACCCGAATGGCGCCGAAGAAGGCGATGGCCCCGAGGCCCATCCACAGGATCTGGCGCTCGAAGATGGTCCACACCGACCCGTAGTACTGCAACGACGTGTACGCCGACGCCGACAGGACCATCACCAGGCCGATGCCGCACAGCGCCAGCACCACGCCGAGCACGGCCGTGCGCGTCGAGACCAGGTCGCCCTGCCGGGCCCTCGGCCTGGGGATCCGCAGACGCCCGACGCCGCCCTCCACCAGTCTGAGCTGGGCCGAGGACGAGCTCTCCCGACCCGGGCGGGGGCTCGGAACCGAGGAGGCGCCGGGGCTCATCGAGCCCCTCGGGGACCGGCGGGGATGAATCCCGCCACGGCGCGCGCCCACCGGGCGAAGTCGTCGCCCCGCTCCGCGTACGACCCGTACCAGTCGAACGAGGCACACGCCGGCGACAGCACCACCGAGTCGCCGGGCCCCGCCATCGACACCGCCGCGGTCACGGCATCGGCCATGGACTGCTCCTGGGCCACGGGTACGAGGCCCTCGAAGGCCGCCGCGACCTCCGGGGCGGCCTCGCCGATGGCGACCACGCCCCGCAGGCCGGGTGCCGCCGCGCCCAGGACCGACAGGTCGAGGCCCTTGTTGCGCCCCCCGGCGATGAGCACGGCCGGAGCGCACCCCCCCACCGCGGCCAGCACGGCCCCGGGCGTGGTCGCTTTGGAGTCGTCGTAGAACCGCACCCCGTTAGCCTCGCCGACCAGCTCGACTCGGTGGGGGAGCCCACCGAATCCGAGCAGCGCCCGCCGACATCCCTCGGCGCTCGCCCCCGCCGCCGAGGCACTGGCCACGGCACACAGGGCGTCGACCAGGTCATGGGGCATGGCCCGGGCCAGCTCGCCGGTGCGGGCCACGGCGACCCCGTCGGGGCCGACGAGCGCGTCGCCTCGGAGGTGGTAGTCCCCCTGCTCGAGCCCGAAGGTGCGCAACTCGGCCCCTCGGGCCCTGGCCCGCTCCGATGCCGCCAGCACCACGGGGTCCTCGGCGTTGGCCACGGCCACGTCGCCGGGCCCGCAATTGGCCCACACCATGGCCTTGGCGTGGCGGTAGTCCTCCACCGTGGCGTGCCAGTCGAGGTGATCGGCCGAGAAGTTCAGCCATGTCCCCACGGCGGGACGAAACGACGTCGTGAGGGCCAACTGGAACGACGACACCTCGGCCACGATCACCTCGGCGTCGCTCCCGACCGCGTCGAGCAGGGGTCGGCCGATGTTGCCCGCCGCCACGGCACGCACACCCGAGGCGTCGAGCATGGCGCGCACCAAGGTGGTCACCGTGGTCTTGCCGTTGGTCCCGGTCACCGCCACGATCGGACAACGCGCCCGGCGCCAGGCCAGCTCCACCTCGCCCACGATGGGCACGGTGCCGGCCAACGAGAACACCCGGTGGCGGGCCGGCACCCCCGGGCTCACCACGATCTCGTCGACGCCGCGGGCCAGCGCCTCGAGCGTGGGCCCGTCCGGCGCGCACACCAGGGCGATGCCGAGCGCGGCGGCGCTGGCGCCGGGCCGGGGCCCGGGGTCGTCGTCGGCGGCGACCACGCCGGTCCCTTCGGCGAGCAGCGCGGTGGCGGTGGCGAGCCCGCTCACACCGAGGCCGTAGACGAGGACGCGACGCGACGACAAGACGGGTCTCAGTGCAGTCCCGTGACCGACAGGAAGTCCGCGTAGAACACACCCAGACCGAGCGCCGCGAACAGCCCGCCGAGGATCCAGAAGCGCACGATCACCGTGGTCTCGGGCCAGCCCACCAGCTCGAAGTGGTGATGGATGGGGGCCATGCGGAACACCCGGCGACCGAAGACCCGGAAGCTCACGATCTGGGTCACCACCGACAACGTCTCGATCACGAACAGCCCGCCGATGACGGGCAGGAGCAGCTGGAGGTTCATCTGCAGGCACAGCGCGGCCAGGCCCGAGCCGATGGCGAGCGAGCCGGTGTCACCCATGAAGATGCGCGCCGGCGCCGCGTTCCACCACAAGAAGCCCAGACAGGCCCCGGCCAGGGCCACCGAGGCCAGGGCCATGTCGAGGGCCGACGACACGTGGTAGAGCGAGTAGTGCCGGAACTGCCAGTATCCGATCACGGCCAGGCAGGCGAAGCAGAACGTGGCCGAACCTGACGCCAGCCCGTCGAGGCCGTCGGTGAGGTTCACGGCGTTGGCGGTGCCCACGAGGATCACCACCGCCCACACGATCCATCCCACCTGGCCGAGGTCGACCCCGAAGGAGTCCCACCGGGTGAACGACAGGTGGGTGTTCACCCCCGCCCAGTGCTCGGCCAGCAGCGCGAAGGCCACCCCGATCACCACCTGGGCAGAGAATTTGGCCCGCTTGTTCAGCCCGAGGCTGCGGCGGTGGCGCACCTTGATCCAGTCGTCGAGGAACCCGACGACCGCGGCACAGAGGGTGACCCCGATCACGAGCACACCCGACCGGCTGAACGCCACGTGCGTGCCGGCGTGGCCCATGAGGTACCCCACCGCCACCGCCACCACGAGGGCCAGACCCCCCATGGTCGGGGTGCCCGCCTTGGCCAGGTGCATGAAGGGCCCGTCCTCGCGGATCTGCTGCCCGATCCGCTTGAGCGCCAGCCACCGGATGAGCAGCGGCGTCCCGAGCGCGGCGACCCACAGGGCGATGCCGCCCGAGGCCATGAGGCTGATCATGCCGGGCCCCCCGCGCCGCGCCGCGGCCCCCCGCGCCCGACCGCGGCGGCGGCCACCACGCGGTCGTCGAAGGGCAGCCGCTCGGCCCCGATCTCGATCTCCCGTTCGTGACCCTTGCCCGCCACCACCACCACGTCGCCCGGCTCGGCCAGGTCGACGACGAGCTCGATGGCCTCGGCCCGTTCCCGGCGGGACATGACCTCGGCGCCGGCGGGCACGCCCGCCAGGACCTCGGCGATGATGACGTCGGGATCCTCGTGGCGAGGGTTGTCGGAGGTGACCACCGCCACATCGGCGCCGCCCGCCGCCACCGCCCCCATGGCGGGGCGCTTCTCACGGTCCCGGTCCCCTCCGCACCCGAAGACGCACAGGACCCGGTGCCCTCCCGCCAGCTCCCGGGCGCTGCGGAGTGCCACCTGGAGCCCCTCGGGGGTGTGGGCGTAGTCGACGATGACGGTGAACGGCGCGGCGGTGGCCACGACCTCGAATCGCCCCGGGACGGGCGTGGCCCGGCCGAGGCCGGTCACGACGACGTCCTCGGGGACACCCAGGGCGGCGGCGGTCGTGGCCGCGGCCAGGGCGTTGGCCACGTGGAACGAGCCCACGAGCGCCAGCTCGACCCGGTGCGAGCGCCACGTGAACGAGGTGTGGTCCGCCGCGCTGTGCACCTCGCTCACCTCCGCCGTCGAGTACCCGATGCTCGGCACGAGCGAGCGGGCCAGGAGGCGCCGGCCCCAGGCGTCGTCTTCGTTGACCACCGCCAGCGCGGCCCGCTCCGGGGTGAACAGCGAGGCTTTGGCGGCGAAGTAGGCCTCGACGGTGCCGTGGTAGTCGAGGTGGTCATGGGACAGGTTGGTGAACACCGCCGCATCGAAGCGGATCCCGTCCACACGAGCCTGGGCGAGCGCGTGCGACGACACCTCCATGGCCACGGCGCGACGACCGGTGTCACGCGCTCGGGCCAGCAGGCGCTGGAGCATCGGGGACTCGGGCGTGGTGCGGGCGCCGTCGAGAGTCCCGATGACGGTGGTCGGCCCCAGATGGGCTTCGAGGATCGAGGCCACCAAGTGCGTGACCGTCGTCTTGCCGTTGGTCCCCGTGACCCCCACCATGCGCAACGATTCGGCCGGTCGTCCGAAGAAGGCGCACGCCATCTGGGCCATGGCCGGGCGGGCCCCGCCCGGCGCCACCACGGCCTGGGTCACGTCCAGGGCCAGGCGACGCTCGACGAGAAGGGCGCTCGCCCCGCGGGCCACCGCTTGCGCGGCGTGATCGTGGCCGTCTCCCACCACCCCGGGAAGACAACAGAACAGTGCCCCGGGACCCACGTCTCGGCTGTCGAATTCAATGGCGGCGACCTCGGTGTCGGCAGGGTCCCCGTAGGCCTCGATGACCTCGACCTCCTCGAGCAACCGGTCCATGCGCACAGTGAGGGACCGCCGCAGCGGTCACGGCCTTTCCGCGATCTTCCTGGGGGAAGCGACGATCGTAGTCGTCGGGGTGGCCGTGGCCGGGGTGCTCGTGGCGGCGGTCTTGGACGGCGAGACCTGGGGAAACGGCACCGCCATCGGGGTCCCGCCCGTCTTCCCGCCCCCCGGGGAGGTGGGGATCCCGTAGCGGTGCAGGGCGTACCGCATGATCTGGGAGAACACCGGGGCGGCCACCGTGCCGCCGTAGATCGGTGAGGGATGCTCGAGGACCACGATGGCCGACAGGGCCGGGTTCTCGGCGGGGGCGAAGCCCGCGAAGGTGGCTTCGTAGGCGCCGGGGATGTACCCGCCGTGGACGAGGTCGGGGATCTGGGCCGTGCCGGTCTTGCCCGCCACGGTGTAGCCCGGCACGCCGGCCAGCACCGCCGTGCCGTCCTGGACCACCGACTCCATCATCGTGGTGAGCTGGGACGCCACCTCCTGGGACAACGCCCGGTGCGTGGCCGCCACCCGCGTGGCGGTGACCGCCCCGTCCGACGCCACCGTGGCCCGCACCAGCCGGGGCGGGACGAAGACTCCCCCGGTGCCGATGGTGTTCACCATGTCGAGGACCTGCTGGGCGGTGACGGCGTCGTCCTGGCCGATGGGCGTGGAGCCGATGTCCGAGACGTGCCAGGTGGCGGGATCGCTCTTCACCAACCCCGCCGACTCGGCCGGGAAGCCGAGCCCGGTGGTCCGTCCGAAGCCCAGGGTGGAGATCTGCGCCGCCAGCCGACCCTCGCCGAGCTGCTGGGCGATCTCGATGGTCCCGATGTTCGAGGACTGGGCGAGGATCGCCGTGGCCGAGAGCGTCTCGGTGGGGTGGCTCTCGGCGTCGTGGAACACCCAGCCGTCGATGGTCAGGGAGTTGGGGACGGTGAAGAGCTCGTCGGGCGAGATGATCCCGTCTTGGAGGGCGGCCGAGAACGTCACCAGCTTGAACACCGAGCCCGGCTCGTACACCTGGGTGAGGGCGAGGTTCTGGGGGGCCTGGATCACCGTGGTGACCGGGGGCGGGAGCGGAGGGATCGTCGTGGTGGTGGTGGGGGTCGAAGCCGCCGGGGACCCCGCCGGAGGCGGAGTCGTCACCGGAGTGGGTGCGGGCTTGGGCGCGGGGGGCTGCACCGTCTTGGCCACCAGGTTGGCCATGGACAGGATCTCGCCCGTGCGGGTGTTCATGACGATGGCGATGCCGCTCTTGGCGTGCGAGGCCAGGATCTCCTGCCCGAGGGCCTGCTCGGTCACGTACTGCAGGGGCTCGTCGATGGTGAGCTCGACGCCGGTGCCGGGAACGGTGGGCGAGCGCTGGGTCGTCTTGCCCGGGAGCGGGACGCCGTCGGGAGAGACCTGCTCCTTGGCGGAACCGTTTCGCCCCGCCAGCAGCGAGTTGTAGTTGTACTCGAGGCCCGACTGTCCCGTGTCCGCCGCGCTCACCGTGCCGATGAGCGGCGAGGCCAGCGAGCCGGCCGGGTCGGTGCGCACCGTGACCGGTTGCACGCTGATGCCCGGCTCCACCAGGGCGGTCACGTTCGCCGCCACGGTGTTGCCGACGTCGTGGGCCAGGAGGATGTACCCCGAGTGCTCGGAGAGCTCGGCCTTCAACGTCCGCGTCGACACGCCGAGCACCGGGCTCAGCCCGGCCGCCACCACACCGGGATGGTGGATGAGAAAGGCGTCGGCATAGATGTTCGCGCGCGGCACCGACAGGGCCAACGGCGCGCCGTTGCGGTCGTAGATCCCGCCCCGCACCGCCGGCGTGGTGACCGTCGTGTCGACCTGTTTGGCTCCGATGGTCGAGTATCGGCTGCTCGAGAACACCTGCACCCCGACCAGACGCACCGCCAGCGCCGCGAACACGAGGACCACGACGACGCGCATCACGCCCACGCGCCGACGTTGGATCCCCCCCGTGACCGGGCTCGAGCGTCGCACACCGGGCGGATCGGCTGCCACGCGCCGTTCGTAGCCCCGGGGAGGGGCCACCGTCCTCGGGGGTGACGCCTCGGGGCGTGGTGCCCGGCGCGTGTCGGCCGAGGGGGTGCGGGGCCCCGATCTCGATCCCGCCAGGGGACGCCGGGCGTTGGTCTTGCGCGAGGATCCGGCGCGGGTCCCGGTGACGTTGAACGAGCCCGAGCGCTCGCGCGCCAGCCGACCCTTGTCCGGGCCTGCCCCCGCCGCTCGCGCCTTGTCGGGACGGGCGCGCCGGGGCCGGGGCGCGCCCGATCCCCGGCCCTTCGGGGTGCGGATCACGGTGCTGTGGTGGCCGGGGCCGACGTCGAAGGGTTGACCTGGGTGAGGTCGGTCACCTGGCTCGGCGGCACGAGGCCGTGGCGCTGGGACTGCGACACCACCCGGGAGGGATTCGAGAGCTGCGCCAGGCGGTTCTCGAGGTCATGGTGCTGTCCGAGGACCGCGGTGAGCTGTCCCTGCAACCGGGTGAGGCGCACCTGTCCCTGGGTCATGTAGGCGCTGGCCGCCACCACCATGAGCAAGCTGACGAGGACGATGACCCCGCACACCGCGGCCGTGCGCCGCAACGGCCACCGGGGACGGCGCAGACGCGGGGACTCGACGGCGCGCCGGGGCGCAGAGGTCGTCCCCGGGACACGAACCGGGCCCGGGGTGGACCTGACGCGTTCGGGAGCGACGACGGGGGCCATCAGCGGTCGCCCCGCTCGAAGGCGCGCAGCAGGGCACTCTCCGAACGCCGGTTGCGCGCCATCTCCTCGGACGTGGGTCGGCGTGTCCCTCGGAAGACGAGCCTGCCCGACGACACCGCTCCGCACGTACAGGGCAGTCCCGGGGGGCACGCGCAGCCGCCCGTCTCGGCCAGGCGGAAGGCGGCCTTGACGATGCGGTCCTCGCCCGAGTGATAGGCGATGGCCACGCAACGGCCGCCCGGTGCCAGTGTCTCGATGGCGACGGGCAGCGCCTCAGCCAGCACGTCGAGCTCCTCGTTCACCGCCACCCGCAGGGCCTGGAACACGCGACGCGCCGGGTGGCCACCCTGGCGGCGCACCGCGGCGGGCAACGCCGAGCGGACCACCTCGGCCAGCGCGCCGGTGGTGGTGACGGGCCGCGCCGCCACGACGGCGCGTGCGATGCGGCGGGCGAAACGCCCCTCCCCGTTGGCGGCGAACAGGTGAGCGAGATCGGCCTCGGGCCACGTGTTCACCACGTCGGAGGCGGTCGGGCCCTCGTCGGGGTCCATGCGCATGTCGAGGGGGGCGTCGACCCGGTACGAGAAGCCCCGTTCGGGCCGATCGAGCTGCGGAGAGCTCACGCCCAGGTCGAACAGGACACCGCTTGCCGATCCACGATCCACCCCGATCTCCCGTGCCACGACGTCGAGGTGGTCGAAGCGGGCCCGGCGCACCGTGGCCCTGTCGCCGAACTCCGCCAGGCGAGCGGTCGTCGCTCGCACCGCGTCGGGGTCGCGATCCAGACACAGCACCCGCAGATGCCCAAGGGCACCGAGGAGTGCGGCGGCGTGCCCGCCTCCTCCGGCGGTGGCGTCGATGACCACGCCCGCGGGCACGGGGGCAAAGAGCGCCACCACTTCGTCGACCATGACCGGCTCATGGGTGAACACCTGGCGCATCCGCAGCCCCTCGACTGGCGGGATGCCGTCGGGAGGGTTACTCCAGCGACTCGGTTGGAAGCGGGCGGAGGAGGAGTCTTCCACCGAACCAGCCGAGGGGCTGCGCATGTTCCGGGTGTTCTTGCTTCGCGGTCGGCTCGACCGACCGTCCGTGGTGACTCCCCTTTCCTCTCGTGTGCCCTGGTGCGGCGCGCCCGAGCCCACCCTCAGTCGTCGGCACCCTCGGTGAATCGCAACTCCTCGGGTCCGATGTTGCTCTGCCAACGCGTCGGGTCCCACAGCTCGACCCGGTCGATCACACCGACGACGGTCACGTCGTTCTCGAGCGCCGCGTACTGCCGCATCCGGGCCGGGAGCACGATCCGCCCCTGACGGTCCACCTCGAGATCGTGAGTGTGCGACGCCCACATACGAGCCAGGTTCCGGTCGCTCTTCCCGCTGGCGGCCCGCACCTGCATCTCCTCCATCTGCCGTTCGAACTCGTCCGGCGTCCACAACGCCAGGCACCCGTCCCGGTACTCCGTGAGGTACCCGCCGTGCTCGAACGAGGCGCGAAATCTCGACGGAAGGATCACCCGACCCTTGGAGTCGAGCGAGTGCTCGTAAGTCCCAAAAAACCGTGCCACCGAATCGAGCTCCCACGACGCTCCCCCCGCAATCTTCGCGGGCTCCTCCCCTTCACTCCACTTTGCGCCACTTTAGCCCCCACTCCCCCACAGGTCAATGCCCTTTCGCCCCACCTCTCCCCACACCCCCACCCGCCCCACCCCCTTCAGGGCGCGACTCCCCGAGACCTCCGAGCCGGGGCACAGGGATCGCCGTGACGCGCCGGCGGGCGACGTGGGCGCGGGCGTGCGCCCATGGGCATCGACGGCGCGGCCCTGGGGCGACACGGGGAACGCGGCGCCGGTCGGTTCAACCCCGCGCCGGTCGGTGCAACCCGGCGGCGATCAGGTCAGGGCAGCGCAGACAGCAGTGCGTCTTCGACGGCGCCGACCAGAGCCCCGTCCTCGAGGTCGCACAGAGGGGGAGGAAAGAGGCGTCTGACACCCACGGCTACCTCGTCGAGTCCCGACGACGCAGCGGTCCCCCCCGACACGTCGTCGGCGGGTGGTGCACGGTGGGCCCCGGGCGCCAAGAGCGACAGCACCGAGGCGGGATCCCACGACAACAAGGCCAACGAGGCGAAACGGGCGCCGGCGCGCGTGCGGCGTTGGGCGATGCCCACCACCTTCGCCGCCCCCGAGGTCACCTCGCCGGGCCCGACACCGGCGAAGCACACCATGTCGGACCGGTCGGTGCGCGTGGCGCGCCCGCGGTGCACGAGGAGGTTCGGCACTCCGAGTCCTTCGAGGCCGCGCGCCCACGTCTCACCGAGCCACCACGAGGAGGCGATGACGTCGTCGTCCCACAGGGGGTCGTGTCGAGGGAGCCACACCTCGAGCCACACCTGGGCGGCGGGAGCCACCACCACCGCGCCACCACCCGAGCTCCGTCGCACGACGTCGACGCCGTGGCGCGCCACCCGGTGCGCGTCCACCACGTCGGCGTCCTGGGTGCTTCCGAGCACGATGGCCCGGGGTCCGAGAACCGCGCACAACCCCACGACGCGGTTCTCGAGCGCGGCACGCTCGGGCCAGGGCTGGTGCAACACGCGCGCCGTCTCGGCGCGACGTTCGATCGACCAGTCGCCGCCGGGGGCGGCGGTCACGCCGTCAGGGACTGCTCACCGAGATACGGCGCCCATTCGTCGCGAGCCCCCCCGCTCATGGCCAGCAGCCACACCCGCTGACGGGGCGCGGATGGTTGGGTGCGCAGGACGAGGCCGGCCTCGTGCGGCAGCCGGTCCTCCTTCCGGGTGTTGCAGCGTCGGCAGGCGGCCACCACGTTGTCCCATGCGTGCATGCCGCCCCGGCTGCGGGGCATGACGTGGTCGATGCTCTCCGCCGTCAACCCGCAGTACTGGCAGCGGTGACTGTCGCGGGCGAATACCGTCCGCCGGTTCACCGCCACCGTGCGGTCATGGGGGACCCGGACATAGCGCGACAGGCGCACCACCGAGGGCTCGGGGAACGACCGGCGCTCGGAGCGAAAGATCTGGTCGGTGGCGTGGACGAGCTCGGCCTTGGTGGCCAGGACGAGGATCAGGGCGCGGCGGGTGGAGACGAGCCCCAGTGGCTCGAACGTCGCGTTGAGCACGAGCGCTCGGCTCGTCCCAGTGGCGCCGGCTTCCCTGGCCAACATCACCGACGAGGCTACTCCTGCCGGCGCCTTGCGCTCCGGCAGATCGGTCCCCTCACCGGCGGCGCCACCGGCCCATGGTGGCGGACCAGCCGACGAACGTCACGATGTCGGCACGCTCGGGGACCGCCTCGCCCGTCCCCCCGTAGGCGGTCTCCATGCGGAACCGCCACAGCGCTTCGTCGGGGACCGGGAGCAACGGCCAACGGTGCCACCACCCCGGTCGCGCCAGGCGCGTCGCCGCGAGCAGCGCCGCGGGCCACAACCACGGGCGCAGCGCCAGGGCCCCCACGACGGCGGCGATGGTGGGCCCCGACGTCGGCCCTCCCCCTCCCCCACCCCCACCGCCACGACGCGCCGTCACGAGGTCGGCACCAGACCGCGCCGCAGCGCCCGCCAACCGAGCGCCCCGGCACCCACGAGGCCCCCACCCGAGGCGAGACCGCTCGGCACGAGCTGCGCGTCGGCGGCGAACGACAAACGCGCCCGGGCCCGCAACTCGGTGTTGGCCGCCGCGAAGAAGGGGGCGCCGAAGCCGAGCGCCACCGACCCACCCACCACGATGAGCTCGACGTCGAGCAGGCTCACCACCGACGCGGCGGCTCGCCCCACCAGACGTCCCGTGCGCGCCACGACCTCTGGTGTGGCCTCGGCGGGAGGCCTTCCCGTCACGGCCGCGATGGCCGTCCCCGACGCCTCGGCCTCGAGACAGCCCCGGGCGCCGCACCGGCACGGTCGACCGTCGGGTTCCACGATCACGTGGCCGATGTGACCGGCGTTCCCCGACGCACCGTCGAGGAGGCGGTTGTCGACCACGATGCCTCCGCCCACGCCGGTGGACACCACCATGGCCACGAAGTTGCGGCGGCCCCGCGCCGCGCCGGTCCAACCCTCGGCCAACGCGAACGCCTTGGCGTCGTTGTCGAGCGCCACGCCCTGGCCGCTCATCTCTTCCAGCCGGGCGCGCAGGGGGAAGTCGCGCCACGCCGGGATGTTGAGCGGTGACACCGTCCCCCGGCGCAGGTCCATGGGCCCACCGCAGCCGACCCCGCACGCCACCACCCCGGCGTCGGCTCCCGCACCACCGGACCCAGTATCAGAGACGGCGAGCACCTCGCCCACCAACCGGGCCAGCACGGCGAAGAGCTCTTCGGGATCCTCGGTGGCCGGTGTCGGGACCCGACGGGGCCCGAGGAGCGCGCCGTCCGCGTTCACGAGACCAGCCGCCAGCTTGGTGCCCCCGATGTCGATGGCCAGACAGAGGTCCATGGCTAGGCCCGGGTCACGGGCGCGCCCGGCGTCGACGCGGAGGGGGGTTGCAGACCAGGGGGGCGCACCGACCGCCGACCACCGTCACAGAGCCGGGTCGACGCGGTCGTCAGCGGTTACGGCGAAAGCGGTCGCGCAACCAGCCGCGCGTGTCGTTGAGGGCGTTTCCGATGCCATCGGTCCGGAGGGAGTGGCCGATCTCCTCCCAACCGGCCTTGCCCATCCGCCGCACGTTGGTCCAGAAGGTGACGAGGGAGGCGAACATGATGAGCACGCCGAGGAACCCGAGCAGCACGTTGGTGGTGAAGAAGATGAGCATGACCGCCAAGCCGACGACGAAACCGGCGATGGACCACTTGAGGTATCGGCCCGCGTACCGGTAGACGCTCTCCGATCGCACGCGATCGGCGAACTTCGGGTCCTCCTGATACAGCGCTTGCTCCAACTCGTGCAGCACACGCTGCTCATGCTCGGAGAGCGGCACGCTCACCCCCTTCCAACCCCGTCGCGACGTGACGCGCGTCAATCAATCTTAGGCACGGCGCAAGGGCAAGACAACGGCGCCTGGCATTCTCAGCTGGCTTTGTGGTTGGTGCCCACCCACGGTCGAGGCCCTGGTCCACGCCCGGAACCGGCCCCGCGGTCGGCCCGTGGAACGAGAGGGGCCCACTCCGAGCGGTCACCGGTCGTCTACCCCGGGACCCCGGGACCCCGGGGCGCGCTCGGCCCCCACTGGGTGTCACCCCGTTCCTTGACGGCCAGTCCCTCGCGCCCCACCAGCGCGGCGGGGCCCACCGAGGCGTTGCCGTAGCGGGCCCTGATGGCAGAGACCGCCGCCTCCACCTCGTGCCAGGCCAGCCCCCGGGTCGCCTCCGGGGCCGCGCCCGCCTCGGACACGGCGCTGTCCACGGTGCTCGATGCGGCGCCGGACACGGTGCGGTGCGCGGCGCCGGCGAGCGTCGGGTCACACGGCGACGGGGAGCCCGTCGACCCCCCGTCGTGGTCGTCGAAGGAGAGTTGGCGGGCGGTGGACTGCGTCGCGACGAGCCCCGACACCGACACACCCAGGAGACGGACCCCGGGCGCCACGTCGACGGCGTCGAGCAGGGCGCCGGCGACGGCCGCCAGCGCCCGGGGGGAGTCGAGCGGGGCGGCCACGGTGTGGGAGCGGGTGATGGTGGCCCGGTCGCCGTAGCGGACCTTCACCGTGATCGTCCGCCCCGCCAGTCCCGCCTCGCGCAGGCGCGTCCCCACCGCGTCCGCCATGCGGACGACATGGCGGTGCAGGCCGCTGTGGGTGTCGATGTCGACGGCAAAGGTCTCCTCGTGACCGACGGACTTGACCTCCCGGGTCGCCTCCACCCGCCGAGCGTCCTCGCCCCGGGCCAACTCGGCGAGCTGATGCCCGTTGGCGACGCCGACCGAACGGCACAGGGTGTCCTCGGGGATGCGGGCCAGCTCGCCGATGGTCGTGACCCCCAGACCGTCGAGGCGCCGTGCGGTGGCGGGCCCCACGCCCCACAGGGCCCGGACCGGCAGGGGGTGGAGGAAGGCCAGCTCCTGGTCGGGGAGGACGACGACGACCCCGGGCCCGGGTCGGGGGCCCTCGGGGGTGACCACCGGCTTGGCGGCACGCGAGGCCAGCTTGGCGAGGAGCTTGGTCCGGGCCACGCCCACACCGCATTCCATGTGCATGTCGTCGCGCACGGCCCGGCGGATGTCCCGGGCGATCTCGGGTGGGGACCCGAGCAGGCGGCGCCCGCCGGCGACGTCGACGAAGGCCTCGTCGAGGGCGATGCCCTCCACCACCGGGGAGAAGCGATGGAGCACGGCGTGCAGGCGCTCGCTCATCTCCACGTAGCGGGAGAAGCGACCCGGCAGGAACACGGCATGGGGACACCGGCGCCGGGCTTCGACCGAAGGCATGGCGGAGTGGATCCCAAAGGCACGGGCTTCGTAGGTGCACGACGCCACCACACCCCGGGCGCCGGCACCGCCGACGATGACGGGCCGCCCCGCCAGGGACGGGTCGTCGAGAACCTCGACCGAGGCGAAGAACGAGTCCATGTCGACGTGCAACACCGTGCAGGCGCCGACACCGTGGCGGGCCGCGGTCTCGGCATCAGCCACCACGCCGGCGTCAGCCACCGAGCCGCAGACGCCGGAACCCCTCGGCAGAGCCGACCCCGGCCTGGCGCCCGTCCTCCCGGGCGCGTTCTCGCACGGCCCGGCCCGCCCACTCGCCGCCGTCGGCGAACTGGCTGCGGTGACACGAGACCGCCGCCACCTTGTCGTCGATGGTGGCGGTGACGTCCACCCACACGGTGGGCTCGAGGGTGCCCGACAAGAGCGCCGTCTGCACCTGATAGGCGGGGCCCGACTCGGGGAAGTAGAGCGGGAGCGCGGCGGCGGGCGACAGGGCGTCGAGCAGCGCGAACCCCGTGGTGCGGTGATCGCGATGGTTGAAATAGTCCTCGCCGAAGAACACGGCGGTGGGGTCGGGGCCGAGGACGGTGAGGGGGCGGAGCCGGCGCACCCAGCTCACCAGGGTGCCCCGCAGGGCGGTGTCGTCGACGAGCTCACCGTCGGGGTACCCGAGGAAGTACTGGCCGGCGACGCCGAGGATCCCTGCCGCCTCGGCCGCCTCTTGGGCCCGTCGGCGGGCCAGCGCGTCGGGGTCCGCGTCGGGGTCCGTCGTCCCCTTGTCCCCGTGGGTGCAGATGAGCACGTGGACCTCGGCCCCGGCGCGGGCCCAGCGGGCCAGGGTGCCACCGCACGACACGTCGGGATCGTCGGGATGGGCGTAGACCGCCAGCACCCGCTCGGGGACGTCGTCGAGGAGCTCGGGCAACGGTGTTAGGCCCTGCGCTTGGGCTCTGTGGTCTTGGTGAGCAATCCCACCTCGCGCTGGAAGTCCCCCAGGTCCTCGAAACCCTTGTAGACAGAGGCGAAACGCAGGTAGGCCACGTCGTCGACCTCACGCAGGCGTTCCAACACCGCCACGCCGATCTGCTGGCTCGACACCTCGGCGCCCTCGCCCCGCAGCGCTTCTTCGACCCGTTGGGCGATCTCCTCGAGCCTCTCCTCGGTCACCGGTCGGTTCTTGGTCGCCGCCCGCACGCCCGACACGACCTTGGCGCGATCGAAAGGCTCGCGTTGCCCACCCCGCTTGATCACCCACAGCGGTGCCTCCTCGAGGCGTTCATAGGTGGTGAAGCGGCGGTTGCACGACAGGCACTCCCGGCGCCTCCGGATGGCGACACCGTCCTCGGCCAAGCGGGAGTCGACGACCTTGTCCTCGAGACTTTGACACCACGGACACCGCACGGGGCCAACCGTAGTGCCACGCCCTGAACGGTCAGGGAAGGACCAGCTGCTCCCCGGGGACGACGCCGTCGCCGCCGACCTCGGCTTCGAGCTTCGCCACCGTCGGCCGGGGATCGCCGGTGGGATCGAGTCGGACGGCGATGGACCACAGGGTGTCCCCGGGCCGCACGACATAGGAGGTGTGGGGAGCGACCGTGTCCCCCGCCAGAGCGGGACCGGGGGTGGCGAGGGAGCCCCCGGTACCGCTCCACGGCAGGGCAAGGGCGACGAGCAAGCCCGCCGCCACCATTCCGAGCAGGACCCGCCGGCGCCGCACGGCGGCACGGGGGCGGGTCCTCCGCCCGTCGCTGGTGCACCCGGCGCGCGTGGGACGCGCCTGGTAGCACCGACGGTCGGGCTCGGAGTTGGGAAGGGCCGGCCGGACCGGAGCGGGTCGGACCGGAGCAGGTCGGACTGGAGAGGCGGGGGCCTCTCGCGTCCCGGGGGCGACCACCCGTAGCGAGGGCGGGCGGCCGCGGCGTCGGGCCGGGATCGGGGCCAGGGCGACGGCCATCAGTCGCCACCGCCGATGAGAGGAGTCGAACAGGTGTTCGTCACGCCCTCATCACAGCACGAACGCATGTTCGTGTCAAGAGGGGTCCGTCCCGTCCGCAACCGTGCCCAGATGGCCATGGCGACACCATCGCGCCCTGGTGTAACACCGTCTCCGGCCCGGTGCGGAGGGCGGTTACGAACAGGTGTTTGATCCGGGGTCCGGGAGGGAGTACGGTGTCACGAACTGGTGTTCGCCTTCCGAGGCCCCCTCCCCACCGGGATGGGGCCTCGGGACAGGGGACGGCCGACACCCCTACCGACGGCGGATCGGGACGAGGAGAGCGACATGGCCGAGGCGTTGACCGGGAAACGGCTCCAGATCCTGGAGTTCATCGGGGACAGCCTGCGGGAGCAGGGCTATCCCCCGTCGGTTCGGGAGATCGGCGAGGCGGTGGGGCTCACGTCGTCGTCGACGGTCCATGCCCATCTCGCCGTGCTCCAGCGCGAGGGGTACCTGCGCCGGGACCCGACCAAGCCCCGCGCCATGGAGGTGCGGTTCGACCCCTCCTCCCGGGCGGCCATGGCGGCCAGCCCGGTCCGCCACGTGCCCCTGCTCGGGGACGTGGCCGCCGGCACGGGGGTGCTCGCCAGCGAGAACGTGGAGGAGCTCCTCCCCCTCCCCGAGGACTTCACCGGCCCCGGGTCGGTGTTCATGCTGCGGGTCCGGGGCGAGTCCATGATCGACGCCGGCATCTTCGACGGCGACTTCGTGGTCGTGCGCCAGCAGCCCGACGCCGACAACGGCGACATCGTGGTGGCGGGGATCCCCGGGGACGAGGGCACCGTCAAGACCTTCACCCGGCGCCGGGGGAAGGTGGTGCTCACCCCCGCCAACGCCTCGCTCTCCCCCATGGAGTTCGCTCCCGAGGACGTGACCATCTACGGCCGGGTGGTCACCGTCCTGCGCCGGCTCTGACGCCGGGTCGGAGCGGTCAGGCCCGGGCGGGGAGCTGCTGAAGGGGGCCACCTCCGAGGTCCCGATGTGGGGCGTCGCTCCCGGGGAGAATCGGGGCGACCAAGGAAGGTGACGTCATGAGCGTGTACAACCACGTCCCCCACCCGCACACCCTCGAGCGGCTCCAACACCGCGACACCCCGGTGAACCACGAGGATGTCGTGAAGCAACAGATGGCGAGCCGGTTCAACGCGTGGCTGGCCATCAAGATCACCGACGGCGTGGGCACGATGTGGTGCGCCTACGCGTTCGCCGTGGTGGCCCTCATCGGGCTGCCCGCCGCGCTGCGGCCCGGCGGCGAAGGCATCATCGCCTGGATCGCCCAGACCTTCCTGCAGCTGGTCCTGCTCTCGATCATCATCGTCGGCCAGAACATCGCGGCGGCGTCCTCGGACATCCGGTCGGAGAACACCTACAAAGACGCCGAGGCCATATTGAGCGAGGCCATCGAGATCCAGAAGCACCTCCAGGCCCAGGACGAGCAGTTGATCGCCGCCCTCCAAGACGCCGTCTCGAAGCTTCCCGCCCCCTAAGCCGGTTCCGGGCTCTTCTTTGGGGGGAGGGCCGCGGCCCGGGGGCGTCGGTGAGTGGGGATCAGTCGGTGCGGAGCACGGCGGCGAGCACGGCACGGGCCCGGTCGAGCTCGGGGCGCGACACGTGCTCGTCGGGGGTGTGGGAGAGCAGCGGGTCGCCGGGGCCGAAGTTGGCGGCCGGCACCCCGATGCGGGCGAAGGTGGCCACGTCGGTCCACCCCAGCTTGGCCCGAGGGGGGGCACCCGTGGCGGCCACGAGCGAGGCCAGCACCGGGTCATGCAGGGCCGGGGGGGCCCCGTCGGCGGCGTCGACGACCTCGAAGGTGTCCCCGCCGGCCGGGTCGAGGGCCCCACCCACCAGGTCCCGGAGGGCTCGTTCGGCCGAGGCGGCGTCGCCTTCGGGTGCGAAGCGGTAATTAATTGTGACCGAGGCGCGGTCGGGGACGACGTTGCCCGAGACGCCCCCTTCGATCCCCACCGCCTGGAGCTGCTCGGTGTACTCACAGCCGTCGAGGACGACCCGACGGGGCTCGTAGCGCTCGAGCACACCCAGGAGCGGAGCCAACCGGTGCACGGCGTTGATCCCCATCCAGGGCCGGGCCGTGTGGGCCCGCCGACCGGCCACGGTCACCAACGCCCGCATGGTGCCCTGGCACCCCGCCTCGACGACGCCGGCGGTGGGCTCGCCGAGCACCGCCGCGTCGGCGGCGAGAAGTTCGGGGTGTGTCGCCGCCAGGCGGGCGAGGGCGTTGTGGCGACTGGCCACCTCCTCACAGGCGTAGAGCACGTAGGTGACGTCGACCGCGGGATCCGGGATCGTGGCGGCCAGGTCGAGGAGCACGGCCACGCCGCCCTTCATGTCCACCGCCCCCAGGCCCCACAGCGTGTCGCCGTCGACACGGGCCGGTCCGTCGCCGAAGGGGGGCACGGTGTCGAGATGGCCCGCCAGCACCACCCGTCGCGCCCGACCCAGCTCGGTGCGCGCCACCACGGTGTCCTCGAACCGCCGGACCTCGAGGTGCCCGGCCCGGCGCAGGTCCGCCTCCACCCGGTCGGCCAGGGCGCCCTCGTGGTGGCTCACCGAGGGGATGGCGACGAGCTCCGAGGTCAGCGCCAGCAGATCGGTCATGTCGGGAGCACCGGCGAGCTCAGGTGCCGACCTGGTGTTCGCGCAGCACCTGCTCGAGCTGGGCCTTGTCATGCCGTTCCCCGGGCTCGAGCCGCTTGATGACCAGCGCGCAGGGCAAGAAGAACTCCCCGCCCGGGTACTCCTTGCGACGCGAGGCCCCGACGACCACGCTCCAGGGCGGCACCACCCCGCGGCCGACCTCGTCTCCGGTCGCGGCGTCGATGACGGGGATGCCGGGATTGAGGATCACCCCTTCGGCCAGCACGGCCCCCTCCCCCACCCGGGCACCCTGGGTCACCATGCACCGGCTCGAGATGTTGGCGTCGTCGCCCACCATGACGGGCGCGGCGTTGGGCGGCTCGAGGACCCCGCCGATCCCCACGCCCCCCGCCAGGTGCACCCGGGCGCCGATCTGCGCGCACGAGCCCACCGTGGCCCAGGTGTCGACCATGGTGTCGGCCCCCACGCGCGCCCCGATGTTGACGTAGCTCGGCATGAGGATGACGCCGCGGTCGAGGAACGATCCCCACCGGGCCGAGGCCCCGGGCAGGACCCGGACCCCCGCCGCCTCGTAGCCCGTCTTGAGGGGCAGCTTGTCGTGGAACTCGAAGGGCCCGACCTCGGCGGTCTCCATGGCCCGCAAGCGGAAGAGCAACAAGATGGCGGTCTTGAGCCAGGTGTGCACCATGACCTCACCCGTCGTGGCGTCCACCTCGGCCACGCGGGCCTCGCCCCGGTCGAGCAGGTCGATGGCCTGGGTCACGATCCGGTCGGCCTCGGTGTCGGCCGGGGTCAACTCGCCCACCCGGGACCACAATTCCTCGATCTGGGACGGCAGGTCGGCCATCGCCCGAGGTTACCGGCCCGCTCCGTCGGGCCCTGATGGCGCCGCACCCGGGCCCGACGACGCGCCGCCCAGGTGGGGGTGGGTCGACGAGGCCAGACGCGTGGCCACGAGCTCGATGCGGTCATCGGGCTGGACCGCGGCGACCCGCACGAACCCCGCCGCCCCTCGGCCGTAGAACTCGCCCGGGCTCACGAGCATCCCGGCCGCCTCGGCCAACGCGGTGGTGAGCACCCAGGCCCCGGGCCGACCCTCGGTACCGCCCAGCTCGTCGGCCCAGGCCGGCACCGGGACCCACAGGTAGAAACCGCCGGCGGGCAGCTCGACGTCGAGCCCCGCGCCCCGCAGGATCTCGGCCAGGCGGGTCAGGCGGTGTCGGTAGCGGGCGCGCTGGGCCGCCACGTGGGCGTCGTCGTCGAGGGCCACCACCGCGGCGGCCTGCACCGGACCGGGCACCATGAGACCCACGTGCTTGCGGATCTCGGCCAGGTAGTCGACGAGCGCGGCGTCCCCGCCGTAGAACCCGACCCGCACTCCGGCCAGGTTCGACCGCTTCGACAGCGAGTGCAGCGCCACCACCCCCTCGCTCCCGTGCTGGACGACGCTGGCCGGGGGGCCGTCCCAGGTGAACTCGGCGTAGCACTCGTCCGACAGCACCGGCACGCCCCGGCCCCGTCCCCAGGCCACCGCCGCCCCCAGGTCGGTCAGGGCCCCGGTCGGGTTGGAGGGGCTGTTCACCCACAGGCACAGGGCCCGTTGCGCGTCGTCGTCGGAGATGGCCGAGAGCTCGAGGCCGCCGTCCGCGCCGGCGGGCACCTCCACCACCCGGCACCGGGCCAGGCGCGCCCCCATGGCATAGGTCGGGTAGGCGAGCGCCGGAGCCAGGACGGTGTCACGACCCGGGGTACGCAGTCGCAACAACCACGCCGCGGTGCCGACGAACTCCTTGGTGCCCACACAGGCGGCCACCTGGGCCGGGTCGAGCGACGCGCCGAAGCGCCGTCGCATCCACCGGGCCGCCGCCTCCCGCAATGCCCCGCTGCCGATCGAGGCGGGGTAGCCCCGCTCGGTCCCCGAGGTGCCGAGCGCCTCCACCACCGCACTCGGCGGTGGGTCACAGGGCGTGCCCACCGACAGGTCCACGGCCCCCCCGCGGTGGGCGGCGGCCACCTCCAGGACCGAGGCCAACCGGTCGTAGGGATAGGGCGGCGGCGAGAACCCCGCCTCGGCGTCGGGCCCGGTCGTCACGAGGCCGCGAATTCCCGGAACCGGGCGCGCCCGGCATCGTCGAGCACGACGTGGACCACGGTGGCCCCCTCGCGGTGGGACTCGTCGACGACCTCGCCCTCGCGGTGCACCGCGGCCAGGATGTCGCCGCGGTCGAAGGGGACCACGAGCTCCACCATCCGATCGGCCACCCGCAGCTGGTCGCCCATGGCCCGCAGGAGCTCGTCGATCCCCTCGCCGGTGAGGGCGGACACCACCACCGCACCCTCGTGCGCATTGGCCATGCGCGCCGCGGCACGGGGGGCGCGGTCGGCCTTGTTGATCACCAGCAGCTCGGGCACGCCCCCGGCGTCGATCTCGGCCAGCACGGTGCGCACGGCCTCGATCTGCATGTCGGGCTCCGGGGCCGAGGCGTCCACCACGTGCACCAGGAGGTCGGCCTCCTTCACGACCTCGAGGGTGGAGCGAAACGCCTCCACCAGCTGGTGCGGGAGCTTGCGGACGAACCCGACGGTGTCCGACAGCAACACCGTCTCGCCCCCGGGCAGGGCCAGACGCCGGGTGCGGGAGTCGAGCGTCGAGAAGAGGCGGTTCTCGACCAGCACGCCCGCGTCGGTGAGCCGGTTGAGCAGGGTGGACTTGCCGGCGTTGGTGTACCCCACGAGGCTCACCACCCGCTGGCGCGATCGCAGGCGCGATCGGCTCTGGGTGCGGCGCGTGGCCGAGACCTGCTTGAGGTCGGCCTCGAGGCGCGTCATGCGACGCAGCAGCCGACGCCGGTCGACCTCGAGCTGGGTCTCGCCCGGGCCCCGGGTGCCGATGCCACCGGCCTGCTGGGACAACGAGAGCCCCTTGCCCCGCAGCCGGGGCAGCCGGTAACGCAACAGGGCCAGCTCCACCTGGGCCTTGCCCTCTTGGGAGCGGGCGTTCTGGGCGAAGATGTCGAGGATCACCGCGGTGCGGTCGATGGCGGTACGACCCAGGATCTTCTCGAGGTTGCGCTGCTGGGCCGGTGAGAGCTCGTCGTCGAAGACCACGGTGTCGGAGTCGAGGGCGAGCGACAGCTCGTGCAGCTCCTCCGCCTTGCCCCGCCCGATGAAGGTGGCGGGGTCGGGCCGGTCCCGGCGCTGGACGACCCTGTCCACCACGATGGCGCCGGCGGTGTCCACGAGGAGCGCGAGCTCGTCGAGATCGGCGTCCACGGCGTCGGCCGAGGTCCAGGGGAACACCACTCCCACGAGCACGATGCGCTCGCGGAAGCTGCGCTCGATGAGCGTCACTGTCGAGTCGCCACCTCGGTCGCCACCGCGTCGGGTGCGCCCGCGGCGTCGGCGTCGGCGGCGTCGGCGGCGTCGGCGGCGTTACCGGGCGCCTCGAGGGCGTGTGCCAGGGCGGCCAGCACGGCGCGGTCCACGGTGACGTCGGCGACCTTCTGGGTGGGGCCGGCCAGGTGGACGGCGGACCCGTCGAGCTCGACGTCGAGGGGACCACCCCGATTGTGCACGCGGACGCGGGAACCGGCCTCGCCATGGGCGTGCGCGGCCGCCGCCGCTGCGCAGGTGCCCGTCCCGCAAGCCAGGGTTTCGCCCACCCCGCGCTCCCACACCCGCAGCGTGAGCTCGCCACTCCCCGGGCCGGGCCACACGAACTCCACGTTGGCCCCCCCGGCCACCGACCGCTCCAGGCGGGGACCCACCGTCGCCAGGGCCTCGTCGCGAGCCGGTGCCCCGAACAGCACGACGTGGGGATTGCCGATGTCGACGCGTTGCCCCCAGCGCGTGCCGGCGGGCAGGTCTCGGATCTCGGCGCCGAGCACGGCGTCACCCATGTCCACGCGCCCATAGCCCGACCCCGGCCCGACCCCGGACCGGTAGTCCACCGAACGCAGCCCCCCGAGGGTCTCGACGACGACGGTCCCCGCCCCCACCAGGCCCGCGTCCACCGCCGCCTGCACGAGACAGCGGATCCCGTTGCCGCTCATCTCGGCCACACCACCGTCGGCGTTGCGAAGGTCCATCGACAACGCGGCGGGCGCTAGGCCCGAAACGACACGGACCACCCCGTCGGCTCCGATGCCGCGCCGGCGGTCGCACAGGGCGCGCACCTCCGGCGCCGACAGGGGCCGGCGATCGTCGGGGTCGAGCAGGACGAGAAAATCGTTGCCCGCCCCGTGGTGCTTGGTCAGGCGCAGTGCGCCGCCGCCGTCCATCGTGGTCAGTCTCCCACCTCCTCGCGACCGCAGGTGTCCCACACCTCGAGGAGCTGCGCCAGGAGATCGCCGGTCGGGTCCAGCCACGAGATACGCGGGTCGCGCCGGAACCAGGCCCATTGCCGCCGGGCGAAGGCCCGGGTGCGGCGCTTGGCTTCATCGACGGCGTCGTCGAGGGGAACCCCCTGCTCCACGTGCGCCAGGAGTTCCCGGTAGCCGAGCGCCTGCCGGGCCGTGCGCGACAGGCCGCCGGGTCGGGCGGCCAGGGCCCGGACCTCGGCCACGAGTCCGGCGTCGAGCATGTCCTCGAAGCGCTTCTCGATGCGGGCGTCGTGGACAGCCGGATCGAACCGGATGCCCACCAGCGTGAAGGGTGTGGGGGGATAGGCGTCGAGCCCGGGACCGAACGACGAGAAGGGGCGGCCCGCGCCCAGGGTCACCTCGAGGGCGCGCACCACCCGCCGGCGGTTGGTGGGCTCCATCCGGGCCGCGGCCACGGGGTCGAGGGCCCGCAACCGGGCGTGCAGCCGGGCCGGCCCCCCCGGTGCCTCCGCCTCGGCCTCGAGTGCCGCGGCGACCTCGGGGAACCGCCCCGGGACCGACAGCTGATCGATCACGGCCCGGAGGTAGAGCCCCGTCCCCCCCACGAGTAGGGCCCGGTGGTGCCGGCCCTCGACCTCGACCAGCGCCCGGCGCGCCTCGGCCTGGAACCGGCTCAGGGTGAACTCCGCCCCCGGGTCGACCAGGTCCACCAGGTGGTACGGCACCTCCCGGCGCTCGGCCCGACCGGGCTTGGTCGTGCCGATGTCCATCTCCTGGTACACGCACATCGAGTCGACCGACACGAGCTCGGCTTCGGGCCGCGCCCGGGCCAACGCCAGCGCCAGCGCGGATTTGCCCGACGCCGTCGGGCCCACCAACGCGACGTGACCGACCCCGCCCGACGGCGCGCCGTGGCCGGGCACCGGGGGCCGGCCCACGGGCCTAGCGCACCGAGACGGGAATGCGGATGCGCTGTCGCGCCGCCGCGGTGACGCGCACCAGCTCGCCCCGCAGGTGATGGGGGGCGGCGTCGGTGACGAGGACCTCGGCGTAGGCCCCCGGGGCGGGAACGCCGAGCTCGGGTGGCGCGAAGTGCACCAGCTTGTTCTGCCGGGTCCGACCGGTGAGCACCTCGTGGTCCCGGGCGCTGCGGCCCTCGACGATGACCTCCTCGACGCGGCCGATCCGGGCCCGGTGCCGGGCCAGCGCGGAGCGCTCCACCACCACCCGGAGCTTCTCGAAGCGCTCGGCCACCACCTCGTCGGGCACGAAGGACGCCGTGAGCGCCGCGGCCCGGGTCCCGGGGCGGGGCGAGAAGATGAACGTGTAGGCGCTGTCGTATTCGGCCACGGCGGCCACCTCCAGGGTCCGCTCGAAGTCGTCGTCGGTCTCCCCGGGGAAGCCGACGATGATGTCGGTCGTGACCGCCAGGTCGGTGATCGCGGCGCGCGCCGCGGCCAGGCGCGTCAGGTACCGCTGCGCGGTGTATCCCCGGCGCATGGCGCTGAGCACGCGGTCGCTCCCCGATTGCAGGGGGAGGTGGAGGTGCTCGCACACCGCGGGCGTCTCGGCCATGGCCGCGATCGTCTCGGGCCGGAGGTCCTTCGGGTGCGGGCTCGTGTAGCGCACCCGGCGGATGCCCTCGACGGCACCGACGGCTCGCAGGAGATGGGAGAACAGCGGACGGCGCCGGGTGATGTCGCGTCCGTAGGAGTTGACGTTCTGCCCCAGCAGCGTCACCTCGGTGACCCCCCGGGCGCTGAGCCCGGTGACCTCGGCCACGATGTCGTCGACGGGCCTGCTCACCTCGGGGCCGCGCACCTGGGGGACGATGCAGAAGGCACACGAGTTGTCGCACCCCATCTGGATGGTCACCCAGGCCGTGTAGGGGAGCTCGCGCGCCGCGGACAGCGCCAGGGGGAGGACCGAGGCGCCTTCGGGCTGCGGTGCGTCGAGGATCTCGACGACGGGGCCGTGGGTGGCGGCCCGGCGCAGGAGCTCGGGGGCCCGGGTGAGGTTGTGGGTGCCGAAGACCACATCGACATGGCCGGCGCGCCGGCGGACATCGTCGCGGTCCTTCTGGGCCAGGCACCCGCCCACGGCGATCTGCATCCCGGGCCGACTGTCGCGCAACGACTTGAGCCAGCCCAGATAGCCGTAGAGCTTGTTGTCGGCGTTCTCCCGGATGCAGCACGTGTTGAGCAGGACCACGTCGGCCTGCTCGACGTCGTCGGTGGGCTCGAGCCCGTCGGCGATGAGGAGCCCCGCCAGCCTCTCCGAGTCGTGGTCGTTCATCTGGCACCCGAAGGTTCGGATGTGGAACGTCCGGGTCACAGGTGCGAGCCCTCGACGATGAGGCCCTCGATGTCGCTCCGCAGGAGCAGGGCCCGGCCGGGGACGCCGATCTCCTCCATGGCCGCTTCCGCCCCGGCCCGCACTCGCTCACCCTGATCGCCGTCGCAGATACCGAGCAGCGTGGGCCCCGCTCCCGACCAGCACGACGCCAGGGCTCCCGCCTTCACCAGGCGGGCCAGAAGCTGGGGGGCCTCGGGGAACAACGGGCTGCGGTAGTCCTGGTGCAGACGATCCTCGGTGGCCTCTCTGATCATGAGGGCGTGATCGGCCAGGCCGGCGAGGAGCAACGACAGCCGGCCCAGGTTGAACGTGGCGTCGGTCCGGTTGACCTCCAGAGGCAGGGCCTGGCGCGCCTTGGTGGTGGGTAGCGGCCGGTCGGGCACCATGGCCACGAAGACCAGACCGCCGTCGAGGGGCATCCGCACGGCCCGGACCGCCCCGCGCACCAAGGTGGCGGCCACGAGCCCCCCGACCGTCGAGGCCGCCGCGTTCTCGGGATGCCCGTCGATGCGGGCGGCCACCCCCAGAGGGTCCTTCGACCCCGCCGCCGCCGCGGCCGCCACCGCCAGGGCGGCCGACGACCCCAGGCCGCGCGCCACGGGGATGTCGGATCGCACCGTCACGGCCAGTCGGTCGTGGCCGACGACATCGATCGCCACGCGCGCCGCGAGGTGCATGTCGTCCTCTTCGAGGTCGGCCCCTTCGCCCTCGGACCGCACCACCAGGCGCGCCGCCGGCTCCACGTCGACCTCGACGTAGAGGTCGAGCGCCACCGCCAGGACGTCGAAGCCGGGGCCGAGGTTGGCCGCCGACGCAGGGGCTCGGGCGCGCATGGTGTCAGGGTAGTGCCCGTCCCCGGGCCACCCCGGCGGCTCAGCTCAGGAGCGGCGCAGGCGCCAGCTGACCGACGGGCCCAGCAAGCTGCCCGCCACGTGCACGGGCACGGTGACCAGTTCGTGCCCGATCGACGCCGACAGCGTGCCGACCTTGGTGCCGGCCGGCATGCCGGTGCGCAGCGACCGATCGGCCAAGGCCAGGTGGGGTTCCTGGCCCGGCCACGCCAGGAGGGCGATCGCCCCCGTCGTGACCACGGGCACCTGGGCATGGGACCACGGGAGCGTGACGCTGCCCACCCGCACACCACTGGGTGTCACGGGAACCTCGTGCAGGCCCGCCGCAGCGGCGTCGATCAGTCGCTCGTCGACCTGGTTCGCGGCGCTCAGGGGGTCGTCCCCGGGTTGTCCGGTCACCGCGGCCAGGACGAGCACGTGGTGACCGTCCACGGTCCGGTTGCCCGCCAGCACCAGGCATCCCATGGCCGCCTGGGTGAAGCCGGACTTCACACCCACGATGCCGTCGGTCCCCACCGCCGAGACGTAGTTCATGAGCACACCGATGCCGGGAAGGGTGACCGACGGCTGGGCCACGACAGCGGCAAAGGTGGGGATGGCCATGGCCGCCTGGGTGACGAGCAGCTCGTCACCGGCGGTCCCCATCGTCCCGGGATCGAGACCGCTGGCATCGGCGTAGTGGGTGTGCAGCATCCCGAGGGACTGGGCCGCCGCGTTCATCTTGGCCACGAAGGCCGGCACGGAGCCCGCGTCCCACTGGGCCAGGACGTCGGCCAGATTGTTCGCCGAATGCACGAGCAGGCCGTTGAGCAGTTGCCGTTCGGTCAAGGTCTCTCCCGGCTGGACCGGGACGTTGGTGGCGCCGACCGCCTCATCGGCGAAGGCCTGGGCCTGGTCGGCGGCCGTCATGGTGAGGACGGGGCCCTGCGCGTCGGGGGCCAGGGGGTGGTCGCGCAGCGTCAGGTACGCCGTCATGATCTTGGTCAGGCTGGCGATCGGCACCGGCGCCTGGGGCCCGGAGTCGACGGTGACGCCGAGTTGGGGGACAGCCACCGCCGCCTCCCCGGTCGCCGGCCACGGCAGGGCCGGTATCGCACCGGCCACCGGCGACGAGGTGGGCACGGCTCGCTTCAGGGCCAGCGCCGGGAAGGGGCGGGCCAGCTGCACCCCCAGCCCCGCAGCGGCGACGACGATGACGGCCAGCGCCACCCACGGCCACCGCCGGTGACGGCGGTCGGGCGCGGCCACCAGGGGGGCCGCCCCCGGCGAGGTGTCGAGCCTCGTCGACAAGGGAGGAGACAGCGTCACCGGCTCTGTCCGGGACACCGGTGGGAGCCCCGACCCGGCCAGCAGCTCGGGCTCCGGGGGCGACACCGAGACCGCGTCGAGGACGGCGGCCACCGTCCCTCCCGACATGCTCCCGGGGGCGACGGAGGTGCGGTTCAGGCCGAGCTCGGACCCCGGACCCGATGCGTCGCCGGTCGTGGCCGTGGGCTCCGAGGCCATCGGGGAGTCGGCCGGCTCGACCTCCCTGGCGTCGGCGAGCGAGCCCGCCCCGCGACTGTGTCGGCCTCGATGTCGGACCACGCCGGGCTACCGGTCGGCGAGCTGCTCGAGCTCTTCGGGTGCCATGAGCACGGCGCGCGCCTTGGATCCCTCCGAAGGCCCGACCACCCCCCGGCGCTCGAGAAGGTCCATCAAGCGACCCGCCCTCGAGAAACCGACCCGGAGCTTGCGCTGCAACATCGACGTGGACCCTAGCTGAGATCGCACAACGAGCTCCATGGCGGCAGACAGCAGCTCGTCGTCATCGTCGAGCCCGTCGCCGGCGCGCGTCGAGTTCTCGTCACCGGCGATGCCGACGACGTATTCGGCGTTGCGTTGACGTTGCCAGTGCGCGACGACGGTGCGCACCTCGGCCTCGGCCACCCAGGGGCCCTGGATCCGTCGCGCCACCGACGACGACGCCGTGAGGAGCAGCATGTCCCCTTTGCCGATGAGCCGCTCGGCGCCGGGTTGGTCCAAGATGACCCGGCTGTCGGCCAGCGAGGACACCGAGAACGCCAGGCGGGACGGGACGTTCGCCTTGATCACCCCGGTGATGACGTCGACCGACGGGCGCTGGGTGGCGAGCACGAGGTGGATGCCGACGGCCCGCGCCATCTGGGCGATCCGGCACACCGACTCCTCGACGTCGCGCGCCGCGACCATCATGAGGTCGTTGAGCTCGTCCACCACGATGAGGATGAAGGGCAGGCGCTCCCGGTGCACGGTGGGGGTGACCGCTTCACGCGACTCCGCCATGCGAGCCGCCACCCGATCCTCCACCCCGCCGATGTCACGGTCCTCGGTGTCGATCTCCCCGACCTCGTCGTCGGGACCCGGGGGCGGGGGCCCGATGTCGTCGAGCTCACCGCGGTCGACCGCGGCGTTGTACCCCGTGATGTCGCGCATGCCCGCCTCGGCAAGCACGTCGTAGCGGCGCTCCATCTCCGTCACGGCCCACGACAGGGCGTTGGCGGCCTTCTTGGGGTCCACGACCACCTGGGTGAGCAGGTGCGGGAGCCCGTTGTACTGGCCGAGCTCGACCCGCTTGGGGTCGACGAGGATGAGACGGAGCTCTTCGGGCGTGGCGCGCATCATGATCGAGGTGATGAGCGAGTTGATGCACGACGACTTCCCGGCTCCGGTGGCGCCCGAGATGAGGATATGGGGCATGTCGGCGAGGTTCTCGATGACCGGCCGGCCCGCGATGTCGCGCCCCAGGGCCACTTCGAGGGGATGGGTCGCCGTGCGGGCCTCCTCGGAGGCGAGCACGTCACCCAAGGTGACGAGCTGGCGCATGCGGTTGGGCACCTCGATGCCGATGGCGGATTTGCCGGGGATGGGGGCCAGGATGCGAACGTCGGCCGACGCCATGGCGTAGGCGATGTCCTTGGCCAGGCTCGTCACCCGGGCCACCTTCACCCCGGGCCCGAGCTCGAGCTCGAACCGGGTCACCGTGGGCCCCACCGTGTGCCCGAGCAACCGGGTCTCCACGCCGTGGGCCGACAGGGCACTCACCAGGGCGCGCCCCGCCGCGCTGATCTCGGCACGGTCCAACTCCTGGGGCTTCGAGCGCGACAGCAATTTCATGGGCGGGAGCCGCCACTCCCCTGTCGCCGCCCCCGCGTCGATCGACAGCGGCGCGTCGTGGCGAGCCGAGACCGGCGCTGTTGCGGCCACGACCTCGGCCGGGCTCTCGACAGGCGGATCGGGTTCGACCTCGACCTCGGGCTCGATGTCGACGTCGGCCACGAGGGGGGGCTCGGTGAACATGTCGTCGAGGTCGAACAGGGCCGGCGCGGGGGTCCGGCGCGTCCGGGCGGGAGCGGCGGCGGCGGCGGCGAATTCGGTGTCGTCGTCGAGGTCGACGGCGTCGTCGTCGTCCTGCGCCTCGAGCTCATCGTCGTCACCATGGGGAACCGCCGCCTGCCACACCTCTGAGCCCAGTCGCGCCACTCCGGCCAGGGCGACGCGCAGCGTCACCCCCGTGAAGAGCACCAGGGCGAGGGTGATGAGCGCCAGGAGCACCACCGCCGCCCCCCAGTCACCGAGACCCGAACGCAGCGGGTTGCCGACGGTGGCGCCGATGTAGCCGCCCGCGCCCGACAGGCGCCGGGCCGAGGCGCTCAGCCGCGGCGCGCCACCGGCGAGATCGGCGAGGCCCGCCACCGCGGCCAGCGTGAGCACGAGCCCGACCGCGGCCCGGGCCGGCTCCTGACGGGGGCGCCCGGCGATGAGCATGACCCCGGCGGCCCCGAAGGCGGGGGGCACGAGGAACCGTCCCACGCCGAGGACCAACCCGAGGCCGTGGCGCACCTCGTGGCCCACCGGGCCCAGGGCGTCGACGTAGAGCCCGAGGGCGCCGAGAACGGCCACGGTGACGAGCCCGATCCCCCAGGCGTCCTCCACGTGGCCTTCGAGCACCGACAGGGCCGAGGCCACCCATGTCGGGCGACGGGCCCGACTCGTCGACCGCCGCCGCCGTCGGCTGGTGGCGGGACGTTTCTGGGGCCGCGCCCCCCGGGCGCGGCCTTTGGGTTTGGTCCGGCGTCGGCCGGGAGCCGACCGGGAGGAGGAGCGTGCCCCCACCGGGCGGCGCTTCGTGGTCACCACAGTGGCCTCAACGCTAACAGCCGCCCCACGTCCATCCGAGGATCGGGTTGTGGCCACCTCACCTGGGAGAACGAGGCGAACGGCGCCCTTTCTCAGACGGTGACGACCACCGGGACGATCATGGGCCGGCGTCGGGTCCGCTCCCCCACCAGCTTGCCCAGCGCCTTGCGGGCGTGGCGGCGCAGGGTCTCGTGATCGGTGGCCCCTTCGGCCAGGGCCTTCTCGAGGGCCATCCGCACGACGTCGCTCGCCTCTCCGAGCAGCGCCTCGGCCTCAGGAGCGTGGATCCAGCCCCGGGTCACGATCTCGGGCGCGCCCACGACCTCGCCGGCATGGGGGTCGACGGTGGCCACCACCACCACGACCCCCTCCTCGGCCAGCACCCGTCGGTCCCGCAGCACCCCGTGACCGACGTCACCCACGGTGCCGTCGACGTAGAGGAACCCGGCGGGAACCGAATCCCCGCGGTGCATCCCGGCGTCGTCGAGCACCATCGAGTCGCCGTCCTCGCACAGCACGGCCTTGTTCTTGTCCACGCCCATCCGGGTGGCCAGCTGCACGTGGTTCACGAGGTGCCGGTACTCGCCGTGCACGGGGATGAACCACTCGGGTCGGGCCACCGACAGCAGGACCATGAGCTCGCCCTGGCGGGCGTGCCCGCTCACGTGCACCGGCTCCACGCCGGTGTGGATGACCTCGGCCCCGCGCCGGTAGAGGCCGTCGATGACACGGCCGACCGCCCACTCGTTGCCGGGAATGGGGTGCGCGCTGATCACCACCACGTCGTCGGGGCGCAGATGCAGCCACTTGCTGTCCCCCGCGGCCATGAGCGACAGCGCCGACATGGGCTCACCCTGAGAGCCCGTGGAGATCACGCAGACCTTGCCGGGGTCCATGTCGTCGACGTGCTCCACATCGACGACATGGTCGGGAGGGAGATCGAGCAGACCCAGGCGCCGGGCCAGCTCGACGTTCTTCGCCATCGACCGACCGAGCGTGGCCACCTTCCTCCCCGTGCCGAGCGCGGCGTCGACGACCTGTTGGACGCGGTGGATGTGGCTGGCGAAACAGGTCACGATCAACCGCCGCCCGACGCGGGCCTGGAAGAGCCGCCGCAAGGTGGCGCCGACCTCGGTCTCGGATTCGGTGAACCCGGGCTCCTCGGCGTTGGTGGAGTCCGACAGGAGCAGGCGGATGCCCGGTCCCGCCGCCAGGGTGCCGATGCGGGCCAGGTCGGTGAGCCGGCCGTCCACGGGCGTCAGGTCGATCTTGAAGTCGCCCGAGTGCAGGATCACACCCTGGGGCGTATGGAAGGCGGTGGCGAACCCGTGGGGCACGGAGTGGGTGACCGGGATGAATTCCACCTCGAAGGGGCCGATCTGGCGGCGCTCCCCGTCGGTGACCTCGACGAAGCGCGCCCGGTCCGCCACGCCCGCTTCCTCCACCCGGTTACGGGCCAGACCCAGGGTGAGCGCCGAGCCGTACACCGGGACCGACAGGTCCCGCAGCAAGAAGGCGAGCCCCCCGGTGTGGTCCTCGTGCCCGTGGGTGAGGACCACCGCCTCGACGGCGTCGGCACGCTCGCGCAGATACGACAGGTCGGGGAGCACCAGGTCGATGCCGGGCATGTCGGGCTCGGGGAACATGATCCCGCAGTCGAGGACGACGATGCGGCCGTCGAGCTCGAAGCACGCACAGTTCCGGCCGATCTCTCCGAGGCCGCCCAGAAAGATGACGCGTACAGGTTCAGGCAAGCGACCCGCCCGCGCGTGCGCCGGCGAGGGCATGCACGTCGCGCCCGAGATTGGAGAGCACCCCACGGGCCTGCTCCTCGAGCTCGGCGGGCCCCGTGCCCAGCGGCAGGCGGCACTGGCCGACGGGGAGGCCGAGGACCCGACAGGCGGCCTTGGCCGGCAGCGGGTTCGGGAAGGCCTCGCTCGATTCGAAGTCATAGGACTCCAAGAGCCTGGCGTTGGTCATCTGCGCGCCTTGGGTGTCGCCCTTGAACCAGGCCGCCACCATGTCGCTGATCTCCTCGCCGGCCCAGTGCGACGCCACGCTCACCGCTCCGACCGCACCCACCGCCAGCAGCGGCAGGGTCAGCGCGTCGTCACCGCTGTAGAGCTCGAATCCCTCGGGGGCCTCGGCGATCAGTCGGGCCGAGCCGGCCGGGTCGGCGGTGGCATCTTTCACCGCCACGATGTTCTTCACGTCGCGCGCCAGCCCGACCATGGTGTCGCGCCCGATCCGGCGCCCGGCCCGCACCGGGATGTCGTAGAGCATGACCGGAAGCCTGGTCGCGGCGGCGGCGGCACGGAAGTGCGCCGAGATTCCCGCCTGGGACGGTCGGGAGTAGTACGGGGTCACCACGAGGGCGGCCGCCACGCCTGCCGCCTCGGCCAGCTTGGTGCACTCGATGGTGTGCCGGGTGTCGTTGGAACCGGTGCCGGCGATCACCGGCACCGTCACGGCCTCGGCCACGGCCTGCCAGAGTTGGCCGAGCTCGGCGTCGGCCAGCACCGGGCCTTCCCCCGTCGTGCCCGCCACCACCAACCCGTCGCTGCCGTGGCTCGTGAGCCACCGCGCCAAGGTGACGGCCCCGTCGACGTCGAGCGCCCCGGCCGCGTCGAAGGGCGTGACCATGGCGGTGATCACGGCGCCGAATCGGCCGGGCCCGGGGGACGACTTCACGCCTCCAGGCTAGTCCTCCGGCGGGCGCCGGCCGCGGCCGGGGTGGCGCTCAGGCCACGGCGTCGGCGACGGGCGTCGACTGCAGGCTGTCGTACTCCTCGCCGGTGTCGGCCCAGTCCTCGAACCCGATGACTCCGAGCTCGGTGAATTTCACCCGCAGCCAGCCATCGGCGGCGTCGAGCAGGCCGAGCTTCTTGCAGTTGGGCACGATCTTCGAGAACAGCAGCGACTGGAAGACCTGCCGGTCGGGCACCTGCATGAGCAGAGGGACGATCTCCTTGGGGTTGACCCCCATGCGGTCCCACACCTCTTGCTGGAGGAACCGGTCGCGCATGCGCACCGCCGCCTCGAAGGCGAACTCCTGGCGCTCGCGGATCTCGGCCGCGGAGAGCTGCTGGTAGTACTCCTGGAGGCTGAGCACGCCGAAGGCGACGTGGCGGGCCTCGTCCGACATCACATACCGCAGCAACTGCTTGAGCAGCGGTTCGGTCGTCATCTGGTGCATGAAGCCGAAGGCGGCCAGGGCCAGACCTTCGACCATGATCTGCATGCCCAGGTACGTCATGTCCCACCGTTGGTCGGCGATGATGTCGTCGAGGAGCAGGCGGAGATGGGCATTGATCGGGTAGTGCCCCGACAGCTTGTCGTCGAGGTACTTGGCGAAGACCTCCACGTGGCGGGCTTCGTCCATGACCTGTGTCGCCGCGTAGTACTTGGCGTCGATCCAGGGCACCGACTCGACGATCTTGGCCGTGCACACGAGCGCGCCCTGTTCGCCGTGCATGAACTGCGACAACGTCCAGTTCTGGCTCTGCACGCCGAAATCGATCCACTCCTTGTCACCCCACCGTTCGAGGGAGGTCCCGCTCACGTCGAGACCCTCACCCAGGCCCCCGTTGGCCGCGGCGTTGGCGATCACGAGCTTCTCCTGGTCGACGTCGGTCTCCCAGGGCAGGTCGGTCTGGCCGTTCCACTGGGTCTTCTTGGCCTTCTCGTAGAGCTTCTCGAGCTTGGGCCGCTGCCCCTTCTCGTAGTCCCACGTGAAGATGGTGTCGTAGACCGAGTGGACGGCGTGGCGCTCCTCGTCGACGTCGGTGTTCACCACCGACAGGATCGCCTCGAGGTCATTGACGTCGTCCCGGCCGATGATCTCGACCGTTTCGCGCATCTGCTCAGTCATGATGCTTCCCCTTTGGTGGTGGGCAGTGATCGGTTGGATTGCAGAGACTCTTTGCGGTGGCGACCCCGGGGCTCGCGCAGCGCCCGGATGCCGGGGAGGACGAAGAGGCGGACCAGGCGCCGCACATCTCCGGCGTCGGTGAGGTCGACGCCGTCGGCCGGGCACACGAGGTACGAGACCACGATGCGCGCCGCCCACTCGGCCACGCGCTTGGACTCGGCCTGGTCGAGCCAGCGCCCGAGGAACGGTGTCGTGAACGCGCACGTCACGGCGAGCACTTCGTCCATGCGGGCGAAGGCCAGCTGCGACAGGACCAACTCGGGCTCCCCGGCCAGGAGGTACCGGATGGCGGGGTGTTCGCTCACTCTGGTGGCGGCCTCGGTCATCCCCGCCACGAGCACGTCCTCGAGATCGGTGGCCGCCCCCATCCGCACCGCCAGGGCGCTGAAGAACCTCGACACCTCGGTGTCGACGACGGCGCCGAGCACGGCGTCCTTGCCTCCGGGAAAGACCCGGTAGACGGTGGCCCGGCTGCACCCGGCGGCGCGTGCCACGTCGTCGAGCGTCGTCTTCACAACCCCCTGTCGGGCGATGCAGGCCAGGGCCCCGTCGATGATCCGGACCCGGGCGGGAGTGGTGGACGCCCCAGCCTCGAAGTCGATGGGGTCGGCGGTGGCAGTTCCCCGCACCAGTGCCAGCCGCGCCTCACCCACCGGTGAGACAGTATGGCTCGAGATGTCTCATTGTCAACGGTCCCCCCCACCACGGGGGACCTCCACCCTCAGGGGACGGCGGGTCTCAGCTCCGCCACCACGCCGGCCAGCAGCTCCGTGCGGACCAGGGTGGCCACCTGTTCGGGGTCGGCCAGGTCCCAGTGCCCGGGAGAAGAGATGTAGGAGAGGATCATCCGGGCCAGGAAGTCGGCGGCCTCGTGGATCTCCACACCCTCGGCCATGCCGTGCTCGTGCAGATAGGGGACGAGGAACCCGGCGATGAGCCCCACGGTCCGGTTGGACTCGACGGTGAGCTTGGGCATGAGCACGTCGGGCTCGGTCTCGAGCATCTTCTGGAGCACCTCGTGTTCGACCAGCGATCGCCGGGCGAAGGCCAGACCCCGGTCGAGCACCTCCTCGAGCGAGGTGGCCCCGTGGACCTCTTCGTAGAGCCGGCCGAAGAACGAAAGGAACTGCCACGACACGACGGCGTCGATGAGCTCGTCACGACCACCGGGGAAGTAGCGGTACACCGTGGCCCGGGACAATCCCGCCTCGCGTGCCGCGTCCTCGACGGTCGTCTTCGACAGCCCCCAGCGCGCCACGCACGCATAGGTGGCCTCGAGGATGCGCTGGCGGGGCCCCTCCATGGGCCCAGGCTACCGCCGGCGCCTCAGAATCCGAGGAGCGTGTCGAGCCCGACGGTGAGACCGGGCCGGTCCGCCACCGCCTTCACCGCCAGGATCATGCCCGGCATGAACGACGTCCGGTCGTAGGCGTCGTGGCGGATGCTGAGGCTCTGGCCCACGGCTCCGAAGAGGACCTCCTGATGCGCCACCATGCCGGGTAGCCGCACCGAGTGGATGCGAATGCCGCCGGGGCCCTCGCCCCCGCGCGCCCCGGGCACCACCGTCGACGCCGTCCGGTCGGCGGGCCACCCCTCCCCCTCGGCGGCGCGCCGTGCTCTTTCGACCCGATCGGCGGTGCTCAGGGCGGTCCCCGAGGGCGCGTCGAGCTTGCCGTCGTGATGCAGCTCGATGATCTCCACCCCGTCCATGAACGGCGCCGCCAACTCGGCGAACCGCATCATGAGCACGGCGCCGATGGCGAAGTTCGCCGCGATGACACAGTTGGCGGCCGAGCCCTCGAAGAGGACCTTGAGCTGCGCGAGCTCACCGTCGCCGATACCGGTGGTCCCCACCACGGCGTGGACGCCGTGCGCCGCGCACCACCGCATGTGCTCCGCGGCGGCGTCGGCCACGGTGAAGTCGACGGCCACCTCCGCCCCCGATCGCAGCAACTCCTCGACGTCGCTCGCCACCTGGAGCCCTGCGGCGTCGACGCCGGTCACCTGGCGCAGGTCGATCCCGGCCAGGGCGGGGTCGACGGCGGCGACCAGCTCGAGCTGGGGGTCCTGGGCGATGGCACGACAGACCTCGCGCCCCATCCGTCCCCCGGCCCCGAACACCCCGACGCGGGTCACCGCCCCACCCTACCGAGGGCGACTCGAATCCCCGGCCCCGGCGCCGGGCCCCGCTCCGCGCTCACGCGGCGTCCGGGTCGAACGGGCCGACGACCGACAGTGTGCGCGTCTCGGTGGCCAGGGCGGCGGCAACGGTGGCCACGTCGTCGACGCTGACCGCGTCGACCTTGGCGAGGACCTCGTCGACCTCGAGAACCTGCCCGTGCAGCAGCAGGCTCGAACCGATCCTGCTCATGCGGGCGCCGGAGTCCTCGAGCGACAACAGGGTCTCGGCCCGCAGATGTCCCTTGGCCACCGTCAGCTCTCGCGCCGTGATCCCGGTCTCCCCCATGCGATCGAGCTCACCGTGCACGAGGGCGAGCACCTCACGGGCATGTTCGGGCGCGGTGCCCACGCTCACGGTCATCGACCCGACCTCTTCGTAGTGGGTCCGCTCGGACCAGATCGAGTAGGCGAGGCCCCGGCGCTCGCGTACCTCCTGGAACAGGCGGCTGGAGATCCCGCCCCCGAGCACGTGGTTGAGCACGGCCAGAGGCCACCGCTCGGGCGCGTGCCGGCCCGGGGCGCGCATGCCGACGACCAGATGGACCTGTTCGGTGGGACGCTCGTGGACGGTCAAGGCCGCTCCGGGGCGACTCGGCGCCACCCGCGTGGGCGACGCCCCCCCGGATCGGCCCGCGAACCGGGTGTTGACCTCGACGGCCAGCCGGTCGTGGTCGACGTCGCCGGCGGCGGCGACGACGAGGTTCCCGGCCCGGTAGTGCTCGTCGAAGAAGGTGCGGATCTCGAGCTGGCCGAGTGACTCGACGCTGGGCGGGGTGCCCAGGACCTCGCGACCGAGGGGATGGGAGGGAAACATCGCGGCGGTGCACTGCTCGGCGGCGAAGTCGGCCGGCTCGTCGGCGTGCATGAGAATCTCGTCCAGGATCACCTGGCGCTCGGCGTCGATGTCGTCGACCCGCAGGGCGGGCTCGGTCATGATCGCCCCCAGCACGTCGAGGCCGAGGGGAAGGTCCTCGGCGAGCAGGCGGATGTAGAACGCCGTGTACTCCTTGGTGGTGAAGGCGTTCATGTCCCCGCCGATCTCGTCGACCGACTCGGCGATGTCCGCCGCGCTCCACTTCGAGGTGCCCTTGAACAGGAGATGCTCGAGGAAGTGCGAGGCGCCCGAGTGGGCGTCGTCCTCGTCGCGCGACCCGGTTCCCACCCACACCCCGACGGTGACCGAGCGTGCTTCGGCCATGGGCTCGGTCACCAATCGTGCCCCGCACTCGAGCATCTCGGTGCGGATCACCCCCATGCCCCTGCTGTCGGGGCCGACGCGACCTCAGGTATCGGTGCCGCGCCGGCGCCGACCCTCACCGTCGACGAGGACGTCGGGACCCGCGATCGCCACCACGGTCCCCGCCCCGATGGCTGCCGCGTTCGCCGCGCTCAGCACCGCCGGTCGGAGCCGGCCCGGGGCCGAGGTCGCCGAGGTCACTCACGAGCTCGGCTTCGAAGGCGGCCTCGAACGACGCCACCGAGGCCGGCGCGGCGCCGGGCGCGCCCTCAGAGCCACGAGACGATCCCCCCGAACGCGACCCACCGCCCGAGCCCGAGCCCGAGCCCGAGCCCGAAGAAGCAGCCGAGCCCGAGCCGTTGCCCGCCGCCACGGGAGGTTCACCGGCGAGTGACAGCGACACCTTGCCCTGGGGGTCGATGTCGTCCACCTTCACCTCGAGGTCCTGGCCCAGAGAGAGGACGTCCTCGACCCGGTCGACGCGCTTTCCTCCGCCGACCTTGGAGATGTGCAGCAATCCGTCGCGTCCCGGCAGGATGTTCACGAACGCCCCGAACTTGGTGATGTTGACCACCTTGCCCGGGTAGATCGCACCCACCTCGGCTTCGGGGGGATCCACGATCAGGAAGATCCGGCGCTTGGCCTCGGAGACCGCACCACCGTCCTTGGCCCCGATGGTGACGATGCCGAACATGCCGTCGTCGTCCACGGCGATATCGGCACCTGTCTCGGCCTGCAGGGAATTGATGACCTTCCCCTTGGGACCGATCACCTCGCCGATACGGTCCACCGGGATCTGGAAGGACACGATCTTGGGGGCGTTCTCCGACACCTCGGGCCGTGGCGCCGAGATGGCGCCGGCCATGACGTCGAGGATGATCAGACGCGCGTCCCGGGCCTGGTGCAGCGCCTTGCCGAGCACATCGGCGGGAAGTCCGTCGATCTTGGTGTCGAGCTGCAGCGCGGTCACGGCGTCGCGCGTCCCCGCCACTTTGAAGTCCATGTCACCGAAGGCGTCCTCGGCCCCGAGGATGTCGGTCAAGGTGACGTAGGTGCCCTCGTCGTAGACCAGTCCCATGGCGATTCCCGCCACCGGGGCCTTGATGGGCACACCGGCGTCCATGAGCGACAGCGAGGATCCGCATACCGATGCCATGGACGTCGAACCGTTCGACGACAGCACGTCCGACACGAGTCGCAAGGTGTAGGGGAACTCCTCCTGGGAGGGCACCACGGGAAGAAGCGCCCTCTCCGCCAGCAGGCCATGCCCGATCTCACGACGCTTGGGGCCCCGCATGAACCCCGTCTCCCCGGTGGAGAAGGGCGGGAAGTTGTAGTGGTGCATGTAGCGCTTGTGCTCGTGGATCCCGATGGTGTCGAGCAGCTGGTTCATCCGGGGCATCCCCAACGTGGTGACATTCAGCACCTGGGTCTCGCCCCGCTGGAACAGCGCCGATCCGTGGGTCGTGGGGAGCAGGCCCACCTCGGCCGACAGCGGCCGGATATCGGCGGTGCCTCGTCCGTCGATGCGGACACCTTCCTCCACGATCCGCTTGCGCACGATCTTCTTGGTGAGCGACCGGACCGCCGACTTGATCTCACGCTCACGCTCGGGGAACTCCGGGCTGAGCTGGGCCATGATCGACACCGTGGCCTCGTCGAGCGCGGCGTTGCGCTCGGCCTTCTCGGTGATGGTGTTGGCCTTGGCCACGGCGTCGCTGCCCACCGCCACCACCCGCTCGAAGACGTCGTCTTTGTAGTCGGTGAACAGCTCGTAGGGAATCGTGGGCTTCGCGCCCACCTTGGCCACGAGGGCCCGTTGCAGCTCGATCGACTCCCGGATCCAGGTCTTGGCCACCTCGAGCCCGTCGGCGAGGACTTCCTCGGTCACCTTGGGGGCACCCTCCTCGTAGTACTTCCACGAGTCCTCGGTCCCACCGGCCTCGACCATCATGATGGCGATCTCGGAGCCGGCCTCCTCCGACAGGGCCCGGCCCGCCACCACGAGCTCGAAGCACGACGCGTCACCCTCTTGGTAGGTGGGATGGGGGATCCAGGTCCCCTCGGTCGACCAGGCGATGCGCACGGCACCGACGGGACCGTCGAAGGGGATCCCCGACAGCATGAGAGCCGCCGAGGCTGTGTTGATGGCGAGGACGTCGTGGGGATTGATCTGGTCGGCGGCGAAGATGGTGCCCACCACGTGCACCTCGTTGCGGAACCCCTCGGGGAACGAGGGCCGCAGGGGCCGGTCGATCAGGCGGCAGGTGAGAATGGCCTGGTCGGTGGCACGTCCTTCCCGGCGGAAGAACGAGCCCGGGATCTTGCCGGCCGCGTACATCCGCTCCTCGATGTCCACGGTCAGGGGGAAGAAGTCGGCCCCCTCGCGCACGCCCCGCGACGCCGTCGCGGCCACGAGCACCATGGTGTTGCCGATGCGTCCCAGGACGGCACCGTCGGCTTGCAGGGCGAGCTTTCCCGCCTCGTATGACAGTGTGCGGTCGGTCCCGCTGATCGGGGCCGACACGGTGATGGCTTGCGCCATGGTCTCCTCATTTCTCGAGGACACCGCGCCAGGCCAGTTCCCAGTGGTCGACCACCTCCCGCTCGTCGCTGCGTGCCGACCGATCCGATCGCAACGATCGGTGGTGGCGCAACGCGGCGCAGGTGACCGGCGACTGGCAGCTGACCGCTGACCAAGTGCCCTTCGGTCTGTCGGGCGGATTGTCCGCCCTCTGCCCGGGCAGGATGTCCCACCCGAGGGTGGCTCCCGTCCCGACCGGTCGGCCGAGCCAGGAGCCGACTAGTTAACGGCGGATGCCGAGCCGGCCGATGATCGACCGGTAACGCTCGACGTCGTTGTCCCGGACATAGTCGAGAAGCCTGCGTCGCCGGCCGATGATCTTCATCAGGCCTCGCCGGGTGTGATGGTCGCCCTTGTGGACCTTCAAGTGCTCGGTCAGAAGTGTGATGCGTTCACTGAGGAGCGCGATCTGCACTTCGGGCGAGCCCGTATCGGTCTCGTGCAGGCGGTGTTCGGCGATCGTGGCGGACTTTTCGGCCATAGGGGGAAAGCGACCTCGGAATTACTCAGGGACGGTCGGGCGAAACCACGTCCGCCCCGACCCGGATCCGACCGGGACGGCGTCCCGGCTGGGTAATGACTCTAGCAGGGCCTATGGCCAGACGCCCACGACGCCCCGCCCCCGACCACCGGGCCGGGGTGGAGAAGTCCAGCTCGGAGCCCGGTCACGACCGGGGGTGGTCCGAGACCGTCCCCAGCGCGGCGCGGGCCGCGGCGACGTCATCGTTCATCTGGGCGACGAGCGCCTCGGGAGAGTCGAAGCGACGTTCCTGGCGGAGGTGCGAGACGAAGGAGACCCGGGCCGGTTCCCCGTACAGGTCGCCGCTGAAGTCCAGGAGGTACACCTCGAGCAGCGGGCCCTCGGCCGAGGCGTGGAACGTCGGCCGCCGGCCCAGGGAGGCCGCGGCGGCATGGCGCGACCCGTCGGGCCTCTCGTACCAGCAGGCGTAGATCCCCTCACCGGGCATGGCCAACCCTTCGGGGACGACGACGTTGGCCGTCGGGAACCCGAGTTCGGGGCCCCCCCGCCCGTCGCCGTGCACGACCACACCCCGGACCTGGTGGGGACGGCCGAGCAGCCGAGCCGCGGCCGTGACGTCGCAGGCGGCCAGCAGCTCACGGATGCGCGTCGACGACACCGCCTCGCGCGAGGCGTCCTGCTCCAGCGCCATGCCGATCACGTCGAATCCGTGTCGGGACCCCATCTCGGTGAGCAGGGCCACGTTGCCGGCCCGGCGGTGGCCGAAATGGAAGTCCTCTCCCACCACGACCAGGCGGGCGCCGAGCGCCCGGACGAGCACCTCGAGGACGAAGTCCTCGGCGGTCTCGTTGGCCCGGGCCCGGTCGAAGGGCACCACGAGCGTGCGGTCGATGCCCGCGCTCGCCAGGAGCTCGAGCTTCTGGGCCCGGTCGGTGAGGATCGAGGGCGCCGATTGCGGCCGGACGACCGTGGCCGGGTGCCGGTCGAAGGTCACGACCACGCTCGCCAACCGGCGCGCCAGCGCCTGGCGCTGGAGCTCGCCCAGCAGGTGGCGATGGCCGAGGTGCACGCCGTCGTAGGCGCCGATGGTGACCGCCGAGCCCCCCACCGGTGCCACGCAATGCTCAGGGCCGTCGACAACCTCCACGGGGACGAGGTTACCCGTGACGCTCTGGCGCTCCCGTGGTCAGGTCCCGACGCGGCAACGGAGCGGGGGGCGGCTCGACGCCGTGGATCACCCGCTGCTGACCAAGACGCACAGCGCCACCATGCGATCGGTCCCGGTGGCTTCGTAGACGGCGAGAAGTGCGCCGTCCCCGTCGAGAAGCGCCCAGGGCCCGCTGCCGGCCGCACCCACCGACACCCGGTCGAGGGCGAGCCCGTGGGAGACCGAGCGCGCCATCTCGGCATCGAGCTCGATCTGGGGCAGGTCGCGCAGCGCCTGGGTCGGGGTGAGCACATGCGCAGCGGAGAGCGAGTCGAGCGTCCGGGCCTCGTGGACGCCGAAGGAGCCGATCCGGGTCCGGCGGAGGTTGCGCAGGTGGGCCCCGCCCCCGAGCGCTTCGCCCAGGTCGGCGGCGAGCACCCGCACGTAGGTGCCGGTGGAACAGTCCACCTCGACACGGAAGACACCGTCCTCACCCTCGGGGGACTCCAGGACGTCGAACCGCTCGACGGTCACCGGGCGCGCCGCTCGCTCGACCTCGATGCCGGCCCGCGCCAGCTCGTGGAGCCGCCGCCCTCCCACCTTGCGCGCCGAGACCATGGGCGGGACCTGGTCGATGACACCGGTGAGCGATGCCGCCGCGGCGCGCACGTCGCTGCGCGTGACCCCGGACATGTCCCACACGCCGGTGACCTCCCCCGAGGCGTCGAGCGTGCTCGTGGCCTGCCCCAGCACCACCTCGGCCTCGTAGGACTTCTGCAGCCCGGACAGGAACCGCAACATGCGCGTGAACCGGCCGAGGCCGACGAGCAGCACGCCGGTGGCATCGGGATCGAGAGTCCCGGCATGGCCGACGCGTCGCTGCGAGAAGATCCGGCGGCAGCGGGCCACGGCGTCGTGCGACGTCCAGCCCGCCTCTTTGTCCACCACGACCATCCCCATCGTCTCGGCGGTCCCTGCCTCGTCAGCGGGTCCGGGCATCGTCTCCCCCGGTCTCGTCATCACCCGGGGCCTCGCGCAGGTTGCGCAGGATCTCCTCCACCCGCAGCCCGTGGGCGACGGCGGGGTCCGACTCGAACACCAGGAGCGGGGTCCGTTTCATCCGCACCTGGCGCGCGATCGTTCTCTGCAGCTGCGCCCGCTGCTCGCCCAGCGCCTCGACCGCGGACGGCGGCAGTGAGCTCAGGTACACCGTGGCCCGGGACAGATCGGGTGTGATGTCCACCGAGGTCACCGTGAGGAGCCGGAGCCGGTCGTCGGTGTCGGCCATGCGCTCGAGCGCCTCCGCCACCACCTCGCGCAGGACCTCGTTGACCCGTGCTGTGCGGGGGTAGGCCGGAGGGCCTTTTTTCTCGCGTCGGCGTCCGGGCACTTCCCCACCTCCTCTGCGGGCGCGAGTTGCTGCACTTCCACCGAGCACCGCCCCTCGACGGGGTGGCGGGCACTGCGGCTCATGACGTGACGACGGCGACGGCCGCGGACGGCGGCAACGGAGAGGGACCCTCAGGTCCGGGGGATCTCGCGCTCCTCGAAGGTCTCGATGATGTCGCCTTCTTTCAGGTCCTGGAAGTCCGAGAGCCCGATCCCGCACTCGAAGCCGGACTGGACCTCGCGCACGTCGTCCTTGAAACGGCGCAGGGAGTTGATGGCGCCCTTCCAGATCACGACGCCCTCCCGCAAGAAGCGGACCTTCGATCCCCGTGTGATGACGCCGTCGCGCACGTAGCACCCGGCGACCGCACCGATGCGGGGCACCCGGAACACCTCTCGCACCTCGGCCTCACCGGTGACGATCTCCTCGAACTCGGGGGCGAGCATCCCGACCATGGCCGCCTCGATGTCCTCGAGGAGCTTGTAGATCACCTCATAGGTCCGGATGCCGACGCCCCGTTCGACCGCCATCTCCCGGGCGCGCCGGTCGGGCCTCACGTTGAAGCCGATGATGGTGGCATTGGAGGCCACCGCCAACTGCACGTCGTACTCGGTGATCCCCCCCACGCCCCGGTGCACGAAGCTCAGCTTCACGTCCGGTCGCTCGAGTTTGCGCAGGCTGTCGGTGATGGCTTCCAGGGTGCCCTGGACGTCGCTCTTGAGGATCAGGTTGAGCGTGGCCGCCTCACCCCGCTGGATCTGCTCGAAGAGATCCTCGAGCTTGGCCCCCGGTGCGGTGGGCGACGGGGCGTGCCCGGCCACCCGGTAGCGATGCTCACGGGTCTCGCCGATGGTCCGCGCCGTGGTCTGGTCCGAGGTCACTCGGAACTCGTCGCCCGCGGCCGGGGGCTCGGAGAAGCCGAGCACCTGCACCGGCGTCGACGGGGGCGCCTCTTTGACCTGCTCGCCCCGGTCGTCGATGAGCGCCTTGACCTTGCCCCAGGCGGCGCCGGCCACGACCGAGTCCCCCACCCGCAGCGTCCCGCTCTGGACGATCACCGTGGCCACCGGCCCCCGGCCCGACTCCAGGTTCGCCTCGAGCACCACGCCCCGACCACGCGCTTCGGGACTGGCTTGGAGCTCTTCGAGCTCGGCCACCACCGCCAGCTGCTCGAGGAGGTCGTCGATCCCCTCGTTCTGCAGCGCGGAGACCTGGACCACGATGGTGTCCCCGCCCCAGGCTTCGGGGGTGAGGCCCTGCTCGGAGAGCTGCTGGAGCACCCGGGTCACATCGGCGTCTTCACGGTCGATCTTGTTCATGGCCACGACGATGGGGACATCGGCGGCCCGGGCATGGGAGATGGCTTCGACGGTCTGGGGCATGACCCCGTCGTCGGCCGCCACCACGAGCACCACGATGTCGGTGACCTCGGCCCCACGGGCCCGCATGGCGGTGAAGGCCTGGTGGCCGGGAGTGTCGATGAAGGTGATCCGGTGTCCGCCCGTTTCGGTCTGGTACGCCCCGATGTGCTGGGTGATCCCGCCGGCTTCTCCGGCCACCACGTTGGCGTGGCGGATGCGGTCGAGCAGCAGGGTCTTGCCGTGGTCGACGTGGCCCATGACGGTCACGACGGGCGGACGCGGCCGCAGGTCCTCCTCGCGCTCTTCCTCTTCCTCTTCGAAGTACTTGGCCTGGAGCTCGGCCTCTTGCTCCTCGCCCCGGTCGACGAGGCGGATCTGCGCACCGAGCTCGGCCGCGAACAGCTCGATCATGTCGTCGCTGAGCGACTGGGCGGCGGTGACCATCTCGCCCTGGAGCAGCAGGAACCGGATCACGTCCCCCGCCGACCGGTTGAGCTTGGGCCCGAGCTCGCGTGGCGTCGAGCCACGCTCCACGATGACCTCGAAGTCGGGTATCGGGGCGTTCGACGGCATGTAGGTGGTCAGCTGCGTCGGCTCGAGCTCCTCGAGATTCCGACGACGGCGGCGCGGTCGGCGCTGGGGAGGACGGCCCCGTCCTCCGGGCCCACCCCGCAACCCGGGCGGGGGCGGGCCACCACCACCACCGGGTCGACCCCCGAAACCGCCACCACCACCGGGTCGACCCCCGAAACCGCCACCACCACCGGGCCCGCCTCGACCGGGAGGACCGCCGCCGGGGCGACCACTCCCCATCCCGGGGCGGCCGGCCCCACCGGGGGCGCCGCCGGGACGCGGGGCACCGGCCGGCGCCCGCCGACCCGGAGGCGGCGGGATCGGTCGACCGTTGGCACGGGGCGGCCCGGGAGGCGGAGGGATCGGTCGACCCGACGAGCTCATGGGCGGATTGGCGCGAGGCGCCGGGGGCGATCCCGGGGCCGGTCGCGACGGCGGCGCCCCGAGGTCGGGCGGGGCAGCCGGGGCCGACGCGGCCACGGCGGGAGGGGCGGGTCGGGGGGGCGCGGCGGGAGGGCGGGCGGGCGGCGCCGGGGACGGGCGCGCCGCCAGCGGCGGGGCGCTGCGTGCCGGGGACGGGGGCGGCACCGACACCTCGCTGGCGGGACGGCTGGTCACGAGCCTCTGGCGGTCGGGGGTGGGCATGACCGGGGGTGGGGCGGCGGGGGCCGGACCGCTCGGCGCCGGTGCCCCGGCGGCGGGGGCCGGAGAGGCGGGGCCGGGCGCCTCGGTCCCGGTCGAGGCGGCCACGGCCTGGTCGGCGGGGACCCGTCCGGGCCTCGTCGTGGTGGCTCGAGCCGGCTTCTGCTCGGCGGGCTCCTCGGGCGAGACGGCGCGACGCAACCCCTCGCTGTCGGCCTTCCTCCGGACGCGGTCAGCTTGGGCATCCTCGATCGAGGAGGAGTGGCTCTTCACCCCGATGCCCAACGACACGCAGAGGTCGAGGGCCTCCTTGTTGGTCAGGCCGAGCTCACGTGCCAGCTCGTAGACGCGTATCTTCTTCGGCAAGGGCTCCTACGGTCCTTCTCGTTCGTTCGGGGGCGAGCCGGCAAACCGGCCCGACCCACCATCCTCGCACACCTGGGCACCGGCCTGGCCCGGTACCACACCACTTCCCAGCAGATCACCGAGGCGTCGCACCGCTTCGGGCCCCACTTCGCCACGCAGTGCCCGACTCAACGCCTGGCGACGGTGCGCCTGCTCGAGGCATCCCGGCGAGCTCCGGCACAACCAGGCACCACGTCCGGGGCCGGGGCCGACGAGCAGCGTTCCGTCGGTCCCCACCGACAGGCGGACCAGCTCGGCCGGCGCGGCGGTCCGTCGGCAGCCGACGCACATGCGGCGCGGGCCTATGCGCCGCTCTCCGGCTCGCCCGGCTCGCCCGCCCCCACCGTCTCGTCGGGCTTGGGCTCCTCCACTTCGGCGCCCACCGCTGCGGGGGCCTCTGCGCTCGCCGCTGCGCTCGCCTCTGCCGGGGCCTCGGCGGAGGTCGCCGGCGGGGCACCATCGGGCTTCTCCTCGGTCGACTCGCCCGACGCCACGCGCGACCACTCCGCCGCGGACACGGCCTCGCCACCCTCGGCCGGCTGCCACACCATCTCGCCGGCCTCGTTCTCCACCCACTCGCCTTCGGCCCACTCCTCGCCGTAGCCGGCCTCTTCCTCGGCGAGCTGGGTCTCGCTCTTGATGTCGATGCGCCATCCCGTGAGCCGCGCCGCCAAGCGAGCGTTCTGGCCCTCCTTGCCGATGGCGAGCGAGAGCTGGTAGTCGCTCACCACGACCGTGGCGATGCCGGTGTCATCGTCGAGCCGGACCTCGCGCACCCGTGCCGGCTGGAGGGCGGCCTGGATGAACTCGACGGGGTCGTCTGCGAAGGGCACGACGTCGATGCGCTCGCCGCGCAGCTCGTTGGTCACCATCCTGACGCGCGACCCCCGGGCTCCCACGCACGCGCCGACGGGGTCGACGTTCGGATCGTTGGACCACACCGCGATCTTGGTGCGGTGCCCGGGCTCGCGCGCCGCGGCCCTGATCTCCACCACGCCCGACGAGATCTCGGGGACCTCCAGCTCGAAGAGCCGCTTGACGAGGCCCGGGTGGGAGCGGCTCACCACGATCTGGGGGCCCTTGGTGGTCTTGCGCACCTCCACGATGTAGGCCTTCAACCGGGCCCCGTGCTCGTAGCGCTCGTAGGGCACCTGCTCGGCCTGGGGCAGCAACGCCTCGACCTTGCCCAGGTCGAGCAAGGTGTAGCGGTTGTCGGTCTGCTGGACGATGCCGGTGACGATGTCGCCCTCGCGCCCGGCGTACTCCTCGTACTTGAGGTCGCGCTCGGCCTCACGGATGCGCTGGAGGATGACCTGCTTGGCGGTCTGGGCCGCGATGCGACCGAAGTCGTCGGGGGTGTCGTCCCACTCCCGGATGACGTTGCCGTCCTCGTCGAGCTCCTGGCCGTAGACGCGGATCTCGCCCGACTCGGGGTCGACGGTGACCACGGCCTCCTCGGCCGCTCCGGGCATGCGCTTGTAGGCGGCGACGAGGGCATTGGCCAGGGCGTCGAGGAGAACCTCGACCGAGATTCCCTTGTCACGCGCGATCTGGGTCAGCGCATCGATGAATTCGAAGTTGGCCTTGCTCATGGCGTCGCCACCTTCTTCCTTCCCGCAGGCTTTCTGGCCGCAGCCCGCTGGGGGCGGGCCGCCTGGCGCGGCGCCCCACCCTGGCGCGCCGCGGCGGGGGATTTCGATCCCCATTCAAAAATCGTCCGAGCCCGCTCGATCTCGTCGTAGGACAGACGGCGCTCGCCACCGGGAAGATCCTCGGCCTCGAGGACGAACCCGTCCGCGTCGGCCGATGTCAACCGACCCGTCAGGCGGCGCTCGCCCTTGGCGCCGGCCACGGTCCGGACGCTCACCGTTTCCCCGATGGCGCGGGCGAAATGACCCGGCGTCCGCAGTTTTCGCTCCACCCCGGGGCTCGAGACCTCGAGGGTGTAGCGCTGGCCGGGCAAAGGGTCGTGCGCGTCGAGCACCACCGAGACGGCACGGGTGGCCGCGGCGATGGCCTCGAGGTCCACTCCCCCGGCGCGGTCCACCACGACGCGTACCGAGGTGGATCTGCGCTCGAGGTCCACCAGTTCGAGGCCCAGGGGGGCGACGGCGGACGCGAGCAGGTCAGAGAGCTCGTCGTCCACCTGATCGTCCACCTCCCTCGTCCCTCCATGGCCTGGTGCCTTCGACAACGGACCGTCCGGAGAAAGGCAGAAGCGTGGGCTGCTGCCCACGCTTCAACGCACCTTCACCCCCCGGACCAACAGCGCAGCAAGTATATCAGCCGCCCTCCTGGGCCTTTCGGGCGCGGCCACCGTCGGCGGAGGCCTCGGAGCGGTTTTGGAGCCGCCCCGACGAGGCCGAGAGGCTCTCGGACCCGAGCCGGACCGAACTCGGCGCCCGGGCCGAAACTCGACCGCACCGGGGCCCGGTGCCCAGCCCGTAGCATCCTGGTCGCCATGGCCCGCAAGAGCGTCCTCGCCTCTCAGGCAACCGACTTCCCCCAGTGGTACCAAGACGTCCTCGCCAAAGCCGAACTGGCGGACAACGGGCCCGTCCGCGGCACCATGGTCATCCGTCCCTACGGCTACTCCATCTGGGAGCGGATGCAGGCCGAGATCGACGCCCGGATCAAGGCGGCGGGCGTGCCCAACGCCTACTTCCCGCTCTTCATCCCCGAGAGCTACCTCAACCGGGAAGCGGCCCACCTCGAGGGCTTCAGCCCCGAGCTCGCCGTCGTCACCCACGGGGGCGGCAAGCTGCTCGATGAGCCCGTGGTGGTCCGTCCCACCAGTGAGACCATCATCAACGCCTACTTCGCCAAGTGGATCCAGAGCTACCGGGACCTGCCGTTCCTGATCAACCAGTGGGCCAACGTGGTCCGCTGGGAGCTGCGCCCCCGCCTCTTCCTCCGGACCACGGAGTTCCTCTGGCAAGAGGGACACACCGCCCACGCCACGGAGTCCGAGGCTCGGGATTTCGCGCTCCGCATCCTGCGCGACGTGTACGAGGACTTCATGGTCAACGTGCTGGCCGTCCCCATCCTCACCGGACGCAAGACCGAGCGCGAACGGTTCTCGGGTGCCACCACCACCTGGACCTGCGAAGCCATGATGCGCGACGGCAAGGCACTGCAGATGGGGACCAGCCATGAGCTCGGGCAGAATTTCGCCCGGGTGTTCAACACGACCTTCCTCGACGAGTCGGGGAACGAGACCCTGGTGTGGCAGACCTCGTGGGGTGCGTCATCGAGGCTCATGGGCGCGCTGGTCATGGCCCACGGCGACGACGCCGGGCTGCGGGTCCCCCCCCTCCTGGCCCCGATCCAGGTGGTCGTGGTGGTGGTCCGTGACGAGGACGGCGCCGGGGACAAAGCCGCCCTCATCGCCGCCGACCTCGCCGACGCCGGACTACGGACCCAGCTCGACGGTCGCACCGAGACCTCGTTCGGGCGCCGGGTCGTGGACTGGGAGCTCAAAGGCGTCCCCGTGCGCGTCGAAGTGGGTCCTCGCGAGCTCGCCGCCGATGAGGCCGTGCTGGTCCGCCGGGACTCGGGGACCAAGACGACGGTGCCCCTCGGCGGGCTCGAGACCTCGGTGCGCGACGCCCTGGGCGAAGCCCAGGCGGCCCTGTTCGCCGAGGCGCTCGAACGGCGCCGCGCCCAGACCGTCGAGGTGTCCACCATCGCCGAGGCCGAAGAGGCCTCTCGAACCGGCTTCGCCGTGCTCCCCCTGGGGGCCCTCGGCGCCGAGGGCGAGACGCAGCTCAACCAGGCCGGGGTGACGGTCCGCCTCGTCACGAGGCCCGACGGCACGCTGCCCGACGCCGACGAGGACGGCCCGGACTCCGAGCTCCTCGCCGTCGTCGCCCGCGCCTACTAGCGCGCGCTCACTCGGGCGGGGCCCTACGACGGTCCGGGCTTCTCGTGCTCGTCGTCGATGGTCTTGCGGATGAGCTCGACCTTCTGGGCGGCGTGGTTGGCGTCATCGCCCTGGGCCTCGATGAGCATGCGGCGGTCGGCTTCGGCCTCGGCCTCGGCCCCGGCGTCGGCCGCGGCCAGGCGGGCGTCGATCCCTTCAGCCACGAGCTTCTCGGCTTCTTCCACCAGAGCCGCCACCATCTCGTCCTCGGGCACGACGCGGACGATCTTGCCCTTGATGAAGAGATGGCCGCGACGACGGCCTGCGGCGATGCCCAGGTCCGCTTCGCGCGCCTCGCCCGGACCGTTCACCACGCACCCCATGACCGCCACCTGGATGGGCAGCTGGCGCGACTCCAGGGCTTCCTGGGCGGCACGGGCCACCCCGATCACGTCGATCTCGGCCCGTCCACACGAGGGACAGGCGATGAGGTCCACGGACTTGCGCTCCCGGAGCCCCATGGCTTCGAGCAGTTGCCGCCCCGCCCTCACCTCCTCGACGGGGTCGGCGGTGAGCGAGTACCGGATGGTGTCGCCGATGCCCTCGGCGAGCAGTGTGCCGATGCCGGCGGTGCCCTTCACGAGCCCGGCCGGCGGAGGACCGGCCTCGGTCACCCCGAGGTGCAGGGGATAGTCGAAGGTCTCCGACGCCAAGCGGTACGACTCGATCATGAGCGGGACCGAGGAGGCCTTGACCGAGATCTTCACGTCGTCGAAGTCGACCTCGGCGAAATAGGCCAGCTCCATTCTCGCCGACTCGACGAGCGCCTCGGGGGTGGCCCCCCCGTAGCGCCGGTAGAGGTCGGGGTGCAGCGACCCGGCGTTGACGCCGATGCGGATGGGCACGCCCCGATCTTTGGCCTCTTGGGCCACCTGCTTGATCTCGGCCTCCTTGCGCAGGTTCCCGGGGTTGAGACGAAGGCCCTGGACGCCCGCCTCCAAGGCGGCGAGGGCCATCTCGTGATGGAAATGGATGTCGGCGATGATGGGAACCGGCGATCGCGGCACGATGTGGGCCAGGCCCTCGGCCGCCTCCTTCTCGTTGCAGGTGCAGCGGACGATGTCTGCCCCCGCCGATGCCAGCGCGTAGATCTGGGCCAGCGTGCCCTCGACGTCGGCGGTCTTCGTGGTCGTCATCGACTGCACCGAGATCGGTGCCCCCCCGCCCACGGCGACGGGCCCGACGTGGATCTGGCGGGTCTCTCGGCGCTGCGCGGCGAGGGGTGTGGAACGGGCCATCACGACGACTCCCTTTCTCCTTGATCGGGGCCCGTCGGAGTGCGTCGCGTGCAGGCGGGTCCTTGTGACGCGGTGCCTACTGGAACGGGTTGTGCACCGGATGGGTGATGTCGAGGTACAGCGACGACACCACGATGAAGCCCAGCAACAAGACGAAGGCCCACACGACGGGGGTGAGCTTGGTGACGTCGGCGTGGTACGGGCGGCCCCGTCGACTGCGGATCCGCTCGTACACCGCGATGACCACGTGGCCCCCGTCGAGGGGGAGCATGGGGAACAGGTTGAGGATCCCCACGAAGATGATGATGATGGCGAGCACGTAGATGAGCTGCGTGGGCCCGGCCTGGGCGCCCTGGACGGCCAGGCGTGCCGCGCCGTAGATCGACGCGGGACGGTCACCGGTCTTGGCCGCCTGCGAGGCGGCCTTGGCGCTGGTGAGGTCGTGGATGTAGCTCTTGATCCCGCTGGCCGAGAACACCTGGCCCATCCCGGCGAACGAGCTCGTCACCAGTTGCCCGAAGAGCTCGCCCGCCTTGCCCACCGATTCGATCGGTCCGCTGCGGACGGTGGGCGGCCCGATGATGACCCCGATGCGGCCGTTGGCCCCCGAGAGGGTGGCATCGGCGTGCGGGGTCACCACCACGGTCAGGTCGCGCCCGGCCCGCTCCACCACCAGCGTGACCGGCTGCCCGGCTCGATGCTCGATGACGTTCTGGAGGTCGTCCGCGGAGTGCACCGCGGCGCCGTCGGCGCGGACCACCACGTCGCCCGACCGCAGTCCGGCGGCACGGGCCGGGTCGACCTTGTGGGCGAGGGGCGCGAACCCGCTGACGGCCACGGCGTTGGTCTGCTCGGCCCCGATGAAGACGAACATGCCCCACAGCAGCACGAAGGCCATCACCCCGTGCATGGCCGATCCGGCCACGGCCACGATGAGCCGGTTGTGGAAGGGCCGCTGGCGGTAGGCGCGGGGTTCGTCGGCGGGGTCGACCTCCTCCATGGAGGTCATCCCGATGATCTTCACGTAGCCGCCCGCCGGGATGGCCTTGATGCCGTACTCGGTCTCCCCCCGCCGGATCGACCACAGCCGGGGCCCGAACCCGAGGAAGTACTCCGTCACCTTCATGCGGCCCCACTTGGCGGTGAGAAGGTGCCCGAGCTCGTGCAACATGATCATGATCACGAGCGCCACCACGACGATGAGGACCGACGTGGTGTGGGTCACGACCGCGGCGAGGATCACGGCCACCACGACGGCCAAGAGGCGGGCCAGCGCGGCGCGCTGTTCGGCGCGGGGCTCGGCCGGGGCGCGGCGGGGCGGGGCGGGCTGCTCGGGCACGTCGTGGCCCGGGCCGGTCACGACCTGGCTCACGCGGCCTGCTCCCGGTGGCGCACGGCGCGCTCGGCACGTTCCCGGGCGCGCCGGTCCGCTTCGAAGACGTCCTCGGCGTCGGTCGCCTCGGCCCCGTCGCACGACGACAGGGTGTCGGCCACCACCTCGGCGATCGATCCCCACCCGATCCGACCGGCCAGGAAGGCGGCCACCCCTACCTCGTTCCCCGCGTTGAGCCACGCCGGGGCCAGACCCCCGGCCCGGCCGGCCTCTTCGGCCAGGGCGAGACAGGCGAAGACCTCGCGGTCGGGGGGCTCGAAGTCGAGGCGTCCGAGCGAGGACCAGTCGATGGCTCCATAGGGGTGCCCGAGGCGACGGGGGTAGCCGAGCGCGTACCCGATGGGTAGTCGCATGTCTGGTTGGGAGAGTTGGGCCACCGTCGATCCGTCAATGAACTCCACCATCGAGTGTACGACCGACTGGGGGTGAATAATGACCGCGATCCGGTCATATTCCACGTCGAACAGCTCGTGGGCCTCGATCACCTCGAGGCCTTTGTTCATGAGGGTGGAGGAGTCCACCGTGATCTTCGGCCCCATCTTCCAGGTCGGATGGGCCAGGGCGTCTGCCACCTCGACCCCCGTCAGCTCCTCGAGGGTGCGTCCCCGGAAGGGGCCGCCGCTCGCCGTGAGCACCAGTCGGGCCACCTCCTCGGGCCCGGCCCCCGCCCGCAGGCACTGGTGAAGCGCGCAGTGTTCGGAGTCCACGGGGACGATCTCGGCGCCCGGGGTCCCCTTGGCCCGGGCCACCACGGGGCCCCCGGCGATGAGGGACTCCTTGTTGGCGAGGGCCAGCCGGCGCCCCGCCTGGAGGGCGGCCAGGGTCACGGGCAGCCCTGCGAACCCCACCACGGCGTTGAGCACCACCTCGCCCAGTCGGGCCACGGCGGCGAGACCCTCGAGCCCGGTCAGCACCTCGGTCCCCTTGGGCACCGCGGCGGCCAGCGCCGAGGCCAGCGAGGCATCGCCGATGGCCACGACCTCGGGCCGCAGCGCCTGCGCCTGGGCGCCGAGCAGGTCGACCGACCGCCACGTGGCCAGCCCCACGGCGGTGAAGCGGTCGGGCTCGGTCGTCATCACCTCGACCGCCTGGGTGCCGATCGACCCCGTCGACCCGACCAGGCTGACCCTCACGGCCTGGTTCCGAGGCGCCCGAGGGCGCGTCGTCGGGCCCATGTCCGGTCTCGCCGTCCGCCTCCGTCGCTCACCCGAGGTTGAGCACTCGGACGAGGTAGAACGTGGTCGGGAGGACGAAGAGCAGGGCATCCACGCGGTCGAGCACACCCCCGTGGCCCGGCAGGATCGACCCCATGTCCTTGAGCCCGAGATCTCGCTTGATGAGCGACTCGCACAGGTCTCCGATCGGGGCCACCACCGCCACCACCAGGCCGAGCAGGGCGGCCTTCGGCACGGTCCAGGGATGGACCTGCCCGGTGACGGCGGCCGAGAGGGCGATGGCCACGACGGCTCCGCCGATGAGGCCCTCCCAGGTCTTGTTGGGGCTCACCTTGGGCGCCAGATGATGGCGTCCCAACCAGCTGCCGATGGCCAGGGCGCCCACATCGGCGCCGATGGTCGCCACGATCGCCCCCAGGAAGAAGGCGATCCCGTGGCGGTGGGGGAACTCGCCCGGGGCGAGCAGGAGCGCGGCGAACGAGCCCAGGAACCCGACCCACACGAAGCCGAGCAACGTGCTCGCCACACCCTCGACGGTCGACCCCCGCTCCACCCCGACCAGGTGCCACACCATGGCGGTGATCACCACGAGCACGAGGACGAGCGGCAGGGCCGGGAGCCCCTTGGCGTAGGCCGACACCATGATGGCAACCGTGGCCACCAGGCCCAGCAACGTGGCGGGCCGCCGGCCACCCCGGCGCAGCGCCGCGTAGCACTCCGCCACCGACAGCACCACCACGATGGTGGCGAGGGCCAGTGTCCACACCGTGCCGAGCTTGAAGCAGGCCAGCGCCACCGCGACGATGACGACCCCGGTGGCGATGGCCACGGGAAGGTTCCGACCGGTGGCGCCATCCGTGCTCCGGGGCGGGATGAGGGTGCGGCGCATGGCGGCGGGCCCTCGGGGAGACGACGACGAACCGGCCGGCTCGCGCGGGACCCGCAGCGGAGAGGAGCTGATCGAGGCCACCCCCCGCTCGGCCACGTCGGGCCCGGGGCTGTCGTGCGCCGCGGCGGAGGCGGTGGTCACCGCGGGCCGGTCGTCGGCGGCGGGCTCGTCGTCGACCTCATCGTCCTCGCCCCACCACCCCGCGCCGACGCCGCCCGCATCGAGCTCGGCCTCGACTTTGTCCTCGTCGGCCGATGCCGCGCTGAGATCGTCGAACTCCCAGGGCCGGCGCTCTTCGACCGGGGTCTCCTCCAGGGCGCCGACCCGCGTCTCGTCGTCGGCGAGGAGCGAGGGGTCGAAGGTGCTGTCGTCCCATTCGTGACTGTGCTCGCGCCAGGCGGGGCCCGTGTCCCCCGCCGCGGACCACTGGGCCTCGGTGGCGTCCTCGTCGCTGCGCCGGTCGAGCACGGCGGGAACCTGCCCGGTGGGCGGGTCGGTCCAGTGCGGCATGTCGGGGACGACGGCGGTGGGCTCCGAGATGCGCAGGACGTCGGTGCCCGGCTCCAGGGGGTCGCCACCGTTGCGCCCCGAGGGCGCGGCCCGACCCGCCTCTTCGGGATGGGTCACCACGTGGTCGGGCTCCTCGACGAGGGACTCCGGCTCGGGCTCGTCGCCGAAGAGGTCGAAGGTGGGGGCGCTCGGCCCCTCCACGGGGTCAGGGGCATAGACCGCCGGCTCGTCGGTGGGCGCCGCCTCGCTCGACCCGGGCTCGTCATCGGTCGACCCCGGGCCCGCCAGCGCTCCCGCGGGCTGGGCGCCGATGATCCGCACGCGCTCGGTGACCGGCTCTATGGGAGCCCCCGCCTCCGGCTCGTATTCGTCTCGATCGTCCACGTCGCCTCCCCACCGGCCGGGGATCCCCGGGCCGGCACCCCTAGATCTCGAGGAGCTCCTGCTCTTTGTGGGCCAGCAGCTTGTCGATTGCGGCCACCATCTCCTGGGTGAGCTTGTCGAGCTCCTTCTCCACCCGCTCGAGCTCGTCCGATGACATGTCGCCGTCGCGCTCGAGCCCCTCGAGCTCGTGCCGGGCTGTACGCCGCAGGTTGCGCACCGCCACCCGACCTTCCTCCGCCTTGTGCCGCACCACCTTCACGAGGTCCTTGCGCCGCTCCTCGGTGAGCGGCGGAAAGGCCAACCGGATCACGGCCCCGTCGTTGGACGGCGTGATGCCGAGGTCCGAGGCCTGGATGGCCTTCTCGATGCTCGCCAGGGTGGACTTGTCGTAGGGCGAGATGACCAGCAGCCGCGCCTCGGGGACGCTCAGACCGGCGATGGTCCGGAGCTCCGCCTCCACCCCGTAGACGTCCACCTTGAGATGCTCGACGAGGCCCGAGGTCGCCCGCCCGGTCCGGACGCCGCCGAAGTCCGCCTGGGTGTGGCCGACGGCCTTCTCCATGCGCTCACGGGTGTCGCTGAGCACCACTCCGGAGAGCTCGTCGTCCATCACCGGATCAGCGTACCGATCTCCTCGCCGGCCAGCGCACGATGCAGGTTGCCAGGCGCCATCAGGTCGAAGACCAGCACGGGAAGGCGGTTGTCCTTGCAGAAGGTGATCGCCGTGAGGTCCATGACCCGCAGGTCCTGGTTGACCACGTCCATGAAGGCGAGCTCGTCGTAGCGCCGAGCCGAGGGATCGAGCTTGGGATCGGCGTTGTAGACCCCGTCGACCCCCGAGTGCGTCCCTTTCAACAGGATCTCCGCCTCGATCTCGGCGGCACGCAGCGCGGCCGAGGTGTCGGTCGTGAAATAGGGGTTGCCCATTCCCGCCGCGAAGATCACCACTCGACCCTTCTCGAGATGCCGCACCGCCCGCCGCCGGATGTAGGGCTCGGCCACCTCGGCCATGGAGATGGCCGACAGCACCCGCGTGGGTTGGCCGTGATGCTCGATGGCATCTTGCAGGGCGAGGGCGTTGATGACCGTGGCCAGCATGCCCATCGTGTCCGACGTGGTGCGATCGAGCCCTTGGGCCTCGCCGGTGGTCCCCCGCCAGATGTTGCCACCGCCCACCACGATGGCGAGCTCGAGGTCGAGCTCGGTGCGCGCCGCGGCGACCTCCCGGGCGAACCGCTCCACCACTCCCCCGTCGATGGTCTCGTCGGACGCCGATGACGCCAGGGCTTCCCCCGACATCTTCAAGACGACCCGGCGCTTTCGCACGCCGTGCTCGGTCGCGGCTACTGGGGATGTCATCGACGCCACCGCGTCGCGCCCGGCGACCTCAGCCGCCGACAACGACCTGGGCGAACCGCACGATCTCCGCACTCCCGACGAGGTCGGCGATCGTGCGTTTCTCGTCTTTGGCGTAGGACTGCTCGAGCAGGCACCGCTCCTTGAACCATCCGTTCATCCGACCGTCGACGATCTTGGGCAGCGCCGCCTCGGGCTTCCCCTCGTTGCGCGACAGGTTCTCGACGACGGCGCGCTCGGCCTCGACCTCTTCCTTGGGCACGTCCTCGCGACGGAGATACGAGGGACGGGCGAACGCCACGTGGACCGCGACGTCGTGAGCCAGCTCCTCACCGCCGCCCCGCATCTCCACCAGGACGGCGTTCACGCCCCGGCCGGACTGCATGTGGAGGTACGTCCCCACCACCGAATCCTCGCCCATCTCGAATCGGACGACCTGGCCCACCGAGATGTTCTCCTTGAGCGTGGTCTTGAGCTCGTCGATGTCCTCGGTCCGATCGGCGGTGGCCTGCTCGCCTTTCTCCGCCACGAGCTGGGCGAGCTCGTCGGTGAGGTTGACGAAGGTCTCGGCCTTGGCCACGAAGTCGGTCTCACACCGGAGCTCGACGATCGACGCGTTGCGACCGGAGACCGCCAGCGCCACCGCACCCTGGGTCGCTTCGCGATCCGAACGTTTGGCCGCCCCGGCGAGCCCCTGCTCGCGCAGCCACGTCTTGGCCTTGTCCATGTCGCCACCGGTCGCCTCGAGGGCGCGCTTGCTGTCGAGCATGCCCGCGCCGGTGGCCCGGCGCAGGGTCTGGACGTCCTTGGCGGTGAAGTCAGCCATTGCTCAGCTCTCGTCGATGGGTGGGGCGGAGTCGGCGGCGTCGGTCGCGGCGCCAGGGGTGGGGGGCTCGACCGGCGGCGTCTCGACCGGCGGGGCCGCAGCCTGCGGGGTCGTAGCCGGTGGAGCCGCAGCGGACGGGGCGTCGGGCGTCGGGGCCGCAGCCGATGGGGCCGCAGCGGTGGCACCAGAAGGCGAAGGGGTCTCGGCCGTGGTGGTCTCGGCCGCGGCGGTCCCGGCAGCGTCGTCGGGCGCACCAGGGGTGGTGGTCGGCGGAGGCTCGGGGGTGTCGGATCCCACCGGCGCCCTCGGTCCGCGGGGGGGACGCCGGGATCCCGACGTCGATGGCGTTGCCGGAGGGGCGGGGGGCTTGGGCCGGTGCTCGGCCACCCATCGTCCCTCGATGACGGCCTCGGCCATGACCCGGCACATGAGAGCGCCCGAGCGGATGGCGTCGTCGTTGCCCGGGATCACGTAGGTGATCACGTCGGGATCGCAGTTGGTGTCGACGACGGCCACGATCGGCATCACCAGCTTGTTGGCCTCGGTGACGGCGATGTGCTCCTTCTTCGTGTCGATCACGAAGACGGCGTCGGGCAGCCGGTCGAGCCCGCGGATGCCGCCCAGGTTGCGGCGCAGCTTCTCCAGCTCTCGCCGGAACCGCAGTCCTTCCTTCTTGGGCATGCCCTCGAAGTCACCGGCCCGCTCCATGGCCTCGTACTCCCGCATCTTCCCCACGCGAGACGAGATGGTGGTGAAGTTGGTGAGCATCCCGCCCAGCCACCGCTCGTTGACATAGGGCATGCCGCACGCGGCGGCATAGGTGGCGATGGGGCCCTGGGTCTGCTTCTTGGTGCCGACGAAGAGCAGGATGCCGCCGTTGGCGACCAGGTCGCGCACGTACCCGTAGGCCTCTTCGAGACCCTCGAGCGTCTTCTTGAGGTCGATGATGTAGATCCCGTTGCGCTCGCCCAGGATGAACCGGCGCATCTTCGGGTTCCACCGGCGGGTCTGGTGGCCGAAATGCATACCGGCCTCCAGCAACTGCCGAGTCGTGACAACTGCCACAGCGGGTCCTCCCATCGGTTGTCCTTCCCCGGCGCTGCGCCCTGCAGGGCGACCGTGGACGCGCCGGGTGCTTCAAAGTGATCTTTGAGGTCCCGCCCGACGGGCAGGACCGGTCCATGGTAACCGACGCCCAAGGACCCGTCACCCAGAGCCCCGCCCGGTTGGGGCTGCGCCGGTGCGGTCTCGGCCCGGTTCTCACTCGGCCCGGCGTCGCCCCGAGGGGGTACAGCCGGTGCGGCGCGTTCAGCCGGTGGCGGCGACGCTCGATCTCGGGCCGCGCCGGCCACCGGGGGGCCGGCCCCGGCGCTGGGTGTCGGTCCCGTCGGGAGATCGGTCGTTCAGGCGACCCCGCAGCTGCAGGACGGCCTTGGTGTGGATCTGGCACACGCGGCTCTCGGTCACACCCAGGATCTCGCCGATCTCGGCCAGCGTGAGACCTTCGTAGTAATAGAGCGACAGGACCGTCCGCTCCCGCTCACCGAGCTGCATGATCGCCTGGGCCAGGATCTCCTTGGACTCCTTGTCCTCGAACAGCGCCACCGGTCCGGCCGTGGCATCGGGGATGGTGTCGCCGAGGGTGGTCCGGTCGGTGCGGTCGCCACCCACCATGAACACCTCGTCGAGCGCGGCCACCCCCACGAAGGAGATCTGGCGCAAGATGTCTTGGAGGTCGGACTCCGACATCTCGAGCTCGGCCGCCACCTCAGCGTCGGTGGGCGTCCGCAAGAGGGTCGCCTCGAGCGAGGCGTAGGCCTGCTCCACGGCCCGGGCCTTGGCCCTGACCGAGCGCGGCACCCAGTCGATGGCCCGGAGCTCGTCGATGATGGCTCCCCGGATCCGGGGGATGGCGTAGGTCTCGAACTTGACCTGGCGGTCGGGGCTGAACCTGTCGATGGCGTCGATCAGCCCGATGATCCCGTAGCTGACCAGGTCGGACCCGTCCACGTGCTGGGGAAGGCCGACCGCCACCCGGGCGGCGACATATTTCACGAGAGGCGAGTACAACACGATGAGCTGGTCGCGCAGACGACGCTCGCCGCTCTTCTTGTACTCGACCCATAGGCGTGCAGTGCCGCCGTCGTCGTCCGTCGTCACGCCTCCCCCTACGCTCGGGGATGGGTCGCCCCGTATACCGAGAGCAACCGGTCCTTGCTGACATGAGTGTAGACCTGCGTGGTCTGCAGACTGGCGTGTCCCAGGAGTTCCTGGACGACTCGCAGGTCAGCACCCCCGTCGAGCAGATGGGTGGCGAAGCTGTGGCGCAGGGCGTGCGGGTGCGTGGGAACCGGCGATCTGCGGTCGACCACGCGACGGACGTCGCGCGTGCCTAGCCGTACCCCGCGACGATTGAGGAACATGGCATGGGGCGGTGACGCCTCGGTCACGAGCACCTGACGACCCTGGGCCAGCCAGGCGTCGACGGCCTCGGCGCACCGGTCGTGCATCGGGACACGGCGCTGGCGACGACCCTTTCCCATCACCGTCACCGTGCGGGACCGGAGATCCACGTCCCCGATGTCGAGGCCGCACAGCTCGGCCACACGCAGACCGCACCCGTAGAGGAGCTCGAGCACGGCGTCGTCACGAGCTTCCAGGGCGCGGTGTAGGCCCGACCCAGCCGCCCCGCTGCCCGGTGACGGCGCCGGGGCGGGGTCCTCGAGCTCGGCGCTTTCCAGCATGACCTCGAGTTCGCCGCGGTCGAGCACCCTGGGCAGGCGTGACCCACCTCCGGGCGAAGCCAATCGCCGGGCCGGGTCGACGTCGAGGACCCCCCGCCGGCGCTGCCACGAGAAGTAGCACCGCAGCGCGGCGGCCTTGCGGGCCACGGTGGCCCGGGCGTAACGGCGCGTGGTGAGAAAGGCCAGATACCGGCGAAGCAGGATCCGGTCGACACCGGCGGGCCCCTCGACCCGGGCGCGCTCGGCCCAGGCGATGAAGGCCTCGAGATCTCCCACATAGGCGCGCCGCGTGGCCGGGGACTGGCCTCCCAGGGACCGGGAGAACGCCTCGGGATCCCAGGCCATGGCGCCACGCTACCCGCCCAACAGTGCCTGCGACGCTATTGTCCTTCCCGGTGCAGGGCGCAACCAAGCGAGACATTGTGAAAGCGCCCCGAAGGGGGTAGGGACCGTGCCCGACCAGATCGACCGCCGTTCTTTCCTTGCTCGAGGCGCCCTCGCGGCCGGGGGCATCGCCGCCGCCGGTGGCGTCGGGGGCCTCTTGAGCGCGTGCGGCTCGGGCTCGGGCGGGTCGGGTTCGCTCTCGAGCGGGCCCCGGGACGGCATCTCGACCGGCACCCCCAAGACCGGTGGTTCGCTGACGTTCGGGGTCGAGGCCGAGGAGCAGGGATTCGACCCGGCCACGGCCCGGTTCGACGAGACCGGGGTGCTCTACGCCCGCACCGTCTTCGACCCCCTCACCATCATCGCCGCCGACGGCAGCGTCCAGCCCTACCTCGCCCAGGCCATCACCCCCAACGCCGACTACTCGGTGTGGACGATCACGGCCCGTCCCAACGTCAGGTTCCACGACGGCACCCCGTGTGACGCCGCGGCCATCGCCGGGAGCCTGAACCACTTCAAAGACGCACTGCTGGGGGTCACCTTCACCGCCGTCAGCACCATCGTGGCCACGGACTCGAGCACGGTGACCGTCACCTTGAAGCAACCCTGGGTGCCGTTCCCCGCCTATCTCGCCGGCGGCATCGGGGGCCAACCCGGCTACATCGCCGCTCCCGCCATGATCGCCAACCCCAAGGGGTCCGAGCAGCCCATCGGCACGGGGCCGTTCAAGTTCAAGGAATGGGTTCCCAACGACCACTTCACCGCGACCCGCAACACCGACTACTGGCGCAAGGGCCTCCCCTACCTCGACTCGATCACCTACCGGCCCATCACCGACGCCCAACAGCGGGCCAACGCGCTGCTGGCCGGCAACATCGACATGATGCACACCGACCTGCCCGAGAGCATCTTGCAGTTCAAGAACGACAGCACCTACGGGTTCCTCGACGACACCAAGGGCATCGTGGGCGAGCCCGACATGAACTTCATCATGTGCAACCTCGCGGACCCCGCCATGAGCGACATCCGGGTGCGCCAGGCCATGGCCATGGCCATCAACCCCAAGCAGTACTCCCAGGTCGTCGACAGGGGTGTCAACACGCCGACCAACCAGCCCTTCGTCCCCAACACGCCCTACTACGTCGAAGACGCCGGGTACCCGGCCTACAACCCCAGCAAGGCCAAGGACCTGGTCAAGCAGTTGGAGAACGAGACCGGCAAGCCCGTGGCCTTCTCGCTCCAGTCCACCAACTCGGCCTATTCGGTCCAGGCCGTGCAGTTCCTCCAGAGCCAGCTCGCCGCGGTGGGCATGAAGGTCAACCTGACCCAGGTCCAGCAGGCCGACCAGATCAACGACGCCCTGGACGGGTTGTTCCAGGCCACGTCGTGGCGCCAGTTCGCGGCGGTGGACCCCGACCTCAACTACCTGTGGTGGAGCCCGACCGAGATCTTCGGATCAGGCCAGTCCTCGATCGCACCGAACTTCGCCCGCAACACCGATCCGTTGATCGAGACCTTCCTCCAGCAGGGACGGACCTCGACCGACCCGACCGTGCGCGCCACCGCGTACCAGAACGTCGCCAAGCGACTCAACGCCGACCTGCCCTACATCTGGCAGGACCGGGCGACGTGGGCCATCGTGGCCCGGTCGAACGTCCAGAACTGGAACAACCCCATGACACCTGAGGGTGCCAAGGCCTACGGCATGATCGTGGGGACCGTCTGGACCCCGCAGATCTGGAAGTCGAGCTGATCGCCCTGCGGCAGGTCCTACGGGCCCCGGGGCCCGGTCGATGCACCTGCCGTGCTCACGTCCCGACGACCACGTCCCGACGGCGCCGCGTCGATGCAGGCGTGGGCGGGCCCGTGTCGAGGAGCCCGCGCCCGTGAGCAATCGGATCCTCCTGGTGGAGGACGACGAGCGCATCCGCGCCTCGATGCGGCTCGCCCTCGAGGACGAGGGCTACGAGGTCGACGAGGCCGGGTCCGGTGAGATCGGGCTCGAGCATTTCGCCGACCAACCTGCCGACGTCGTGCTCATCGACCTGATGCTCCCGGGCATCGACGGCTTCGAGTGCTGCCGACAGCTGCGTCGCAGCAGTGCGGTGCCGGTCATCATGGTCACGGCGCGCAACGACACCCATGACGTCGTGGCCGGGCTCGAGGCCGGGGCCGACGACTACGTCACCAAGCCCTTCGTCGCCAAGGAGCTGACGGCACGGATCCGGGCCCTGCTGCGCCGGGCTCGCACCGTCGATGCCCCCGACATGTTGTCGTTCGGCGACGTCGAAGTCCTTCCCGACGAGGGCACGGTGCGGCGCTCGGGCGCCGAGATCCACTGCACCCGCACGGAGTTCCGGCTCCTGTGCGAGCTCGCCACCAACCCGGGCAAGGTGCTGAGCCGGGAACAGCTCCTCGATCGGGTGTGGGGTTACGACTACTTCGGCGACGGACGGCTCGTCGACGTCCATATCCGGCGACTCCGCACCAAGATCGAGGCCGACCCCGCCAATCCCCGTCACATCCTCACCGTGCGGGGCATGGGCTACAAACTGGCCACCTGAGGACCTGCCATGCGCGGACTGCGCACCCGGCGCCAGAGCCGGTCAGGAGATGCGCCCCCGGGCGAGACCCCACGGCGCAAGCGTCCGTGGTCCAACCTCGGACTGCGCTCACGCGTCACGGTCACCTTCGGGTTGGGTGCCCTGGCCTTGTCGGCCACCATGGCGGGACTCACCTACTTCACGGCCCGCCAGTTCATCCTGAGAGAACGCGAGACGGCCATCTTGCGCCAGGCGTACGTGAACGCGTCCCTGGCCCGGTCCTCGCTGCGGTCGGTCAGTCCCAACATCACGCAGCTGCTGGCCTCGCTCGACACCGTGCCCGGCTCGCGCTCGGTGCTCGAGCTCAAGGGCCAGTGGTACGCCACGTCGATCTCGGTGGGCGAGAACGCCATCCCGCTGGCCCTTCGCGATCTCGTGGTCTCGGGCACGCCCGCCACCCAGCACTTCGTGCTCGGGAACACACCCCAGATGGCGGTGGGCCTGCCCATCCCCAGTGTGAGCGCGGCGTATTTCGAGGTCTTCTCGCTCGATGACCTGAGCCGCACCCTGCGCATCCTGGCGCTGGCCCTCGGTGGCGCGGCCCTGTTGACCACGGTGGCGGGGGCAGTGATCGGCCGGTGGGCCAGCGGGCGGGCCCTGCGGCCCCTGGTGCAGGTGTCGCGCGCCGCCGAGACGGTCGCCGGGGGGAGCCTCGACACCCGCCTCATCGCCGAGGGCGACCCCGAGTTGTCCGCCCTGGCGTCGTCGTTCAACCGGATGACCGACGCCCTGCAGGAACGCATCGACCACGAGGTCCGGTTCACCGCCGATGTGAGCCACGAGCTGCGGTCGCCGCTCACGACCTTGTCGACATCGCTGGGGGTGCTCGAGTCGCACCGCGACGAGCTTCCCCCGCGCAGCCGCCACGCTCTCGACCTCCTCAGTGCCGAGCTCCACCGCTTCCAGCGCATGGTCGACGACCTCCTCGAGATCAGCCGGGTGGACACCGGCTCCGCCGAGCTGTCGCTCGATGAGGTCGAGGTGGGTGAGCTCGCCCGCCAGGCGGCCGCGGCCGGGGGCGCGGGCGACGTTCCCGTGGACGTCGACCCGTCGGTGGCCGGACTCCGCCTGTGGGTGGACAAACGGCGCATCGAGCGGGTCGTGACGAACCTGGTGGACAACGCCGTGCAGTACGCGGGTGGCGTCACCCGCCTGGCCGTCGAACCCGGCGTGGGCCACGACGTCCGGTTCGTGGTGGCCGACCGCGGCCCGGGCGTGGCCCCCGGTGAGCGCGACCGGATCTTCGAGCGCTTCTACCGCGGCCAGGCCGCGGGACAGCGAGGGGTGACCAACGGCACGGGTCTGGGGCTGTCGCTCGTGGCCGAGCACGTGCGACTCCACGGCGGACGGGTATGGGCCGAGTCCGGTGACGACGGCGAGAACCGCTTCGTCATCGAGTTGCCCACCGGGGACGACAACGGCGCGGCCGGCGCCGTGGCTTCTCGACCCGAGCCCCGGTCCGAGGTGCTCGGGTCGTGATCGTCGGACTCTCGCACCGTGCACCGGGCCGGGGGGCCCAGCACCGGAGATGTCGCCGCGCCGTCACGGCCCTCGTGGCCTGCGGCGTCCTGGCCGGTCTGGCCGGCTGTGGCGTGCCGGTGGACAGAGAGCCCGCCGCCCTGTCGCGCCACGGCATCCCCTTCAACCTCCTGGCACCCACCCAGTCCACGACCACGCCGCCCACCACACCGTCGCCGATCGAGGTCCCGGTCCAGATCTTTCTGCTCGGCCCGACCGGTCATCTGGTGTCGGTCAGCCGCGATGTGTCGGTGTCCCCGCCCGACCTGGCCACGGTCCTGCGGGCCCTGCTGGCCGGGCCCACCGACACCGAGTCGGCGGCGGGCCTGCAGAGCGCCCTCACGACCCAGACCACGGTCCTCGGCGCCAACATCGCCGGGGGCACGGCCACGGTGAACCTGGGGGGGACCTTCGGCCAGCTCGTCGGGCCGCCCCAGATCCAGGCCGTGGCCCAGGTCGTCTTCACCGCGTCGGCGCTCCCGGGGGTGACCGGGGTCACCTTCGAGCTCTCGGGTCAACCCGTCGAAGTGCCCGTGGCCAGCGGGGCCCAGGTGCCCCTGGCCACGACGGCCCAATTCGCCGCCTTGGCGCCCTGACCCCGGGACCACGTCCCCGCCGCGATGGCGGGCGGGCGGCTCCGGACGGCTCGAGATGTCGAGCCGGGGATCAGTCCTCGGCGACCCGGTTCGCAAGGGCCCCGTCCGCAAGGGTCCCGTCCGCAGATCGACGAGGAGCGTTGCCCCACAGGCGTTCGAGGTCGTAGTAGGCGCGTGCCTCGTCCTGGAAGACGTGGACCAGGAAGTCGCCGTAGTCCATGAGGACCCAGGTGAGATCGCGCAACCCCTCGATGGCACGGGGGGAACGCCCCTCGGACCGCTTCACCTGGTGCTCCACCTCTTCCACGATGGTGCGGACCTGGCGGCTGTTGGCGCCACTGGTGATGACAAAGGCGTCGGTCACCCCGAGGAAGTCCCCCATGGCGAGCACGACGGTGTCTTGGCCCAGCTTGGCATCCGCCGCCCGCGCCGCCACCAGGGCAGCCTCCGGCACGTCGAAACGTCCGTTGTCCGCCGATGCCCGCTCGGCGGATGCCGTCATGCGGCGGGAACCGCCACGTCCACCTCGATCTGACCCCCCGGGAGCGCCCCTGTGGGGCACGGGGCGGTTCGAACGGCTTCGGGGCTACGCATCTGGTTCAAGCGTACAGATTTAGCTGACGGATGCAACGTATGGCGGGCTCGGGAATGAGGAAATCGACCGACCGGCCCTCGGCCAGACGCCGGCGGAGCTCGCTGCTCGAGATGGCCAGGGCCGGGATGCGAAGCCGCTCGACGCGCCACCCGGGGGGATCGTCAGCCGACCCCACACCGCCGCGGTCCACGATCACCAGGGTCACGGCCCGGCGCAGCTCGTCCACCCGCTGCCACGTGTCGAGCTCGCCGGCGACGTCGGCACCCACGATCACGTAGGGCCGGGCCGACGGGGTCGCCGCCAGGAGCTCGCGCACCGTGTCGGCGGTGTAGCTCGGACCCCCGCGGTCGATCTCCATGCGACACGCCTCGACCCCCGCCACCCCGTCCACCGCCGCCTGCACCACGAGGAACCGGTCCTCGGCCGGGGTCACGGTGCGGGTGCCGGCCTTCTGCCACGGCACGTTGGCCACGACCAGGAGCACCCGGTCGAGCCCGAGCGTCTCCCGGGCCCACGTTGCTGCCACCAGATGACCCACGTGGACGGGATCGAAGGTGCCCCCCAAGATGCCGATCCCGACGCCCGGCGTCGGCGGTGGGCCTTGGGGCGTGGCGTCGGGTGGAGGCACGTCACGAGCGTAGGCGCCGACCATTTACGCTGGTGGCCCATGAGCCCCGCCGAGTGGAGCCCGCAGCGCTGGCGCGACCTCCCTGCCGCGCAACAGCCCGACTGGCCCGACACCGACCATCTCGAACGGGTCCTGAAGGAGCTCGCCGCCCTACCCCCGCTGGTATTTGCCGGCGAAGCCCGGACGCTCATCAGCTCCCTGGCCCAGGTGGCCGCGGGCAAGGCGTTCCTGTTGCAGGCCGGGGACTGTGCCGAGTCGTTCGAGGAGTTCTCGGCCGACGACATCCGGGACAAGTTGAAGGTCATCTTGCAGATGGCCGTGGTCCTGACCTACGGAGCCGGCGTGCCGGCGTTGAAGGTCGGCCGCATCGCCGGGCAGTTCGCCAAGCCGCGCTCGTCACCCACCGAGCGGGTCGGCGAGGTCGATCTTCCCGTCTTCCGCGGCCACATGGTCAACGACGACGCCCCCGACGCCGGCGCCCGGGTACCCGACCCCCGCCGGTTGATCGCCGCGTACCACCAGTCGGCGTCCACACTGAACCTGGTGCGCGCCTTCACCAAGGGTGGGTTCGCCGACCTCTCGCAGGTCCATCTCTGGAACCAGCAGTTCGTGGCGTCGAGCGAGGAGGGTCGTCGCTACGAGCAGATCGCGGCGGAGATCGATCGCGCCCTGCGGTTCATGGCCGCCTGTGGCATCGACCTCGGGGCCGAACAGTCGCTGCACCAGGTCGACTTCTACACGAGCCACGACGCGCTGATCCTCGGCTACGAGGAGGCGCTCACCCGCATGGACTCGCTCACCGGTGACTGGTACGACTGCTCGGCGCACATGCTGTGGGTGGGCGAGCGCACCCGTCAGCTCGACGGCGCCCACATCGACTTCCTGTCGGGGGTCCGCAACCCCATCGGGTGCAAGATCGGTGCCTCGACGGCGCCCGACGAGGTCGTGGCGCTGTGCGACCAGTTGAACCCCGAGAGGATCCCGGGTCGCCTGACGCTCATCACCCGTATGGGTGCCACCGCCATCGCCGACGCACTGCCCCCGCTGCTCGAGGCGGTACGCGCCGCCGAGCATCCCGTGGTGTGGGCGTGTGATCCCATGCACGGCAACACCTTCGTGAGCGAGGGAGGCCGCAAGACGCGGCGCTTCGACGACATCCTGACCGAGCTCAAGGGGTTCTTCGCCGCCCACCACGACGCCGGGACGTGGCCCGGAGGCGTGCATCTCGAGCTCACCGGGGACGACGTCACCGAATGCCTCGGTGGCTTCGGCGACATCGTGGAGGGCCAGCTCCACGAGCGCTACACCACGACCTGCGATCCCCGTCTCAACGCGCGCCAGGCCATCGACCTTGCGTTCCGGGTGGCGGAGCTCCTCAGGGCCTGATCTTCTCCGTTCCGGCGCCGGCCGCCGCCGCGCCAGCTCGCGTCGGCGCAGGTGGGCGGCGGTTCCGGGGGGCGTCGTTGCTTCGAGTGCGCGTGTCCATGAGAATGGAGCACAACGCCGGACTCTTCTTTACCCACCGAGCCCCGGCCACGCGCCCCCGCGCAGCAAGGATCGCAGCCTCCACTCCATGCACCGTACGGCACACAACTTGGCGCGTTTCGGACGCGCCCTCGGTGCGGTGTCCGTCGCCGCCCTCGTCGTCGTCGCCATGTCCGCCCCGCCGGCCGCGCCGAGCTCGACGCCGCGCCCGTTGACCGGCGCCGCCCCGGCGGCAACCACACAAGGGGTCCCCTCGTACTGGACCGTGGCATCGGACGGCGGGGTGTTCGCCTTCGGTGGCCTTCCCTTCGACGGGTCGATGGGGGCGGTCAAGCTGGCCGAGCCCATGGTGGGCATCGCACCGACCACGACCCTGTCGGGCGCCAGCGGCCAGGGCTACTGGACCGTGGCCTCGGACGGCGGCGTGTTCACCTTCGGCAACGCCGGGTTCCACGGGTCGATGGGAGGCGTCAAGCTCAACAAGCCCATGGTGGGCATGGCGGCCGACCCCGCCACGGGGGGCTACTGGACCGTGGCGTCGGACGGCGGGGTGTTCGCCTTCGACGCGCCGTTCTACGGATCGATGGGCGCGGTCAAGCTCACCAAGCCCGTGGTCGCCATCGTGGCCACCCCCGACGGCCAGGGCTACTGGCTCTTCGCGTCGGACGGCGGGGTCTTCGCCTTCGGCGACGCCGGGTTCGCCGGGTCACTGGGCAAGCTCACCCTCCAAGCCCCCATCGTGGGGGCGACCTCTCCCGACGCCGGCGGCTACCTCATGGTGGCGGCCGACGGCGGGGTCTTCGCCTTCGGCGACGCGGGGTTCTACGGGTCTCTCGGCGGCCACGCCCTGGCCCGGCCGGTGGTCGGGATCGCCTCGGCGGACCCCGGCGGGTACTGGCTGACCGACTCCAACGGGGCCATCACGGCCTTCGGTGACGCCGGCTACTTCGGCTCGGCCCCCCAGCACATCACGAGCCCCGTCGTCGGCATCGCCGACGGACCGGGGACAGGGGTGGCGGCCAACGGCGCCTATCCCTCGGGGAGCTTCGGCTACGACGTGTCGCGGTTCCAGGACAACCCCCCGGCCTGCAACAGCACGCTCCCCTCGGGGCACACCGTGGGGATCGTCCAGGCCACGGGCCAGTCCAACGGTTCCCCCAACCCCTGCCTGGCCCACGAAGCGCAGTGGGCCGGAGGAGGGCTCAACCTCTACATCTTCATGACCTACGGCACCGACCCCACCGACCAGCCCGGCTGCAACGGCGACATGGCCTGCAACTGGGGATACGAGGCCGGGGTCTACGCCTATCAGTACGTCCAGGCCCAGGGGGTGACGCCCCTGGTGACGTGGTGGCTCGACATCGAGGCGGCCAACTGGTCGTCGAACACCGCCGAGAACGACGAGGTCATCACCGGTGCCATCAACGCCTTGCGGGGGGCCGGGGTGAACAACGTCGGCATCTACACGAGCCCCCTCACCTGGAACGGCATCGCCGGGGACTTCCAGCCGGCGGTGCCCCTGTGGGTGGCGTGGTACACCGACAACCCCCAGACCAACTGCACCACGGCCGTGTCCTACGCGGCCCAGAGCGGGAACTACCTCCCCACCGGCGGGGTATGGATCACCCAGTACACCGACATGGCCAACGGCGTGAGCCTCGACGGCGACTACGCCTGTTAGCCGGGTCGCTCAGGTGGCGAGGGCCCGCAGGTGGGCCGCGTCGTTGTAGCGCACCAGCCGCCAGCCGTCCTCGGTCATCTCCCACTCGGTGAGCGAGGTGTGCTCGGTGGGCAGACCGAGACGGCTCCGGCCCGGTGCCACGGGCAAGAAGGCCAGCATCGTCGACTCGATCACTCCGGCATGGCACACGATTACGGTGCGCTCGCCCCGATGGGCCCCGGCCACGCGCGCCACCGCCCCCGAGGCGCGCGCCACGAAGGAGCTCCAGCTCTCGCCCCCCGGTGCCACCGCGCTGTCGGGGTCGGCGTCGAAGTCGGGCTCTCCGTAGCGGACGCGGAATTCGTCCCAGGTGAGCCCGTCGGCCTCCCCCGGGTGCAGTTCGCACAGGTCGCAATCCCCCACCGGCTCCCCGCCGTCGCCGATGCCCGGGGAGACGATGGCCCCTGTTTCCAGGGCACGCGGCAACACGCTGGCGTAGAGCGCGGTGACGTCGGACAGCTCGCCGGTCTTGACGAGCCGGGCCGCCAACGCCTCGGCCTGGCGCTTCCCGGTGGGCGACAACCCGGTGCACCCGGTATGACCCCCGACCACACCCGCCACGTTGCAGACGGCCTCGCCGTGGCGGATGAGCACCACCCGGGTGGGTCGGGCGCTGTCCCGGGGCAGGCTGCTCACACCCGGCGGGGCGCCCCGGCGGGTGTCCCTCGACGGCGCGCTCACGCCAACTCGGTGACGAAGTGCTCGAGCTGGCGGAGGTTCCGGCACTCGAAGACGTCGTCGCAGTGCACGGCATACTCCCCGAGGATGGAGTCGCCCGTCCCCCAGTAGGCGCGGGGCTCGGGGTTGAGCCAGTAGACGTGACGGGCCCGGTGGCGGATCTCGGAGACGACCCAGGCCTGGGAGGCGTGGTAGTTGTTGCGGGCGTCGCCGAGCAGCAACACGCTGGCCCGGGGCGTGATCTCCTCGCCCCAACGCTCCCAGAACACCGACAGGGCGTGCCCGTAGTCCGAATGCCCGTCCACCCACACCACGTCGGCCTCGGTGTTGATGCGGTGCACGGCGTCGGCCACGTCGTCGACGTTCTCGAAGAACCGGGTGACCTCGTCGATGCCGTCGATGAAGACGAAGCTGCGCACCTTGGAGAACTGCGAGCTGATGGCGTGCACGAGGTGCAGCGTGAACCGGGCGAACGACGCCACGGACCCCGAGATGTCGGCGATGACGATGATCTCGGGCTTGGCCGGTCGCGGGTAGCGGAACTTGGGGTCCACCGGGACCCCGCCCGTCGACAGCGAGTGGCGCATGGTGGCCCGGAAGTCGAGGGGCCCTTTGCGGCCGTGGCGACGCTTGCGGGCCAGGCGCACCGCCAGTTTGCGGGCCAGGGGGTGGATGGCCCGGCGCAGCGACGCCATTTCGTCGCGCGTGGCGTGCATGAAGTCGATCTCCTCGGGCAGGGGCTTGCGCAGGGAGCGGGCCAGCGCCTCGATGCCACGGTCGGCCACGAGCCGGCGCCGGATCTCGTCCTCGAGCTCACGGCGCAGACGGTCGAGGCGGCTCTTGAACTCGTCGCGGGCCAACCGTTCTTCGAGGGGCGTCAGCGTCCCCTCGGGAGCCGCGGCCCGGGCGGTGTCCATGAGCCGTTCCAGGACGCGGTCGAGATCGAGGTTCCGCAGGGTCCGGTACAGGTAGTAGGTGCCCCCCACGGGGCGGCCCGGCTCCATGCCGGCGTAGCGGCTGACGGCCTGGCGGGCCAACGCCGAGACCTGCGCGTCGTTGGCGGACAGCAGGGCCCGGAACAACATCTCGGCGAGCTCCTCGGGCGACAGGCCCTCGCCGCCCCCACCTCCCTGCCCCCGGCCCTCGCCGCGACCCCGGTCCTCGCCGTCGCTGTCGGAGTCGAGGTCCCCGGCCTCAGACAGCTCGTCGTCGATGTCGTACTGGGGGCCTCGCATCGAGAAGTACACCTCGAAGGCCGTCTCGAACGCCTTCCAGTGGGTGGAGCTCTTGACGAGCGTGGCAGCCAGCGCGTACTTCAGCGCGTCGCGGTCCTCGAGGGGGATGTGGTGCACCGCCTCGGCCGCGTCGATGGACTCGGTGAGCGACACGGGGAGGCCCGCGGCCCGCAGCTCTCCGACGAACCCCGTGAGGACGTCGAGCACGACGAGCTCAGGCCCGGTCCTCCCCGGGCACGGCCAGTTCCTTGGCGGCGCGCTCGAGGTCGCTGCGGTACTTGAGCAGCACGTGCAAGGTGGCCTTGGCCTGCTCGGCATCGATCGACTCGACGCCGAGCACCACCAGCGTGCGGGCCCAGTCGAGGGTCTCGGAGACCGACGGGTACTTCTTGAGCTCCAGGGTCCGTAGCGACCGGACGATGCGGGCGATCTGGTCGGCGAGCTCCTCGGTGACCCCGGGCACGCGGGCCAGCACGATGTCGCGCTCGCGCTCGAGCGAGGGGTAGTCGAGATGCAGGTACAGGCACCGCCGCTTGAGCGCCTCGGACAGCTCCCGGGTGTTGTTCGACGTCAGGAACACGAGGGGGATCTGCTCGGCCCGGATGGTGCCGAGCTCGGGGATCGACACCTGGTACTCCGACAGGACCTCGAGCAACAGGGCCTCGGTCTCGAGCTCGACCCGGTCCACCTCGTCGACGAGGAGGACCACCGGGTCAGGGGACCGGATGGCCTCGAGCAGGGGCCGGGTGAGGAGGAACTCCTCGGAGAAGATGTCTTCTTCCAGGTCGCGCCACGACGTCGGTCCGCCCGCCCCCTCGTCGGCGCCGCGGACCACCGCAGGTGCGGAGCCGTCGTCGACGACGCGCTGGGCCTGGATGCGCAGCAGCTGCTTCTTGTAGTTCCACTCGTAGAGGGCCTTGGACTCATCGAGCCCCTCGTAGCACTGCAGGCGGATGAGCCGGCTGCCGGTCACCCGGGCCACCGACTTGGCCAGCTCGGTCTTCCCCGTGCCGGCCGGCCCCTCCACCAGCACCGGCTTGGCCAGGCGGTCGGCCAGGTGGACCACGCCGGCGATGCCGTCGTCGGCGAGATAGCCCACCGCCGCCAGGCGCTCGCGCACCTCGGTCACCGACGAGAACAAGGGCGGCCCGGGGTCGGGGAACCCGAGGATCCCCGCCGTGCCGATCTGTCCGTCGGCGGTCTCGTTGTCGCCCGGGGGGCTCACCGCCGCACCTGCCCCTCACCACGCACGACGTATTTCACACAGGTGAGCTCGCGCAGCCCCATGGGCCCCCGGGCGTGCAGCTTCTGTGTGGAGATGCCGATCTCCGATCCGAGGCCGAGCTCGCCCCCGTCGACGAACCGGGTCGAGGCGTTCACGACCACGGCGGCGGCGTCGACCTCACGACAGAACCGCTCCGCGGCGTGGAGGTCCCCGGTGACGATGGCCTCGGAGTGTCCCGACCCGTACCGGGCGATGTGGTCGATGGCACCGTCGAGATCGGCGACGACCGCCACCGACAAGATGGGACCCAGGAACTCCGCCGCGAAGTCTTCCTCGCCCGCGGTGGCGATGGTGGGGAGGATGGCCCGGCTGGGCCCGTCGCCCCGCAGCTCGACGCCGGCCAGGGCCTCCTGGGCCCGGGGCAGGAACTCCGCCGCCACGGCCTCGTGCACGACGAGGGACTCCGCCGCGTTGCACACGCCGGGGCGCTGGGTCTTGGCATTGACGAGGATCGACAGCGCCATGTCGAGATCGGCAGCCGCGTCGACGTAGACGTGGCAGTTGCCGTCCCCGTCGATCACGGTCGGGACCGTGGCGTGCTCGCGCACCGAGGCGATGAGGGAGTGGCCCCCGCGCGGGATCAGGCAGTCCATCACCCCGTCGAGCTGCATGAAGGCGACCGCCGCCTCCCGGCTCGTGTCCGCCACGTTCACCACGCCGTCCTCGGGAAGGCCCACCTTGACAAGCGCTTCCCGGAGACACGCCACGATGGCGGCGTTGGAGTGGGCCGCGCTCGACGAGCCCCGCAGCATGGTGGCGTTCCCCGCCTTGAGACTGAGCCCCGCCGCGTCGCTCGTGACGTTGGGGCGGTTCTCGTAGATGACCCCGATGACCCCGAGCGGCACCCGGACCCGCTCGACGCGCAGGCCGTTGGGGCGCACCCACCCTTCGACCACCTCGCCCACGGGGTCGGGGAGCCCGGCCACCTGGCGCAGGCTGTCGGCCATGGCCGCCACCCGTTCGCCGGTGAGGCGCAGCCGGTCGATCTGGACGTCGGTGGCCCCCTCCGCGCGGGCCCGCTCGAGATCGGCGGCGTTGTGCTCGAGCAGCTCGGCGCGGCGCTCTTCGACCAGGTCGGCGGCCACGCGCAGGGCACCGTCCTTGGCCAGGCCTCCGGCCACAGCCAGAGCCCGGGCGGCGGTCTTGGCGCGCCGACCGAGATCGACGATGTCCTCCCGGGCCATGCTCCAGGTTACCCGCACCACACCGCCCGGCCTGCCCCGGTCCCCCGGTGGCGGGGCCTCAGGCCAGCACGACGAGATCGTCGCGATGGACCACCTCGGGCGCGGCGCCGGCGGGCAACTCGCTCGTGCGCAGACCCACCCATGACGCCACCGTCGTGGCGGGGTGCCGGGCCAGGCCCTTGGCGAAGACCACGCCATCGGGCCCGGCGATCTCCACCGCGTCGTCGGCGTCGAAGCGGCCCGACACCGAGACCACCCCGGCGGGAAGCAGCGACGCTTCTCTGTCGACCAACGCCCGGCGCGCTCCCTCGTCGACGACGAGCGTTCCCGCCGCCGCCACCGCGAACGCGATCCACAGCTTCCGGGCGGGCAGTCGACGGGCCCGCGGCCTGAACACGGTACCCACACCGGCTCGGCCCTCGAGGGCCCCGACGAGCACCCCGTCCCGGGCGGCATCGGCGATGACGGTCTCGACGCCCGACCACGCCGCGATCTTCGCCGCGGCCAGCTTCGAGGCCATGCCCCCGCTGCCCACCGCGCTGCCCGCTCCCCCCGCCACCACCTCGAGCTCGTGGTCCACCTCGACGACCTCTTCGATGAGCGACGCCTCGGCGGTGATGCGCGGGTCGGCCGTCAAGAGCCCGGCCGTGTCGGTGAGCAGGACCAGAAGATCGGCGGCCACGAGATGGGCCACCAGTGCCGCCAGGCGGTCGTTGTCCCCGAAGCGGATCTCGTCGTCGGAGGTGGCGTCGTTCTCGTTCACCACCGGCACCACGCCCAACTCGAGCAGCCGCGACAACGTCTGGCGGGCGTGGAGGTACTGCTGACGGTGGATGAAGTCGAGCGGAGCCAGCAGGACCTGGCCCGCGGCGATCTGACGCGTGGCGAAGGCTTCGTCGTAGACGCGCATCAACTTCGACTGGCCCACGGCCGACACCGCCTGCAGCGTGGCGGGGTCGGTGGGCCGGGGCCCGCCGCCCAGGGCCGACCACCCCGCGGCGATGGCCCCCGAGCTCACCAGGACGACGCTGTGGCCGAGGGCGCGGACCGCGGCCACCTGCCCGCACAGCCTGTCGACGGCGACGGGGTCCACACCGCCGCCGGCGCTCGTGATCGACGAGGACCCGATCTTGGCCACCACCGTGCGCGCCGTGGCGTCGGTCATCTCGCCGCTCCCCGGTCCCTGCGCCCGCCCCGCCTCGTCTCGGGAGCAGGAGGCGGCGACACCGCCGCCTCGACCCCCTCCTCGCGCTGGTAGGTGAAGCTCAGCTGGCCCAGGTGCACGACGTCGCCGTCGCGCACCCCGGCCCGCACCAGGGCCCGCTCCACCCCGAGACGCCGCAGACGACCCTGCACGTACTCCACCGCGTCAGGGTCGTTGAGATCCGACAACGCCACGGCGCGAAGGGCGAGCCGGCCGAGCACGACGAAGGACCCGTCATCGACGCGCGTCACCTCGACCTCCTCCGACAGCGGCCGGTGGATCACCACCGACCGGTTCGGCACGGCCTCGGCCGCCCGGGCCTCGAGCACCATGGCCGCCAGCCGGGCCAGGAGCTCGGGGATCCCCGCCCCCGTCACCGCCGAGATGGTGAACTCGGGGCCGCCCTCCCCCGGCTCGGTCGCCACGTCGGCCTTCGAGCCGAGGACCACACGGGGCCGCTCGAGCAGCTCGGGCCGGTACCGCCCGAGCTCGGCGAGGAGGATGCGCTCCTGCTCGGAGGCCGGCATGGCGTCGGCGGGGGCCAGGTCGAGCAGCACCACCAGGGCCCGGGCCCGCTCGACGTGGCGCAGGAAGCGGTGGCCGAGACCACGGCCCTCCGCCGCTCCCTCCACCAGCCCGGGGACGTCGGCCACCACGAACTCGGTCTCGTCGCCGGGCCGACCCACCCGGACCACGCCCAGATGGGGCTCGAGGGTGGTGAAGGGATAGTCGGCGACCTTGGGACGAGCGGCGGAGATGCGCGAGATCAGGGTGCTCTTGCCCGAGTTCGGGAGCCCCACCAGGGCCACGTCGGCCAGCAGCTTGAGCTCGAGGTCGAGCCAGCGCTCCTCACCCTTCTCGCCCTGCTCGGCGAAGCCCGGCGCCCGGCGTCGATTGGAGAGGAAGCGGGCATTGCCCCGCCCTCCCCGGCCGCCCGCGGCCGCCAGCCACCGGTCCCCGGCGCCGGCCAGGTCGGCCAGGATGGTGCCGTCGGGGCCCCGCACCATCGTCCCCACCGGTACGGGCACCTCGAGCGCCTGGCCCCGGGGGCCGTGACGCTTCTTGCCCTGCCCGTGCTTGCCGTCGGTGGCGGCCCGATGGGGGTGGTCACGAAACCCGAGCAGTGAGGCCTGGTTGGTGGAGGCCACCAGCCACACGTCGCCACCGTTGCCCCCGTCGCCACCGTCGGGGCCACCCCGCGACACATGCGCCTCTCGACGAAACGACACCGAGCCCGCACCGCCGTCGCCCGCCTTCACATGGACTTGGGCCTCGTCGGCGAACCCCGACACAGCTCCGATCCTACGAGGCACCGTGGTGCCCTCCTGGCGAGACGAGGGCCGAGCCGTGGCGACTCAGGACTCGGCGCGGACGCTCACCTGACGACGACCCTTGCGGGTGCCGAAGCTCACCACGCCCTCCGCCGTCGCGAACAACGTGTCGTCGCCGCCCCGCCCGACGTTCTCGCCGGGATGGAATTTGGTGCCCCGCTGGCGGAGGATGATGGCGCCGGCGGGGACGACCGTGCCGGCGTACACCTTCACGCCGAGCCGCTTGGACTTCGAATCACGGCCGTTGCGGGTGGAGCCCCCACCCTTGGTCTTCGACACGAGAACCTCCTCGGTTTCGCCGGTCTCAGCGGCCCGTGGGGACCGTGATCGACAAGATCTCGACGGTGTCGTACTGCTGGCGGTGACCCCACCGCCGGCGACGCCGCGCCTTGGCCTGGTACGTGAACCCCCGGATCTTGGGGCCGAGCTCCTGGCCCACGACCCGGGCGGCCACCACCGTCCCGGCGAGCTCAGCGGGCGTGGCCAGGATGCGGTCGTCGTCGACGACCAGCACCGGTGCCAGCTCGACCTCGCTCCCCTCGGGGACCCCGAGGAGCTCCACGCGCAGCTGCTGGCCCTGCGCCACGCGCTCCTGTTTGCCTCCGCTCTGGATCACTGCATACATAGCCCGGCGATCTTACAGCAGGGACTCATCGAGCACGATCCCGCGCCCGCCGCACACGGTGCAGACGGTCGAGAGCGACTCCACCAAGCCCTCCGAGACCCGCTTCCGGGTCATTTCGACCAGGCCCAGCTCCGAAATGTCGAAAACCTGGGTCCGGGTCTTGTCCCGGGCCAGGGCCGAGCGCAGGGCGGCGGACACCCGGTCCCGGTTGTCCCTGATCTCCATGTCGATGAAGTCGATGACGATGATCCCCCCGATGTCACGCAGGCGCAGCTGCCGGGCGATCTCCTCGGCGGCCTCGAGATTGTTGCGGTAGACGGTCTCCTCGAGGTTCGACTTGCCCACGTTCTTGCCCGTGTTCACGTCGATGACGGTGAGGGCCTCGGTGCGTTCGATGATGATCGACCCTCCCGACGGCAGCCACACCTTGCGGTCGAGGGCCTTGTGCAACTGCTCGTGGACGTGGAACCGCTCGAAGATCGGCAGGTTCTCGACAACCGGGTCGTAGTACTCGACGCGGTCGACGAGCTCGGGGTTCACCTGCTCGATGTACTCACGCACCTGTGCGTAGAGCTCCTCGTCGTCGATCACGACGTTGCGGTAGTCCCGGTTGAACTCCTCGCGCACGATGCGCACGGCCAGATCGGGCTCCTGGTAGAGCAGCCCCGGCCCGTTCGACCGGTTGGCCTCGGCTTCGATCGCCGCCCACAGCGCCACCAGCCGCTCCACGTCGTGGCGCAGCTCGTCTTGGCTCGCACCTTCGGCTGCGGTGCGCACGATCAGGCCGTGACCCGCGGGGCGGACCTCGTCGACGAACCGGCGCAGGCGCTTGCGCTCGTTGTCGTCGAGCCGTTTGGAGATGCCGAAGGCCGAGGAGTTCGGGACCATGACCACGAAACGGCCCGGCAGCGAGACCTCCTGGGTGAGGCGGGCCCCTTTGGCGCCGATGGGGTTCTTCGTGACCTGGCACAGGATCACCTGGCCGGGCCGGAGCATCTCTTCGATGCGTGGCGACGCACTCTTGGCCGTTTCCACGTCCTCGACGTCGTAGCGAACGTCGCCCCGGTACAACACGGCGTTCTTGGGGGTTCCGATGTCGATGAACGCCGCTTCCATGCCGGGCAGGACGTTCTGCACCCGGCCCCGATAGATGTTGCCGTCGATCTGGGCGGCGTCATCGGCCGACCGGGACACGTAGTGCTCGACGAGGGTCCGGCCTTCGAGCACGGCGATCTGGGTGGCGTGGGGGCGGACATGGACGCACATGAGGTAGCGGCCCACGGGACGGCCCCGACGCTCCCGGCCGCTGCGCCGGCGGGACCTCCCCCCCGACGCCTTGGTCTCGGCGCCGTCCTGGTCGTCTTGGTCCTCGGTCGCCGACTCCGCCGCCACCGGGGCGTTCCGTGGCGGTCTCGGGGCCTTGACGGGCTTGGGGGCGATGGGCGTCACCGGCACCGGCATCACCGGCGCGGCCTGGGGGCGGGCCGGCCGGGTGTCACCGATCCGGGGCGGCTCGGGGAGCCGTTTGCGGTCGCCCACCTTCGGCACCGGGTCGGCGCCCGCCGGCGCCGAGGGTGACCCCTCGTCGCCCTCTACGGGCCGGCTGTCGTCGTCATCGGGATCCGCCGGGCCCTCACCACTCCCCGTGCCCGCCGGGCGGGCCCCGGCCGGGCGCTTGCGCCGTCGGCGGGCGTTGGCCGAGGGAGGTCGCGCCGGCGAGGAGGCGTCACCCGACGCCCCGCCATCGGAGGCGCCGGCGTCATCGGAGATGACGTCGCCGGCCCCGGTGCTCTCAGATGAGGATCGATCCCCGAGCAGGTCGGTGGTGCCCCCGGACCCCCCGGGCAGGGAAACGTCGACCCCTTCGGGGGCGTGTGGCACCCCGGAGTCGGTGGGCGGGTGGGCAGCAGGCGAGCCGGGTGGCTCCGCCGTCGGCTGCTCCGCGGTGGTATCGGACATGGGGACGATCCCTTCTCGAACTATTCACGAGGCGCGCTCCCACGGGACGGTGATCCCCGAAGGGTCCACCATGAGAGGCTCCCAGCGGGAGCCGTCGCGCTCGATCCATTGACAGGTTCTGCGGGCAAGTCCGAGCTCGACGCCCAGGGCCTGGGCCAGCTCGGAAGGACGAACACCGCGCGGTCGGGTACCCAGCTCCGCTCGGAGCAGGGCGCCGCCCGCGTCGGGACCGGCACTGGAGAGCGCCAACACCGAGGGACGGAGGTCGTCGACCACGTCACGTCCCTTGCGCTCGCGCCGGATGGGGAGGGTCGGGGCGTCGAGGGCGCGCTCGATCGCCACGTCGAGGTCCTCGGGGGCCACGCGCGGGACATGGATCTCCCACAGACACGAGGACACGTCTTCCTGGAGTGAGTTGGTGCCGGGCTCGAGCACACCGGCGGCCACGACGTCGACGCCGTCGGGCAACATCGAGCCCACCTCTCGCGCCAGGTCGGCGGGCTCGAGGGCGCTGTCCAGGGCGATGTCGAGATACTCCGCCACCGACTCGCACCCGGTGGGGAGGGCCAACCCGAAGCTGAGCTGGGGGCGGGGGGTGAACCCCTCGGTGTAGGCCACCGGCACCCGGCCCCGGCGCAGGGCCCGCTCCCACATCCGGGCCACGTCGCGGTGACTCGTCCACCGCACCCGGCCGAGTTTGGTGAAGCGGGCGCGGATCCTCACCGGACGCCCTCTCGGGTCCCACCGGCGGCGCTGAGCGACCCGGCCCTCTCGAGGAAGCGGACCGGCACGGTCCCCCCCGAGGCCAGGTCCTGGCCCGTGCCCTGGCTGCCCCCCGCCGGGGGGACGGCCGACGCCACCATGTGCTCGACCCCGAGCCCGGTGCAGGCCCCGCAGTCGTAGCACGGGGTCCAGCGACAGTCCTCGAGGCCGTGCTCGGCCAGGGCTTCTTGGAAGTCCTGCCACAAGAAGTCCCGGTGCAGCCCGGCCGAGACGTGGTCCCAGGCCAAGACCTCGTCCTCGGCGCGGTGGCGGTACACGGTGTCGTCGAAGTCCAGTCCCGCCGCTTCCAGGCCGGTGGTCCACAGATCCAGGTCGAAGTGCTCGGACCACTCCTGGAACGTGCCCCCACGGCGCCAGACGTGCTCGATGACCGCGCCCATGCGGCGGTCGCCCCGGCTCACGAGGCCCTCCACCGCCGTCGCCTCGGGATCGTGCCAGCGCAGGGTCAGGCCCCGCGTGCCGCGCGCCGCGTCCTTCAACAACCCCACCTTGCGCCGGAGCTCTTCCATGGTGTTCTGGCCGAACCACTGGAAGGGCGTGTGCGCCTTGGGTACGAACCCTCCCACCGAGGCGGTGACGGTCACGTTGGGGTGATAGCGCCGACCGATGTCGGCACAGGCGCCGGCCAGCCGGGTGATGCCCAGGACGTCCTCGTCGGTCTCGGTGGGCAACCCGATGAGGAAGTAGAGCTTGACCCGCCTCCAACCCTGGGAGAAGGCGGCGTCGACCGCGGCGTAGAGGTCCTCCTCGCGGATGAGCTTGTTGATGACCTGGCGCATCCGCCAGGTCCCGCCCTCGGGAGCGAAGGTGAGCCCGGTACGGCGCACCTTCTGGATCTCCGCGGCCAGACCCACGGTGAAGGCGTCCACCCGCAGGCTGGGGAGGCTGACCGAGACCTGGCCCGAGCACTCGGGGTCGTTGATCACCTTGGACACCACGTCACCGATGCCCGAGAAGTCCGCGCTCGACAGCGACGTGAGGGTGACCTCGTCGTAGCCCGTGCGGTCGAGGCCGTCCCGCACCATCTGGTCGACCTGCTCGGCGGGGCGCTCGCGCACGGGCCGGGTGATCATCCCCGCCTGGCAGAAGCGACACCCCCGCGTACATCCCCGGAACACCTCGACGTTGAGGCGGTCGTGGACGACCTCGATCAGCGGGACGAGCTGCTGCTTGGGATAGGGCCACTCCCCCAGATCGGCGATGGTCCGCTTCTCCACCCGCTTCGGGACACCGGCGTACCGAGGGGTCACGCCGGTGAGACGGCCCCCGTCGAAGTGGGCCTCGTAGCACGAGGGGACATACACCCCGGGCACACCGGCCAGGCTGCGGAGGAGGTCGTGGCGCGCCCCTCCGGACCGCTTCCAGACCCCGATCACCTCGGTGAGGTCCCCGACCGCCTCCTCGCCGTCGCCGAGCACGAAGGCGTCGACGAAGTCGGCCAGGGGCTCGGGGTTGAAGGCGCAGTGGCCCCCCGCCACCACCACGGGGTGCGACGGGTCGCGCTGGTCGCCCCGCACGGGCACCCCGGCCAGGTCGATCATGTTGAGGACGTTGGTGTAGGTGAGCTCGGCCGAGAGGTTGAAGGCCAGGACGTCGAACTCCCCTGCCGCGGTACTGCCCTCCAACGAGAACAGGGGGACCGAGGCGGCCCGCATGGCCGCCTCCATGTCCGTCCACGGTGCGTAGGCCCGCTCCGCCACGGCGTCGTCGCGTTCGTTCAGGATCTCGTACAGGATCTGGAGGCCCTGGTTGGGCAGCCCGATCTCGTAGGTGTCGGGATACAAAAGGAGCCAGGCCACCCGCTCGGGCCCGTGCGAGGGCCGGCGCGCCCCGAGCTCACCACCGATGTACCGGGCGGGCTTCGTGACCTGGGCCAGGAGAGGCTCGATCCGTGGCCACAGAGAAGTCATGTGGGCGCCGAGTCTAGAGCGCGGCCCGTCCCGGTCGGCGCCGTGGGGAGGCCAGGGCCCGCTTCGTGGAGGGGGCGGTCGTCGTCGGGGTGGACCGGGCCGTGCCACCGGACGTGCTCCGTCCCGGCGACGTGGTCGTCGTTGTGGTGGGTGGGGGCAATGGGGTCGCCGGGGTCGTGGCCGGGGCGAGGTGGGTGGGCGACTCGGGGTGGGCCACCAGGTAGTCGAAACCCTCCCGCACCACCGGGGCCGCGGCCTGGGACCCCAGCCCACCACCCTGGACCACCACGGCGATCAGGTACTGGGGATCGGGCACCGGGCCCCAGGCCACGAACCACGAGTTGGGCTGCTGCTCGTTGGTGGTGGCCGTCCCCGTCTTGCCCGCCAGGGGAAAGCTGGACAGGGGGAAGCCGGTGAAGGCGCCCGCCGCGGTGCCCTTGGCGTTCTGCACGACGCCCTCGAAGCCCGCCAGCAGGGCCTGGTAGTTGGTCGGCGAGATGGCGATGTGGCCGGCGACCTTGGGAGCCACGGTCTTCACCACCTTGCCGTGCGCGTTGACGAGGCCGGCCGCCACCTCCGGGACGTACCGGGTCCCCCCGTTGGCGAAGGTTGCGTACGCCACGGCCTGCTCGATGGGGGTGATCACCGTGCCGCCCTGGCCGAAGGCCATCTCGAGATTGCTCCCGGTGCCCCAGAAGTTGTCCGGGTAGTCCTTGGGGTCCTGGGCGTGCTCTCGATCCACGACCTTCTGCGAGTCCACCCGGGCGTCGTGGGTCTCGTCGGGGAGGTCGATGCCCGTGACGTCCCCGTACCCGTACTGGGCGGCGGTGTCTTGGATCGGGTACTCGCCGAAGCGTCCGTTGGCTTTGTAGTCGTCCCAGAACTGCACGCCCAGGTTGTAGAAGAAGATGTCGCTCGACACCGTGAGCGCCTGGGACACGTTCACCCTGCCCCCCACCTCCCCCTCGTTGTCGTGATAGGTCGCACACCCCGCCCCACCCGTGGCGCACCCCGGGATGGTGTAGGCCCCGGTGTCGTTGTAGGTGTACCCCGGGGTGATGAGCCCGGTCTGCAGCGCGGCGGTGGCCGTGGCGAGCTTGAAGGTCGACCCCGGGGTGTAGAGGCCCTGGATGGCGTTGTTGTTCAGCCCGCCCGTGGCCTCGATCTCGTGGAAGTGCGCCAAAGAGATCCCGTTGGTCCACCACGTGGGGTCGTAGGTCGGCGTCGAGACGAGGGCCAGGACGGCACCGGTCTGGGGGTCGAGGGCCACCGCCGCACCTTCGGTGGACTTGCCGTGCAGCGAGGCGATCTCGGCGTCGAGTCCCTGCTGCAGGGTCTGCTCGAGCCCGGCGTCGATGTTGGTGACGACGTCGTCGCCGCCGGTCGGTGGGGTCTCGCCCAGACTGCCCACCACCTGTCCGTGCGCGTCCACCTCGACGTCGTCCACGCCGGGACGGCCCCGCAGGGCCGACTGGTACTGCGCCTCGAGCCCGCTCTGTCCGAAGAGGTCGCCGAGCTGATAGCCCTGGGACGCATTGGCCTGGAGCTGCGCGGCCGTGATCTGGCCCACGTAGCCGAGCATCTGCACGCCGGTCTGGCCGAGGGGATAGGTCCGGTTGGTGTCGGCCACGGTGGACACCCCGGGGAACATCGAGGCGTGCTCGCCGATGTAGAGGACGTCGGAGAGCGGGGCGTTCTCGAGGATGGGCACGGGCTTGTACAAGCTGTACTGGACGTTGGCGAGGTCGGCCTCGATCTGGGCCGGGGTCATCCCGAGCAGCGCGGCGAGCTGTCCCACCACGGCGGGGTGCTCCTGGGCCGACACCCTGGACAAGGTGATGTCCTGTGTCACCTGGTCGCCCACGATGATGTTGTCGTTGCGGTCGGTGATGAGCCCGCGCGGGGCGGCCACCTCGACCTTGCGGATCTGGTTGGCGGTCACGGTCTTGGAGTACGCCGAGGTGTCGAGGACCTGGAGGTACCACAACCGGATGAACATGAGCGAGAAGAGGGCCGCCACCACCACCCCGAGCACCCGCAGCCGGATCACCGTGCGCGGTGCGGAGGGCTCGCTCACCGCCATCACCCGGTCGACGACGGTGCGACGGGGACGCATGCGCGGCCCCGTGGGCTCCTGGCTCCGAGCCGGGCGTGGCGCCTTGGGCCTCGGATAGAAGTGGGCGCCCCGCCACGGGTGCCGGAGCCTGCCCCCTGCGGCCCGAGGCGGGCGAGGGGGTCGTCGGGGTGTATCGGCGCTGCGCAGCTTGAGGGCGAAGCGTCGCCGTCGGATCTTCACCGCAGGCCCCCACCCGGGGGAGCCCCATGGCCCGGCCCCGGCTCGGGCACCCCCCACGCCACCAAGCGCAGCAGGGGCACGGCGAACAGCGCGGCGGACGGCGTCCCCACCACCAAGGCCGGCACCAGGTACGTCCTGAGCATGGCGGGATCGCCGAGCACGGCCCCCAGGATGGCGTAGGCCCCCATGCCTGCGGCGGTCGCCACCGCGGCGACGACCGGGGGCAGCCACCACGAGCTGCGCACCAGTCCCCGCGTGGCGGTCCCGGTGGCGAAGCCGAGGAGGCAGCCGATCAGGGCCGAGAGGCCGAAGGGGGTGGGGAGGAACAGATCGGCGACGAGGCCGGTGATGAACCCGAAGACCGCCCCCCGATCGGGACCCGCCGCGTACCCCGCCGCCACGGGCAGGAGCAGCATCAGGTCGGGGTGCGCCCCGTCCACCACCACCAGGTCGAGCAGGGTGTGCTGGACGAGGAGCACCACCACGATGACGATCGTGGAGCGGGCCACGTCCGCGGTGGTGAGGGCGCCCCCGAGGCGCGTGGTGGCGGCCGGGCCCGTCATGGCGAGGACTGCCACTGCAGGACCTCGACGTACTGCAAGACGCCCAGGTCGGCGAGGGGTCGGGCCGACACCGTCTCCTGGGTGGCCGACGGCGTCGACGAGAACGACGTGACGGCGGCCACGGGGAGGTCTGCGGGGTATTGGGCGTTCTGCAGCCCGCTGGTGGTGAGGATCTCCCCCTTGTGCAGCGAGGTCCCCGGGGCGATCAGGTTCACCGCCAACTTTCTGCCCAGGCCCGACCCCTGGAGGAGCGCGAGGTCGGACCCCGAACCGAAGCGAACACCGACCGACGAGCCGGCGTCGGTGATGAGTCGCACCGTCGATCCCGACGACCACACTTCGATGACCTGTCCGACGAGGCCCGCCCCGCCCACCACCGGCATGCCGACGGCGACGCCGCTCGTGGTCCCTTTGTTGAGCTGCACGGTGGCGGCGAAGTCCGACGCGCCCAGCGCGGTGACCTGTGCGGTCACCGTCGGTATCGAGCCGACCCAGGGCAGGTGGTCGAGTTGCTCGAGGGCGCGCAGCGCGTTGCGGGTGGCCTGGGTCTCGAGCGTCTGCCGCTGCAGCGCACCGATCTCGGCGCGCAGCTTGGCGTTCTGGGACTCGAGGTCACCACCGTGCACGGCTCCCGACAAGAAGCTGCCCACCGGGCGCACCACCTCGTCGACCCCCCGCTGGAGGGGCGCGAAGGCGTCATGGGCGGCGCGCTTGGCCCCCGAGATGACGCCATGGGCCTGGCCCCGGTAGTCGACGGTGATGATGGCGATCGAAGCCAGGACGAGCAGCCCGATCGTCATGCCCCGCCGAGCCCGCCGCGCGCGCCGTGTCCTCCTCGGCATGCCGGAAGCCTCTCAGGAAGGGGTGCCGGCTCCGCCGGGGCGCGCCCTTCGGGACAACCGGTCCCGATCTGCGATGGCGATGCGGGGACCGCGCCTGGCGCGGGCGGCCATCACCCGGCAGAAGACGTGATGAGGACCTGCTTGAGCGCTTCGAACTCCTCGAGGCACTGGCCACTCCCGATCGCTACGCAGTTGAGGGGATCCCGAGCGACCACGATGGGCATGCCCGTCTCCTCCTGCAATCTGGCGTCGAGGCCGTGGAGCAGGGCGCCGCCACCGGTGAGCACGATCCCCTGCTCCATGATGTCGGCGGCGAGCTCGGGCGGGGTCTTGTCGAGCGTCACCTTGACGGCGTCGATGATGGCCGACACCGGCTCGTCGATGGCCTTGCGGATCTCCTCGGTCGACACCACCACCGTCTTGGGGAGCCCCGTCACCAGGTCGCGGCCGCGGATCTCGGCGTGGAGCTCCTCTTCGAGCGCGAAGGCCGAACCCAGTGCGATCTTGATCTCCTCGGCGGTGCGTTCGCCCAACGCCAGGCTGTACTCCTTCTTGATGTAGGAGATGATCGCCTCGTCGAGCTCGTCACCGCCGATACGCACCGATTGGCTCGTGACGATCCCCCCCAGGGAGATGACGGCCACTTCGGTAGTCCCACCCCCGATGTCGACGACCATGTTGCCCGTGGGCTCGTGCACCGGCAGGCCGGCACCGATGGCGGCGGCCATGGGCTCCTCGATGATGTACGCCTTGCGGGCGCCGGCGTACTCCGCCGCCTCCATGACCGCCCGCTGCTCGACACCGGTGATGCCCGACGGAACACAGATCACCATGCGCGGCTTGGCGAAGCGGCGCTGGTGGACACGCTGGATGAAGTAGCGCAGCATCTTCTCGCAGATCTCGAAGTCGGCGATCACGCCGTCCTTCAGAGGCCGGATGGCCTGGATGTGGCTGGGCGTGCGCCCGATCATGCGTTTCGCCTCGGCCCCTACCGCCAGGGGCCGACCGTCTTTGACGTTGACCGCCACCACCGACGGCTCGTTCAAGATGATGCCGCGACCGCGCACGTAGACGAGCGTGTTCGCGGTGCCGAGGTCGACGGCCATGTCGCGTCCGAGCAAGAAAAACCGGTTGTCCCGCATGGCGTCGATCTACCTCTTGATGGAGCGGGGACCGTCGCCGAAACCGGGCGGCCTCCCGCCTCTGTTACTGGGGGGTCACGTCCAGGCTACGGGACTGTGCTCTAGCACACAAGGCGAGGTGGGAGGGGGTTCACAGGTGATACCACCGTCACCGAGGGCCCCTCGCGCCGTCAGGCCAACGCCGGGAAGAAGATCTTGATCTCGCGCGCCGCGGACTCCGCAGAGTCCGAACCGTGGACGAGGTTTTCGGTGAGCAACGTTCCCAGATCGCCGCGGATCGTGCCCGGAGGCGCCTCGGCGGGGTTCGTCGGTCCCATCATGGTGCGCACGATGCGCCAGGTGTCCTCGGGGCCCTCCACCACGAGGACCATCGACGGCGACCGCGTGATGAAGCGCGCCAGATCGCCGTAGAAGGGCTTGTCACGGTGCTCTTCGTAGTGCTCTGCGGCGGTCTCCTCGTCGATACGGCGCAACTCCGCCGCCACCAGACGCAGTCCCTTGCGCTCGAACCGACCCACGAGCTCACCCACCAGACCACGCTCCACGGCATCGGGCTTGCAGATGACCAGGGTGCGGTTCATGGCTCGGAGAGGCTATCGGGGTCGGCGAATTCAGTCGATCCGAGCAGCAGCGCCCGGGCCTCGGCCACCACGTACAGCGAGCCTGTCACCACCAGGGTCCCGTCGGGCGAAAGCCGGGCCCGGGCCAGCTCGAGCGCGTCGGCCACGGTATCGGCGGCCACGGCGGCAAAGCCCAGGGCCCGGGCCGCCTCGGCGATCGATGCGGCCGGCAGCGCCCGGGGCGAGGGCGCCGTGCACGCCACCACGGTCGCCAGCCCGGCCGGGCGCAAGGCTTCGAGCATGGCGCTCGGATCGCGACCCTGGAGCATCCCGATCACCACCACCGTGTCGTCGCCGAGGGTGAGCTCGGATCGCAGGGCCTTCGACAGGGCGTGGGCCCCGGCCACGTTGTGGGCGCCGTCGAGGACGATCACCGGCGTTCGGCTCACGATCTCGAATCGCCCCGGGACCCGGACCGCGCCCAGCGCATGCTCGACCACGTCGGGGGCGAGCGGGGCCCCGAAGAATGCCTCGGCGGCGGCCACCGCGCAGGCGGCGTTGTCGCCCTGGTGGGCGCCGTGCAACGAGAGGTACACCTCGGGGTACTGCGCCCCCGGGGTGCGCAGGTCGAGAAGGCGTCCGCCCACCGCCACCCGGCTCGACAGGCAGTCGAACTCCACGCCGCGCACCCACGTCTCCGCCGCGCCGCACTCCTCGGCGCGGGCCAGGAAGACCCCGAGCAGTTCGGGGTCCGTCTCGCCCACCACGACCCGGCACCCCGGCTTGATGATGCCCGCCTTCTCGGTGGCGATGTCGCGCAGGGTGGGACCGAGGATCTCGACGTGGTCGTAGCTCACGTTGGTGATCACGGCCACGTCGGGGTCGACCACGTTGGTGGCGTCCCAGGTGCCCCCCAGGCCGACCTCGACGACGGCGACGTCCACGGGACTGTCGGCGAACCACCGGAAGGCGGCTGCGGTGAGGATCTCGAAGCGGGTCGACCGTTCCCCCAGCATCGGCTCGATCGCCGCCAGCGCCCCCAGCACCTCGGCCAGCTCGAGATCGTCGATGGGCTCGCCGTTGCGCATCAGCCGCTCGTTGACACGGGCCAGATTGGGACTCGTATAGGTGCCGACGGTGAGCCCGTCCGCCATGAAGAGCTCGGTCAGGATCTTGGCGGTCGACCCCTTGCCGTTGGTGCCCGTGACGTGGACCACGGGGCACGACCGTTGGGGATCGCCGAGCAGATCACACCAGGCCCGGATGCGGTCGAGGGTGGGGGCCCCCACCCGGGTGGGCATGGCCAGCTCGTAGTCGGTGTGGCTGTCGAGCCACGCCACCATGTCGTCACGCTCGGGGCGCGACGCGTCGTCATCGGTGCGGGTGGACACCGCCAGATGAAGGCTTCTCAGGAAGCGGCCCGGCGCGTGCGCACCTTGTTGGCCGGCTCACTTTGGGGAACGAGCGTCGGGTGGACGCGGTCGAGCACCACGGCGCGGTCGATGACGCACTTACCCACATCGGTACGGCTCGGGAGGTCGTACATGACCTCGAGGAGAACCTCTTCGAGAATGGCCCGCAGTCCCCGAGCGCCGGTGCCACGCAGCAGCGCCTGCTCGGCCACGGCCTCCAGGGCGTCCTCACCGAACTCGAGCTCCACGCCATCGAGCTCGAACACGCGCCGGTACTGCTTCACCAGCGCGTTCTTCGGCTCCACCAGGATCCGGATGAGGGCGTCCTTGTCGAGACTCGACACCGCGCCCACGACCGGAAGCCGGCCGATGAACTCGGGGATCAGACCGAACTTGATGAGGTCCTCGGGCAGGACGTGTCGAAGGACCTCGCTGTCGCGAGCCTCGGTGCTCCGGCGAACCTCGGCACGGAAGCCGATGCCCTTGCGACCGATCCGGCTCTCGATGATCTTGTCGAGCCCGGCGAAGGCCCCACCGCAGATGAACAGGATGTTGGTCGTGTCGATCTGGATGAATTCCTGATGGGGATGCTTGCGGCCCCCCTGGGGCGGCACCGACGCCGTGGTCCCCTCGAGGATCTTGAGCAGCGCCTGCTGCACACCCTCCCCCGACACGTCACGGGTGATCGACGGGTTCTCGCTCTTGCGGGCGATCTTGTCGATCTCGTCGATGTAGATGATGCCCGTCTCGGCCCGCTTGACGTCGTAGTCGGCCGCCTGGATCAGCTTGAGGAGGATGTTCTCGACATCCTCGCCCACGTACCCCGCCTCGGTGAGCGCGGTGGCATCGGCGATGGCGAAGGGCACGTTGAGCATCCGGGCCAGGGTCTGGGCCAGAAGCGTCTTGCCACAACCGGTGGGGCCCAGCAGCAAGATGTTGGACTTGGCCAGCTCGACCTCGGACGCCTGTGCCGTGCCCGCCTGCACCCGCTTGTAGTGGTTGTACACGGCGACGGACAGGATCTTCTTGGCGTACTCCTGGCCGATCACGTAGTCGTTCAGGAAGTCGAAGATCTCACGGGGCTTGGGCAGCTCCTCGAACGAGAACTCCGGCGTCTCGGCCAGCTCCTCGGCGATGATGTCGTTGCACAGGTCGATGCATTCGTCGCAGATGTAGACGCCCGGTCCGGCGATGAGCTTCTTGACCTGCTTCTGGGACTTGCCACAGAAGCTGCACTTCACGAGGTCCCCGCCGTCCCCGAACTTCGCCACCGTCTCCCCCTTCGTCCCTGTCCGAGCCTACGCCGCGCCGACGGCTTCGGCTGCACCCACGGCGTCCCGAGTCGTGATGACCTCGTCGATCAGCCCGTATCCGACCGCCTCGTCGGCAGTGATCACGAAATCACGGTCCGTGTCACGGGCGATCTTGTCGACGGCTTGGCCGGTGTCGTCGGAGATCATGGAGTTGAGCAGGTCACGCATGCGGATGATCTCCTTGGCCTGCAGCTCGATGTCGCTGGCCTGGCCCGCCGCGCCGCCCCAGGGCTGATGCAGGAGGATGCGGGCATGGGGCAGCGCGAATCGCTTGCCCTTGGCCCCCGCCGCCAGCAGCACCGCCGCCGCCGAGGCGGCCTGGCCGAAGCAGAAGGTCGACACGTCGGGCTTCACGAACTTCATGGTGTCGTAGATGGCGAAGAGGGCGGTGATGTCCCCACCGGGAGAATTCACGTAGAGGTGGATGTCCTTGTCGGGCTCTTCGTACTCGAGGAACAGCATCTGGGCGCAGATGAGGTTGGCCACGGTGTCGTCGATGGGCGTCCCCAGGATGATGATGCGCTCTTTGAGCAACCGCGAGTAGAGGTCGTATCCCCGCTCGCCCCGGCTCGTCTGCTCGATGACGGTGGGCACCAGGTACCCATGGGCGGCGCCGGTGACGCTCACGACTGCGACTCCTCGGTCGATGGTCCCTCAGCCTGCACGTCCTCGCTCCCTCGCTCGCCCGGCTCAGCCATCTCGGCGGTGACTTCTGCACCGCCCGGTTCGCCGTCACCTGTTCCTTGTGCCGCGACGTCCACGCGCAGGTCGTCGCGCGACAGGGGTTTTCCGTCCTCGTCGACCAGTTCCACGCGGTCGAAGAGCCAGGTCAGTGCCTTCGCCTTCCTCCTGTCGGAGCGTACCGCGGGCAGCCTGCCTGCGCGGTCGAGGCGACGGCGGAGATCGGCCGCGCTCGTGCCTGCCTGCTGCGCCATCTCCGCCACCGCTTCGTCGAGCTCGGCGTCGGTGACCTCGATGTTCTCGGCGTCGGCCAGGGCTCGCAAGGCGAGGTCCAGAAGGACCGCACGAGCGGCGTCGGCCCGGATCTCGGCCATCAAGTCCTCTTCGGCCCGCCCCGACGCCTGGAGGAACTGCTCGACGGTCAGCCGGCGTTGCTCGAGCCGGTGCCCGAGGTCGTGGAGGCGCTCCCGGACCTCTTCCTCCACGAGGGACGCGGGCGGGTCCTCGGCCACGAGGCCGACGAGCGCCTCGACGGTGCGCTCGCGCAGGGCGAGCTGGGCCTGGACCACCTTGAACTGGCGGAGCCGGCCGCGCAGATCGTCCTGGAGGGCTTCGAGGGTGTCGAACTCCGACGCCTCGGACGCCCACTCGTCGGTGGGCTCGGGGAGGATCTTCTCCTTGACGTCTTTCACGAGCACCCGGATCTCCGCCTGCTCGGTGGTGTCCCCGCTCGGTACCTCTGAGGAGAACTGCAGAATGTCCCCGGTCTTGGCGCCCCGCAGTTGCTCGTCGAGGCCCTCGACCGCGGCGCCGCTCCCGACCTCGTAGAGGTAGTCCTCGACATGGAGGTCTTCACCCTTGGGGCGCGTCCCGTGGAGGTCGATCGACACGTGATCGCCGTCGCGAGCTCCCCGGCTCACCGAGGACAGCTCGCCGGACTGGTCCCGCAGACGGTCGACCTGGGCGGCCAACTCCTCGTCGCTCACGTCGATGCCCGGCAGCGTGACCTGCAGGCCGCCGTATCCGGCGATCGACACCGTGGGCCGTATCTCGACGACGGCGTCGAAGGTCACCGAGCCCCCGTCCTCTCCGGACTTGATGTCGATCTCGGGGGCGGCGATGGGGTCTACTTCGGTGTCCACCACGGCACGCGCATAGAGGTCGGGCAACGCGTCGCTCAGCGCCTGCTGGCGCAAGGCGATGGCACCACCCATGCGGGCCTCGAGGACTTGGCGCGGCACCTTCCCGGGACGGAACCCCGGCACGCGCACTTGGGTGGACAGCCGTCGAACGGTTTCGTCGAGCGCTTTGTCCACCTCGGATTCGTCGACTTCGACCGACAGACGAACCCGATTGCCCTCGACAGGCTCTGCAGTGGCGCGCATAAGGAAGGCAGAGTCTACAAGCCCCTGTGCTGGGGCCGTCGCACGCCCGCCTTCGGCCACGGACGGTGGGGCTTTCAGATCATGAACGCCATCGCGTCGAGCACACGGAACCCAAGCTCCTCGTCCCCGTCGACCTCGACGAGTCCGGCGAGGCGAGCGGCCTTCCCGTCCACCCGGCCGCACGCCAGGCGCCAGAAGACCTCCATGTCCATGTCGAGGCCCGCCGTCGGCGGCCCGTCGAGCGACGAGACGGCCCGCGCCCGGCTCTCTTGCACCACGACGTCGATGCGCCGCGGCAACGACCCGCGCAGGTCGAAGCGGACCGAGGCTCCCTCGGGGGCGCCGGCCTGCTTGCCCACGACAAAGGGCATCGCCGCGCACAGTCGGTCCATCGAGAGCTCGGCGGCAGACCCCACGTCGTGACCGGGCCGGGCCGTGGCCACGCGGATGTCCTGCTCGTGCACCCACGAGTCCATCACCCGCACCTTCATGAACTCGCGATAGGGGACCTCGCCCACGGGACTGGGGCCCGGTTCGTCGAAGCGAGACGGCGGATACGACCGGAGATCCGCAAGACGCCGCGCCGCCACGAGTCGGAACTCCTCGAGGACGTCGCGCCCCGGCTGCGACCGTCGAGGCGCCACCCACGCCTCGTTGCGGGCCCCCAGCTCGTTGGCGACATGGGGGGGCAACTGCGCCAGGGGTGGGGGCGCCTCGTCGCCGAGCAGGGTGCGCTCCACACCGATCAGGTGCGAGAGCACGTCGCGCACGCTCCACCCCGGACACTCCGAGGGAAGGTCCCACTCACCCTCGCCGAGATCCCGCCCCAAGGTGTCGATGGCTTCCCACTCCTCCGCCAGGATCGCGATGACCGGTTCTTCGTGTCCCGTCGTCACGACAACCTCCCTTTCTGCTCGGAGTGCACCCCCACCGCCTCGCGGCCCGGGGACCAGTGTGGCAATCCCCCGCCACCCCGGCCAGCGCCCGGCCCGAGACCGGGAAGGGCCTGACCCCCGCCCGTGCCTACCATCCGCGTGTGGCGGGGAGGCCGGGGATAGCTTCGACTCGACATCTGGCGGGGCGCACAGTGAGGAGAACGAGCGTGGCTTCGTACGAGGGTTACTGTGTGAAATGCCGTGAAAAGCGGCAGTTTGAGGGTCAGGAAGTGGAGCTCGCCAACGGGCGGCGGGCTGCGCAGGGAACGTGTCCGACCTGTGGCACCAAGATGAACAGGATCTTGGGCAAAAAGGCGACGACCTAGGCCGCATCGGCCTGGCATCGCACCTGTGGGGCCCCGGCACACGGAGAATGGCCCCGGTGTTCGAGGAATTCCACGGGACGGACCGGCTCCGCTCAGCGCTGATGGAGGGCGTCGAGGATCGCCCCCTCGCGCAGTCCCCACTCGCTCACCACGAACCGTCCCACCCCGAGCTCTGAGGCCACGGTGGCCAGGACGGCCGCGCCCACCGGCAGCAGGGGCGCCCGCCGGGCCTGCATGCCCGGAAGCGCCAGACGGGCCCGAAGGTCGAGCCCCGCCAACTGGTCGGCGAGCTCGAGGACCTGATGAGCGGGCAACTCGACCTGGTTGACCTCGCCCGGACCCGCTGAGGGCCGGCGCCGGGCGCGTGCGGTGGCCAGGCGGGCGAGGGCGCGCACCGTGCCCCCGCTCACCACCGTCCGGTCCGAGACCCCGGGGTAGTCCGAGACCGCCCTGGCGATCGGTGCCATCGTCTGCGCGGTGCGGGCGGCCAGCGCCATCCGATCGGCCACCGAGAGCGGGTCACCGGTGCCGAGCTCACCACGCAGGCGGGCCGGACCGACCGCGGCGCTCGTGGCCAAGGCCAGGTGACGGGCGTCGCCGACGGCCGCTTCGAGGCTCCCGCCCCCGAGGTCCAGGCCGAGGGTGGCGCCCTCTCCGGTCCACACCCCGGCGCGCTGGCCGATGAAGCACAGTCGGGCTTCCTCCTCCCCCCCGAGCACGATGACCTTGGTCCCGACCACCCGTTCCAGGCGTTCGACCACCTCGGCGCTGTTGGCCGCGTCGCGCAGGGCGGCGGTGGCCAGGGCCACCACGATCTCGGCCCGGGACTCGGCCAACCCCGCCCGGAGGCGCTTGGCGGCCGCCACCGACGCCGCCACCCGGTCGCGAGGGATGTCCCCGCTGGCGCCCACGCTCAACCCGAGGTTGAGAAGCGCTTTGCGGTGCAGGACGGGGGTCAGCGCGTTGTCGGGCCCCGCCTCACAGACAAGGAGATGAAAGGAGCTGCTCCCGAGGTCCCACACCGCGGCCCGAACCCCCACGACGAGAACGTAGCCGCGCCGAGACGATCCGGCGTCAGCCCGGCCAGCACCAGTCGGTGATCTCGGGGGCGTCCTCGCCGTGCTCGCGGGTGTAGCGACGGGCTTCGAGCCGGGCGTCGACCATCTGCTGGCGAAGGGCCGCCGAGGGCACCTCGAGGTCCGGGACCCGGTCGAGCACGTCGATCACGAGATGGAATCGATCGAGATCGTTGAGCATGACCATGTCGAAGGGCGTGGTGGTGGTGCCCTGTTCCTTGTAGCCCCGTACGTGAAGGTTGTCGTGGTTGGTCCGGCGGTAGGTCAGCCGGTGGATGAGCATCGGATACCCGTGGTAGGCGAAGATCACGGGTCGGTCCACCGTGAAGATGGTGTCGAACTCCTTGTCGGTCATCCCATGGGGATGCTCGGATTCGGGCTGCAGCCGCATGAGGTCGACGACGTTCACCACCCGCACCTTGAGCGCCGGCAGATACCGGTGGAGCATGTCCACCGCGGCCAAGGTCTCGAGGGTCGGCACGTCGCCGCAGCACGCCATGACGACGTCGGGGACCGATCCGGCGTCATTCGACGCGAAGTCCCATACCCCCACGCCCCGGGTGCAGTGCACCAGGGCTTCGTCGGGCGACAGCCAGTCGTGTTGGGGTTGTTTGCCGGCCACGATCACGTTGACGTAGTCGCGGCTCCGCAGGCAGTGGTCGGCGACAGACAACAGGGAGTTCGCGTCCGGAGGCAGGTAGACCCGGATCACCGACGCGTTCTTGTTGACGACGACATCGATGAAACCGGGGTCCTGGTGGGAGAACCCGTTGTGGTCCTGGCGCCACACGTGGCTGGACAACAGATAGGTGAGTGACGCCACCGAGCGACGCCACGGGATGGCGTGTGCCGACTCGAGCCATTTGGCGTGCTGATTGAACATCGAGTCGACGATGTGGATGAACGCCTCGTAGCAATTGAAAAGGCCGTGGCGCCCCGTCAAGAGATATCCCTCGAGCCACCCCTGGCACAGATGCTCCGAGAGCACCTCCATGACCCTGCCCCCCGGGGCCAGGTGGTCGTCCCCGGGCACCGTCTCTGCGTCCCAGGCCCGGTCGGTCACCTCGAAGACGTCTTGGAGCCGGTTCGACGCCGTTTCGTCGGGCCCGAAGAGGCGGAAGTTCGACGGGTTGTCCCGGATCACGTCGCGCAGGAACGAGCCGAGCACCCTCGTGGCCTCGTGTCGCGTCGTGCCCGGGGCGGAGACCTCCACGGTGTAGGCCCTCCAGTCGGGCAGCTCGAGATCCCGCAGCAGCGTGCCCCCGTTGGCGTGCGGCGAAGCGCTCATGCGCCGCTCGCCCACCGGCGCCAGATCCGCGACGCGGGCCACGGGGCGCCCGTCCTCGTCGAAGAGCTCCTCGGGCCGGTAACTGCGCATCCACTCCTCGAGCTGGGCGAGGTGCCCGGGGTTGGTGCGGACCTCCCCGAGCGGCACCTGGTGGGCCCGCCACGTCCCCTCGACGGGGACGCCGTCGACGAACCTGGGGCCCGTCCAGCCCTTGGGGGTGCGCAGGATGATCATGGGCCAGGCCGGCCTGTCCCGGTGCCCACCCGAACGCGCCCGCTCCCAGATGGCGGCGATGTCGTCGAAGGCGGCGTCGAGCGCCACGGCCATGCGCTCGTGCACGCGCATCGGGTCCTCGCCGTCGAAGCCGCCCTCGACCACCAAGGGGTGGTAGCCGTACCCGGTGAACAGGGCCGACAACTCCGAGGCGGGGATCCGGGCGAGCACGGTGGGATTGGCGATCTTGTAGCCGTTGAGGTGCAGGATCGGAAGCACCGCCCCGTCGCCGAGGGGGTCGAGGAACTTGTTGGCGTGCCAACTGGTGGCGAGAGCACCGGTCTCGGCCTCCCCGTCGCCGATCACGCACGCCACCACCAGGTCGGGGTTGTCGAAGGCCGCCCCGTAGGCATGGGCGAGCCCGTAGCCGAGCTCGCCCCCCTCGTTGATCGAGCCCGGGGTCTCGGGGGCGGCGTGGCTGGGGATCCCCCCCGGGAACGAGAACTGCCGGAAGAGCCGGGCCATGCCCCGGCCGTCTCGCGACACGTGGGAGTACAGCTCGCTGTAGGTCCCCTCGAGCCAGGCGTTGGCCACCATGGCGGGTCCCCCGTGGCCGGGCCCACACACGTACAGGAGGTTGGCGGCCCGACGGTTGATCACCCGGTTGAGATGGGCATAGACGAAATTGAGCCCAGGGCTCGTCCCCCAATGGCCCAACAGGCGCGGCTTGATGTCCTCGGGTCGCAGCGGTTCTCGTAACAACGGGTTGTCGAGCAGGTAGATCTGACCGACGGCCAGGTAGTTGGCCGCCCGCCAATAGGCGTGCAGCTCGGTCAGCTCCTCAGCGGTGGCCGGAGCGGCCGTGGCGGTGAACGGTGAGGGCGGGGGGACCCGGTCGTGCATGTGCGTTTCCTCCTTGGCATGGTGGGGACGTGCGAGTGCTCGTGGTCAACGCCGGGTCGAGCAGTCTGAAGCTCAGTGTCCTCGCCGACGACGATGCGTTGCTCATGGACTCGGAGCTGGCGCTGCCGGAGTCGGACGCGCTGGGCACGGTGTTGGGCCGGGCCGTGGAAGACGCTCCCCCTGTCGACGCCGTCGGACACCGGGTCGTGCACGGGGGGCCCGAGTTCACGGGCCCGCTGCTTCTGGAGGCGGGCGTGCAACGTCGCCTGGAGCGACTCGGCGAGCTGGCCCCTCTCCATAATCCTCCCGCCATCGCCGCCATCCTCAGCCTGCAGTCCCTGTGGCCCGACCTCCCCCAAGTGGCGTGCTTCGACACTGCCTTCCACGTCACCATGCCATCCGAAGCTTCAACCTACGCCCTGCCTGATGCCTGGCGGGGCTTCGGGCTGCGCCGCTTCGGGTTCCACGGCCTGAGCCATGCCTGGGCCAGCCGCCGGGCGGCCGAGCTCCTCGCCCGCCCGGTCGAGTCATTGCGCCTCGTCACCGCCCACCTCGGGTCCGGAGCCTCACTGGCGGCGGTCTCGGGGGGCCGCTCGGTGGACACCACCATGGGCTTCACGCCGCTCGAGGGCCTGGTCATGGCCACGCGGGCCGGGAGCATCGACCCCGGCGTGCTGCTGTGGGTCCTGCGCCACGAGCACCTGACCGTCGACCAGGTCGAGGACGCCCTGGAGCGCCAGGCCGGACTGCTGGGCCTGTCGGGGGTGTCGGCCGACCTCCGCCAGGTCCTGGCGGCGGCGGACCAGGGCGACGAGCGATCGCAATTGGCGTTCGACGTCTACGTCCACCGGCTGCGGGCCGAGGTGGCCGCCATGGTGGCGGCCCTGGACGGGCTCGACGCGTTGGTGTTCACCGGCGGCGCGGGAGAGGGGTCGGCCCGGCTGCGCCACCGGGCGTGTGCGGGCCTCGGGTTCCTCGGCGTCGAGCTCGACGAGCAAGGACACGAAAGTGAGGTCGGCGACCGGGTGGTGTCGCGCCACGGGGCCACTCCCGCCGTGCTCGTGGTCCATGCCCGAGAGGACCTCGAGATCGCCCGCCAGGTCAGATCCGTCCTCGATCGTCCCCACTGAGGCCGGCACCGGGCTCCGGCGCCGCCACGTGGCGGCGCGCGACCATGGGACCATGCGCGCCTGGGAAGTCGACGTGCCCGGTCCCGTGGCCGGCCACCCTCTGCGATTGGTCGAGCGTGACCTTCCCGAACCTGGCCCCGGGCAGGTCCGGGTGCAGGTGTCGACGTGCGGAGTGTGCCGCACCGATCTCCACGTGGCCGAAGGAGACCTCCCCGTGCACCGCGCCAACGTCGTCCCCGGGCACGAGGTCGTCGGGATCGTCGAGGCGCTCGGTCCCGACTGCTCGCGCTTCGCCCTCGGCGACCGGATCGGCATCGCCTGGCTGGCCCGGACGTGCGGACGGTGTCAGTTCTGTCGGCGAGGGGACGAGAACCTCTGCGCCCTGGCCACGTTCACGGGATGGGACCACGACGGCGGGTACGCGCAGGCCACCATCGTCGACGAGCGCTACGGGTACCGAATGCCGCCGGGCCTGTCCGACGACCAGGCCGCGCCGCTGTTGTGCGCGGGCATCATCGGGTACCGCGCCCTGCGACGGACGGGCCTGCGCCCCGGTGGACGTCTCGGGATCTACGGATTCGGCGGCTCCGCCCATCTCACGGCCCAGGTGGCGCTGCACGAGGGGGCCGAGATCCACGTCATGACCCGGTCCGCAGAGGCCCGGGAGCTGGCCCTCGCCCTGGGGGCGGCCTCGGTGGGACCGGCGGACGCCGCTCCCCCGGTCCCGCTCGAGGCGGCGATCATCTTCGCCCCGGTCGGCGAGATCGTTCCCGTGGCGTTGGCCGCCCTGGAACGAGGCGGAGTCCTGGTGATCGCGGGGATCCACCTGAGCGACATCCCTGTCCTTCGGTACGAGGACCATCTCTTCTACGAGCGCGAGGTGCGCAGCGTGACCGCCAACACCCGGCGCGACGGGGAGGAGTTCCTCCGACTGGCCACGCGCATGGGGCTGGTGGCGACGACGACGCCCTACCCCTTCGAGGAGGCCGACCGGGCCCTGGCCGATCTAGCCGGCGACCGGGTCACCGGTGCGGCGGTCCTGCATATGGCGTCGTCGTGATCAGAGCAGCTGCTCGGTGAAGAACCGGAGCATGCGACTCCAAGCGTCGCGCGCCGCAGCCTCGTCGTAGCTCTTGGACCCGTCCCGCATGAAGCCGTGCCCCGCCTCGGGGTACACCACCGTCTCGGGGTGGCGCAGGCGCACCACCTCGATGTCGGCCGGGGTGATGTACTCGTCGCGGCCGCCGAACAGCAAGAGCGTGGGGCACCGGGGCTCGCCGAGCTCGGTCGCTATCCCCGCACCGTAAAACCCCACGGCGGCGTCGAAGCCGTCGCCGGCCAGGGCGGTGCGGTAGGTGAGGAGCCCCCCCATGCAGAACCCCGTCACGCCGACCGACGAAGCCCCTTCGGCCCGGAGGCGGTCGGAGGCCGCCACGATGTCGGTCCGCGTCCGGTCACGCTCGAGTGAACCCATGAGCATGGCGAAGTCACCGGCCTCGGTGCCGCCGGCCCGGAAGAACAGATCGGGGGCGATGGCCCCGTACCCCTCTCCGGCCAGACGCTGACAGACCCGCAGCAGCTGGGCGCTGATGCCGTTTCCCTCGTGGAGGACCACCACACCGGGCCACGGGGGCGCGGTGGCGGGGAGGGCGAGGAAATAGGGAAGGGCGATCTCGCTCACGAGGTGCTCCGGCGCGCTCGCAGGCGGTCAGGGGATGAGCAGGACCCGACCGAACGACCGGCGGCTCTCGATGTAGGCGTGGGCCTCCTCCGCATCGGACAACGGGAACCGACGGTCGATGACCACCTTCAACGCGCCCTCGGCGATCTCGGTGAGGTGGCGGGCGATCATGGCGTGCGGCCGGGGGCTCAGGAACAACTCGGCGCCCAGGAAGTACCCCGTGAGGCTCTGGTTGTTGGGGCGCAACGTCGAGACGTCGAGGTTCTCGGCGGCGTGCCGACCGGCGTCCCCGACGGTCACACACCGCCCCCGGTAGGCCAGGCACCGCAGGCTTCCCTGCAAGGTGGGACCACCGACCGAGTCGACGATGACATCGGCGCCACGTCCGTCGGTGAGCCTGCGCACCTCCTCGACAAAATCGGTGGTGGCGTAGTTGATCCCCTCGTCGAGACCGAAGGCCGAGAGCCGCGACAGCTTCTCGTCACTGGACGCCGTCGCCAACACTCGGGCCCCGGCACGACTCGCCAATTGGATGGCGGCGATGCCGACGCCGCTTCCCCCCGCGTGCACGAGCGCGCACTCCCCGGCTTGGAGCCGTCCGAACTCGAACAGGCAGTCGTCGGCCGTGCCGAACGGCACCGGGACACAGGCGGCTTCCTCGGTGGAGAGTCCGGGCGGCACCAACCAGCAAAACGGCGTGGGGACGGCCCGCAGCTCGGCATGGGAGCCGTCGAGGCCCACGGTCACGACCCGGTCCCCGACCGAGAAGCCCTCGACCTCGGCGCCGACGGCCACGACGGTCCCCGCGCACTGGTAACCCACGATGTGCGGGACGGTGCCGATCTCACCCAGAGCCCGACCCAGGGTGTCGCCCCCCTCGACGCTGATGGCCTCCACCTTCACCAGGAGGTCCCGTGCGCCGGGAACCGGGTCGGGCACCTCCTCATAGCGAAACACCTCGGGACCACCGGTCTCGTAGTACACAGCCGCTTTCATATCGTCACGCGCTCCCCTCGTGATTCACGACGCCCGTCGCGCCGCGTCGATGCACGACCGCATGAGCCGGAAGCTGCGGAGATCACCCGTGGTCCCGATCTGCATCCGATTCATCACGTAGCCCATGCCGAGGTGCAGGTCCGGGTCTGCCCATCCGGCCGACCCTCCCATGCCGAAGTGCCCGAACGCCTTGGGCCCCCCGAGCCCGGCCGCGCCGATGAGGCCGCTGTTCACGTTGAACCCGAGGCCCCACTGGAGGTCGAGCCCCATGAGCACGGCGTCGGGGCCCTCGGTCTGCTGGTTCACGGCGCGCTCGACCTGTTCGGGAGTGAGGATACGGAAGGTGTCGCCCGTCACGGTGGTGACATCGTGCACACAGGCCCCGTAGAGGAGTGCGAGCGAGCGGGCATCGGTAATGCCGCCGGCGGCGGGGATCTCCGCCGCGTGCAATCGGGGGCTGTGCCACACCTCCTCGTCCGCCAGGGCGCCACCGGGAGCCATCAACGCCTTGAACAGGGGGCCGTCGGGGGCGAGGTAGGACTCGGCCAGCTCGGCCAGCTCGGACAGGTCCGGCCCCGTGTCCGTCGGATCACCGCTCCGGGGAGCCGACTCGGCGGGCAGACCCGCCTTGAGGCCCTCCATGAACGACACCAGTCGTGCCACCCGAGGCTCCTCCGAGGCGGGCAGCCCGATGAAGAAGTCGGCACCGAGGGGTCCGGCGATCTCGGTGCGGAGGTAGGTCCCGATGCTCATCCCGGTGACCCGGCGCACCACTTCGCCCACCAGCCAGCCATAGGTGGTGGCGTGATAGCCGTGGGCCGTGCCCGGGGGCCATGACGGGACCTGGCGTTCCAGGGCCTCGATGACGGGTGCCCACCGCAGCATGTCCTCGAACGACATCGCGCCGTCGACCCAGGCCAGACCGGCGCGATGCGAAAGGAGGTCGGCCACGGTGATGCTCTCCTTCCCCCCTTGCGCGAACTCCGGCCAGTACGTGGCCACGGGGGCCTCGACGTCGATCGCTCCCTGTTGAGCCAGCCGGTTCGCACACATGGCGACGACACCCTTGGTCGTCGAGTACACGACGACGAGGGTGTCCTCCTCCCAGGGCTTCTCGGTCCTGGCGTCGGCGATCCCGCCCCAGAGGTCCACCACCTTCTGGCCACGGTGGTACGCGCCGAAGGCGGCGCCGACTTCGATGCCGGCGTCGAAGTTGGCCTGGAAGGTGTCCCGGACCTCCTCGAACCCTCGAGCTACCCATCCACTGATCGTCGTCACCGGTCGTCTCCCCTTCGGTCCGGCTCGAAGCGCCGCAAACCGAGGTTATGAGCTTCGCATCTCGGTACGCACCCCGGGCCCCTTTGCCGTCGGCCCGGGGAACCCGAGGCCCGGAACCGGGCTGGTGAGAGGCCGGGATCGCGTGGGATCTCGTCGGGGTTCGCGGCCCGTTGCGACGATCCCCGCGTCCGGGAGTGGCGGAGCCCGGCAGCGCCCCGAGCCTTTTGCTGCGCCTACTTGCAGCCGACACTCGAGGAATTGATGTTCACATGGCTGGCGCCATCGGTCGTGAGCGGAATCAGGATCGAATACGTCACCGACGACATTCCGGGGACAGGTCGGTTCAACGTGAAGGTGCCGGTGCCAGAGAAGGCAGCTGCCGACGAACTCAAGTCGACCTCACAGGTCGGAGTGGCCGGGGTGCCGGTGAGGTTCGTCACTTGGACATCGGCGATGACCTGGCTTGCGCCCTGCGGTGCAAGAGTTTCGATGGTGGCCTGATAGGTAGGCCCGCCGATCCGTCCGATGGCGACGAACGCGGCAATGGCGATGATGACCACCATCGCGATCACGAACGACGTCAGCACAAGCGAGCTCTCGGCGACCACCACGCTCTTGGCGTCCTCCAGAGGAGGCTCGGACGGGGCTGCCGGTCGGAACCACAGGGCCCGTCTCCGCTGTCTGGGTGGCGTGGGAATTGGCGCGTGGCCGTCCTCGAGAGGACGCTCGGACGGGGCTGCCGGTCGGGACCACAGGGCCCGTCCCCGCTGTCTGGGTGCCGTGGAAATAGGCGCGTGGCCGTCCTCGAGACGAGGCTCGGACGGGGCTGCTGGTCGGGACCACAGGGCCCGTCCCCGCTGTCTGGGTGCCGTGGAAATTGGCATGTCATTCACTCCCTCGGACTATGCACACCAGCGCTCTTCGCGTACTCCTTACCTCCATGTTGAGCCGCCCCATGTTTCGAGCCCAGGGTCTTAAGTCCAAGATTCCGGGGAGATCGAGCTCCGCCTCTTGTGGACGGAGCGGGAGCTCTGGAAGTGCCGGATCGACGCCCCCGTTGTCTGACGGTCCGTCGTCGTCGGCCCGACTCGTCGACTCGCAGCCGCCGCTCGAAGGATCTCGCCCACCGCTCGAGATCGCCTAGCCTTTCCATCGGGCAATCCCGCTGTCACACCGTTTCTGAACATGTGCGCACGAGATGCTCTACAGCCAGATGGCACGGGCCTGATCGGGAGAATCCCAGGTCAGGCCGGGAACACCGGGGAGTAGCGCAGCCTGGCAGCGCACCTGCTTTGGGAGCAGGAGGTCGGGGGTTCAAATCCCCCCTCCCCGACTCACATCGACGACGCGGGACCCACCAACCGAGCGACCAGTGCGTCGAGTCGTGCCCGCTTCGCTCGATCGGTCCGCTCGTGGCGACGAAGGTAACCTTGGCCAGTCCGCGGGCGTAGCTCAATGGCAGAGTCCCAGCCTTCCAAGCTGGTCATGCGGGTTCGATTCCCGTCGCCCGCTCCCCTGTTTCCCTGGTCAGAGCTAGTGTCGACTGAACCGGTCCTGTGGATAACACGTTGGGCACCTTCGTGACACGGGCCCTCGGAGCGCGCTCTTCAGCCAACGTGAGCTCGCTCAACGCCTCTGCGATGGCTCGGTCGCGCTCTGCTGTGGCGTGCTGGTAGATGAGCGCGGCTCGCGGGCTGGCGTGTCCCATGCCTGCCATCAATTCCTTCGTGCTCGCTCCCGTCGACGCCGCGACGTGTTGCCCGTAGGGCGCAGGTCGTGAAAGTCCAATCCCGGCACCCCGGACGCTATGCGGGTTCTGTTCCCACCGTTCCCCCATTGGATCGTCGTAGGGGCGCACTCTTTGGTTGGCGTCGCCCGGCACACGAAACGGGTGCGGATATCAGCCGACAGTGACCATCCACCGACGTCGCTGTAGAGGTCGAGGCGACTGACACCGAAAGAGAGGTCCGGACACACCGACTCGAGCAGTCGTTGGTAGGTCGCGACTGCGACAGCGGGGCCGGCGGCGTGGAGAAATTCGGAACGAGGTTGGACTCAGATGGGAAGAAGTCGATCGCTGGAGGTGAAACCGACGCGTCCGGTGGGGTGCTCCAGGCAGCAGCGGTACTTGCCCCAGGGATGCCGCCTGAGGGCGAAGACGAGGGGCCCGATGCCACAGGGAACCGCTCCTTCCCAATCGTCAGCCACTTCGCGCAGTTCGTCGAGCCGAGCCAGGAAATCGCCCGACAGGTCTCCCTGGCCCGACAGGTGGAGGGCGTCGATCCCCGAAGAGAGATCCACGAGCTCGCCCGACACTGGCGTTGACATGGTTTCAGTCCCAGTCATCGAGATCGAGCAGCCTCTGGTGCGCCGCGAGACGAGTGTCGAGGTCGGCTTTCC
>JBEKIJ010000006.1:0-189635 GCA_050011815.1 Acidimicrobiales bacterium | reverse complement strand
GGGATCTACCTCCTGGATGGGATCTGACGCTGAGGCGTTCCAGTCCGATTGGCAGCACATCCATTCGCCGATGGTGAACTCCGTGACGGGGTCGTTACGAGACCTGGCGGCCAAGCTCGGGATGGAGGCAAGCCAACAGCGCCAAGCGAGTTCGGATGACGGTGCGAGGGGCGGGGCCTCGGTCGGAGGTTCAAGCGGCGTAGCACGACTAGTCGGAGATGTTCGGAAGCTGACAGCATCCCATTCGGGAACTGTTACGCGTGGTGGGACGCGCGGCTCGGTCGTCACGGTCCCAACGCAAGGAACGATCGACGGGGTTCAGTATCGTGGATCGCTCTCGGCATACGAAGAGGGACATTCGGTTGCGACCGCAAGCGGGGCGATGTCGTTGTCACACGGCTTGACCGGTTCCGCAGCTGCTGGCGCTGGGGCTATCTCCGGAGTGACAATCTCAAGAATGGTCGGCTCAAGCGGGTTTGGGGCGAGCGCGCAGGGATCAGTGGACACGACAGCCGAAGTGAATGCCGAGGCGACAGGAAGTCTGGGCCTTTCCGGACTCCGAGCTGGCGCCTCGGCCGGTGCCTTCGTGGGTGACCAAGTCCAGGGATCAGTGACCGAGGGTCTCGGCCCAATCGGCGGAACCGAGACCGCAGGAGTGCAGGATGGCATTGGTGCCACTGTTCACATCGACGCGCAAGTGACCGCGTCTGACGTCCAGTTCAGTATTGGCGGCTCTGCTGCCCTCGGTGTTGGGGTGACTGGAGGAGTCAGCATAAAAGTGGATCCCCAACAGGTCGCCCACGATGTCGAGCACGTGGCGACCTCCGTAGAGAACTGGCTATAGCCTCAACCCGTCGGTACTCATGGGATAAACCGTCGGTACTCATGGGATAAAGGAGCACAGATGCAACTCGAGTTCCCGGGGACGTATGCCCCGGCCCCGCCCGCCGTATCGATCGTCTTGCCTGATGATTGGCGCCCGCTGATTGCGCCAGGCTCGCTTATGGCGGCAGTCAAACAGACCGTGGGGAGCACATTCGTCGCTAACGTCATCGTCACCTGGGTCAGGGAGAGTGTCGAGTTCCGGCTAGACGAAGCGGCTGCAGCGTTAGATGCTGAGCTTCGAGCTCAGCCTGAAGCAGCCATGCTGGAACCGGTTGAAGCGGAGTTCGACGGCTTACGCGGAGTGGGACGGGCCGCTGCCTTCAACCAACCTGACGTGGGTGCCGTCGCGCAGTTCCACATCATGTTTCTTGTACCGGGCGAGGGGCTTTCGGATCTGGTGCATGTGACCAGCACATTGGGCGGGGACCGCGTCGATCAGGATTTCCCCGAAGTGCGTCAGATCTTGCGTTCTGTAGAGGTGAGACCGGTCACTTCCACATCCAGGTGATACGCGCTTCACCCTGCTTCTGGCTCAGTCTCCCTCCCTTTCGTCACTGTTCGGCCAGGATGGCGGCAACCTCCAGCACGGGGTCCCGGACCACGGGACCGGTCGTGGTCACCTCGGCCCGCACGATCGTGCCGTTGAACGGGAAAGGAGCGGTGTAGCCCTCTCCCACCGATGGGCCCCACTCGTACCCGCACGTGACGCCGACGCCGACGCCGTTGAATCCCGACGGCGTGAAGCGGTCGATCACGCCCTCGGCCACCACCTCGCCGTCGTAGAGAAGTGTCGCCGGCCCCCCGAGGCCCTCGTCCTTTTCGAACGTGAACCCCACGGTGTGGCGGCCCGAGCCCAACGCCGCCTCGGCGTGCAGGGCATGTCGGGTCTTGCCGTAGAGGTTGTGGACGTACCGCAGCTGCCCGTCCACGAAGTGGAGGGACCACCCCCCCAGCGCGGAACCCAGAGCGAGCAGCACGCCGTTGGGGCGCGTTGCCTCGGGCACGTCGATGGTGACCGTGATGGCATGGGACCGGTTACGGACGTTGACCGCCACCGGCTCAGGCACCTGAGCGAACCCGGGGAAGTACCGGAAGGTGTCCCGCGGTCGTCGGTGATCGGGCTTGGGATGGGCGATGGCCTCGAGGACGCGGTTGTCGAGGGGGAGCACGTCGTTGCGGCGCGCCTCGTCCCACCACCGTTCGACCAGCTCGGCCACCTTTTCGGGGTGCTCGGTGGCCAGGTCGTGCACCTCGGAGTGATCCTCGGCCACGTGGTAGAGCTCCCACACGTCCTCGTCGAAGGGCGCGCTCACTTTGAGCCCGTCGTCATAGAGCGGTCCGACGGGGTGATAAGCCACCGCTTTCCAGCCGTCGTGGTAGATGGCCCGCGAGCCCAGCATCTCGAAGTGCTGGGTGACGTGCCGGCCGGTCTCGTTCTCCCCGCCCGCACCGAGGAGATAGGCGAAGCTGGTGCCGTCGAGGTGTGACTGGGGAATGCTCTCAATCTCCTCGGGTGCGGCGACACCGACCAACTCCAACACCGTGGGAAGGATGTCGACGGCGTGGGCGTACTGGTGGCGGACACCACCCGCTGCCACCCGACTTCCCGAGAGGGACGACACGATGCACGGGTCGGCCACGCCGCCCTCGTGGACCTCGCGCTTCCATCGCTTGAAGGGAGTGTTGCCCGCCATGGTCCAGCCCCACGGGTAGTTGTTGTGGCTGAGGGGCCCGCCGATCTCGTCGATGCGGCGGTACATCTCCGACACGCCCGCCGGGTCGAAGTTCGACAGGCGGATGTCGTTGATCGACCCCTCCCTCCCACCCTCCGAGCTCGCCCCGTTGTCCGACACCACCATGACCACCGTGTTCTCGGCGTCGCCGAGGTCGTCGATGAAGGCGAACAGCCGGCCGATCTGAGCGTCGGTGTAGCTCAGGTAGCCGGCGAAGCACTCCATGAACCGTTCGGCCAGCGCGCGCTCCCGGTCCCCCAGGGTGTCCCAGGCCGGGACCCAGGGGGGGCGCGGGGAGAGCTCCGTGCCGGCCGGGATGATCCCCAGCTCGAGCTGGCGCGCGTAGGTCCGCTCCCGCCACCGGTCCCATCCTCCGGCGAAGTGGCCGCGGTAGCGCTCGATCCACTCGGGAGGGGCGTGATGCGGGGAGTGACACGCCCCGGTGCAGAAATAGAGGAAGAACGGTTGGTGGGCGTCGACGGCGCGCAGGTCGCCCAGGAACTCGATGGCGTGATCGGCGAGATCCGCGCTCAGGTGGTAGCCGTCCTCGAACGACCGGGGCGGTCGGATGGCGTGGTTGTCGTGGTACAGGGCCGGCATGAACTGGTGGGTCTCCCCGCCGTGGAACCCGTACCACCGGTCGAAGCCCCGGCCCAGCGGCCAGGTGGCCCGTGAGGCGGCCATGTTGGTCTCGTCCTCGGGGGTGAGGTGCCACTTCCCGATGGCGTAGGTGGCATAGCCCTGCGCCCGCAGGATCTCGGAGAGATAGCCGTTCTCCCGGGGCGGCTTGCCCCAGTACCCGGGGAAGCCGATGGCCAGGTCGGCGACCCGACCCATGGCGCTGCGGTGATGGTTGCGCCCCGTGAGCAGACAGGCCCGGGTGGGCGAGCACAGGGCGGTGGTGTGGAAGTTGGCCAGCCGCACACCCTGGTCGGCCAGCCCGTCGAGCACGGGGGTGTCCATGTCGGACCCGTAGCAGCCGAGCTGGGCGAAGCCGACGTCGTCGAGGACGACGAGCACGACATTGGGTGCGCCCTCGGGTGGTGTCGGCACCGGCGGCCACCACGGATCGGAGTCCCGCCAATCGCGTCCGATCCGGCCCCCGAACTCGACCTTTGCCATCCCCGCACCCCCTCGGTCCCCACAAAGAGGCGCCAGCTTGCCAGCCGGCGGCGGCGGCGGTCGACCTGTGCCTAGGGACCCACCCGGTCGTAGATCGTCACCGCTTCGACACGGAAGGTATGGGGAAAGAGGTCCACGAGCGTGACACCGGTCAACCCGTAGCCGGCCTCCTGCAGCAGCTTGGCGTCGCGTCCCAGGCCCGCGGCGTCGCAGCTGACGAGGACCACCCGGCGAGCCCCGGTGGCCGCCACGACACCAACTCCCTCACGGCGCAGTCCGATCCGACTGGGGTCGGCGACGACGAGGGCGACCGGCGTCGGCGCCCACTTCGTGACGTCGATGCGTTTCACTGTGACCTCGAGTCCACGGAGGTTCACCTGCGCGTCCGCGAAGGCGCTCTGCGAGCCTTCGACCGCGGTCACCTTCCAGCCCCGGGCCGCCAGGACACCGGCGAACAGGCCGACGCCGCTGTAGAGATCGGCCGCCGTGGAAGGAGTCCCGAGCTCGTCGGCGGCGGCCTCGACGATGGCGGCCAATGCGTCGGCACCGTCAGGGCGGCTCTGGAAGAACGACCGGGCCGAGACCCGCCATCGACGACCGGCGGCATGCTCGTGAAAGTGTCCCGATCGCACGTCGTCGGGGAGGCCGGCCCCCAAACCCGACGGGGTGGTCGCCGCCAACCGTTCCCCCGTGTGCGCTCCACAGCGCAGGAGCACCTCGCGGGCCCCGGGATACCGGGCCTCGACAAGGAGCTCCTCGAGAAGGGGGTGCGCCACCAGGCACGACCGCACCGGGACCACCTCGTGGGACCGCGCTCTGAGAAAACCGGCGCGCCCGTCGCTGACGGCGGCGTCGATCGTCGTCCGGAAATGCCAGGGGGCCAATTCGACGGTCGGACTCGGGACCGGGCACTCGAGCCCGGCCCGTTGGACCGCCTCGACCACGAACCCCGTCTTCAATCGGCGCTGGGCCTCGATCGAGATGTGCTGCCACTGACATGCACCGCAGCCGCGCTCCACCTCCGGGCAGGGCGGCGCGATCCGGTGCGGTGACGCCTCGATCACCCGCTCGATCGATCCGACGGCGTAGGTGGCGTGGTCGTCGAGGACCTTGACCCGCACGCGCTCGCCCGGAAGGGCCCCTCGGACGAAGATCGCCTTTCCCTCGGCGTTGCGCGCCACCGCGTCGCCCCCGCTCGCCATGTCGCTCGTGGTCAGTTCCATGTGCTCTCGAGGTCGCGTCCTTGGGAGGACGATAGTTTCGATCGCGTCCGTCCTGGTCAAGGCGGGTGTCGTCAGACTTAACGATGGACCACATCCCGCCACAGCGGCTATGAACGTCGGTGGGATGGCACGACGCACGGGGGGGTGGCTGGCAGCCGCAATGGTCGCCGTCGTGTGGGCGGTCACGGCATTCTCGACCGCCCCGGGAGGAGCCTCGGTGGCGCCCCGTGATCCCGTCGCCAACGTCAGCCTGCCGGCGTCGCTGGCGAGCGCCGGACAGGGCCAGTGTCGGGCCGAGCCCATCGACGACTCGACGGCCTGCACCCAGGCGCTGCTGGCGGAGATCAACTACGGCTTGGCCACGGAGGGCCTGTCGCCCATCGCCCTTCCCAGCAACTGGGCGTCTCTCACCGTGGGGGAGCAGATCTTCGTGATCGTCGACCTCGAGCGCGTCGATCGGGGGCTGCAACCGTTCCTGGGCCTGAGCTTCTTCTGGAACGTCGACGCCCAGATCGGAGCGAGCGAGAACGCCGACCCCCCGTCTCCCAGCGGATACCCGTGGGTCGCCACGGAGTGGGCCGGTGGATCGGCTGACGAGAGCGCGTTGGAGGCCGACTACATCTGGATGTACGACGACGGTTTTGGCGGCCCCAACATCGATTGTCAAACGGCCGACGCCTCGGGTTGCTGGGTGCATCGCGACAACATCTTGTCGGAGGGTTCGTGCACGACGTGCAGCGTCGGCGCCGGGTACGCGGTCGTCGACGGCGTCGCCTCGATGGCGGCGATCTTCGTGGAGACCTCCGGAGCCCCACCGGCGATGCAGTTCACGTGGGCCGACAACGTGGCGCCGTACCTCAGAGGTGCACAGGGAGCGGCTCCGGTGGCGCCGAGCAGCTCACCCTCGGCCACGGGGGGGTACCGGGAGGTGGCCAGCGACGGCGGCGTGTTCGCTTTGGCTTCTCCTTTCGACGGGTCGATGGGCGGCACCCCACTGGACGCTCCCATCGTGGGCATCGCCCTGGACCCCTGGACGGGGGGCTACTGGGAGGTGGCCAGTGACGGCGGGGTGTTCGCCTTCCACGCCCCGTTCTACGGCTCTATGGGAGGCACGCAGCTGAACGCCCCCATCGTGGGCATCGCCGCCGATGTCGCCACCGGGGGCTACTGGGAGGTGGCCAGTGACGGCGGGGTGTTCGCCTTCCACGCCCCGTTCTACGGGTCGATGGGGGGAACGCGCCTGAACGCCCCCATCGTGGGCATGGTCGCCGACCCCGCCGCCGGGGGGTACGAGGAGGTGGCCAGTGACGGCGGGGTGTTCAGTTTCCATGCCCCGTTCTACGGGTCGATGGGTGGCACCCCACTGGACGCCCCCATCGTGGGCATCGCTCTCGACCCCTGGACCGGCGGCTACTGGGAGGTGGCCAGTGACGGCGGGGTGTTCGCCTTCCACGCCCCGTTCTTCGGGTCCATGGGGGGATCCGCCCTCTCCGCCCCCGTCGTCGGGATGGCGGCGGACCCCGCCGCCGGGGGGTACTGGGAGGTGGCTCGTGACGGCGGCATCTTCAGTTTCCACGCCCCGTTCTTCGGGTCCATGGGGGGAACGCGACTGAACGCCCCCGTGGTGGGGCTCGCCCTCTGAGGAGGACTCCCGGGGTCGGGGTCAGGACTCGATGGGGTTGCCGCCCACCGAGCGCCGCATGGCGGCGTGGAGGCGGTTGGGGGTGAGGACACCCAGATAGTGCTCGGTGTCGTCGATCACCGGGAGCCAGCGGATGTCGTGCTGGAGCATCTCGCCCAGCGCGGCCCGCAGGGTGGTGCCCAGCGGCACCTGGGCGGCGAACTTCTCGGTGTGGGCGCCCACCGTCCCCTCCGGGCCCGGTTCGAGCGAGACCCATCCCAGCAGTCGACCGTTGTCGTCGACCACGACGGCCGTCTTGGCCTCGGAGTCGTTCGCCACTCCCCGCGCCTCCTCCATGGTGGCGGTGGGGGGGAGTACCGGCGGGGTGGCCAGGTCCCCCGGTTCGATGCGGACGACGGCCAGGCGCCGCACGCCGCGGTCAGCGCCCACGAAGTCCGCCACGAAGGCGGTGGCGGGACGGCCGAGGATCTCGGCGGGGGTGTCGTACTGCTCGAGGACGCCTCCCTTGGACAGCACGGCGATGCGGTCTCCGAGCTTGGCCGCCTCCTCGATGTCGTGGGTGACGAACACGATCGACTTGTTGAGCTCGGCTTGGAGTTCGAGGAACTGGTTCTGCAGGCGTTGCCGGGTGACCGGGTCCACCGCAGCGAAGGGCTCGTCCATGAGCAGCACCGGGGGATCGGCGCCGAGGGCGCGGGCCACCCCGACCCGTTGCCGTTCGCCACCGGAGAGCTCGTGGGGGAAGCGCCGCCCGTAGTTCTTGGGTTCGAGGCCGACCAGTTCGAGCAACTCGTCGACGCGGCGCTCGACACGGGCGCTGTCCCACCCGAGTAGGCGGGGAACGACGGCGACGTTGTCGAAGACGCGCCGGTGCGGGAAGAGGCCGCCCTGTTGGATCACGTAGCCGATGCTCCGGCGCATGAGCACCGGATCCTTGTCCAGCACGTTCTCCCCGGCGATGAAGATCGCCCCCGAGGTCGGCTCGATGAGCCGGTTGATCATCCGCAACGTGGTGGTCTTGCCGCATCCCGACGGTCCCACGAGGACGGTGAGCTCCCCGTCGCCGATCTCCAGGCTCAACGCGGCCACGGCCACGGTGCCGTCGGCGTAGCTCTTGGAGACCCGCTCCAACGTGATCACGGGTGTCTACGTTAGGGCGCCGCTCCAGCCCGTCCCGTTAGAGTCGCGGCGATGGAGACGGCCCAGCCCTTCTTCCAGTGGAGCTACGTCTCGGGGCAATGGGGCCAGATCAGCTCCGATCTGTTGCAGCACATCTCGCTCACCGCCCTGGCGCTTCTCATCGGCCTGTGCCTGTCCCTGCCCCTGGCCATGGTGGCCTGGCGGTACCGGATTCTGCGGCCTCCCGTGTTCGGTGTGGCCAGCGCCCTCTACATCATCCCGTCGCTGGCGCTCTTCGCCATCCTCGGGCCCATCACGGGATACGTGGCGTCGTATCCGACGGCGGAGATCGCCCTCGTGGGCTACACCCTGCTCATCCTGATCTGGAACACGGTGGCCGGCCTCGACGCCGTGCCCGCCGACGCCAGAGAGGCGGCCACGGCCATGGGCTACTCGCGGCGCGCCGCGCTGATCCGGGTCGAGTTGCCCCTGGCGCTGCCGTACGTGTTCGCCGGGCTCCGGGTCGCCACCGCCACGGTCATCGGCTTGGTCACCGTGACCGCCTTGATCGGGCTCGGGGGACTGGGCCAACAGATCACCTACGGGTTCAACATCGGCTTCTACACCCCCATCATCGTGGGGCTCGTCCTCTCCGTCGTGCTGGCCGCGCTGTGTGACCTGCTCCTGGTGGGCGTGCAGCGATTGGTGGTCCCCTGGTCGCGTTCGGCCCGTCGGGCCCAGGTGGGCTGACATGGAGATCTGGGACCACTTCCGGCACTTCGTCGCCAGCGTGGCCGGTTGGTTCACCACCGCGGCGAACTGGAAGGGGTCGACCGGTATCCCCGAGCTCCTGTGGCGCCAAGCCGAGCTGTCGCTGGCCGTGGTGGTCGGGGCACTGGTCATCGGCGGTGGCATCGGTCTCGTCCTCGGCCACAGCGGCCGGGGCGGGTTAGTGGCGGTGAACGCCGCCAACGCGGCGCGCGCCGTCCCCAGCCTCGCCCTGCTGACCCTGTTCGCCATCGTGCCGTGGATCTCGCTCAAATGGGGAGGGTTCCTCGCCGCCTTCCTCGCCCTCGTCGTCCTCGCCATCCCGCCCATCCTCACCAACACCTACGTGGGCATGCGCGAGGTCGACGCCGAGGTGCGCGACGCGGCCAAGGCCATGGGCCTGACCGGCGGCCAGGTGTTGCGCACCGTGGAGTTGCCCTTGGCCACACCGTTCCTCATGGCCGGGGTCAGGACGGCATCGATCGAGGTGGTGGCGACCTCGACGTTGGCCGCCTACGTCAGCTACAGCGACCTCGGCACCCCGGTCATCTCCGGTCTCAACACCAACAACACCGTCGAGGCCTTCGGCGGGGCGCTGTTGGTGGCGCTGCTGGCCGCCGTGGTGGCGCTGGGTCTGGGCGCGGTGCAGCGGGTCCTCACCCCGCTGCCGCTGCGCCGCCGGGGGGCGACCTCTCTGGCCGCCTCGGTGCCGACCCGGGCCAGGGCCATGGCCACGGGCACTTAACTTGACTAAACCCATCGGGTTAGTCAGAATACTCGGCCCCGGCCCTCGGCCTCGTCCGGCCGGAGCCACGGGACTAGGTTCGCGCCACCGATCCCAGAGGAAAGGGCCCCCCATGCTGCTCCGACGCACACTGATGACCGCCGCCGCCGTGGCTGCGACCGCCCTTGTATTGGCGGGTTGCAGCAGCAGTCCCAGTAACGGGTCCGGCACCGCCAAGCCCACCATCAAGATCGGGGCCACCAACTTCGAAGAGCAGGAGATCGTGGCCAACCTCTACGGGGACGTGCTCAAGCACGCCGGCTACCCGGTCAAGGTGGAGTCGGCCCTCGGGACCCGGGCCGTCGTCGTCCCCGCCATCGAGCACGGCCAGATCGACCTCGAGCCCGATTACGCGGCGTCCCTGCTCGGCTACCTGCACGGCGGCAACCCCCAGCCCGCCGGTACCCAGATCGGCACCGCCATCGCCGCGGACAAGACCGCGCTGTCGTCCTTCGGGGTGACCGTGCTGCCCGCCAGCCAGGCGCTCGACACCAACGTCTTCGCCGTGACCAAGGCCACCGCGGCCAAGGACCACCTGACCACCATCTCGAGCCTGGCGCCCTACGCCTCGAAGCTCACGCTGGGAGGGCCGCCCGAGTGCCCGACCTTCGCCGGCTGTGAGCCCGGGCTCAAGTCGGTCTACGGACTGAACTTCGCCGGCTTCAAGTCCCTCGACGAAGCCGGACCGCTGAGTGTGGCCGCGCTCAAGAACGGCGAGGTCCAGGTGGTCGAGCTCTTCTCCAGCGACGGCAACGTCGTGAGCAACAACTTCGTGGCCCTCACCGACGACAAGCACCTCGAAGGCGCCGACTACATCGTCCCGGTCATCCGCAAGTCGGTCGACACCGCAGCGGTGGCCGGCGCGCTGAACGCCCTTGACCAGAAGTTGACCACCGACGCCATCTCCACGCTCAACCTCGACGTCACCGCCGACAAGCAGCAACCCGCCGCGGTGGCCCAGACGTGGCTGAAGTCGGTGGGCTTGATCTGAGGTCGGAGGCGGGCTCGGCACCCTTGGGAGTAGCGGGACGGGTCCCCCCAGGAACCGCTCAGTACCGAGACGGCCCCGTCCCGCGCATCCCCCGATATCGCCTACGGTGGACAAGCCGCCGACGACGGTAGAACGATACGCCTGACCACTGGCCGTGTCTAGGGGTCACTGGGCGTGGTGAGACAGATCAGGGGAGGCACGACCGATGGCCAACGCCGGGGCCCCACACATCGACCTGATGGACGGCGACTTCTTCGCCGACGACCCCTTCCCCGCCTTCGCCTGGATGCGCCGGCACGCCCCCGCCTACTACGACGAGCCCAACGACATCTGGGGCGTCACCCGTTACGAGGACGTGAAGGCGATCGGGCAGGACCCCCAGTCCTTCTCGAGCACGGGGGGATCGCGTCCCAACACCCCGCTCCCCTACATGATCGACATGGACGCTCCCGAGCACCGGCGGCGCCGACGGTTGGTGAGCGCGGGGTTCACCCCCCAGGCGGTGCGCGACCGCGAGCCCCGCATCCGCGCCGTGTGCGACGAGATCCTCGACCGGGTGTGCGCGAAGGGGGCCTGTGACCTCGTGGCCGACATCGCCGCTCCGCTCCCCCTGGTCCTCATCGCCGACATGCTGGGCTTCGACCCCAAGGACTGGGAACGCCTCCTCGAGTGGTCCGACACCATGCTCATGTCCCAGGGATCGAAGGACCCCGACGCCTTCACCAAGGCGGCCAACGCCTTTGCGGAGTGGGACGGGTTCATCCGGGAGCTCATCGACGAACGGCGCCGGTCCATGTCCGCCGACGATCTCCTCGGGGTGCTCGTGCAGGGCGAGATCGACGGCGAGCGCATCGACGACGACTCCCTGGTCTACGAGTCGCTATTGCTCCTCATCGGCGGGGACGAGACGAGCCGGCACGTGATCAGCGGCGGGATGGAAGCCCTCCTGCGCCGCACCGACCAGCTCGAGGAGCTGCGGGGTGACCGGGGGCTGCTCCCCGAGGCGGTCGAGGAGATGCTGCGCTGGGTGACGCCCATCAAGAACTTCAACCGCAAGGCCACGCGTGACGTGGAGCTGCACGGCGAGACCATCCGCGCCGGCCAGAACGTCTTACTCCTCTACCCCTCGGCCAACCGTGACGAGACGGTTTTCACCGATCCCGAGTCCTTCGACATCCACCGCCAGCCCAACGATCACGTGGCCTTCGGCTACGGGGCGCACCTGTGTCTCGGGCACCGCCTGGCCCGCGCCGAGATCGTCGGCATGGTCGACCGGATCCTCGACCGGCTCCCCGACATCGCTCTGGCCGGCGAGGACAAGCAGCCGCTGCGGTCCTCGAATTTCATCGTGGGGTTCGAGACGCTGCCTGTCGTGTTCACCCCCAGCGCCCCCGTGGGGGGATGACCCCGGCGCGCTACTCGCTCTCCTGGGCGACCTGATCGGCGAAGCGCTGGGCCACCTCGGCGTACTCCGTCATCATGTCGAGGACGACCTGGCGGGCGGGACGGATGGCATCGAGCTGTCCCACCACCTGCCCGACGAAGTAGTTGGCCAGCTTCTGTGACCCCGAGCCTTCGGTGGCCGCGGCGCGGTTGATGCGGAGCTGGGCCTCGGCCACCAGCGCGCTCTGCAGGGGCATGGGGAGCGCCCCCGGTGACGACGCCCCCTCCCACTCGTCGGTCCAGGCGCTGCGCAGCATGCGGGCGGGCTTGCCCGTGAGCGACCGCGACCGGATGGTGTCTCTCGAGGTGGCGGCCAGGAACTTCTGCTTCACCACGGGGTGGGTCTCGGCCTCCTCGGTGGTGAGCCACACCGAGCCGCACCACACCCCCTGGGCCCCGAGGGCCAGGGCGGCGGCGATCTGGCGCCCGTTGCCGATCCCGCCCGCGGCCAGCACCGGCGTGGGGAACACGGCGTCGACGACCTCGGGGACGAGCACCATGGTCGAGATCTCCCCGGTGTGGCCCCCGGCCTCGGTCCCCTGGGCCACGATGAGATCGACGCCGGCGGCCTGGTGGCGCTGGGCGTGGGTCACGGTGCCGGCCAGGGCGGCGACCACAACCCCGGCGTCATGGGCCCGCGTGATGACCGAGGGCGGCGGGGGTCCGAGGGCGCTCGCCACCAGCGCCATGTCATGGGCGAAGGCCACGTCGAGGAGGGGCTCGTAGCCTTTGGAGGCCACGTTGGCGAGCACGTTGCGGGGCGAGCCGGCGCCGATCTCGGCGGGGAGCGCGGGCACGTCGTAGCGGGCCAGGATGTCGTCGACGAAGGCCTGCTGGGCGGGGGGAAGCAGCTGCGCCACGGCCTCGGCGTCGATCCCGCCCTCCTCGGCCCCGGCGTACTTGACCGGCAGGAGGAGGTCGACGCCGTAGCGACCCCCTTTGGTCTGCTCCTCGATCCACCGCAGGTCCACGTCGAGCTGGTCCGGCGTGTGGGCGACGGCCCCCAGGACGCCGAACCCCCCCGCCTTGGTGACAGCGGCCACCACGTCCCGGCAGTGGCTGAACGCCAGGATGGGGAACTCCACCCCGAGCATGTCGGTGACCCTGGTCTCCACGTTGCCTCCTCGAGCTGCGCCCTGCGAGCGTAGGCCGTCTCATCTGAGCGAAGATCAGGGTTCGGAGACGGGGGTGGGACCATGACATACGACGTTGCCGGTCGGCGGGTGCTCGTGACAGGGGCGTCGTCGGGCATCGGGGCCGGGCTCGCCGAGGCGTTCGCCAAAGCGGGGGCGACGGTGGGCCTGGTGGCACGCCGTGCCGACCGGTTGGCCGAGGTCCTCGAGCGCTGTCGCCGGCACAGCCCCTCGTCGCGCATGTGGGTGGCAGACCTGGCCCAGCACGCCGCCGTCGACGCCCTGGCCGTCGACGCCATGAGCGAGCTCGGCGGGGTCGACGTGCTCGTGAACAACGCCGGCATCCCCAAGCGTCGCCACGTCACCGCCCTCGATGCGGCCACCGTGGACGCCGTCATGAACATCAACTACTCGAGCCCGGTGCGGCTCACCCTGGCCCTGCTCCCCCAGATGCTCGAGCGCGGCGAAGGCCGCATCCTCAACATCTCGTCGGTGGCCGCCACCCTGAGCCCGCCGGGAGAAGCCGCCTACGCGGCGACCAAAGCGGCGGTGACCGTGTTCTCCGAGTCCATGGCCGTCGACCTGTGGGACACCGGTGTCAAGGTGACCGTCGTGTATCCCGGCGTGGTCGACACCGAGCTCTTCACTCTTCCCGACAACGACCCCTTCGTGGCCCAGGTGGAGTCGATCACCGTCGACGAGGCCGTCGCCACCATCATGCAGGGCCTGGCCGACGAGGCGGCGCAGGTGTACGTCCCGGCCTGGTTCGGCGACGTGGCCTCGAGCAAGGCCGCCAACGTGGAGCAGTTCCTCGCCGGCACGGCCGAGTACGTCCGCCAACAGGGAACGAACTCCTAGCCCCGCTCCGCTGGCGGCACCACCCGCCGGAGGAACGGTGCGCGCCCGGCTCAGCGGATGTTGGCGGCGGCGGCGATGATGAGGCCGAGCACGAGCAGCGAGCCGGCCCGGCGGGTGTGCACGAAGGCGATGGCCGCGAACCACAGCGGCCACACCGGGAACCCCTCGGGGGGCGCGTCGGGCTTGGGCTGGGCGAAGTACTTCCAGGCCTGGACGAGCTTGGGCACCGCCGCGATGCTCAAGAGGGCGGGCCAGGGAAGGGCCCGCACCGCCACGCACACCACCACCGTCACGTAGAAGGCCACCATGAGGCCGATGGTGGCGGCCCGGGCCCGGCGCTCGCCCAGCACGACGGGAAGGGTGCGGATCCCCAGGGGCTCGTCGAAGGGGGCCTTGTCGATGTGCTTGCCCATGAGCACGGCCGTGCACAGCAGGCCGTAGGGCACCGAGGCCACCACGATCTCCCAGGGCAGATGCCCGACGGCGGCGTAGTAGGTGCCGCACACCATGAGGGGGCCCCACACCAGAAAGACGTCGGGCTCCCCGAGGCCCCGCTTCTTGAGCCGCAGCGGCGGGGCGGTATAGGCGACGGACAGCAGGAAGCCCCCCAGGGCGAATCCGACCACGGGCCAGCCCCGGTAGACGGCCAGGACCACCAGGATGGCGAGGTCGAGGACGTTCACGAGCAGCGCGGCGCGCGCCAGCCGTCCGCGCGACACCATCCCCGACAGCACGGGGTGCGGGGCGTACAGGGCCCGGGGATACGAGGCGGTGTCGGCGCCCACCTCGGCGTCGAACAGGTCGTTCATGAGGTTGTTGGCGCAGTGGGCGAGGATGAGCCCGGCGAAGGCCAGCAGGAGCAGGCCGACGTCGAACCCGTGGCGGCGCACGGCCAGGCACGTGGCCACCCCGCCGGCCACGAGTGTCATGGGGAGCACGGCGGCGCGCGTGAGCACCAGCCAGCGCGACACGGGGTCGAGGGGACGGCCCTTGGGCGGGTTGGTGGTGCGCAGCACCTCGACCCAGGCCGAGAATCGTCCCTGGGTGGGCCGCGCCGGGGCGCGGGCGGCGCCGGTCGGCGGGGGCAGGACGTCGCTCACCTGGGCATCGTACCGAGCGGCCCCTGGTGGGGACGAGTCGGGTCGACGCCGGGGCGCACCGGGAACCGGTCCTATGGTGATCCCCCCACGGTCACGAGGAGGCCCGACCCATGGCAGGAGCACCAGCACCGGACAAGACCCTGGCCGGGCGCACGGCCGTCGTGACGGGAGCCTCGAGCGGGATCGGCCGGGCCATCGCGCAGTCCCTGGGTGGGGCCGGCGCCCACGTGGTGCTCGGCGGCCGCACCCAAGCGGCCATGGACGAGTCGGTGGCGCGCATCACAGCCACGGGCGGGAGCGCCGAGGCCCATGTCCACGACGTCCGCGACGTGGCCCAGGCGCGCGCCTTGGTGGACTTCGCCATGTCGTCGACAGGCCGTCTCGACGTCATGGTCAACAACGCCGGGGTGAGCTACCCCGCGCCCATCATGGACGCCGATCCCGAGCACTGGCGCGTGATGTTGGAGACCAACGTCCTCGCTCTGCTGGTGGGATCACAAGCGGCGGTGCGCGCCATGCGGGCCTGTGGCGCCGAGGGCCACATCGTGAACATCTCGTCGGTGGCCTCGCTGCAACCGGCGTCGGGTGTCTACGGCGCCACCAAGCACGCCGTGAACTGCATCAACGAGTCGCTGCGGCGCGAGCTGCTCGACGACCCCATCAAGGTGGTCACGATCATGCCCGGCGCCATCGCCACGAGCTTCGCCCGGAACTTCGACCCCGGCGTGCTCGAGCTCATGGTGAGCTCCATGGGCGGGGACACCGACACGGCCCAGTTCACCCCCGGCGACCGCCTTTCCGACGAGGTGCTCGAGCACGCCCAGCAGGCGATGGCCGAGCACCTCTGCGCGCCCGAGGACGTGGCCGAGGCCGTGCTGTGGGCCATCACCCGCCCCGCCGGCGTCCACCTGGCCTCGCTCGTGGTGCGGCCCAAGAAGGACCTCAATCTCTAGGTCTCGACCGACACGGTGCGGACGGCACCAGGCCCGGCGTCGGACGTAGCCTGGTCACCATGGCTTTCCATCACGTGGCCCTGGCCACCACCGACATCGACGCCACCCACCGCTTCTACACCGGGGCCATGGGGTTCACCCTCGTGAAGACGGTGGTGGCCCCCACCGGGTCTCCGGGCGGGGGATGGGCCAAGCACGTCTTCTACGACACCGGGGGTGGCGGGATGCTGGCGGTGTGGGACCTCCACGACGACACCATCAGCACCGACTTCAACCCGGCCATCTCCAAGGGCCTGGGGCTACCGGAGTGGGTCAACCACATCGCCTTCGACTCGCCCGACCTCGAGGACTTCGACCGCTGTCGTCGGCGGTGGCAGGAGCACGGCGTCGAGGTGGCCGAGATCGACCACGGGTGGTGCCGCTCGATCTACGCCACCGACCCCAACGGGATCATGGTGGAGTTCTGCTGCACCACCGTCGCCTTCACCGCGTCCGACGCCGCCGAGGCGGCGCAGAACCTCGCGGCGGCGGCTCCCGAGCCCGAGCCCATGCCCGAGATCACGTTCCATCCCGCCCTCGCTCCCGAAGGCGCGCACTGAGAGGTCCGCGGTTTCTCAGATGAGGAGACGGAACACCGGGCTGTCGGGGGGCAGGAGCTGGACGTCGAGCCCCGACGTGCGGATGCGGGCCAGCAGGGGTCCCAGGTCGGCTCGCTCGGCGAGCTCCACCCCCACGATGGCGGGCCCCAGCTCGCGGTCGTTCTTCTTCATGTACTCGAAGAGCACGATGTCGTCGGTGGTGCCGAGGCACTCGTCGAGGAACTGGCGCAGCGCCCCGGGGCGCTGGGGGAAGTCCACGATGAAGTAGTGCTTGAGGCCCTGGTGGACGAGGCTCCGCTCGATGATCTCGTCGTAGCGGGCCACGTCGTTGTTGCCCCCGCTCAAGATGCACACCACGCTCCGGCCCCCGATGTCGGGCGCGATGGCGTCGAGCGCGGCGGTGGCGAGGGCGCCGGCGGGCTCGGCCACGATGCCGTCGATCTGGTAGAGGTCGAGCTGCTCGGTGCACACCCGGCCCTCTTCGACCACCACCACGCGCGTCACCAGGTCGCGGACGATGGAGAAGGTGAGCTCACCGGGCGTGCGCACCACGGCGCCGTCGACGAAGTCGTCCTCGATGTCGATGGTGACGGGCCGGCCCGCCTCGAGGGAGCGCTCCATGGCCGGGGCCCCGGCGGGCTGCACCGCCACCACCTCGGTGGCGGCCCCGAGCCCGTCGAGGACGACGGCGATCCCCGACACGAGCCCACCCCCGCCCACGGGGACGACCACGACGTCGGGGGCGCCGTCGAGCTGGTCCACGATCTCCAGGGCGATGGTGCCCTGGCCCGCGATGGTGGCGGGATGGTCGAAGGTGGGGACGACGGTGGCCCCGGTCTCGGCCGCCGCGGCCCGCGCCGCGGCCAGGGCGTCGTCGTAGCTCTCCCCGGCGAAATGCACGTCGACGAGGTCACCGGCCAGCGCCCGGATGCGGGCCACCTTCTGGCGCGGGGTGCGCACGGGCAGGAACACCGAGCCGTGCACGCCCAGGTGGCGACAGCTCCACGCCACCCCCTGGGCGTGGTTGCCGGCGCTGGCACATACCACCCCGGCCGCCAGGGCCTCTGGCGAGAGCCCGGCGATGAAGTTGTAGGCACCGCGGATCTTGTAGGAGCGGACGACCTGGAGGTCTTCTCGCTTCACGTACACCGTGGCGCCGTAGCGCTGCGAGAGCCGCTCGCTGAGCTGGAGCGGGGTCAGGACCCCGAGGGGTGCCAACCGCTGCGAGGCGGCGCGGACGTCGTCGATGCCGACCTGCTCGCGCCACACAGGCAAGACACTACGGGGCGTCCTAGCCGAGGGCGTCGACCAGGAGGGGCACGGCCTCGTGCCAGTCGCCGACGATGGCGACGTCGGCCCACTGGAGGACGGGCGCCTCGGGATCGTTGTTGATGACGACGATGGTGCCCGCCCCGCGTGCCCCGACGATGTGGTTGAACTTCCCCGACACGCCGATGGCGACGTAGAGGGCGGGGGCCACGCTGTGCCCGGTGATGCCGATCTGGCGGGCCCGGGGCAGCCATCCGTTGTCGGTCACCTTGCGCGACGCGCCCAGCTCGGCGCCGAGCACCTTGAGCAGCGGGTCGAGGTCCCCGTACTCGCCGGGGGCGACCCCCTGGCCCACGGCCACCACGGTGCGCGCCGCCAGGAGGGCCTCCACCTCGTCGTCGCGGCCCGACGCCACCACGCGCACCCGTCCCCGGGTGCCACCGGCCACCTCGTCGAGAGGCACCGGCGCGCCGACCGGTCTGGGGGCGCGCAGGGGGAGGACCCCGGGGCGCACCGTCGCCATCTGCACCTCGGAACCACATCTGATGGCCGCCACCAGGGCACCCCCGAAGGCGGGCTTCCACGCCACCAGGCGGCCGTGCTCGACACCGAACCCCACGGCGTCGCCGGTGAGCCCCGCCCCGAGACGGGCCGCCGCCCGGGCGGCCACCTCGCGCCCCCACAGCGTGCCGGGCACCAGGACGGCCCAGGGCGGCGTGGCTTGGCACCAGTCCGCCAGCGCCCTGGCCACGTCCTCTTCCACCGCCGTCCCCGACAGAGACACGGCGCGGTCCGCGCCCCACGAGGCCAGCTCGGCGGTGTCGGCGCGCTCGGGGCCGATGGCCACCACCGTGCCCGAGACGCTGCGGGCCACGTGCACGGCCTCGCCCAGCAGCTCGCGGGCCATGCGGAGCCGGTCGGGCTCGATGACCACGGCCACGACCGGGGCATCGTTCCCGTCGGCGCCGGGGCTCGGACCGGGCACGGCGTCCACGTCGGGCTCGGCCCCGCCCGCGGCGTCGGCCGGCGGGCCCTCCGCGGCCCGGTGGTGCACGGCGTCGAGCGCGCCCCACCGCCCCAGCATCTCGACGGCCGCCTCGACCTGGGTGGCGACATCCCCCGAGAGCACGACCCGGTGGCGGGCCAGCTCCAGGGACCGCACCTCGCCCACCGTCGTGGGGCTCCCGGCCGCGCCCCAGGGCCCGGGCCCGAGATCGGCCGCGCCCAGCCGGCGGATGCGGCCCGCGTCCACGGCGGCGCGCCCCTCGGGGGGCACCTTGCAGGGCTCGGTCAGCCGCTCGGCCGTGGACAGCACCGCCGGGAGCGCCACCTGCACGTCGCGCCAGCCGTCGTCGAGCTCGCAGCGGACCTCCGCACCCTGGTCGGTCAGCGTCAGCTCCTTGACCCCCGCCGCGAAGGGGAGGTCGAGCAGCTCGGCGACCTCGGGCCCCACCTGGCCGGTGTCGGCGTCGATCGAGTTGCGCCCCACCAGGACCAGGTCGAAGGGTCCCTCCCGGCGCAGGGCCGCCGCCAGGGCCGCCGCCGTGGCCAGGGTGTCGGACCCGGCGAAGTCCGGGTCGGTGACGAGCACGCCCTGGTCCGCGCCCCACGCCACCGCTTCGCGCAGCGAGTCCTCGGCCACCGGGGGGCCCAGGGTGAACACCACGCAGGTGCCGCCGCGCTCGCGGGCGACCTCCACGCCCTTGCTCACCGCCCGTCGGCAGTAGGCGTTCATCTCGAGCTCGACGCCCTCGCGCCGGAGCCGTCCGTCGGGGCCCAGCTCCATCTCCTCCACGCGGGGCACCTGCTTCACGAGCACGGCGATCCTCATCGGGTACCCCGCAGGCCGACGCGCTCGGCGACCGCCGACATCTCCTCCTTGGCGGCATCGAGGTCCGGTTGCACGCAGGTCACCACCAGGCGGTCGACGCCCAGGGCGAGGAGCTTGTCGAGGGTCTCGGGCGTGGCCTGGGCGGCCAGGGCGCTGATGGTGAGCTCGAGCGCGTCGCGTCGGCGTCCGGCCGCGACGATCTCCTCGTCCAGGCGCGCCAATGCCTGGGCGAGCTCGTCCCCCCACAGGCCCAGGGGCTGCCACCCGTCGCCGCGCCGCGCCGCCCGCCGGATCGACGGCGCGCTGTGCCCCCCGATGTGCACGGGCACGCCCCCCGGTCGGAACGGCTTGGGGTGGGTGTGGGCGTGGGAGAAGGAGAAGAACTCGCCGTCGAACGACGCGCCCTCCGGCTCGGTGTCGGCCCACAGGGCGCGCATCACGTCGATGCACTCGTCGGTGCGCCGACCCCGGCTGGCGAAGTCGACGCCACAGGCTTCGAGCTCCTCACGCATCCACCCCACGCCGATGCACAACCGCACCCGGCCCTTGGACAACCGGTCCACCGTGGCCAGGCGCTTGGCCATGATCACGGGGTGATGGGCGGGCAGCACGAGCACCCCGGTGGCCAGCCCGAGCGTCGAGGTGACCCCGGCCAGGTAGGCCAGGAGGTCGATGGGGTCGGGGATGGCGCAGTCGTCGGGGAGGGGCATGCGTCCCGAGGGCGCATAGGGGTAGCGGCTCGCGTAGTCCCCGATCACGAGGGGGTGCTCGACCACCACCACCGACTCGAAGCCGAGAGCCTCGATGTGCTGGCAGAACCCCGCCATCCAGTCGGGATCGGCGCACACCCCGGCCCGCACGGGGGGGAGGGCGGCGATCTTGAGCGTGGTCACGTGCTCAACGCTCGGTCATGGGGCGGTCGTCGCGCCAGTCGAGGCGCAGCTGTCGCTGGGCGAAACGCCAGGTACCGGACTCGCACACGAAATCGTCCTGGTAGCGCACAGCCATGACGAGCAGCCGGGTGACGCCGTCGCGCTCGTAGACGTGATGGGCCAGGCACACCGTCTCGCCGGCGGCCCGGTCGCCGTCGACCTCGACGACCTGGCCTCCGACCACGTGCGTGGTGGCGAGATACCGGTCGAGGCCGGCCACCAGGGCGGCGGCGATCTCGTCCCGCCCGGTACGCACCGTGGGGGCGCCGTCGGGCCCGGTGTGGAAGTGGGCCACGAGCCGGCCCTCGGCGCTGAAGAGCCCGGCCACGGCGTCGGTGTCGCGCCGGTCGACCTGGCGCGCGTAGGTGTCGACGAGCAGGCGCAGCGCCACCCGGGCGGCGGCGTCTTGGTGGGCCTCGTCCACGCGGCCGCATCGTAGGCGCGCCCCGGGGCCACCCGTCGGTGGCGCCCGCCCCTCGGGCCGGTCACGGTCGGCGGTTGATCGGGACAGCGGCTTCAGGAGCCGGGCGCGGGGGCCGATGGTGATCCAGAAGGGAGGGGTCGTCCATGGGGCTGGGTGAACGTTGCGACGAGATCGTTCGACTGATCGACGAGACCCTGGCCGGCCTGGGCGTCGATCCCGAAGCACTGTCGGCCGACGCCCGTGGGTCGGTGGCGACCGTGGCCACCCTCCCCGCCCCGGTGTCGGGCCCGGACCTGGCCGCGGCCGGCTTCTGACGCCGGCGGGGCACGCCCCTCTGCACTGAACCGCTTCACAGAAATCTCACAGGTCCAGGGGGCAGGCTAGGAGCGATCCCCATGGCCGAGCCCTCCCGAATCCTTGTCGTCGACGACGAGCCCAGCATCACCGACCTCCTGTCCATGGCCCTGCGTTACGAGGGCATGGAGGTCGAGGTGTCGCACCTGGGACGCGACGCCCTCGAGGCGATGACCAAGTTCCGCCCCCACCTCGTCGTCCTCGACATCATGCTCCCCGACCTGAGCGGCTTCGACGTCCTCGAGCGCATGGGCCGGGACCGCATCGGCGGGCGGTTGCCCGTCCTCTTCCTCACGGCGCGCGACACCCTCGACGACAAGTTGCGGGGCTTCACCCTGGGCGGCGACGACTACATGACCAAGCCCTTCAGCGTGGAGGAGCTCATCGTCCGGGTGCGGGCCATCCTGCGGCGAGCGCACGGCGAAGGCGACGACGGCCGCATGAGCGTGAGCGACCTGCGCCTCGACGAGGAGAGCCACGAGGTCCACCGGGGGTCGACGAGCATCGAGCTCACCCCGACCGAGTTCAAGCTCCTGCACTATCTCATGCTCAACAGCGGCCGGGTGGTGTCGAAGTCACAGATCCTCGACCGGGTCTGGAACTACGACTTCGACGGCAACGCCAACGTGGTCGAGATCTACATCAGCTACCTGCGCAAGAAGATCGACTCCCTCGGCCCCCGCCTGATCCACACCGTGCGCGGTGTGGGCTACTCCTTGCGCCCCACCCCGGAGTAAGCCGTGACGCTGCGCCTGCGGCTGCTCCTCGTCCTCGTCGGAGCCGTGACGGTGGGTCTGGTCGTCGCCGACGTGGCCACCTACGCGTCGTTGCGGTCCTACCTGTTCTCCCAGGTCGACTCCCAGCTCCAAGACGACGCCATCCCCATCGGGACCCAGGTGGCGAACCTGCTCACCCGCCCCTACGGGCATTCCCCCGAGGCCCGGGTGTTCCCGCCCCCCGGCTTGTGGGTCCAGCTGCGCGACCAGAGCGGAAACCAGATCAACGTGCCCGAGGCCTACCCGCTGGCCGCGCCCACGCTGCCGCTGTCACTGCCCGGATCGGGAAGCTCGTCGACGAGCCCGGTCCTGTTCGACGCCACCAGCGGCGGGTCCTCGAACGTGAACTACCGGGTCCTGGCCGAGCCCATCGGGGTGGAGGGCACCGCGCTCGGCACGGTGATCGTCGCCATCCCGCTCAACGACCTCCACCACACCCTCGGCCGGCTCGTGCTCATCGAGCTGCTCGTGTCGGCCGGCGTGATCCTCGGCCTCGGAGGGTTGGCGTGGTGGATCGTGCGACGCAACCTGCGACCCCTCGACGAGATGGCCGCCACCGCCGGCGCCATCGCCGGCGGCGATCTCTCGCAACGGGTGGAGACGACCGACACGCGCACCGAGGTCGGGCAACTGGGCAACGCCCTCAACGTCATGCTGACCGGCATCGAGGGGGCCTTCGCGGCCCGGGCCGCCTCGGAAGAGCGTCTGCGGCGGTTCCTGGCCGACGCCTCGCACGAGCTGCGCACCCCCCTGACGTCGATACGCGGCTATTCCGAGCTCTTCGACCGCGGCGCGCGCGACCGGCCCGAGGATCTCGCCACCTCCATGCGCCACATCCGGGAGGAGGCCAACCGCATGAGCGTGCTCGTAGACGATCTGCTGCTGTTGGCCCGCCTCGACCACCAGCGGCCCATCGCGCTCGAGCACGTCGACCTGACCGCGACGGTGGCCGCCGCGGTGCACGCGGCGCGCCTGCGCGCCCCCGACCGGGCCATCAGCCTCGAAGCGCCCGGGGTCGTCACGGTCGTCGGCGACGGCGACCGCCTCCGCCAGGTGGTCGACAACCTGCTCACCAACGCCGTGCTGCACACCCCCGAGGGCTCGCCCGTCGACGTGCGGGTGAGCACCGAGGCCCCCACGGCGTGTGTCGAGGTCTCCGACCGCGGCCCGGGCATCGCCCTCGACGAACAGCCCCACATCTTCGAGCCGTTCCACCGGGCCGATCAGACCCGGGCGCGCGCCACCGGCGGTGTGGGACTCGGCCTGAGCATCGTCTCGGCCATCGCCCATGCGCACGGGGGCACGGTGGGGGTGGTGTCGGACCCCGCCTCGGACAACGGGAACGCCGGCGCCACCTTCTGGGTGCGGATCCCGCTGGCGCCCACCGATCCCGGACCCTCAGCCGGAACACGGCAGCAAGCGACCGCACAGACCAACGGAGAGACGGCGCCGGGCGCATCCGAGGACGCCGCTTTGGGCACCCCCGTGGCCACGGAGCAGGCCTCGGGCTGAAGGCCCTCAGAGGATGCGAGACGCCGGCTCCGAGCCGGCCACCTCCACCGTGAGCCGCAGCGCCGCCGGGTCGGCGGCGTGGCGGGCCACGTCGAGCACGTAGACACCGGGCTCGACCGCCCAGCCATGGCGTTCGCTGTCGCGCACGGCGAGGCGGTCCCACGGGATGGCGATGACGACGTCGACGCCGGACCCGGCGTCGGTCTCGACCCGGGCGAAGCCCAGCAGCCGGCGCCGCGGGCGGTTCGCCGCGTCCCAACCCTGGTGCCCGCCGTAGACCTGCACCACGTCGGTGCCGCGCCGGGGCCCCGTGTTGCGGACCGTGCCCCGCACCACGATCCCGTCGTCGTCGACGGTGGCCGCGAAGGCCTCGCACCGGAACGTCGTGTACGACAGCCCGAACCCGAAGGGGTACGCCGGCGCGTGGCCGTCGCGCTCGAGGAGCCACCAACCGTGCCAGGGGCCGTAGGTCACCGCATCGGCGTCGCGCTCGAAAGGGGGCAGGTGCGCCTCGTCGCTGGGCACCGTGAAGGGGAGCCGGCCCCCGGCGTCGACCGTGCCCAGGAGCACGTCGGCCAGCCCGTGGCCACCCTCCATCCCCGCGTACCAGGACTGCACGACGGCCGGCACGTGCCGGTCCCAGGCCGAGACGACCACGGCGCTGCCCGCCACGATGGCCACGACGGTACGCGGATTGGCGGCCGCCACCGCGGCGATGAGCGCCTCGTCCTCGGCGTGGAGGCGCAGGGACAGGCGATCCCCGCCCGGGGCGAACCCCATGGGCTCGGGACCGGGGACCGCCCTCGACATGTCGGGGCCCGGGTCCGCCGCGACGGAGTCCGTGAAGCGCTGCGCCAGGTCGGGGTCGTCGGGGCCCGGGAACAGCTCGGCCAGATGGGCGGTCGAGTCGCCGCCGATGTACTCGCCCTCGTCCTGGCGGGTGTAGCCGACCACCACCACGGCCACGTCGCACGACGCCGCCCCGGACGCGGCGGCCCCGACGTCCTCCCCGTCGAGGGCGACCACCTCGGTGCCACCCAGCGACGCGCCCAGACCGTCGACCACGGTCACCGCGGTCGGGGCCCACACGTCGCTCGATCCGCCGTCGCCGAGATTGCGCAGCGCGCCCAGGCGACCCACCACCGCCACCCGCCGCAGTGCGGCCGGGTCGAGGGGGAGCAGCGGCGTGCCGGCCACCGGTTCGTTGCGCAGCACCACTGCGGACTTGGCGGCCGCCTCGCGGGCCAGGGCGCGGTGCTCGGCGCAGGCCAGGACGTCGATACCCGGCGACGGCGTCCGGAGCACGTCGTGGAAGCGCAGCAAGGTGGCGAGCAGCCGGGTCACGGCGCGGTCGACGTCGTCCCAGGAGATCTCGTGACGCTCGAGGGCACCGGGCAGGTCCCGGGCGCGCAGCATCCGGTAGGGCATCTCGACGTCGAGCCCGGCCGGCACCGACGCCGGCGCGTGGCGCAGCCCGAAGATCCAGTCGCTGATCACGAACCCTTCGAATCCCCACTCGTCGCGCAGCACCTCGGTCAACAGGGCGCCGTTCTCGCCGCACCAATGCCCGTTCACCGAGTTGTAGGCGCTCATGACGACGGCCACACCCTCGTCGACGATGCGGCGGAAGTGGGGGAGGAACACCTCGTGCAGGCTGACCTCGTCCACGGTCACGTCGACGAGGAAGCGCGCGTTCTCCATGGAGTTGCACGCCAGGTGCTTCACACAGGCCATGGCGTGGCGTTGGACGCCGCGTGTCAGCGCCGCGCCCAGCTCGCCCACGTGCACGGGGTCCTCGCCGTAGGTCTCCTGGGCCCGGCCCCACGCCGGGTGACGCAGGACGTTCACGCACACCCCGCCGTACAGGGTGGCGCCCACGGCCCGCAGCTCGCGGCCGATGGCTTCGCCGATGCGTTCCTCGAGGTCGACGTCCCAGGTGGCGCCGCGCGCCATGCTCACCGGGAAGCACGTCGCCGGCCCGATGACCACGCCGCGGGGCCCGTCGGAGAAGGCGAATCCGGGGATGCCGAGGCGCTCGAGTCGAGCCGCGGGGAACGGGCGCTTGTGGTAGCCGCCGGTGCCCAGGTCCCCCAGGCCGGCCCAGAAGGGGAGGTCGCCGTCGAGGCACCACAGCCGCTCCTCGGGGGTCATGGTCGCCAGCACCGACCGCGCCGCCTCGATCGGGTCGGTCCCCTCCGCCACGGCTCGCACGGCACGGCCGAAGGTGCCGGCGTCCCCGGTGGCGTCGTCCCCGATGGCGGCGTCATGGGTCATCGGCGAAACCGTAACGCCGGTCCCGAGCCGCCGGGACCGCTTCGGGGCGCGCTCGCTCAGACCCGGGCCATGCTGGCGAAGCGGGTGAAGCGGTCCACGAAGGCGAGTTGGACCATGCCGGTGGGCCCGTTGCGGTGCTTGGAGATGATGATCTCGGCCGAGCCCCGCTCGGCCGAGTCGGGGTTGTAGATCTCGTCGCGGTAGATGAAGAGCACCACGTCCGCGTCCTGCTCGATCGACCCCGACTCGCGCAGGTCGGCCAGCACCGGCCGCTTGTCCTGGCGCATCTCGAGATTTCGGGAGAGCTGCGACAACGCCACCACGGGGATGTCGAGCTCGCGGGCGAGGACCTTGAGGCCGCGGCTGATCTCGGACACCTCGACCTGGCGGTTCTCGGCCCGGCTCTTGGTGTGGCCGCTCATGAGCTGGAGGTAGTCGACGATCACGAGGCCGAGCCCCTCGCGTGCTTTCAGACGGCGCGCCTTGGCCCTGATCTCCATGACGGTGAGGTTGGGGTTGTCGTCGATGTAGATGGGGGCGTCGCCGAGACGGCCGATGGCGTCGGAGATCTTGGGCCAGTCCGACTCGAGGAGGCGTCCGTTGCGCATCCGGGTGGCGTCGACGTGCGCTTCGGAGCACAGCAGGCGCTGGGTGAGCTCGAGGTGGCTCATCTCGAGCGAGAAGACGAGCACGGGCACCCGGGCGTGCACCGCGGCGTGCTGGGCGATGCCCAGGGCGAAGCTCGTCTTGCCCATGGCGGGCCGTGCCCCCACCACGACGAGGTTCGACTTCTGCAACCCGGCCAGGCGCTCGTCGAGGTCGCCGTAGCCGGTGGGGACACCGGTGATGGTGTCGCCGCGTTCGAAGAGGCTCTCGAGATGGTCGAGGCTCGCGGCGAGGAGCTCGCGCAAGGGCGCCATGGTGTCGACCACGCGACGCTGGGCCACTTCGAACACCATGGCCTCGGCGCGGTCGATCACCGTCGAGACGTCCTCGGGCAGGCTGAAGCCGAGCTCGGCGATCTCGCCCGCCACCACCACGAGCCGGCGCAGCAGGGCGTGCTCCTCGACGATGCGGGCGTAGTGCGAGGCGTTGGCCGTCGACGGGGTGTTCACCTGCAACGAGATCAGTACCGAGGCGTCGCCCACGGCGTCGAGCAGTCCCTGGCGGCGCAGCTCGTCGGCCACGGTGACGGGGTCGGCGGGCTCGCCGCGGGCGTAGAGGGCGGTCACCGCCGCGAAGACGTGTCCGTGGGCGGGCTTGTAGAAGTCCTCGGACACGCAGCACTCGAGGGCGGCCGCGATGGCGTCGCGAGAGAGCAGCATGGCCCCGAGTAGGGACTCCTCGGCGTCGAGGTTGTGGGGCGGGACGCGGGCGCCGACGGGGTGGAGTCGGCGTACCGGGGTCTCTTCGTAGGGTTGGGCCATGTCCCCGCTACCTTCGCCTACCGGGCCTGGGGGTAACGAGGGGTGCAACCCTGGGAATTTGAGGTGGACAACCCGATGTTTGCGGTGGACAACCATGTGGACGACCCGCACCCCGAGAGGCGGGGGCTGGGGATAACCCCGGGAGCCGGGTCCGCCGGTGTCGTCGCACCCGGCCCACCGTGGCAACCGGGTGTGACAGTCAGGCCATTCAGGCCTCGGCCACGACCTCGACGGTCAGCTCGACGTCGACCTCGGGATGCAACCGGAGGGGGACGGCGTGGGTCCCCACCGACTTGAGCGGCTCGGTGAGGTGGATCTTGCGGCGATCGACCACGGCGCCGGTCTGGGTGGCGAGCGCCTCGGCGATGTCGGTGGTGGAGACCGAACCGAACAGTCGTCCTTCCGCCGCGGCGCGGGCGGTGATCGTCACCGTGGCCGTGCGCAGCACGTCCGCAACGGCCTGCGCCGATTCCTTGTCCTGGGCGTCGCGCAGGGCACGGGACTTGCGCATCGAGGCCGCCTGGGCTTCGACGCCCCCGGTGGCGACGAGGGCGCTCCCGGTCGGGAAGAGGAAGTTGCGGGCGAAGCCCTTGGCGACGTCGACGATGTCGCCCTTCTTCCCCACACCCGAGATGTCACTTCGCAAGAGGACCCGCATCACACAACACTCCTGACGCCGCGCGGCAGCAGCACGAGCTCGCGCGCGGTCTTGATGGCCACCGAGACCTCTCCTTGGTGGCGGGCGCAGTTCCCCGTCACCTGGCGGGCGTGGATCTTGCCCCGCTCACTCATGTAGGTGCGCAGCAGGGTGACGTTCTTGTAGTCGACCCACTGGACCTTGTCCCGACACAGCGCGCAGGGCTTCTCCGTGGTGCTCGCCATGGCTCAGAACGGTTCCTCGTCGAAGCCGTAGCCGCTCCCCGCCGCCTGGGCGGCGGGCTGGCGGTCGGCACCGCCGCCCCGGGGGGGCGCCGCCTCGCCCGGACCGCGGCGCTCGTTCTTGGTCACCTGGGCCGTGGCCCACCGCAGGCTGGGGCCGATCTCGTCGGCCACCACCTCGACCTTGGACCGCTTGTCGCCGTCCTGGGTCTCCCACGACCGCTGCTCGAGCCGGCCGGTGACGATCACCCGGGAGCCCCGGGCCAGGCTTTCGGAGGCGTTCTCGGCCATCTCGCGCCAGCACACGACGTCGAAGAACGACGTGGCCTCTTCCCATTCCTGGGTCTGGCGGTTCTGCCAGCGCCGGTTGACCGCCAACCCGAAGGTGGCCGTGGCCTGGCCGGTGGGGGTGAAGCGGAGCTCGGGGTCGCGGGTGATGTTCCCCACGAGCGTGATGTTGTTGCCGTTTGCCATGTCTTTCTTCCTCCTCCGCGACCGGCCTCAGCCGGCGCTGCGAGCCGCGTCCCCGGCGGGCACCTTGGCCCCGGAGGGGGCTTTGGACGGTGCCCGGCCGGCGACCTTCTCCGGCACCCGGATGATCTTGTGGCGCATGACCTCATCGGCCAGCACGAGAAACCTGTCGAGCTCGGCGGACGCCTTGGGCTCGGCGGTGAACTCCGCCACCACGTAGTAGCCCTCGCGCTTCTTGTTCATCTCGTAGGCGAGGGTGCGGCGGCCCCAGCGGTCGACGGTGCCCGTCGTGCCTCCGTTGGACCGGACCACCTCGAGCGCCCGGTCCAGGGCTCCCTGGATGGCCCCCTCTTCGACCTCGGGGTCGAAGATGATCATTGCTTCGTACGGCCGCACGCGCGGCTCACCTCCCTCTGGACCCGCGCCACTCGGCGAACGGGGCTCCGCCACCCGGCGGAGCAGGGCTTCTGACGGTCGGCCCGTCCCGGATGGTGACCCGGTCCGTGGCCAGCGGCCATGGTACCTGACGGGTGGGTCAGGAGCCCCCGGGGCCCGGGTCGGCGGGCTGGTGGTAGGTCTCGGCATCGGAGGGGAACTCCCCGGAGCGGACGTCGGCGGCCCAGGCCGAGATCGACTCCACGGCCACCGAGGCCAGGTCCGCATAGCGGCGGACGAACTTGGGGACCCGGCCCACGCCCAGGCCGAGGAGGTCGTGGAAGACCAGGACCTGGCCGTCACAGGAGGGTCCGGCCCCGATCCCGATGGTGGGGACGTCGACCTCCTCGGTGATCCGGGCCGCCACCACGTCGGGGACCCCTTCGAGCACCATGGCGAAGACCCCCGCCGCGGTGATGGCCTTGGCGTCGAGGAGGAGGGCCTCGGCGGCGACGGCCTCTTTGGCCTGGACCTTGTAGCCCCCCATGGCGTGGACCGACTGGGGGGTCAGGCCCAGATGGCCCATGACCGGGATCTCGGTGGCGACCAGGGCCTCGATCATGGCCACCCGGGAGCGGCCGCCCTCGAGCTTCACGGCCTCCGCACCCGCTCTGACCAGGGTGGCGGCGTTGCGGATGGTGTCCTCCACCGACACGTGGTAGCTGAGCCAGGGCATGTCGCCCACCACCAGGGCCCGGGTCGAGGCGCGGCCCACGGCCGCCACGTGGTGGGCCATGACCCCCACGTCGACCTGGAGGGTGTCGGCCAGGCCCAGGACGTTGTTGGCCAGGGAGTCGCCCACCAGGATCATGTCCACCCCCGCCGCGTCGGCGATGCGGGCCCCGGGGGTGTCGTAGGCGGTGAGCATCACGAGGGGTGGAGCGCCGCGCGCCCGCTTGCGGGAACGGACCTCGGGGGCCGTGATCTTGGGTGCCATGTGGGGCCTCCTTGCCGTCCAGCGCACGAGGGCTGCCGGCGGCGTCGGGACCGGATACTGAGGTCCAGTGTACCGTTCGGCGGTGGTGAAGAAAGGGTCGTCACCAGGTACGACGTGCGAAAGTTGTGGCGGGGCGGAGGTGTCGCTCGAGCCCGTGCGCCGGGTCTACCTCGAGACCGACGAGCAGGGGGCCCTGCGGCGGGGCCCGACCATGGCCGAGGTCGAGCGGTGGTGCCCGGCCTGCCGGGCGGTCTATCCCCACGAACCGGCCTCTCCCGACGAACCGGCCCGGGACTAGGCCCCGTGGCCCGATCGACCTCGGTCATCGACTACCGCGGGCGGTTCTCCTTCGACGTCCCCCGGGAGGCCATGTGGAGGTCGATCGAGCACTGCGAGCGGTTCGAGGCGTGGTGGTCGTGGTTGCGGGAGTTCCGCCTCGAGGGGCCCGGGCTCGTGGCGGGATCGGTGCTGCACGGGCTGGTCTCCCCGCCGGTGCCCTACACCATGCGCATCCGGGTGGTCCTGGATCGCTGCACCCCGCCGTCCCGGATCGATGCCACCGTGCACGGGGATCTCGAGGGCGAAGCGCACCTCCTGCTCGAACCCCATGACCGGGGCACGTGGGCCGAGGCGTCGTGGACCGTCGAGATGAAGCAGCGGCCCATGCGGTTGGCGGCCCGGGTGGCCTCCCCCCTCATGCGGTGGGGCCATGACCGCGTCATCGAGGCGACCGTGGCCGGGATGCGGCGGCACCTCGAGGCCGACCCACCGCCCTAGGCGAGGGGCGCCGGTCGCCGGTCAGGTCAGTCGGGCCACGGCCACGGCGGCCGCCAGGGTGACCATGCCCCATGACATGGCCCGCAAGGCGCGCTCGAGGGGGGCGAGGAGGAACCGCTCGTCGAGCTGCCGGGCCGTGCCGTCCGCCATGGTCAAGGCGCCGTCCACGGCGCGGACCGATCGGCGCAGCGTGCGGGCCGGCGTGGAGAGGCTGCGCTGGGCCCACGACAGGGCGAAGGCGCCCAGGGCCGCCAGCGCCGGGGCCAGGGCCAAGGTGCCCGCTTGGGCCGCGTAGGCGGTGAGGACCGGGAAGGCACCCCAGGCCAGTGCGAAGCCGGCGTCGGTGTGGACGACCCCGCCGAGGAGCTCGGCGTTGTAGGCGATGACGAGGAGCGGGCCGACCACGATGAAGGGGATGAGCACCGCGCCCACCGTCGCCACCCCCAGGGCCCCGATGGCCACGGCGCCGGCCAGCGACACCAGGGTGGCGCCGACCAGGGCCCGGGCCGGGATGAGGGTGCGCAGGGGACGCCCGTGGAGCTCGTCGAGGCAGTGGGCCGCGATCCCGACGGCCAGGAAGAAGGCCAGGAGGGTGGCGAGCATCCGGGACACCTGGACCCGGGGGGCGAGCGAGGCCCCCAGCACGACGTAGGAGAGATGCCAGGCCGTGTAGGGCGGGTGGAGGACCGTCCACCAGTCGTGCCACCCGCCGCGTCGGGCCGCGTAGAAGGCCGGGCGGGGGGTCTCAGCCACCGGCCCGGGTCCCCCACATGACGAGGCCGCCGCCGAGGCTCATGGTGCGCACCGCCACGTCGTCGATCCCCGCCTCGCGCCAGGCCTGCACCGTCCAGGCCAACGGGTAGCGGCGGTAGTGGCCCGAGATGTTGGGCCCGAGGAACCGGCCCACGGTGAACCACTCGCGGCCGCCGGTGAGCGCCCCGCCCAGGGGGAGGACCAACCGGGTGTAGCCCCACCACCAGAAGCGCCAGAACCGGCTGGCGGGGACGAGGAACTCGAGGTTGCCGACCGTGCCCCCGGGCCGCACCACCCGGGCCAGCTCGCGCAGGGTGGCTTGGGGGTCCTCGACGTAGCGGAGGAGATAGGTGAAGGTGAGGGCGTCGAAGGTGGCGTCGGGAAAGGGCAGCTGCTCGCCCTTGCCCAGCACCACCTGCACCTGCTTCTCCGCCCCGGCGCGCGCCACGTTGGCCTGGCCCTGGCGGATCATCGCTTCGGTGAGGTCGACGCCGACGACCTGGGCGCCGGTGCGCTGCGCCAGCTGCAGGGCCACGCCGGCCGGCCCCGTGGCCACGTCGAGGATGCGCCGGGGCTTGCCGGGGACGATGTGGTCCACCATGGCCCGGCGCCAGCGGCCGTTCTGGCCGAGCGAGAGCCACTCCGCCAGACGGTCGTAACGGTCGGGGAGGCCGGTGAAGAGGCGGCGGGCGAACCGGCTGTTGCGGGCGCCGGTGGTGAGTGTGTCTCGGCGCACGGTGCGACAATCGCACAAACGGCCCGCCGATGTCGGAGGTTTCGTGGTCACCGAGCACTTCGATGTGGCGGTGGTGGGCGCGGGCCCCGCCGGTGCCGTGAGCGCCCTGGTGCTGGCGCGCGCCGGCGCCCGGGTGGCCCTGGTGGACAAGGCGACCTTCCCCCGGGACAAGGCCTGCGGGGACGCGGTGGGGCCGCGCGGGATCGCCGTGCTCCGGGATCTCGGTCTCGCTCCCGAGGGTCGGGGGGCGCCCCTCGGGGACATGGTCGTGGTGGGCCCGTCGGGGCGGCGGCTGCGGTTGCCGTGCTTCGAAGGCACCGACTACCCCGGGTACGGCGTGGCCATCCCCCGCCAGGGGTTCGACGCCTGGCTCTCCGACGCCGCCCTCGACGCCGGGGCGCAGGCGGTGACCGGTCGCGTCCAGGACGTCGTCCCGGTCGGCGCGCCCGGCACCGGGTCCGGTGCACTCGAGGTCGGGCTCGACGGGGGCCGGCGACTGCGGGCCGACGTGGTCATCGGCGCCGACGGCGCCACCAGCCGGGTCGGCGACGCCGTGGGGCTCGTCGACCCCCGGCGGGTGCTGTGGGGGTTCGCGGTGCGGGTCTACCTCGAAGAGACCGTGGCGCTCCCCCACATCGTGTTGTGGGAGCCCGAGCCCGGGCGCGTCTTCCCCGGCTACGGGTGGCTGTTCCCCGGGCCCGACGGGCGGGCCAACGCCGGGCTCGGCATCGGCACCCTGGCCGACCGGCGGGCCGGGGTCGGGGCGGCCCGGCTGCTCCCGGCCTTCCTCGGGCACCTCCGTCGGATGGGGCTCATCACCGGGGGCGGGGACGGCTCGAAGCTCGCCCGGTTGGGGGGGTGGTTGAAGATGGGGCTGGTGGGCACCACCCCCGCCGCCGGCGGGGTCCTCCTCACCGGCGACGCCGCCGGTCTCGTGAACCCGCTGCAGGGGGAGGGCATCGCCCACGCCATGACGAGCGGCCGCCTCGCCGCCCAGGCCGTGGTGGCCGGGCCTGGCAGCGCCGCGGCCCGGTACCGGGCGGAGATCGCCCGGGACCATCTCGCCTACCACCGGGTCGCCGCGGCCGCCCACGCCGGGCTGGTGGGACACCCCGCCCTGGCCGCGGTGGTGGGCAGGGTCCTCACCCACCCCCTGGTCGGTCGGGCCCTGGCGGGGGGATGGTCGATCTACTGGAACGAGCTCCTCGACGGCGCGCCGCCCGGGTCAGCCCGGGCCGTCGCCGCCGCCGCGTCGGTCATCGGGCGAGGCGTGACGCGTGGCAGCGCCCCGGGGCGGTGGCTCGAGCAGGTGTGGTCCCCTTCGCTATGAGGCCCCTTCGCTATGAGGCGTCGCGCACCTCGGCGGGCGTGCAGTGGGAACAGGGCCGGTACCCGGCCGCCGAGGCCGCCGCCGCGGTGCGGAAGTGCACCTCGTGGGCGGGGCGGATCCGCCGGGCATGAACACAGGAGGGAACGCAGTAGACGTGGGTGGTGTCGCTGGCCACGAACCGCACCCCCGCGTCGGCCAGGCGTTCCAGACGGTCGATGTCGACGCCCTCGGCGCTGAGCAGGGTCCGCTTCATGGCCACGCCCAGTCCGTAGTTCCCGATCTGCCCGTCGCTGCGGACGACGCGGTGACAGGGGATGAGCACGGGCACGGGGTTGCGACCCAGGGCCGAGCCCACGGCGCGCACGGCCCGGGGGCGACCGATCTCCCGGGCCACCCATCCGTAGGGGCGGACCTCGCCCGAGGGGATCTCGAGGGTCTTGGTGAGCACGGCCCGCTCGAAAGGGGTCAGACCCGAGAGGTCGTAACGCAGGTTCGTGGCCCGGCCGCTGCGCAGGGCGGCGAGGAGCCCGGCCGGGGGACGGGCGGTACCGCCCACGATGGGGCGCCCCGTCTCGCGGCGGTGGTGCAGCGCGAACTCGGCGGCGTCGTCGTCGAAGAGGGCGGCGGGCATCACCGCGCTGATGCCGCCGTCGTTGAAGGCCACGAAGAGGTCGCCGGCCGCGCTCGGCACGGTGACGAGCCGGTCCCCCTCGTGCAGGCCGAGGCGGTCCAGCACGGCGTCGACGAAGCCTTCGGGAGCCTCGACGCGCAGCCGGCGCAGGGCGGTGGCGGTCGGCATGGGGTGTGACGCGTTGGTGGTCATCGGGCCTCCTGGCCGTGGAGAACGGGAGTGGAGCGTGACGCCAGGGCCCGCAGCCGTTCGAGGCCGCGCGAGACGTTGGCCTTGGCCGTGCCGACGGGGCAGTCGAGGGTCGAGGCGATCTCGGCGTAGGAGAGGCCCGCCACGTGTCTGAGCACGACAGGGACGCGGTGGTGCTCGGGCAGCTCGAGCAGGAGGGCCACCAGGAACCGGGACTCGTCGGTCGTCTCCGCCGCCGCTTCGGGACCTCGCCGGCGGTCGGCGGCGTCGAGGAGACCGGGACCGGCCGGTCGGGGCCGGCGCGCCGCGCGCCGGAGGTGGTTGCGCCACAGGTTCAGGGTGATGGTGAGGAGCCAGGGCCGCGATTCGAGGGCGTGCACCTGGTCGGTGTCGAAGCGCCGCAGGGCCCGGTAGGCGCGGATGAAGGTCTCCTGGGCGAGATCGTCGGCTTCGGCACGGGAGCCGCTCAGCCGCAGGGCGGTGCTGTAGACCGCGCCCGAGTGGGCGCGCACGAAGGCGCCGTAGCCGGCATCGAGATCGTCGGCCATCGCCTCGAGGACGGTCGGGTCACTGCGCAGCGCCATCACACCCTCTCAACCCCATCGGGCGCGTTCCGGTTGCACCGGACCGGGGGTGATCAGGCTTCGTCGCCGTCCTCTGCCCATTCCGACAGGGCCACCGCCCGGGACTGCATGAGGGGGAACGAGGCCACCACCAGGACGAAGAGGAAGAACGTCGTCACGTGGACGCCGGTGCACCACAGGCAGATGGCCTGGATGCTGAAGAGCTCGGCCCCGAGCAGATAGAGGACGAAACAGATCCCGCTCACGGCCATGACCAGGCGGGCCCGGGCCAGCCACCGGGCCGGGACCTTCCACAGCGGCGGGAAGTTGATGCCCACCATGCCCGTGTAGAACAGCAGTCCCGCCAACGCCACCGGGACCCCGAAGACGTGCGAATACTTGCTGGTCGTGACCTTCGTACAGTTGAAGACGGCGTTGGCCGGACAGGGGAGCAACTTGCCCTGGAAGTGCTCGATGGTCAGGTAGAGCGAGATGCCGAACCCGATGAGCGAGAGCCCGAACGCCACCCACGGCCACCACCAGGGGACCGGGGGCACCGTGTCGTATTCCTCTTCGACGTCCACGTCGGACATCGACCGGGCCATCAGCTCAGTTTCATCGACGCGGCCGCCTTCTTCGTTCCCGTCGCCGAGCACACCGCCGCCGGCTGGTTCCCCGTCATGGCGCAGATGGCGGCGGTCAGGTAGTTGGCCGTTCCGACGATGCTCTGGGTGACCGGATCAGAAGGGTTCGTCAACTTGGCGGCGATCTCCTGCTGGTTGAGCCCGGCCAGGACGCCGGGGTCGTAGCTCGGGCCGAGGACGAACACCTTGTTCCCGAAGTCGACGAAGGGATAGCCGGTGGTCTCGCCGAAGTGTGACGAATACTTCTGCCACAGGTTGCCCTGGGCGGTGGTGAGCGGCTGGAAGAGCTTGCGGGTGCCGGAGCCGAAGTTGTCGTTGGTCTCGTGCTCGACGGAAACGAAGTCGATGGAGCTGCTCGTCAACGTGGCGTTTCGGAAGGTGAAGGTGGCGGTGCCCGGATCGGAGTCCCACAGCGACGACGTCGTCGTCTTCAGTCCCGACCACGTCCCGAACCGGCTCAGGGCCAGCACCATCGACCAGCGCTCGGCCCCGCAGAAGGGACAGAACTCGGCGCCGATGTACAGCACCTCGGGCTTCCCCCCGGTGGAGGCGAGCTTGGGTTGGCCGGTGAGGACCTGAGGGGCCGACACCCCGGTGCCGATCCCGACGGCGTTGGACACCGCGGGCGAGACACCGGTGACTTCGGCCACCAACGACGCCGGGGCCGTCACCGGGTTGGGGATCAGCTGGGTGGTGGACGTCGACTTTCCCGATCCTGTGACCTTCACCACTACGAACACCACGACGATCACGACCACGACGGCGATGGTCACGTAGGCCAGGGTCGAGGGGGCGAAACGCCGGGGCGGGGCGGCGGTGATCTTCATGTTGGGCCGGGGGGCGCGGCCCTTGGCACCACCGGTGGGGGGACGTCCCTTCGAGCCGGCTGCGGGAGGACGGCCCTTGGGCGCCGCCTTGGCCGGCGGGCGCTTGGCCGGGGTCCCCTTGCGCGCTTGAGGACCGGGCCGCCGGGTTGATCCGTCGTCGCCTGGTGAAACCTGGCTCATGTGTATGGGTCCTCTTCGCTTTGGCGCGGTAGTCGGGTCAATGGTGCACCACGGCGCGGCGGAAGTGGGCGCGCCGGACCGGCGGGCCGTGCCGTCGGTGTGCTCAGCCGTTGCCCCGTCGGGCCCGCGCCGCGGGGACACGATGGCGCCCACCGGCCGGGTACATCCGGGCGAGGTGGTTCCACGAGCATGTGGGGCACACCTCGACCACGTACACGACGACTTCGTCGGGACGGCGGCAGAGTCGGGCCAACTCGGTGGGCGTGGTGGGGCACCGCCCGTTCTTGGGCAGCCGGGAGCCGAAGACATAGGTCACGTGGACGACCGGGGTCTCCTCGCAGATGGGGCAGTCCTCGGTCGTGACGGCCCCGACGTTGCGGGCGGCGCGCAAGAGCTCGGGGTGCGCGTCGCACACATCGAGGCGGGAAAGACGGCCTTTTTTGAACTCGCTCACCACGGCGTTGCGGGCGAGGCGGTACTCCACGCGCCCACCCGTGCCCGAGACGGGAAACCCCTGCAAGGCCGACGGGCCGAAACTCATTGCCACAAGGGTACCGTCGCCGCCGCCGGTTTCACCTCCGAATTCTGAACTCGGGCGACGACCTCTCGGCAGCGCCCTGGGGCGTCTCTCCGCGGGGCTCGCCGGCCTCAGGCCGACGGGACCGAGGCCCCGCCCGCCGGAGACGACGACACGGGCAGGGCGTCCTCGGGGGGTCGCCCCACGCCGGCGCTCCGGCCCCGAGCCGGAGACTTGGGCAGAGACTTGAAACTGTGTCGATGTATCGATACGATACATCTAACGATGAAAACGAACGTCCTGCCCGTGCCTGGAGCAAACCCCTCGACCCCTGTGACCAGGGTCTCCTGATGCTGGAGCTCGCCATCCTCGGCCTGCTCGAGGGCCAGGCCATGCACGGCTACGAGATCCGCAAGCGCCTCCGGGACGAGCTGGGGCAGCTCTCGAACGTGTCCTTCGGCTCGCTGTACCCGGCCCTGTCCCGGCTCGAGCGGTCGGGAGCGGTGCAGGGCACCGAGGACCTCGGGCGGAGCAGCTCTCCGCCGGTTCCCATGACCGGGTCCCTGAGCGGCGAGCGCGCCGCCCTCCGGGCCCGACGCTCCGGCACCGGCCTCGGACGCCGGAGCCGCAAGGTGTACCGGATCACCGACGAGGGGCGTCGCCAGTTCGCCGAGCTCCTCCACAGCGAGCAGGCGAGCGGCAACGACGACGCCCGCAACTTCAGCCTGCGCCTGGCCTTCGCCCGGTACCTGCCTCCGCACGCCCGCCTGCGGCTCCTCGAGCGCCGGCGCGGCCAGCTGTTCCAACGCCTGGCGGAATCACGAGCTGCGGTCGACGCCGCCGAGGGACGCCTCGACAGCTACGCACGCTCGCTCATGGAGCACACGACCGAGTCCACCGAACGCGACATCGCCTGGCTCGACCGGCTCATCGAGGCCGAGCGGGCCAAAGAGGCCGCGGCGTCGGGTGGGGCTGGTCCGGCCCTGGTGGGCCACAAGACAGTGCAGAGAGTTCTGGAAGAGGGAGAAACGAAATGAGCACGGTACGAGTCGCGATCGCCGGGGTGGGGAACTGCGCCAGCTCGCTCGTCCAAGGCGTGGAGTACTACAAAGACGCCAATCCCGCCGACGACGTGCCGGGGTTGATGCACGTCACCCTGGGCGGCTACCACGTGCGCGACGTCGAGTTCGTGGCCGCCTTCGACGTGGACGCGGCCAAGGTGGGCGTGGATCTGTCCAAGGCGATCCTGGGCGGTCACAACAACACCATCAAGTTCGCCACGGTGGGCCATTGCGATGTGACCGTGCAACGGGGCCCGACCTTCGACGGGTTGGGGACCTACTACCGCGACATCGTGGAGGAGTCTCCCGCCGAGCCCGTCGACGTGGCCCAGGCATTGCGTGACGCCCGGGCCGACGTGCTCGTGAGCTACCTGCCCGTGGGGTCCGAGGAGGCCCAGCGCTTCTACGCCCAGGCGTGTCTCGACGCCAAGGTCGCCTTCGTGAACGCCATCCCGGTGTTCATCGCCAGTGACCCGGCGTGGGCCGCCAAGTTCCGCGACGCCGGTGTGCCCATCATCGGGGACGACATCAAGAGCCAGGTGGGCTCGACCATCGTGCACCGGGTGCTCACCCGGTTGTTCGAGGACCGGGGCCTCGCCCTGGACCGGACCTACCAGCTCAACTTCGGCGGGAACATGGACTTCATGAACATGCTCGAGCGCAAGCGGCTCGAGTCCAAGAAGATCTCCAAGACCCAGGCCGTCACGAGCCAGGTGGAGAACTACGTCCTCGACGCCGAAGACGTCCACATCGGGCCGTCGGACCATGTCCCCTGGCTGAACGACCGCAAGTGGGCCTACATCCGCATGGAGGGCCGGAACTTCGGCGACGTGCCCGTCAGCATCGAGTTGAAGCTCGAGGTGTGGGACTCCCCCAACTCGGCCGGCGTGATCATCGACGCCGTGCGCTGCGCCAAGGTCGCGCTGGACCGTGGCATCGGCGGGCCGCTCGTCGGGCCCTCGGCTTACTTCATGAAGTCCCCGCCGGTGCAGTACCACGACGACGAGGCCTACCGACTGGTCGAGGCCTTCGCGGCGGGTGAGGAGACACCGCTTCACCCCGAGGACTGATCTACCCCGAGGACTGACGCTCCGCCCACCAGGCGTCGAGGCGCCGGTAGGCCTCGTCCTCACCGAGGGGGCCCTCGTCGAGGCGCAGCTCCATGAGGAACCCGAGGGCCTGGCCCACGACGGGCCCGGGGGGGACGCCGAGGTGTTCCATGACCTGGACACCGTCGAGCTCGGGGCGCAGCGACTCGAGCTCCTCCTTCTCCCGCAGCTCGGCGATGCGTCGTTCCAACTCGTCCATGCGCCGTTCGAGGGCTCGGGCCCGCGCCGCGTTGCGCGTGGTGCAGTCCGATCGGGTCAGTTCGTTCAGGCGATCGAGGAGCGGGCCGGCGTCGCGGACGTAGCGCCGCACGGCCCGGTCGGTCCAGCCCAGCCGGTAGGTGTGGAAGCGCAGGTGCAGCTCCACCAGCTTGGTCACGACCTGGACGTCCTCGTGCGGGTACCGCAGGGCGTTGAGTCGCTCCCGTGTCATGCGGGCACCCACCACCTCGTGGTGGTGGAAGGTCACGCCTCCCGCTCCGAAGGCCCGGGTCCGGGGCTTGCCGATGTCGTGGAGCAGCGCCGCCAGGCGCAGCAGGCGGTCCGGGCTCGTCTTGTCGACGACGGCGAGGGTGTGGGCGAGGACGTCTTTGTGCCGGTGGATGGGGTCCTGCTCGAGGGCGAGGCCCGGGAGCTCGGGGAGGAATTCTCCCGCCAGGCCCGTCTCGACGATGAACCACAGCCCCGGCGAGGGCACGTCGACCGAGACGAGCTTGTCGAGCTCGTCCCGGATCCGCTCGGCCGACACGATCGAGAGGCGGTCGTGCATGACCTTGATGGCGGCGGTGATCTCGGGGGCGGGCTCGAGGCCGAGACCGGCGATGAAACGCGCCGCGCGCAACATCCGGAGGGGGTCATCGGCGAAGGAGGTCTCGGGGGGAAGCGGCGTGCGCAGCCGGTGGGCGGCGAGGTCGGCGAGGCCGTCGAAGGGATCGACGAGCTCGAGGTCGGGAAGGCGCAGGGCCATGGCGTTGACGGTGAAGTCGCGCCGCGAGAGATCGACCTCGACCGAATCACCGAACGAGACTTCGGGCTTGCGCGAGTCGGGCACGTACACCTCGGCGCGGTGGGTGGTGACCTCGAAGCTCCTCCCGTCCTTCTTGAACCCGATGGTGCCGAAGCGCTTGCCCTGAAGCCACAAAGCGTCGGCCCACCCCTTCACCAGGTCCTCGATCTCGTCGGGCCGGGCGTCGGTGGTGAGGTCGAGGTCACCCTCGGCCGGCGGCGGGTCGCCCGCGAAAGCGTCACGCACGGAGCCGCCGACGAGGTAGAGGCGCCGGTGCGCCTCTTCGAACCGACGCCCCAGCTCGGCGGTGGCCGCGACGAGGGGCTGGAAGCGCTCGGGGATCACCGGCGTCGAGGGTAGTGCGGCGTTGACCGCACTCCGTCGTGGTCGTAGGGTCCGCGTCGATGGCCGCTCTCCCACCCCAACAAGCCGAGCGGGCCGCCCTGTGCGACCTCTTCTTGAAGGTGGGACCCGAGGCCCCCACGCTGTGCGAGGGCTGGGCCACCTACGACCTCGCCGCCCATCTCGTGATCAGAGAGCGCAAGCCGCTGTCGGGACCCGGCCTCGTCATGGGAGGAGCCGCCGCCCGGCTCACCGCCCGGATCCTCGCTCGCGCCAAGGAACGGCACTCCTACGCGGAGCTCGTGGCCCTCGTGCGCCGCGGACCGCCGGCCGTCCTGGCTCCGTTCGACAAGGCCATGAACCTCACCGAGTTCTTCGTCCATCACGAGGACGTCCGGCGCGGCGCCGGGGACAACACACCTCGCATCGGCGCGGAGGGGGCGCAGATCGAGGACGCGCTGTGGCACATGCTCCGTCGCGGCGGCAAGTTCATGACCCGGTCGGTCAAAGACATAGGGATCGACCTCGTGAGGCCGAACGGGGACGTCATCCACGCCCGAGCGGGAGTCCCCGGTGCCACCGTCACCGGCCCGGCCGGCGAGATCGTGTTGTTGCTCTCGGGCCGGAGCACCGCCGCGCAGGTGGAGCTCGGAGGAGCACCGCAGGCCATCGAAGCGGTGCGCGCCGCCGGCTTCGGGCTGTAAGGCGGTTCGGGCCCGGCGCGCCCGGCGCCGCACCCGGGGGCCCAAGTGATGGCCGGCTCTGCCCTAGGCTGCGACGCCGAGGTGGACCGGACCGAGGCGAGCATCGCCCCCGCACGCGGCGGTGACCGCACTCCCGACACGTGCGCCCGTTCCCCACGGGGGGAAATGCCACGGCGAGTGGGTGGCGCCCTCCTCCCCGCGGCCATCGCGGCCCTGTCCAGCGTGACCCTGCTGGCCGGCGTCTTTCCCGGCCCGTTCTCCGCCGCGGGCGCGGCGGCAGCCCCGGCGCGGCGCGCCGATCACATCACCCTGGTCCGTCAGTCGCCCTGGGTGGGACCCGATGCCCTTCATCAGGACCTCACCATGGGGCTCCGGGTCCAGAGCGGCTCGCCGTCCTCGGCGCTGAAGCTCTCCTTCGCCGTGTACAACCCGCTCTCGAGCCGCTCGGCGTTCGACGAGACGCTGAGCGGCCACGGCCTGGGGACCGTCGATGCGCAGTCGCCGCCGATGGCCCTGTCGTCGTTCGCCACGAACGCCCAGGGCGTGACCGAGGTGACCATTCCCGTCGACGGCGACACCACGCCCACGGGCACCGGGAACTGGACGGCCGACCTCGGGTGTCAGCCCGGGAGTTGCGCCAACGTGTACCCCGTCAAGGTCACCCTCACCGACTCGGCCGCCCCGGCACCGGGATCGGACGGGGCGCAACTGGTCACCTACCTCGTCTACGACGACCCCTCGTCGTCGAGCCAGCTGCTGCGCTTCGCCCTCGTCGTCCCTCTCGGGCTCCCCCCGGCTCCGACCAATGGGCACGGCGGCGTCACCGCGCCGAGCGCCTCGTCGGTGGCGGGCCTCGAAGGGCTGCTGGGCGCCATCGAGGGATCTCCGGCGGTGCCCATCACCTTGGCGCCCGATCCCGGGACGCTCGAGGGGCTCGAAAGGGCAGGGCGGTCGCACACGGTCTCCGAGGTCGCCGCCCTGTCGTCCTCCTCCTCGCGCCAGACGCTGTCGGGTTCCTTCGTGCCCGTGGACGCGGGCGCACTGGTGGGCTCGGGGCTCTCGGGGGAGCTGGGCGCGCAACTGGCCCGGGGAGCTCAGGTCCTCGCCTCGCCGTCGATCGGCGTCCACGCCGCCAGAGGCACGTGGGTGGCGCGCACCGCGCTCACCCCGGGCGCCGTCGACCAACTGGCTCCCGACTACCCCCACCTCGTCGTGGCGCCGAGCTCGGTCTCGGGGCCGATGGGCCCGCTCACCGTGACCCAACCCTTCACCTTGTCCCCGACGGCGTCGTCGCCAACCGCGGCGTCGCCAACCGCCTCGTCGACGACCGGGTCCGCAACGCCGGTGCCGTCGTCGGGTGCCGCCCCGACGGCGATGGTCTCCGACGTCGGCCTCGGGGCGCTGCTGGTGCCGGGGAAGGCTGCCAACGCGCCCCTCGCCGCGGTACGGCTGGTGGCCGAGCTCTCCCTCATCTACTACGAGGTGCCCAACCTGTTGGGACCGGGGGGCACCCCCGCACCACGTGGGGTGGTGGCCGTGGCGCCCCTGGCATGGGCACCGAAGGCCGCCTTCGTCTCGTCGCTCCTCACCGATCTCGAGGGCAATCCGGTGATCCGCCCCGTCACCGTCGACCAGCTCTTCGACCAGGTGCCGGTGGGAGCCGACAACGAGCCCGTCGCCCGGCACCTCGTGACACCGACTCCGTCGGGGCCCGTGTCCTCGACCGCCGCCAACCCGGCGGCCGCGGCGCGGGCCCGCCAAGCGGCGTTCGCGGCCGCGCTGCGCAACGCCCGGGGCAGACAGGCGGGCTTTGCGAGCTCGGTGGCCGGAAGCTCGACGGGGACGACGCTGGCACGGTCCACCGACGATCTGCTGTTGGGGGCGGAGTCGAGCCTGTTGACCCCCCGCCAACAGCAGACGGCCCTGGCCGGCTTCGAATCCGCTCTGGGGAAGAACCTCCACGAGCTGAAGGTGCGCACCGACACCATCCGCCTCACCGCCGGCACCGCCAGCGTGCCCATCACCCTCCTGCGCAATACGACCTATCCCGTGACCGTGGTCGTCCGGCTCACGAGCGACAAGCTCCGGTTCCCGGCGGCACACACCCAGGTGCCCGGCGCCCTGTGCAAGGCCCCCAAGGTGCAGAGCTCGGCGGGGCGGTCCACCTTCTCCGCACTGTGCACCCTCAATCACTCCACCAACGCCGTCTACGTCAACATGCAGTCGCGGACCTCGGGTGACTTCGAGATCGACGTCACCCTCAAGAGCCCCGAGGGGAACCTCATCCTGGCCGGCGGCCAGCTGACGGTGCGCTCGCTGTCGACGTCGGCCGTGGCCATCGCCCTGTCGGCGGGGGCGGCGCTCGTCCTCGTCGTGTGGTGGGGACGCACGCTGTGGCGCGGCGGCAAGCGGCGCCGCGGGGTGCACGTCGTGACCCGAACCAGAGAAGCGGCCACGTGAGCGACCGCGGCGAGCCACCGCCCCCCGACGGGCCCCGGGTCCTCGCCCGGTACACCGAATCGGACGACGAGGTCTGGCCGGACGACGGGGCCGTCGACGACGAAGCGATCGACGACCGAACCGACGATGCCGATCCCGACACCGAGGTCGAGGAGGACGAGGAGCTCGAGGAGCTGGACGAGCTCGAGGAGGACGAGGGGGCCGACGACGACGAGGAACCCGACGAGCCCGACGGCTTCGGGCCCGAAGGGGGAGAGCCCCCCGAGCCGGTAACACCGATCGACGAGTCGTCGACAGAACTCGCGCTCCCCCCGGCGGTCGCCGTCGACGAGGGGACCGGCCTGCGCCGGGCCACCGCCGTCATGGCGGTGGGGACGACCCTGTCGCGCCTCACCGGGGTGCTGCGGATCTTCGCCCTCGCCTACGCGCTGGGCGCGCTCCGGCTGGCCGACGCCTACAACCTCGCCAACACGATGCCCAACATCGTCCACGACATCGTGCTCGGTGGGGTGCTGTCGGCGACCTTCGTCCCGGTGTTCGTGCAGCGGCTCACGACCCGGAGCGACGACGAGGCCTGGGACGCCGTCTCCGCCGTGGTGAGCGTGACCATGATCGTGATCGCGGCGGCGTCGCTCGTGTTCCTCGTGGCCGTCCCCTTCATCGTCGACGCCACCACGTCGCTCAACCACGGGGTCGAGGCCGCCCAGAGCCGGGTCGTGGCCCGGGACCTGCTGTTCCTCTTCGTCCCGCAGCTGACCTGTTACGGGTTCATCAGCGTGGGCACGGCCCTGCTCAACGCCCGGCGCCGGTTCGGGTCACCGATGTTCACGCCCATCGCCAACAACGTCGTGCTCGTCGTCGTGCTCCTCGTCTTCGGCGCCACGGTGCGCCACGCCTCGGTGACCGGCGTCGCCGCCAACCGGGGACAGCTCCTGCTGCTGGGGCTCGGGACCACCGCCGGCGTCGTGGCCCAGGCGGGGCTCATGATCCCGAGCCTGCGGCGCGCCGGGCTCCGGCTGCGCTGGCACCCCGACTTCCACCACGAGGCGGTGCGCACCATCCTGCGCCTGTCGGGGTGGACCTTCGGGCTGGTCGTGGCCAACCAGCTGGCCCTGTTGGTGGTCCTGGCCCTGTCGGAGAAGGTCGGCCCCGGTGCGGTCAGCGCCTACACCTACTCCTACATCTTCTTCCAGCTTCCCTACGGCATCGTGGCGGTGTCGATCATGAGCGCCACCGCGCCCGATCTCACGGCGCGCTGGGCCACCGGCGATCTGATGGCGTTCCGACGGCGCATGGGGATCGGGCTGCGCGCCATGTTGGGCATCGTCATCCCCGCCGCGGCGGGGGAGCTCATCCTGGCCCGACCGCTCGTGGCGCTGGTCCTCGGGCATGGGGCCGCCCTCGACGCCACCACCGGCACCGCCCAGGCGCTGGCCATGCTGGCGCTCGGGCTCCCGGGGTTCTGTGTCTTTCTCTATGCCGTGCGCGTGCTGCAGAGCGTCCAGGATCTGCGCTCGGCCTTCTGGCTGTACGCCTTCGAGAACGGCGTCAACATCGTGCTCGCCGTGGCCCTGGCGGGACACTTCGGCGTGCGGGGGATCGCGCTCTCGATCAGCATCGCCTACACCCTCGCCGCGGTGGTCGCCCTCGCCTACCTGCGGGCCCGCTTCCAGGGACTGGCGGGGGACATCTTGGGCCGGCCGCTGTTCCACGTGGCCCTGGCCACGTGCGCGCTCATCGTCGGCACCGCCCTGGGGAGCAACTTCTCGGGATCCGACACCACGCTCGTGGCCCTGGCCCGGGTGGTCACGGGCACGGTGGCCGGCGCGGGGGCCTACGTTCTCGCCGCCGGAGGCCTGGCCGAGATGGCCCGGCGGCGGCGCCGGGCCCAGCGCGACAGGGACGACGACCCGCCCCCGACACCCCGGTTCGGGGCCCGTCCCGGGCCGTCCCGGGGGACCTCGGCCTCGAGCCCGTCCCGTCGTCGCCAGGGAGCGCCGCCGCGCCCCGCACCGCTGCCTCCGGCGGGACGACCGCCCCTGCGTCCGGGGCGGCTCGGCCCCACCCGGGCCCCCGATCCCGGTGGCCCGCCCCACGGCGAGCCCGACCTGTAGCAGACTCGCTGGGAACAGCCCCGGTAGAGGAGGAGCGATGGCGAGCATCCAGGTCGTCACCGACAGCGCCTGTGACCTGTCGACGACGACGACCGAGGAGCACGACGTGCGGGTGGTCCCCCTCACGATCCGCTTCGGTGCCGAGGAGCTCGTCGACCGTGACGAGCTGTCCGGCAAGGAATTCTGGGACCGGGTCGTCACCGGGCCCGACATGCCGGCGACCGCCGCTCCTTCTCCCGGTGCCTTCCAGCAGGCGTTCCTCGAGGCCCGCGAGGCCGGCAGCAGCGGGGTGGTGTGCGCCACCATCTCCTCGGGCCTGTCGGCCACCTACCAGTCGGCCTGCACGGCGGCCGAGGCCGTGTCGGACCGCATCGCGGTGCGCGTCGTGGACACCCAGAGCGTCACCGGGGGCCAGGGGCTGTTGGCCCTGGCCGCGGCGGACATGGCCTCGAGCGGCGTGGCCCTCGACGACATCGCCGCGGCCCTCGAGGAGATGAAGACCCGCACCTACGTCTACGGCGTCGTGGACAGCCTCGACTATCTCCGCCGCGGTGGCCGCATCGGCGGCGCCGCCAAGCTCGTGGGCTCGCTGTTGTCGATCAAACCCGTGATCGAGGTGCGTGACGGCGTGGTGGAGGTCGAGTCCAAGCAACGCACCCGGTCGCGTTCGCTGCAGTACCTGGCGAACAAGGCCCTCGAGGCCGGCCCGCTCGAGCGCCTAGCGGCGACCAGTGGGATCGCCCCCGACTTCGACCAGGTCGTCGATCTGCTGCGCCGGGCCCGACCCGACCACGAGCTCGTGATCGCCGATCTCGGACCCGTGGTCGGGAGCCACACCGGACCGGGCTCGGTCGGGGTGTGCTTCATCACCAAGCAGCCCTAGGCCTCGGACCCGATCCGTCCCTGGGCCACGGTCGGGTACGCCATGGCCCTCCTGCGCCGAAAGGCGGCTGCGCCTGCCCTGGCGACCCCAAACGCCGACGCCTGGCGGGGTGACGCCATAGCCTCGGAGGGATGCCGGCCACGGTCCTCCCCGAGCTCGATGTCGCCAAGCTCCGGCGCTTCTGCAAGGAGCGCATTCCCGAGGCCTTCGCCGACGGGGTCCGCCTCGAGGTGACGGTCGAGGGCAGGCGCGTCTCGATCCATGAGCACCGACCACCCTGGCAAGGAGGGCCCGGCGAGTGGACGTCCCAGCCGATCGCGCAGGTCCGTTACGAGGACGAAGGCACCTGGACGCTGTACTTCGGCGACCGCTACGGCAAGTGGACGATGTACTTTGACCTCGACTCCAACCAGCCCATCGACGTCATCATCGACGAGCTCGGTTCTGACCCGACGTGTGTCTTCTGGGGCTGACTACGATCACTGCAAACCAAAGATCACATTTCGACATTCGGCGGGGACGTCATCATCGCACTCGATCGAAGAGCGTGGCAGGTTGCGGAGCGTGTGCTCCTGGTAATCGACTAAAGCCTTGCTCATGTCGATCCGGACTGGAAGTCGTGTTCCCGGGCCACCCCTCGTTACTCGCACCGGCGGACGGATGCCAAGGCCTTCGACGACGCACGAAATTACGCTCCATCGCCTCTCAGTGCTCACCAAGTTTACTGTTACTACGGACGCCTAGGGTGCATCAGTGAAAGGTCGGTTTGACAACGAAAGGCCAGGCCAGCGGTGATCTTGGAGTGGGCCATCAGCTGCCAGGACGCACAAGGGAACGAGGGACGCCCCAACGTGCTCGGGTTGGGCGCCAACGGCTTCTTCGTGCAGGAGGAACAGCTACCCGCCGAGGTCCCGTGCCCCGTCATCTTGGCGTTTCGCTTCGACCCGGAGCGACACCCCGGGCATGGTCCTCGGACTCAACTACCGGGTGACCGACCCTGAGGGTGAGGAGACCGGGTCAGATCGAGTCGGGGTGGAGTGGAATCCCGGCACAGCACCTCAGCTTGTCGACCCCGAGCGGATCATCCGAGTGCTCATGATCCCCATGCTGGTTCGTGGGTCGGGCCAGCACACCATTGAGGTTTGGACTGATGGAGAGGAGCCGATCAGGCTCCCGCTCTTATTTTCGATCTTGGATCTCTGATTGGAGCGGGGACTGGCGAAAGATTGCGCCGCGTCAAAACAATGACCTCTTGCGGTTCATCCTCTGGCCACAGGGCTATCCCCCTCGGTCGCTCGCTCCTCTGTACCACGGCGTCCACGACGGCCTTTGCCCGCTGATTCGGGTCGCGGGGGCCCGCGAGCTTGGCGGGCCTTCCTCGATCCAACTTCGCGAGAAGGTCCTCCTTGGTCAGGTTCTCCGCTTCCTCTCGTTCTTTGTCCATCAGTCGATCCTCCATGCGGTCAGGCACTCCCAGGTGCCGTCAGACTCATCGACCGGCCGTAGGTCGGCGATCAGCGGCCCGGTCTCTTCGGTTGCTCCCGTGACCACAAGACGCTCGCCATATATAGAACCATCGTCCCACGCTGCTCGGTGGTGCGCTCCCGAGCAGATCGCCCGGCGAATTTGGGCCACGGTTAGGAAATGCTTGTCCCTCAGCTTGACCTCCACCTCAGGGACGGCCACCACCTGGCCGATCCGGGGCTCGCGTTCACCTCCTCACCTTACGAAGGGCCTGTTTCGGCAACTGACCAGTACCCACAGTCGGCGCCGTGAGGGCGGCGACTAATCTCGGCACCATGGAAGACCAGGCCACGAAAAAGACGACCGGGGCGGGCGGCGGCGACCCGGGCATGTCGCAGGCCGACTGGCCCGCCAAGGTGGCCGACTCCATCGAAGGCGTGGTGGAGGCCGTCGGGGACCGGGTGGTGCGGCCCCTCATCCTGGTGGGTCGGGGCATCGTGTTCGGGGTCATCATCGCCACCATGGCCCTGGTGCTGGGCGTGGTGCTGTGCATCGCCGTGGTCCGGGTGCTCGACGTCTACGCCTTCGGCGGGCGGGTCTGGGCGTCGGACGCCGTGCTGGGCGGGCTCCTGGTCATCGGCGGTGCCTACGCCTGGACCAAGCGCACCCGGGGTGCGGAGGAAGGCTGAGATGCCCGACGCCCATCAGGTCGTGATCCTGGGCTCGGGCCCGGCCGGTCTCACCGCGGCTGTCTACACGGGCCGCGCCAACCTGGCGCCCCTGGTCATCGAGGGAGAGCCGTCCTCGACCAGCGACCAGCCGGGCGGGCAGCTGATGCTCACCACCGAGGTGGAGAACTACCCCGGATTCGTCGACGGGGTCCTCGGACCGGACCTCATGAGCCGCTTCCGTGACCAGGCGGCGCGTTTCGGAGCCGACTTCCTGACCCGCAAGGCCGTGCGGGTCGACTTCAAGACGCGGCCCTTCGGAATCTGGACCGAGTCGACCGAGGGTGCGCCCGACATCGTGGCCGAGACCGTGATCGTGGCCACCGGCGCCAGGGCGCTCATGCTGAACGTCCCGGGTGAGGCCCGCCTCCTCGGCCACGGCGTGTCGACCTGCGCGACGTGTGACGGGTTCTTCTTCCGGGACCAGAAGATCGTCGTGATCGGTGGGGGCGACTCCGCCCTGGAGGAGGCGTCGTTCCTGACGCGCTTCGGCGAGAGCGTGACCCTCGTGCACAGGCGCAAGGAGCTGCGGGCCTCGAAGATCATGCAGGACCGCGCCTTCGCCAACGACAAGATCGACTTCCGCTGGGACACGGTCGTCACCGAGGTCCTCGGGGACGGCAAGGTGAACGGGGTGGCGCTCACCAATGTCGTCACCGGCGAGCAGGAGACCCTCGACGCCAGCGGTGTGTTCGTCGCCATCGGCCACGTGCCCAACACCGCCGTGTTCGCCGGCGAGCTCGACATGGACGAGAACGGCTACATCAGGACCACCGCCGGGACGCGCACCAACGTCGACGGGGTGTTCGCGTGCGGCGACGTCCAGGACCACATCTACCGCCAGGCCATCACCTCGGCCGGCTCGGGCTGCATGGCCGCCATCGACGCCGAACGGTGGCTCGAGGCCCGGGGCGAGGCCTGAAGACAGCGTCGCATCACGCTCGGCACCAGGGCGGGAATGCCCGGTCGACCGCGGGTGTTTTCCTGTACGTTCGATAGACCGCACCCGACCAGGTGCCAGAGGAGGACCGTTCCATGAGCGAGGGGATCACAGCTCTGAGCGACGCTACGTTTGACGAGCATGTCAAGGCCGCCGACACGCCCGTGCTGGTGGACTTCTGGGCGGAGTGGTGTGGTCCGTGCAAGATGATCGCCCCCGTCCTCGAGGAGATCTCGGCGGAGCACAAGGGGAAGATCCAGATCGCCAAGCTCAACATCGACGAGAACCTGGACGTGACGCGCCGGTACGAGGTGATGAGCATCCCGACCCTGCTGCTGTTCAAGGACGGGGAGCCCGTGGAGCGCATCATCGGCGCCCGGGGCAAGGCGCAGCTCCTCCAGGAGCTGCAGGCGTACCTGTAGAACCGGGCGACGGCCTCCCTCTCGCCTCGGGCGACAAGGGCGAGGCCGTCGCTGACCTGCAACGACGACTCGCGCTCGTCGAGCTGCCCACCACCCCGGACCCCGAAGGGGTCTTCGGCGTGGGGACCAAGGCCGCCGTGGAGGGTTTCCAGTACCGCCGGGGACTGCGGGTCGACGGCGTGTGCGGCCCCCAGACCTGGGCCGCGGTGGTCGAGGCGGGCGTACGCCTCGGGGACCGGTTCCTCTACCTCCGCCGGCCCATGCTGCGGGGCGACGACGTCGCTGACCTGCAACGACGCCTCTCCGCCCTGGGTTTCGACAGCGGCCGGGTGGACGGCATCTTCGGCCCCTTGAGCAGCCAGGCCCTGGCCGACTTCCAGCGCAACACCGGCCTGCCCGTCGACGGCATCCTGGGAGCCTCGACCTTCCGGGAGCTGCGCCGGGTGGCCCCGCGCCACGGGGACCCCGAGCTCGTGAGCACGGTCCGGGACCGGGACCGCCTGCGCCGCGCCCCCCGGACGCTGCTGGGTCGGCGCATCGCCATCGGCGAGGAGGGCGGCCTCGACGCCCTGGTGGCCGCGGTGCGCCGCCCCCTGGTGGCCACCGGCGCCCAGGTCATCCCTCTGCTTCACCCTGACGGTTCCACCAGGGCCGCCGCGGCCAACGCCGCCGACGCCGACGTCTACCTGGGCCTCCGCCTCGACCCTGACCGCACAGGGTGCTCAACTGCCTACTATTCGGGCTATCGCTACGAGTCGGCGGGTGGTCGGCGACTGGCCGAGCTCGTCCACGCCCTGGCCGCGGCGGCCCTCGGTGTCCCCGCCGACGGGGTCAAGGGGATGACCCTGGCCGTGCTGCGCGAGACCCGCATGCCGGCGGTGGTGTGCGAGGTGGGGCCGCCCGCCATCGTCGTGCGCCACGCCGGGGCTCTGGCCGAGGCCCTGGTCAGGGCGCTCGTGGCCTGGGCGGCCACACCCGTCGACTGAGTCCCGACCTCGACTGGAGTCTTGCTCGCCCGACCGTGAGGGTTCACGGGAAACTCTCAGCCTCACCCGCCCGGGGAGGATTTCCACAGGCTCATGCACAGGTTGTGGATTTAGCTGGACATCCTATGGAGGGTTAGTAGACCACGGTCCGTGAGAAATCCCTGGTAGATCGGGAGGATCTCAGGATCTGAACGCCCTCCGTGAGATGGCCCCGATCGCCGGTCCCGCCCTAGGCGACGACGCCGCCCACCATGAGCTTGTAGATGCGCTCGAGGTCCTCGAGGGTGGCGAAGTCGATCACGACCCTGCCCCGCTTGGCCCCCATCTCGACCTTCACCCTCGTGTTGAGATGGTTGGAGAGCAGGTCCTCGAGCTCGAGGACGCCCGGAGCGGGGAGGCGACGCCGGACCGGGGGAGCCCCGGGACCGGTCTGGACCGCATCCGACGGGGGGGACACCGGGACGACGTGGTTGCCGTTCTCGGCCGGGTCGGGCTCGGGGTCGGCCCCCGAGCCGTGGTGCCGGACGCTTTCCTCCACCGCCCGTACGGTCAGGCCCTCGGCCACGATCCGCTTGGCCAGGTCCTCTTGGAAGCTGCGGTCGGGCGTCCCCAACAGGGCCCGGGCGTGGCCGGCCGAGATGGCGCCGTCGGCCAGAGCCCGCTGCACCCCGGCGGGGAGCTGGAGGAGCCGGAGGGTGTTGGTGACCGCCGTCCTGCTCTTGCCCACCCGGGAGGCGACCTGCTCGTGGGTGTAGCCGAACTCGTCCACCAGCTGCTGAAAGGCCCCCGCCTCCTCCAGCGGGTTCAGGTCCTCGCGGTGAAGGTTTTCCACAAGGGCCTGTTCCAGGCTGTGGACGTCGGAGACGCTCTGGACGAGGACCGGCATCATCTGCAGCCCGGCCCGCCGGGCCGCCCGCCACCGCCGTTCCCCGGCGATGAGCTCGAACTCGTCCTCGCTCGTCTCCCGCACCAGGATGGGCTGGAGGACCCCCACCTCGCGGATCGAGGACGCCAGGCTGGACATGGCCTCCTCGTCGAACCGGGTGCGGGGCTGCAGAGGGTTGGGCTTGATGCTGGTCATGGGGACCACCCGGAGCGCCGAGTCCCGATCCCGGGCCTCGGTCGGGATAAGCGCCCCCAGGCCCTTGCCCAGTCCGCTACGACGCGCCACCGCTGACCTCCTTGGCTAGCTCACGGTACGCGATCGCCCCACGGGAGGTGGGGTCGAACGTCGTGATGGGTTGACCGAACGACGGTGCTTCTGAGATCCGGACCGTCCTCGGGATCACGTTCCGACAGACCTTGTTGCCGAAATGGAGGCGGACCTCGTCGGCCACCTGCTCGGCGAGCTTGGTCCGGGCGTCGTACATGGTGAGGACGATCGTGGACACGTCGAGCTTCTCGTTGAGGTTGGCCTGGACCAGGTGCACGTTGCGCAACAGCTGTCCCAGACCCTCGAGGGCGTAGTACTCGCACTGGATGGGCACCAGGACCTCGTGGGCGGCGGCCAGCCCGTTGACCGTGATCAAGCCCAGCGATGGGGGACAGTCGATGAGGATGTAGTCGAAATCACCGATCACCGACTCCAGGGCCCGGCGGAGCTTTAGCTCCCGGCTGAAGGTGGGCACGAGCTCGATCTCCGCCCCGGCCAGGTCGATGGTGGCCGGGGCCACGAAAAGGTTCTTCATGCTGGTGGGCTCGATGGCATCCTCGAGCTTGGAGTCGCGCATGAGCACGTCGTACATCGAGAGCTCGAAGGACCGGCCGTCGATGCCCAGGCCCGTCGTGGCGTTGCCCTGGGGGTCGAGGTCGACCACCAGGACACGGAAGCCGATCTCCGCCAGCCCGGCTCCGAGGTTCACCGCCGTCGTGGTCTTGCCCACCCCACCCTTCTGATTGGCGACCGCCATGATGCGGGGCACGGGCCGGGGGACATAGGCGGAATCGGCCTCGGGGTCGGGTTCGGGGATGTCGGACCAGTCCACCGGAGCCCTTCGTGCCTGGGACTGCGGCGGGGAGGCGGGCTTGGTCACCACGGCGTCGGCCGAAGGAACGTCCTCGTACATCTCGTCAGCCACCGTCACCGGGTCCACCGAGGTGCCCGTGCTCGGCGCCGGGGGGGAGGCGGGTTCGGCCTCCACGGCCTCGGCGACATCCTCTGTGTTCTGTGGCAAGGGAGCTTCCTGAGGCTGCTCTGGCCAGTGTTTCTCCTGGTCAGGCCGCTGGTCCCTTCCCCGGATGCGGACGCGCACGGTCAGCCCTCCCGACGGTTGTGGCTCACGGTTCCCCCATCCTCCCCATCCGGGAAGCCGGGGTCAATAGAGGTAGACCGAAACTCCGGTGTTTTCGCGCCATCTTTGCGGTCTCGGCGCCGGCGGTCCGAGCTCAGGGCCCGGCCCCGTCCTGATCGGCGTCCGCCACAGGAGCACGGAGCCGACTCCGGTAGCGCTCCAGCATCTCCCGAAATCGTTCGTAGGAGGGACCGTCCACTTCAGGGGACAGGCCTTCCTCGAGCACCGGGAGGAGGTAATCCCGCAGGTAGGAGCCCCGGGCCATCCACTGGAAGTAGTGCCGGCCCCCGTGGTGATAGGGGCCGTAGAGCTTGCCCCCCGGGAACGTCCGCTCCAGCCAGCGGAAAAGAGCCTCGTGCCGGACGTGCATGCGGAGCGTGACATGGGGTTGCCGGCCATCGCCCCCGAAATGGCCCTCTCCGGCCAGGAGGCCGATCAGGACTCCCTTTTCGAACTCCGTCGCCATCGGTCCGACTCCATCCGGGCTCTCCGCAGGGGTGTTTCACCGTCACGTTACACGTGAAACGACCGGGGCGGGGTCATCCCCTGGATCAGGGTGTTTCACCGTAAAGTTACACGTGGAACATTTAGATTTTAGGCCCTCTGGCCTGGGGTTATGCAGCGCCGTCAAAAGTGCGGCGATTTTGGTTCCCCCTCCGACACCCGGTACAGGGGGCGTTTGGCGGCAACCCCCGACCGCCGGGGGAAGCGCTCCGGGCACGCCTGTTTCTGACGAATGACCTGGTAGCCGAACCGGGCCCGCACCGTGAGCAGGGGTTCCTGGCCGAGCTCCGCCAAGCCCTCCCGGGGCCACCGGGCCCCGGGTCCGTGCTCGGCACCGGAGCTCGATCCAGGCACGGTTTCCGGCGGTTCGGACACCACCAGCAGGCCACCGGGTCTCAGGAAGGGGGCCGCGCACTCGGCGGTGACCGGTGGGCTCCCGAACGACCGGGCCCAGACGACGTCGAACCCGGCACGCCAGGCGGGATCCCGGCCGGCGTCCTCGGCCCGCTCCCGCAGGACCTGGACCCGGGCGCTCCAGCCCAAGGTGTCCACCGCCTCGGAGAGAAACGCCGTCCGCCGGGCGGCGGCGTCGAGGAGGACGGCCCGGGTCCGGGGCCAGTGCTCGGCCAGCACGAGCCCGGGGAGCCCGCCTCCGGACCCCAGGTCCATCCACCGGCCCGACCACTCCCCCGGGCTGCCCGGAGCGGGGTCCGATCCCCTCCGGGCCTCCTCAAGGGCGGCGGCGAAGCCCAGGGCGTGGTCGATCTGCTCCCGAAGGTCCATGGGACCCAGAAGATCGAGGGACCGGGCCTCCTCCAAGACGCCCAGGAGCCCGGGTGACACCCCGAAAGGCTCGTGATCAGTGCTCACACGAGCCCTTGTCGCTGAACCGGGGCCCTCCGGCCGGTCCCGGTTCGACCGGTCGGTCGAGCTCAGGCGTCTTCGGCGACGTCGGCTTGCCGGCTCGGGGAGATCACGATGTAGCGCCGAGGCTCCTCACCCTCCGAACGGGTGGACAGGCCGCCGATCTCGTTGATGGTGTCGTGGACGACCTTCCGGTCGGCGGCCGACATCGGTTCGAGGGCCCGTTCCGATCCCGCCTCGACCACCTCGTCGGCGATCTGCTGGGCGAACTTCTGCAAGGCCACGGTGCGCTTGGCCCGGTACCCGGCGACGTCGACGTTGATCCGGCTGCTCTGGCCCCCGGTCCGCTTCTGGACGAAGGTCCGGGCCAGCTCCTGGAGGGCGGCCAAGGTGGCCCCTCCTGGGCCCACCAGGATCCCGAGCTCCTGGCCCTCCACGACCACCTCGGCGGTCTCGTCGTCGACGACGCGGGCCGACACCTGGGCCGTGAGCCCGATCTCGTCGATCAGGCCGGCCACGAATTCCCGTGCCGACTCCCCTTGCTCCTCGAGCGTCATCGTCTCGCCCACAACCTTCTCCTTCGTCGACCCGGACGGCCGGGACCTTTTCGCTCTCGCCGAGGGCGGCGTGGTCGCCGCCTCCCCATCTTCATCGGATCCCTCGGTCCGGGCTCCGTTCGAGCCCGATCCCCCCGGACGCGATCCTCCGCCCCGGGACCTCGACCGGCGCCGCTTGTTGGCCGGCGCCACCGTCCCGTTGGCCGCCCCGGGGGCGGTGTCGCCCTCGGCGGCCAGATCGGACCCTTCGGTTTCGTCGGCCACGGCCACGCCGGCAGCCGGTCGGCTCCGGTCCCCGCCCCGCCCGGATCCCCCGCTCCGACGGGCACCGCCCTCGCGTCCCTCACCCGAACGCCGGGCCCTGGTCCGCTTGGGCCGGGGGCTCGTGGGACGGACCCGGGCCCGGACCCGGGCCTCACCCCGCATGCGGCCGAACAGCCCGGCGCGGGGCTCGCTCACCGTCACGAATTCGGCGTCGGTCTCGTCGACACCCAGTTGATCCAGGGCGGCGTCCTTGGCTTCCTCGATGGTCCGACCGGTCGTCTCGACCCACTCCATCGCTCAACGCGCCTTTCTCGGCCGCTTCTTGGCGGATCGGGGCTGGCCCGGGGGCTGCTCCTTGGGGGCCGGAGAGCCGTTGCTCCCGGCCTTCGCCGATCCGCGCTGAGCGCCTCCGTTGGTGTTGGTGCCCCCAGGGCGCTGGGCATTGCCCGCGCCCCCGGGACGTTTGGCGGCGCCGTTGGGCTTGGCCGCCCCGTTCGAACCGGCGCCGTTGGACGACGCCGTACTCTTGGTCGGCCCTGCCTTGGGCTTCGCCGCGGCGGGCTTGGCGCCCGAGGGCTTGGCCGTGCCGGGCTTCGGCTCCGTCTCGGACCCCTCGGTGGGGTCCTTCGGGGTCCGGGGCATGTCGATCTCCCCCTGGAGCCCGGCCTGGCGGGCCTTCTGCTGCTCGAGCGCTCGTTGCTGGGCGTCGGCCAGCCGCTCCATGATCGACCGCCGGGGCGTGGCGCCCCCTCCCTCACGCGACGGGAGCCTGCCTTCACGTTTCGTGGTGGCTTTGTTCAGCACCCCGGACCGGAAGATGCCTTCCTGGATGCCGATGCGGCACAGGCTCGAAACGACAAAATAGATGTTCACGCCAGCCGAGATCCGGATGTAAATGACCGCGAAGATCAAAGGCATATACCGCTGCATCATTTGCATCTGCGGATTGGCCTGAGCGGCGCCGGGGTTCCGGCTATTGAGCTGTCGCATTTGCAGATATTGCAGCCCGATGGCGACAGCCACGATGGCCCCGTAGGGGATGGCTCCCACCCACGACGAATGGTGGGAGAACAGGTTGTTGCCCAGGTCCAGGCCGAACGCCTTCATGTGCCCGTTGGAGGCGATGAGGTCGCGGTACAGGCGGGTGCCGTGGGAGACGTAGTCGGGGCGGGCGTGGAGGACGCCGTTCTTTGCTTTGACGGTGGCGGTCAGGCCGCGGATGACCCCATAGAGCACAACGAAGACAGGGAGCTGGATCAGCATCGGCAGGCATCCGCCGGCCGGATTGATGCCGTGCTCCTTGTACAACTTCATCATTTCTTCGTTGAGCGTTACCCGGTCGCCCTTGTACTTCGCCTGGATCTTCTTGAGCTCGGGGGCGACCCGCTGCATGGCGATCGTCGACTTCGTGCTCTTCACCGTCAGGGGGGCGGTGACGATCATCACGACCACCGTGAGCAGGGCGATGGCGACGGCGAAGTTGGGGATCAGGGAGTAGAAGAAGGCGATGATCGTGGCCAGCAGCTCGTAGAGCGGCTTGAAGATCTGGCCGATGGTGCTGGCGAACACCAGGTGGGCGATCATGGCTCGGGCACCGGGTCGACCCCGTGGCCGCCCCAGGGGTGGCACCGCAGGACCCGCCCCAGGGCCAGCACGGTTCCCCGCCCCGCCCCGTGGCCTTCGATGGCCTGCACCGCGTAGTTCGAGCAGGTGGGCCAGTACCGGCACGGCGACGGGCGTCCGGCGCGAACTGCCTGGTAGAGACCGATAATTCGGATCAGAACGGTCCGGGTCCGGTAGCGCCGGGCCCCGGGCGCGGCGAGGGGAGCCTCGGCCGGCGCGGGGGCCGACGCCAAGGTGACGGGGCCGCTCACTTCCGCCGGTCCCGGGAAGCCGATGTCATTGCTGCGATCACTTGTGCCTTCAAGTCCTCGTAGGGGAGGCCCGACGCCTCAGAACCCGCCACCACCAGGTACGCACCCGGTGCCAGCGATCCCGACGCCTCGGCCACCACGGCCCGGAGACGACGGCGGAGCCGGTTGCGGACGACGGCGCCGCCCACCCGTTTCCCCACGGCATAGGCCACCCGGAGCCCGGTGTCGTCCCCGCCGACCACGAAGGTCGCCGTGATGTGGCCCCGTCTGCTCCGCTGTCCGTTGCGCCGCAGCGCCTCGAATGTCGCCCGGTCCCGGATACGCCAGACCACGGGGCCCCGCCGCTCTCACGCGGAGAGGCGGTGGCGACCTTTGACCCGGCGGGCCCGGAGGATGGCCCTCCCGGCCCGGGTGGACATCCGGTGTCGAAATCCGTGGTTCTTGGCCCGTCTCCGTGTGTTGGGCTGGTAAGTCCTCTTCACTCCCTTGTCCTTTGTGCTCGAGGCCAGTTGTGGCGCGGCTCGTCTGCCGGGGCGCCCTACGAAACAGGTGCCCGCCCCGAGTGCCTGGCCACCCATGCTAGGCGCGTCCCCCCGACCCCACCAGGCAGTGACACCGCGGCACCGGCCCGGCGGGGAACGAATTTCATCGAGAGTTTTCCTGCGCCGGGCACACCTCGAGGTGCAGGTGGGGAGGCGCGCCGTCCCGCCCCACCAGGGTTCTCTCGCCACTAGCAGCACGAGACCCGCCGGTGTACCGTTCCTCGCGTCCGGTGCATCACCCCCAACCGCGGTGCACGGGCATACAGGGTCCTCCTTCCCCAGGGCCACCAGACAACCGGCCACAGGTGGACGGGAGACGACTTCCCGGACAATCCACACATGTGGATCTGCTTGTGGACAATTTTGGCGGCGGGACGGCGGAGGCCCTGGTGAACGACATGAACGACTTGTGGAAGCGCTGTGGAGATGCGCTGCGCGAACAGGTGACCGACGCCACCTGGCGGACCTGGTTCCAGGCCCTGGCCCCCGAGGCCTACGACGGCGACCTCCTGGTCCTCACCGCGCCCAGCTCCCTGGTGCGCGAACGCGTCGAGAACCGGTTCATCGGGCTGATCGAGGCGGCCGCCACCGAGTCGGCGGGGCGCCAGGTGAAGATCAGGTTGGACGTCGGCCCCATGTCCGTGGCCGACCCCCTCCCACTCACCTCCCTCCTCGACGACGACCACACCTCCCCCAATTCCTCGAACTCCTCGGACCAGGGAGAGGTCCGCACCAGCCGCACGACCGCCCGCCGGGCCGCGGCCGCCGATGACCGGGACGGGGGCGGCCTCGACGTCCGCTACACCTTCGACAGCTTCGTCATCGGGTCCTCGAACCGCTTCGCCCACGCCGCGGCCCAGGCGGTGGCGGAGATGCCGGCCAAGTCCTACAACCCCCTCTTCATCCACGGGGACGCCGGGCTGGGCAAGACCCACCTCCTCCACGCCATCGGGAACTACGTCCGGGAGAACTTCGCGGGGCGCCGGGTCCGCTACGTCTCCACCGAGACCTTCCTCAACGAGTTCGTCGACGCCATCCGGACCAACACCACCACCGCCTTCAAACGCCGCTACCGGGAGTGCGACGTCCTGCTCATCGACGACGTCCAGTTCATGGAGAACAAAGAAGCCCTCCAAGAGGAGTTCTTCCACACCTTCAACCACCTCTACGGCGCCTCCCGGCAGGTGGTCCTCACCTCGGACCGGGCCCCCAAGTCCATCGCCACCCTGGAGGACCGGCTCCGCAGCCGCTTCCTCTCCGGTCTCATCACCGACGTCCAGCCCCCCGAGCTCGAGACCCGCCTGGCCATCCTCCAGAAGAAGCTCGAACGCGACCCCTCCCACGACGTCCCCCACGAGGTCCTGGAGTTCATCGCCTCCAACGTCACCGACAACATCAGAGAGCTCGAGGGGGCCCTCATCCGGGTGACCGCCTACGGGAGCCTGAACAACCAGCCCCTCACCCGTGAGCTGGCCGAGCACGTCCTCTCCGACATCGTCAACGCCGGCCAGCCCCGCCCCATCACCCCGGCCCAGATCCTCGAGACCACCGCCGAGACCTTCGGGTTCAGCATCGACGACCTCTGCGGACCGAGCCGGCGCCGACCGCTCGTGATCGCCCGCCAGATCGGCATGTACCTCTTCCGTGACCTGACCGACTACTCCTTCCCGGCCATCGCCAGAGAGTTCGGCGGGCGCGACCACACCACCGTCATGCACGCCGTGGAGAAGATCTCCTCGCTCATGCGCGAACGCCGCCAGATCTTCGACCAGGTGAACGACCTGATCGTCCGGATCAAGAGCGGTGCATGACGCTGTGGGGAACCTCCACCCCGCTGTGGACGGCACCCCCGGCGCGGTGGACAGCCCGGCCCCTCTCGTCCCCCGGCCCGGTGCCGCGGTGGACAACCCCTGAGCCCGGTGGACGACCATGATGGGGCTGACCTCGGTACAGGGGATGTCATCCACAATCCACAGCCCCTATTACCGTCACTGTCAGAATTTAAATTCCTTGTAAGAAAGGACCCTGTGTGAAGTACCGCTGTGAGCGAGACACCCTCGTCGAGGCCCTCGCTACCGCCAGCCGGGCGGTGACCTCGCGGGCCTCGACCACCCCCGCGCTCAACGGCGTCCGGATCGAGGTGGTCGGGAACCGCCTCACCGTGGTGGGCACCGACCTCGACCTGACGGTCCGGGTCGAGGTGGAGGCCATCGGCCTCGACGACGGGGCGCTCGTGGCACCGGCGCGCCTGGTGGCCGACATCGTCCGCTCGCTCGAGCCCGGGGCGGTGACCTTCGAGGGTGGCGACGACGAGGTCGAGATCTCCGCGGCCCGGTCCCGCTTCGTGGTGCGGACCTATCCGGTGGAGGACTTCCCCGTGCTCGCCGACCCCCGGCCCGATCAGGTCACGGTGCCGGCCCCGGCCCTGGCCGAGGCGCTGCGCCAGGTGGTCCGGGCCGCCTCCAACGACGACGCCCGGCCCCTGCTCACCGGGGTCCTCGTGGCCGCCGAGGCGGGGGGGACGCGCCTGGTGGCGACGGACTCCTACCGGCTGGCCATGCGCGACCTGGCCGGGGAGGGCCCCCTGGCCGAAGGGGCCGAGCAGATCCTGGTGCCGGCCCGGGCCCTCACCGAGCTGCAGCGCCTCATGCCCGCGGCGGGCGCCAAGGAGGACTCCGACGCCACCGTGGGGTTCTCGGTCAGCGAGCTCGACGCCACCTTCACCGTGGGGGGTGTCCGGCTCACCACCCGGCTCCTCGACGGCCGCTTCCCCGACTACCGCCAACTCATCCCGCCGGGGTACCCGAACCTGCTGCGCGTGGGCCGCGAGGCGTTGCTCGACGCCCTGCGCCGGGTGCGGCTCCTGGTGCGCGACAACACCACCCCGGTCCGGTTGTCGATGCGGGCCGGGTCGGTCGAGCTCACCGTGGTGTCCCAGGAGGTCGGCCACGCCAGCGAGGACGTGGACGCCGAGTACGAGGGGGAGGAGCTGACCGTCGCCTTCAACCCCTCCTACCTCATCGACGGCGTCGAGGCCGTCCTCGGCGACGAGGTGGTCCTCGAGACCGTGGACGCCACCAAACCGGCCACGGTGCGGGCCCCGGACCACGAGGACTACCGGTACCTGCTCATGCCCGTCAGGGTGTCGTAGCGACCCGGACCCCGTCACAGCCGACACCCCTCTCGTCACCGTGGCCATCTCCACGTTGTGGCTCCTCGACTTCCGCTGTTTCACAGAAGCCGAGTTCCAACCCGACCCCGGGGGCCTGACCGTGCTCCGGGGTCCGAACGGAGCGGGGAAGACGTCGGTGCTCGAAGCGGTGGGATGGCTGGCCACGCAGAAGTCCATCCGGGGCGCGCCCCGCGACGTCCTCGTCCGGAGCGGGACCGACCGCGCCGTGGTCCGGGCCGAGGCCACCGTGGCCGGTCGGGCCGTCCTCGTCGAGGCGGAGATCCCCACCACCGGGACGGCCCGCACCCAGGTGAACCGGCAACCGGTCCGCCGCCGCTCCGAGCTGGCCGAGGCGCTGAACGTGACGGTCTTCGCCCCCAACGACCTCGACCTCGTCCAGGGGGGCCCGGCGGGCCGCCGGGAGTACCTCGACGACGTCCTCGTGGCCCGCCACGCCCGCCTCGACGCGCTCGTCACCGAGGTGGACCGCATCCTCCGCCAGCGGGCCGCCGTGCTCCGCCAGTCGGGCGGCCGCCCCGACAGCGCGGTGGCCGCCACCCTCGACGTCTGGGACGCCCGCCTCGGGGACTCGGGCACGGCGCTGGCCGCCGAACGAGAGGCGCTGGCCGCCGAGCTCACCCCCGAGGCCTGCCGTGCCTACGAAGCCCTGGCGGGGGTGGCCGAGCCCGTGACGCTGCGCTACCGGCGGTCGTGGGAGGGGGACCTCCTCGACGCCCTGGCCGAGACCCGCCCCCAGGACGTCCGGCGCCAGGTCACCTCGGTCGGCCCCCATCGCGACGACCTCGAGCTTTCCATCGGGCCCCGCCCCACCCGGACCCACGCCTCCCAGGGCGAGCAACGGTGCGTGGCCCTGGCCCTGCGTCTGGCCACCCACGAGCTCCGGCGCGGCGACCTCTCCGAGCCCCCCGTCCTCCTCCTCGACGACGTCTTCTCCGAGCTCGACGTCCGCCGGGCCGCCGCCCTGGTGGAGCTGCTCCCCCCGGGCCAGGTCCTTCTCACCACCGCCGTCGATCCCCCTCCCGTGGTCCACGCCGGCGCGGTGGTGGAGGTCGCCGGGGGCCGGCTGACCGGCGCCGGAGGCGGGCCCGGGACGGGGGGTGGGCTGTGACCGGCCCGAGGACGCCACCGCGCGACGGGCGGGGGCGGTCGAGCGCGGGGGCGGTCCGGATCGGGGACGCGCTCGGTGCGGTGGCCAGTCGCCTCGGCGCGGGGCGGGCCGACGTGGTGGGGGCGGTCTTCGGCCGCTGGGACGACATCGTGGGACCGGCGGTCGCCGCCCACGTGCGCCCCGTGCGCGTCGACGGTGTGACGCTCGTGGTGAGCGCGGATCATCCCGCCTGGGCGACGCAGATGCGACATCTCGCGCCCGACATCCTGGCCCGGTTGACCGAGGTGTGCGGGACCGGGAACGGCCTCGAACGCCTCGACGTCCGCGTGCACGGCTAGGCGCCGCGACTGGTCGCGAAACTCCCTGCTCAGGACCGTCCTCGAGGGTGTCTCGCGCCCCCTCGTTTGGCTCGTCGCAGGACCCTCTCCTGGTAGACTGTGCGGTGTCGGTAACGCACATCTACAGCCCCCCTCGGGACTGTCTCGGGACCGTGCGTCCCCCGATCGAAAAAGGACAAGAAAGGGCGCGCGCGTGGCGCTGAAGACAGAGGTGGATGCCGCTCCCAACGGCTCCGCGAGTTCGTACGACGCCAGCGACATCACGGTTCTCGAAGGTCTCGATCCGGTCCGGGCCCGACCCGGCATGTACATCGGGTCGACGGGCCCCACCGGGCTCCACCACCTCGTGTGGGAGGTCGTGGACAACGCCATCGACGAAGCCATGGCGGGCCGCGCCACCCAGGTCGACGTCACGTTGCTGGCCGACGGCGGGGTGCGGGTGAAGGACAACGGCGCCGGCATCCCCGTCGAGCCCAACGACCAGTACCCCGATCTCTCGGCCGCAGAGCTCGTGCTCACCACCCTGCACGCCGGGGGGAAATTCGGAGGCTCGGGCTACAAGGTCTCGGGCGGCCTCCACGGCGTGGGGGTCTCGGTCGTCAACGCCCTGTCGACCAAGCTGGTCCTCGAGATCGACCGGGGCGGCAAGCACCACGTGGCCGAGTTCGCCGACGGGGGCGAGATCAAGAAGAAGCTCAAGGCAACCGGGCCGGCCCCGCGCGACCGCACCGGCACCACCGTCACGTTCTGGCCCGACGCCACCATCTTCGAGGACACCGACTTCCGCGCCCAGACCGTCCTCGAGCGCCTGCAGATGATGGCCTTCCTCAACAAGGGCCTCGAGATCCGCTTCGCCGACGAGCGGGCCGAGCGCGAGCAGCAGATCACCTACAAGTACTCGGGCGGCATCGTCGACTACGTGAAGCACCTCAACACCTCCAAAGAGGCCCTGTTCCGCCGGGTGTGCTCCTACACCCAGTCCGAGGACGACCAGGAGGTGGAAGTGGCCCTGCAGTGGAACACCGGGTTCCACGAGTCCATCCACTCCTTCGCCAACGGCATCTCGACCATCGAGGGCGGCATGCACGAGGAGGGCTTCAAGAAGGCCCTCACCAACGCCGTCAACCGCTACGCGCGGGCCAAGGGCTCGCTCAAGGAGAAGGAAGACAACTTCCAGGGCGAGGACATCCGGGAAGGCCTCACCGCCATCATCTCGGTGCGGCTGCGCGACCCCCAGTTCGAAGGCCAGACCAAGGCGAAGCTGGGCAACGTCTCCATCCGGTCACTGGTGGAGCGGGCCACCAACGAGAAGCTCGTCGACTGGCTCGAGGAGAACCCCCGCGAGGCCAACCAGATCGTGGCCAAGTCGACCACCGCGGCCCGGGCCCGGGTGGCGGCCCGCGCCGCGCGGGACCTGACCCGTCGCAAGTCGGCCCTGGGTGGGGCGGGCCTGCCGGGCAAGCTCGTCGACTGCTCGTCGCGCGACCCCCGCGAGAGCGAGCTGTTCATCGTGGAGGGGAACTCGGCGGGCGGCTCGGCCAAGGACGCCCGCAACCCCCGTCTCCAGGCCATCTTGCCCATCAGGGGGAAGATCCTCAACGTCGAGCGGGCCCGCATCGACAAGATGCTCAAGAACGTCGAGATCCAGGCGCTCATCTCGGCCATCGGGGCCGGCCTCGCCGACGAGTTCGACGTCGAGAAGATCCGCTACCACAAGGTCATCATCCTGGCCGACGCCGACGTGGACGGGTCCCACATCCGCACGCTCCTGCTCACCTTCTTCTTCCGCCAGATGAAGCCGCTCGTCGAGGGCGGGTTCGTGTACGTGGCCCAGCCGCCGCTGTACTCCACCCTGATCGGCAAGGAGAAGATCTACCTCAAAGACGACGTGGCCAGGGTCGCCTTCATGGCCGAGCACCCCGACCACAAGCAGGACTTCCAGCGCCTCAAGGGGCTGGGGGAGATGGACTTCGACGAGCTGCGCGAGACGACCATGGACGCCGGCCGCCGGTCGCTGCTCCAGATCGGTGTGGAGCAGGCCGCGCTGGCCGACGAGGTGTGCTCGGTGCTCATGGGTGACGACGTCGACGTGCGCCGCCACTTCATCCAGACCAACGCCAAGGACGTGCGCTTCCTCGACATCTGAGGGGCGCGCCGGGCGGCGGTCGCCGCGCCCGGGTGAACACGGAGGGATCAGGCCCACATGGCCAAACGCGGGGGTACGGGAGACGGAGGGACGGGGACCGAGGTCCCCGACCCCCCCCAACCGGCGATCGAGCCCATCGAAATCCAAGAGGAGATGGAGCGGTCGTTCCTCGAGTACTCCATGTCCGTCATCGTGTCGCGGGCCCTCCCCGACGTGCGCGACGGCCTCAAGCCCGTGCACCGCCGCATCCTGTACTCCATGTACGAGCAGGGCCTGCGCCCCGACCGGTCGCGCACGAAGTGCGCCAAGGCGGTGGGCGAGGTCATGGGGAACTTCCATCCCCACGGCGACTCGGCCATCTACGACGCCCTGGCCCGCATGGCCCAGGACTTCAGCCTCCGCCACGTGCTCATCGACGGCCACGGCAACTTCGGCGGGCGCGGCCCCGAAGAGGGCGCGGCGGCCATGCGCTACACCGAGTGCCGCCTGGCCCCCCTGGCCATGGAGATGCTGGCGGGCATCGACGAGGAGACCATCGACTTCGTCCCCAACTACGACGGCTCCACCGAGGAGCCCGTCGTGCTCCCCTCGCGCTTTCCCAACCTGCTCGTCAACGGCTCCCAGGGCATCGCGGTGGGCATGGCCACCAACATCCCGCCCCACAACCTGGGTGAGGTCATCGACGCCGTGACGCATGTGCTCGAGAACCCCGAGGCCACCCCCGACGACCTCATGCAGTTCGTGAAGGGCCCGGACTTCCCCACCGGGGCCCAGATCCTCGGCCGGCAGGGGATCCTCGACGCCTACCGGACCGGCAAGGGCTCCATCAAGATGCGGGCCCTGGCCGAGGTGGACGAGAGCCGGGGATCGACGCGCATCGTCGTCACCGACATCCCCTTCCAGACCTCGATCGAGGTCATCGAGCAGAAGATCGGCGAGCTCGCCAACAGCGGGGTGCTGGAAGGCATCTCCGAGGTCCAGAACGACTCGGCCGGCAAGAAGCCCCGCCTGGTCGTGACCCTGAAGCGCGACGCCAACGCCAATGTGGTGCTCAACAACCTCTACAAGCACACCCCGCTGCAGACCAACTTCGCCGTCAACATGGTGGCCCTGGTCGACAGCGTGCCCCGCACGCTGAACCTGGCCCAGGCGGTGTCGTACTACGCGGACCACCAGGTCGAGGTGGTCCGGCGCCGTTCGGAGTTCCGACTCAAGAAGGCCCAGAAGCGCGCCCACATCGTCGAGGGCCTCTTGAGGGCGATCGACATGCTCGACGCCGTCATCGCCGCGATCCGGGCTTCGGAGGACCGGCCCGAGGCCCGGGCCGCGCTCATGGCCGACCCCTTCTCCTTCAGCGAGGAACAGGCCGAGCACATCCTCGACATGACCCTGGGACGCCTCACCCGGCTGGGCCGGACCAACCTCGAAGAGGAGATGGAGGAGCTGCTGCGCACCATCGCCGAGCTCGAGGCCATTCTGGGCGACCCGGCCCGGTTGCGGGGGCTCATCGCCACCGAGCTCGCCGAGATCAGGTCGAAGTACGCCGATGACCGCCGCACGGTGATCACCCACGACCCGGGCGAGCTCGGCGTGGAGGACCTCATCAGCGACGAGGAGATCGTCGTGACGATGACCCGGGCCGGTTACATCAAGGCCGTCCCGGCCGGATCGTTCCGCACCCAGGGCCGCGGGGGCCGGGGCGTGCAGGGGGCGCGGCTCAAAGAAGAGGACCTCGTCGACGACGTGGTGCACACCACCACCCTGGCGTACCTCCTGCTGTTCTCGAACCGGGGCCGGGTCTACCGCCTGCGCGCCCACGAGGTGCCCATGAAAGAGCGCACGGCGCGCGGCACCGCGGTGGTGAACCTCCTGCCCCTGAGCCCGAGCGAGACCATCCAGGCCATCGTGGCCACCCGCGACTTCGACTCGGGTGGCTTCCTCACCTTCGCCACCAAGATGGGCCAGGTGAAGAAGACGGCGTTCACCGAGTACGACAAGTCGCGTCGAGAGGGCTTCATCGCCATCGCGCTGCGCGACGGGGACGAGCTCGTCCGGGTCGTGGCCACCTCGGGAGAGGACGACGTGGTCATGGTGAGCCTCAACGGGAGCGGCATCCGCTTCTCCGAGACCGATGTCCGCCCCATGGGCCGCGACGCGGCGGGCGTGCGGGGCATGCGGCTGCGCGCCGGCGACGAGGTGGTGTCGTGCGACGTCGTGCGCCCCGACAACGACATCCTCATCGTGACCGACGCCGGCTACGGCAAGCGCACCAAGACCGACCACTTCGGCCGCCAGGGCCGCGGGGGCCAGGGGGTGCGGGCCATCAAGCTCACCGCCCGGCGCGGCCGGGTGGTGGCCGCCTTCATGGCCGGCCTCGACGACGAGATCCTGCTCATCTCGACCGGCGGCATCGTCATCCGCACCGCCGTGCGCGAGATCGCCGCCCAGGGCCGAGACGCCACCGGTGTCCGGGTCATGAGCCTCGAGGAGGGCCAGAGCGTGGCCGCGGTGGCCACCGTCACCGGCGAGGAAGACGACTAGGCGGTCGGGTCAGGCCGAGGGTGATCCTGGTGCCGGTCCGGGTCGGACCGAGTCGAAGACCACCGGGAGCCGGGGCGGGGAGCGAAAGGCGAGCCCCTCGATGTGGGGCGCCTCGCCGGCACCTGCGGACGTGGCGGCGGGGTCGAAGCGAAGGTCGGTGAGCCGTTCCAGCAGGGCGCCGAGGCCGATGCGCAGTTCCATGCGGGCCAGGTGCATGCCCAGGCACTGGTGACGACCGGTGCCGAAGGCGATGTGGGCCGGCTCGTTGCGGTCGAGGTTCCACTCATCGGGTTCGGTGTACCGGGACTCGTCGCGGTTGGCCGACCCCGTGGCACACACCAGCGACACGCCCTTGGGGACCTCCACCCCGTCGATCTCGACGGGACAGGTGGTCTCCCGGTTGACCATGGTGACCGAGGTCTCCCACCGCAAGGTCTCTTCGATCACGGCGTCGAGGAGCGACGGGTCGGCCCGCACCCGGTCGAGCACGTCGGGTCGGCTGAGCAAGGCGAACAGGCAACTGCCCATGGCGGCGAAGGTGGTCTCGGCCCCGGCGGGGAGCAGCAGGCGGAGGAAGCCGTAGATGTGCTCGTCGCTGAGGCGCTCGCCGTCCATCTCCGCCGTGACGATGTCGGAGATCAGGTCGTCGGTGGGGTGCACCTTGCGGTCCTCGACGATGGGGGTGAGGTACTCGCGCATCTCGGTGGAGGCCGCGATGGACACCGGGTAGTCGTCGGGGCCCTTGTTCATGTCGAGCGCCCAGGTGTGGAAGCGCTCGTGGTCCGCCGAGGGGACACCCAGCACGTCGGCGATGACCTGCACGGGGAACCGGCTCGTGATCTCGCTGACCAGATCGGCGTGCCGGCGCGCGGCCAGGCCGTCGATGAGACGGTGGATGGTGGGGCCGATGAGCTCGCTCTCCCAGCGGGCCAGGGCCGAGGGGCGAAAGGCATGCGCCACGAGGTTGCGGTAACGGCGGTGCTCCTCGCCGTCCATGGCCAGGATGACGGTGCCCATGACGGGCCCCATGGTGTCGGCGTTGATCCGGCTCGAGAAGCGCTTGGGGTCACGCAGGACGAGCTCGACGTCGCGGTACTTGCTCACGAGCCAGATGTCCGAACCCTCACCGCCGAAACGGCCGACGCTCTCGTCGCGCCGGAACTCGGCCCAGTAGTCGTAGATGTCGAAGGCGTCTTCATCGGGGTCTACGTCAGCCACCACACTCTCCGGTCGCATGCGAGTTCGATGCCTCAGTCTGACAGGCGGCCCGGCCCGATCGGTAAGGGCCGTGGTGTAGCCTCTCGGTTTCGTCGGGGGCTATAGCTCAGCCGGTTAGAGCGCAGCACTGATAATGCTGAGGTCGCTGGTTCGATTCCAGCTAGCCCCACCGGTCTCCGAAGTCCCGGTGCACCTCAGGGCCGGTGACGCCGGCAACCGAGAAGCGGCGCAGGCGAGTCAGGGTCATCCCTGATGGTCAGATGGTGGACCGGTGCTTAGGGTCGACACATGCCCGGCCCTTCGCCAGGAGCGCCCCGTGTCTGGTGAGGGCACGAGCGACGAGGTCCGGGAACGGCGAACCAGAGCACGGTGGTACGTCCACCTGAGCCTGCTGGCATTCCTGGCCGCAGCGGTGGTCTCGCTTGCTTATCTGAGCGTGAGCATCTCGATCCACGCCGTGGCGGGACTGGTCTTTGTCGGCCTCGTCCTGGTCCACCTGCTGCAGCGCCGGAGAACGGTCACCCGCCTCCTGTCGCAACTCGCCCGGGCCGGATCGAAGATCGAGCGCAAGACATCACTTGCCATCTCCGACGCCGTGTTGAGCATCGTGTTCCTGAACGTGGTGCTCTCGGGGGTGGTGGATTGGATGCGCGGCGCGCCGGTCGGGTTCCCGTTGCCGCCCCCGCTCGACACGTGGCACCGGGTGTCGGGGATCGTCCTGGTGGTCTATCTCGGCGTCCATATCTGGCACCGTCGCAACCGTCTCCGGCGTTCGGTGATCCGATAGGGACTATACAGATGCATAGTTTCCTATAGCGTCGTATAGGCCGCCACGAGGACGGAGTCGCCGATGCCGGATATGGCCATACGCACAGAAGGCCTCACCAAGCACTACGGCGACGTCGTCGCTCTCGACCGTCTCGGCCTCGAGGTCGCCCCGGGCGAGGTGGTGGGGTTCCTCGGGCCCAACGGCGCCGGCAAGACGACGACCATCCGCCTCTTGTTGGGGCTCATCCGTCCGACGGCGGGACGCGGCGAGATCTTCGGTCTCGACTGCGAGCGCCGGCCGGTCGAGACCCACCGCCGGTTGGCCTTCGTGGGAGGTGAGGCCAACCTGTGGCCGTCGCTCACCGGGGCGGAGACCCTGCAGCTGCTCGGGCGTGTCCAGGGCCGGATCGACGAGGCCTACCGGGACGAGCTCATCGAGCGATTCGACCTCGATCCCACCAAGAAGGTCCGTGCCTACTCCAAGGGGAACCATCAGAAGATCATCCTGATCGGCGCGTTGATGGTGCGCCCCGACCTTCTCGTGCTCGACGAGCCCACCACCGGCCTCGACCCGTTGATGGAGCAGGCGTTCCGCCGTTGCATCCACGAGGCACGCCAACGCGGCCAGACGGTCTTTCTCTCCTCGCACATCATGAGCGAGGTGGAGGCCCTCTGTGACCGGGTGGGCATCCTCAAAGAGGGCAGCCTCGTCGAGATGGGGACGCTCGCCGAGATGCGCCACCTCAGCGCGCTGACCGTGGAAGCGACCTTCGAGGGTCCGGCCCCCGATCTGTCGGGGGTGGAGGGGGTGAGCTCGGTGGAGCACCACGGACGGGTCGTCCGCTGCCAGGTGCGCGGCTCGGTCGAGCCCCTGCTCAAGGTCCTGGCCGCTTCGGGCGTGACCGAGCTGTTGAGTCGCGAACCCTCCTTGGAGGAGCTCTTCCTCGCCCAATACGGCGGGGACGGGCGAGTCCAAGAGGAGCAGACGCGTGCGCACTGAGCTCGCGCGCCGGGGCCGGGGCCGGGCGGGGCGCTCGCCGGAGACGGTCGTCGTCGGGCTGACGGCTCGCAAGGCGGCGCGCTCGGGAGTCATCTGGGGCTACATCTTCGGAGCCTCCATCGCCTCCTCCGCCATCAGCTACACGAGCCTCTACAAGACCTCGGCCCAACGCCACGCCCTGGCCGCCACCTACGGGTCGGACAAGGCCGTGAGCGCACTGTTCGGGCCCGCACCCCACCTCGACACGGTGGCGGGGTTCACCGCCTTCAAGATCTCGATGACCTTGATCGTCCTCGGCGCCGTGTGGGGACTGTTGACGAGCACCAGGCTCTTGCGGGGCGAGGAGGAGAGCGGGCGCTGGGAGCTGCTCCTCGCCGGCCAGACCACGCGCCGCGGTGCCACGAGACAGGCACTGCTCGGCCTCGGCCTCGGGGCCGTCACGTTGTGGGTGCTCACCGCCCTCATCACCACCGTCGTGGGACTGGACTCGAAGGTGCACATCGGGGTGGGGCCCGCCCTGTACTTCGCGCTCGCCATGGCGACCACGGCCGTCATGTTCCTCGCCGTCGGCGCCTTCACGAGCCAGCTGGCGCCGACGCGCCGCCAGGCGGCCTCGTACGCGGCAACCATCCTCGGCCTCGCCTACGGGGTGCGGTTGATCGCCGACGCGGGAGTGGGCCTCCATGGGTTGATCTGGGCGTCCCCGCTCGGCTGGGTCGAGGAGCTCAAGCCGCTCACCACGCCCCAACCCCTCGCCCTCCTCCCCATCGTCGCCTTCACCACCGTGCTGGCCGCCGCCGCCGCGCACCTCGCCGGTGCCCGGGACGTCGGCGCGAGCGTCGTGCCCGACCGGGCCCGCAGCCGGCCGCATCTGCGCCTGCTCTTCGGCCCCACGGGCCTCGCCATCCGGATGGTGCGCCCCACCGTGATCGGGTGGTGGGTGGCCATCGCCATCTCGGGGCTGCTGTACGGGCTCATCGCGAAATCGGCCGGTGCGACGATCGGGGGGTCGTCGGTGCAGCAGGTCTTCTCGAAGCTCGGGGCGCCGGGAACCGGCGCCGAGGCCGTGCTCGGCGTCTGCTTCCTCATCCTGGGGGTCCTGGTCGCCTTCGCCGCCGCCGGTCAGATCACCGCAGCGCGTGCGGAGGAGTCCACCGGGCGCCTCGTCCACTTCCTGGTCCGCCCGGTGGCGCGTTCGTCGTGGCTGGCGGGGAGGATCCTCGTCGCAGTCGTCGTCGTGGCGGCGGGCGGCGTGACCGCGGGCGTCTTCGCCTGGCTCGGCGCAGCCAGTCAGCACGCCGGAGTGAGCTTCACGACACTGCTGGACGCGGGCGTGAATCTCGTCCCTCCGGCGATCGCGATCCTCGGCGTCGGGGTCCTCGCCTTCGGGGTCCGGCCCCGGTCCACGTCGATCGTCGTCTACGCGCTGCTGGGCTGGTCGCTTCTCGTGGTCATCGTCGGTGGCATCGGCGCCACGAGCCACTGGATCCTCGACACCTCGGTCTTCCATCAGATGGCCTCGGCCCCGGCCGTCTCTCCGCGTTGGGAGGCGAACGGCATCATGACGGGAGTCGGCATCGCCGCCGCGACGCTCGGTGGACTGGCGTTCTGGCGACGGGACCTCCAGGGCGAATGACGACCGACGAGACCGGGCGCGCAGCGCCGTCGATGAGCTCGTTCGGCGAGGGGGTCGTCGCCTTCGAAGACCTCACCGCTCGAGCCCGCATCCGCGAGGCCGCCCTCAGGCATTTCGCCGAGCAGGGATACGAGGGGGCGACGATCCGGGACATCGCCCGGACCGCCGGGGTGTCACCGGGACTGCTCCGACACCACTACGGGTCGAAGGAGGACCTGCGCAGGGCGTGCGACGAGTACGTGTCCGAGATGATGCAGCACGTCAACGCGCTGCTCCTCGCCGACCCGAGCAGTTCGGCCCACACCCAGCAGGTGTCGAAGCGGTTCGGGCGCTACATCGGGCGATCGCTGGTCGACGGGTCGCCGACCGTCGGGGCCATCTTCGACGAGATGGTGAGCATCACCGAACAATGGCTCGCACGCGCCGACAGCGCCCGCGCCGACCCGCCCACCATCGATCGACGGATCCGGGCCGCCCTCGTCACCGCCATGGCGCTGGGCATCCCCCTCCTCCACGAGCACGTCTCACGGGCACTGGGGGTCGACATGTTCGCGCCCGAAGGAGACCGACTCGTCGGGCTCGGGCTCTTGGACATCTACTCGCACACGCTCATCGACGAGACCCTCGTCTCGGCGGCCGAGGCCGGGTTCGGCCGAGGCGGGGAGGATCCGGGCTGAGGTGCGCCAGACCCCCCCGCAGGGTCAGGAGGGTGTGGGAGTCAGGGTGTTCGGGCCCTGGGTGGGCTGGGTCTGGGTCCCGGGGATGCCCGGGATGGGGTACTGCGCCGTCGGAGGATTCCTCTCGATGATCTGCTGCCCGGTGCACTCCTGCGCGACGAGGCCCGTCGTGGTGTCGCCCGATGTCGCCGGCAGCGTCGGGATGGTCGTGTTCGGACTGGTCAGGTTGGGCAGTGCCGTGGTGAGGTTCCCGACGGCCCCGAGGCGCCACGCCGACACGTTGGGGACCTCGACGCCCCAGCGCTCGGCGATGAACTGCAGCTGGGAGGTGTGGTCGAAGGTGTCCGAGCACACCCACCCGCCGCGGCTGAAGGGCGAGACGACGATGGCCGGGACCCGGACACCGAGCCCGATGGGGCCTCGGACGCCACCGGCATCGGAGGTCAGGGGGTTCTGGGTGAGGTACTCGCCCGGTGTTCCCGGAGGGGCGGTCGGGGGCGGCACGTGGTCGAAGAACCCGTCGTTCTCGTCGTACATGATGACCAGGACCGTGCTCTTCCACACCTTCGGGTTCGACATCAACGTGGACAGCACCTGGGCGGTGTACCACTCTCCCAGCGCGGACGGCGCGGGCGGGTGCTCGTCGTAGCCGTCGGGGGGGATGACCCACGACACCGCCGGGAGCTTGTTGTGGGCGACGTCGTGGGCGAGGTTGTTCGGCCCGATGGTGGAGAAAGGCGTCCCCTGGGGCACGTTGGGCCCGTAGTTCGAAAAGGCCTTCCGGTGCAGCTGGTGGTGACCCCTCTGCCGGTACTGCTCGAAGTACATGAGGACGTTCTTGCACAGGAGCATGGAGTCGGAATGCCCGGGGACGTACGAAGCCCCAGAAGGATTGTAGACCTTCCACGACACCCCGGCGTCCTCGAGGATCTCGGGCATGGTGGTCCACGAACAGGTGTACTCCAGGTTCACGTCGTCGCTCGTGACGAGAATGGGCCCGCCCGCCACGCCGGCGGGGTCGAGCGTCCCGGTCATCTGCAGCATGCGGTTGGGGTGTGTCTGCGAGAGCACCGAGCAGAAGTAGTTGTCGCAGACGGTGAAGTTCTGGGCCAGGTCGTAGTAGAAGGGAATGTCATTACTGTCGTAGTAGCCCATCGTCAAGGTGCCGTACTCGGGGCCCTCGAAGTTGTTCGAGACGTGGGTGGAGACGAAGCCGTCCATGGCCCCGTTGTTCCACGAGTCGTGCTCGGCCTGCCAGGTGTGCGAGAGGTCGTAGGTGCAGTCGGCGTTTGTCGTGAGCGTGTCCATGTGGAAAGGGAGCAGCGTCGGGTTGGTACCGCCCGGCCACGCCTGTGCGAAGGCCGGTGACGGGGCGTCGAATCCGTTCACACCACCCATCACGCCGAAGTAGTGGTCGAAGGAGCGGTTCTCGTGCATGAGGAACACGACGTGTTCGACAGCTCCGAGATCCGAACCCGCCGCCGGCATAGAGGCCGCGGCCTTCGCCAGCCTCCGCTCGTGGCGGCGCATCTGCTTGGACGTGGCGATCCCCGCCGCCACCGCCCCTACGCCCGCGACACCCCCAGCGAGTACCTGTCTGCGGTCATACAGTCGATCGGTCATCGCTGCATCGTGACACGATCCGCTCCCCGACACCACGAAAAGATCGGTCCCGGGCCCAACTCCTCCGGATCTAGTCAATTCAGACGATGCAGGGCCCGCTTTTCCGAGTGAAAAGGCCCCGATTTCAGGGCCGCTCGGTTCCCCTGATCCGCCCTCTGGCGGGCGCTCGTGCGATGCGATCGGTACTCGGCCATCCCCCGTGGCGCGCCGACCGCGCCCGGGCGTGTCGGCCGTGAGGACCGCACCGGTTCAGTCGACGGGCCAGCGGTGCTCGTCCACGATGAGTTGCGTCACCGCTCCGGTCTCCATCGGGCGGGCCAAGTAGAACCCTTGTGCCCGCTCGCAGCGGAGCTTCTTGAGATCGGCCAGCTGGCCCGAGGTCTCGACCCCCTCGGCGGTGACGTCGAGATCGAGGGTGTCGGCCATGGCGACGATGGCGGCGACGAGGGCGGAGTCGTGGGGATCGGTACCAAGCCCGTCGACGAAGGACCGATCGACCTTGACCGCGTCGAAGGGGAAGCGCTTGAGATAGCTGAGCGACGAGTAGCCGGTGCCGAAGTCGTCGACCGACAGGCACACCCCCAGGGTCTTGAGATCGGTGAGGGTCTTGGCGAAATAGTCGATGTCCCCCATGAACACGCTCTCGGTCAGCTCCAGGCACAGATCCGATGGGGGGGCGCCGGTGCGGGCCAGCACGTCCCCCACGAGCTCGGCGACGTCGGGCGCCAGCATCTGACGCACCGAGAAGTTCACGGCCACCGACATCGTCGGGTCGACGCGCTGCCATTGCACGAGCTGCCGGCAGGCCTGTTCGAGCACCCAGGCGCCGATCGGGATGATGAGGCCCGTCTCTTCGGCGAGGGGAATGAACTCGTCGGGGCCGACCAGACCGCGCTCGGGGTGCTGCCACCGCAAGAGCGCCTCGGCACTGACCATGGCGCCCGTGAACAGGTCCACGACGGGTTGGTAGTGGATGAGGAACTCGCCGCGCTCGAGGGCCCGGTGCATCGCCGATGCGGTGGCCAGTCTTTGCCGGGCCTTGGACCGCAGTGCCTCGTCGAACAACTCGATCCGACCGCGGCCACGCTCCTTGGCCCGGTACATCGCCGCGTCGGAGTCCCGCAGCAGGCTCTCGGGTGTCGCCGCCCCGTCGGCGACGGCGACACCGAGGCTGGCCGTGATGTTGATCTCCTGGCCTCCGATCCGACACGGTCGGCTCAGTGCCTCCAAGACCCGCACCGCGATCAGTTCGGTCTCCCGGGCCGTGACGTCGTCACAGACGACCACGAATTCGTCTCCTCCGAAGCGCGCCACGGTGTCACCGGGCCGTATGGCTCCCGCGATCTGGATGGCGGCGTGGCGTAGGAGGTCGTCACCGCAGGTGTGGCCCAGAGAGTCGTTGACGACCTTGAAATGATCGATGTCGATGAACATCACGCCGACCTTCGAGTCGCGCCGCCTCGACCCGGCCAGACCATGGGCCAGGCGTTCGGTCAGCAGCGTCCGGTTGGGCAGGGAGGTGAGCGAGTCGTGCAGGACCTGGTGGGCCAACTCGTTCTCCATGAGCTTGCGCCCCGTGACATCCTCGAGCTGCACGAAGTAGTACTGGCCCTCTCCCCCCTCGCTGCGCACCAAGGTGACGTGCGACGACGCCCACACCACCGACCCGTCGGGGCGGATGAAGCGCCGTTCGTCTTTGTAGGTGTCGTGCCCGCCCGCCACTCTGCCCAGCACGGCCTCGGCCAGAGGGACATCGTCGGGATGGGTGTACTCGCCCATGTAGCGCCCGACGAGTTGTTCCGACGGCCGACCGAGCAAGGCGCAGGCCGCCGTGTTCACCCTCATGGGGATCCCCTTGGTGTCGGCGATGATGGTGCCGATGGCAGACTGCTCGAATCCGATCTCGAAACGGGTCTCGGCCGCTCTGCGTACCTGCTCGGCCTCGGCCCATTCGGTCTCGTCCATCAAGGTGCCGACCACCTTGACCAAACTGCCGTCCTCGGCCCATTCCGGTACCCCTCGGGAGCGGACCCAGCGCTCCCCGGCGCCGGCGAGGACGATGCGACAGACGAAGTCGAACGCCTCTCCCCGTTCGGTGGCATCGGCCCACACGTTGGCCACGCCACGAGCGTCGTCGGGATGCACCAGCGAGAAGAACAGTCCGGGCGTGGTGTCGCCGGCGGGATCGAGCCCCAGGAGCCGGTAGTACTCCTCCGACCACGTGAGCGCGCCGGTTCGCACATCGAACTCGTAGCTCCCCATGTGCGCGGTCCGCTGGGCCTCGGCGAGGCGAGAACGGCTGGCCTCCAGCGCCACCTGCTCCTCGCGGCGCTCGGTGATGTCGTGGGCGATCACGGAGTGACCCACCACCGTGCCCGCCTCGTCGGTGGTCGTCGACGCCGCGATGAGCACCTCGACCACGCTGCCGTCCTTCCGGCGACGCATGGTTTCGAGGTGCTCGGGGGGGCCGCCGGCGGAGAGCCGGGCCAGGCGCTCGGTCTGCTCAGCCAACTTGTCGTCGGGCGTCAACACCGAGACGGGTCCGCCGATCATCTCCCGGGCGCTGTACCCGAAGAGTCGTTCGGCTGCGGAGTTCCAGCTCGTGACCGTCCCGTCGATGGTCGAACCGAAGATGGCGTCACCCGATCCTTCGACGATGGCGGAGAGCTCCCTGCGGGTGTCCTCGGCGGTCCTGCGCTCGGTGAGGTCGACCGACACGCCGATGACCGCCGTCAACCGTCCGCCGTCGTCGAAGACCGGCGTGTTGCTCACGTACACGGGGAACCTGCTCCCATCGCGGTGTCTCACCCAGTAGTCACCCGACCAGAACCGGCCGCGGCGCATGGCCTGCAGGATCGCCCGGGCTTGATCTTCGGTCTCCTCCGAGGAGAAGAGGTCGTGGGAGCGCTGCCCGATGGCGTCGGCACCGGACCAGCCGTAGAGCTGCTCGGCGGCGCGGTTCCAGTAGATGACCACCCCGGCGGCGTCGGTGGCGATGATGGCCTGGTCCACCGCGGCGAGGATGTCAGCCTGGAACCGCAAGGCCCGTTCCGCCGCCTTGGTGTCGGCGATGTCCGCCACGACCATGCCGATGCCGACGGTGTCGTCGTCGAGCGACACGGGGTAGAGGCTCGTCGACCAGTACCGGGCGGGAACGACCCCGGCCGCGTCGGGGCCGTGGACCTCGACCTCGAGGAGGGCTTCACCGGACCGGAGCACGTGGTGGTAGAGGGGCTCGAGCTGCGTCCAGAGCTCGGGGACGACCTCGGCCACGGTCCGGGCCAGCTGGTGGGCCACGGCGGCTCCCGTCATCGCCGCCAACCGGTCGTTGAGATCGAGGAATCGGAAGTCGCGGTCGACGAATCCGAGCCCGACCGGTGCTTGGGCCCGCAGCGTCTCGAGCAGCGTCAGCAAGTCGGCCGGCGTGCGGCCCCGGAGTCGAACATCGCCCTCGAGCCCCGACGGGCTTTCGATGGTCGTGTCTGGCCGGTGGACGGCGCGGGTGTTGGACATGACGCCCCCCTCGGTTGGCCGAAAAGTTGGCGCCGAGTCGGTACGGCGCGAACGTCGCCAGGATCGTCCGGCCAACTGAGCGTCCCTCAGGGGTCCTCTCCTGCTATCGGCAGGAAGCGACCTCGGCTGGAGCCGCGCTGCACACGCCCCAGGCGAGGGGCATGCCAACAGCCGCCCAACCCCTCGCCGAGGAGGTCACATCGCTCGAGGGGTCCCGCCCGTGGTGGGCTCGGTGGGCGGGAGCCCCGGGGGTCATCGGAGCGGACCGGCCACCCCGCCGGTGCCCTGGGCCAGGCTCAAGGCCGGACCGATCGACGCCGAAACAGACCCAGAGGTGCTGAGAGACGCGCCCGTCGACGAGTTGTCAGCCAACGTGAGGGGCGGAAGACGTGTTGTCGTGGCAGCGGCACCTACTACGCGAGAAGCAGGGCGGCTGTGACGGCGGGGAGGCGCGGCTGACCTCCATGGGTGTCAGGCGGGGGTGGGCCGCCGGCGCGGGGCCGGGTCGATCGTGATGGACGCCGGTCTCGTGGGTGGCATCGGGGCGGAGGTGCTCGACCCCGCGATCGACGCCGCCGTGGTCGCCGTGTTCGTGGGCGCGGCTGTCGCCTACGGCCTGTGGTCGAGCCGCAGCCTCAACCGGGGACCCCGACGCTCGGCCGGGCTGTACCTCGGGGCCGGGGTCGTGTGCCTCATGGCCGGGGACCTCGTCCACGCCCTGCACGGGGGTGGGCCGCCGACGCAGAACGGCGTTCCCATGATCATGAACACCGCCGGCGATCTCCTCGCCATCGTCGGGCTCGTCTCGCTCATCCATCAACGGCTTCCCGAACGGTCGTCGGACTCGTTGGCCGAGGCACTGCTCTCCACCATGGGGCTCGGGTTCGTCATCCTGGCGCTCGTCGTCGTCCCCTCTCACGGGTGGCACCCCGGGCACCAGGTGCCGGCGATCCTGGCGCCGTTGCTCGACCTCGTCCTTCTCTGGCTCGTCTGCAGCCTGGTCTCGCTGACCGAGCGCCATCCCGCCAGCTACCGCTTCCTCATCGGGGGGATGTGCTGCCTCCTCGCCGCCAACGGCATCTACGCGGCACAGGCGCTCTCGGGTGCCGCCCCGTCGTCGAGGCTCGGCGGGGTCATGGCCCTGGTCGGGGCGTGTTTGTGGGCGGCGGCGTTCATGCACCGTTCCCACCGGGCGACGTTCGACCCGGTGCCCCTGCGCTCGGTGCGCCCGCACGGGTTGCGGGTGGCGGTGCTCGTGGCGGTGGGGCTGGTGGTGCCCGCCGTGCTCAGTGTCCAGTCCATCCTGGGCATCTCCGAGCACCAGACGGCACTGGTCATCGGCTCGACCCTGTTGCCGTCGCTGTTGGTCCTGTACCTCTTGCACCAGGTCTTCACCCACGCCGCGGCCGAATACCGGGCCCAGCACGATTCGTTGACCGGTGTGTGCAACCGCCTGCTCTTCGAGGACCGGCTGCAGCACGCCCTGGTGCAGGCCGACAAGACCAACAGTGCGGTCTCGGTCATGTTCTTGGACCTCGACCGGTTCAAGGACATCAACGACAGTCTGGGCCACGCCGTGGGCAACGAGCTCCTCAAAGCCGTCGTCAAGCGGCTCCAGGGCTGTCTTCGGGAGCACGACACCCTGGCCCGGTTCGGCGGGGACGAGTTCACCTTCCTCATCCCCGACAGCGGGAGGAAGGACGGACAGGTCGTCGACTTCGCCGAGCGGCTCCTCGATCGGTTCGAAGATCCCTTCAGCGTCGGCGGGCGACAGCTGACGGTCAAGGCCAGCATCGGTGTGGCGGTGTCCCCGTGGGACGGTGCCGACGCCGACACCCTCCTCAAGCACGCCGACACCGCCATGTACCAAGCCAAGGCGGCGGGGCGAAACACGTATCAGGTCTTCGATTCCGGTATGAGCGCGCGGGCGCGGTTGCGGTATGCGCTCGAGGACAGCCTCCGGGCGGCGGTCGAGTGTGGTCGGCTCGCCGTGCACTACCAGCCCAAGCTGTCCATGGCCAGCGGCGACATCGTCGGCGTGGAGGCCTTGGCGCGGTGGCGCCACCCCAGCTTGGGCTTCATCCCCCCGTGGGCGTTCATCCCGCTGGCCGAGGAGACCAGTCTCGTCGCCACCCTGGGCGAATGGGTGTTGGACGTCGCCTGTCGCCAGGCCCAGGGCTGGCAGGAGCAGGGCCTGCCCGCGATACCGGTGGCGGTGAACCTCTCCCCGCGTCAGTTCGCCCATCAGCCCGTGGTGGAGATGGTCACCCGGGTGCTCAAGAAGACCGGGCTCGATCCCTCGTTGCTCGAGCTCGAGGTGACCGAGAGCGTGCTCATGGAGCGCGTGGACGAGGTGGTCGCCAGCCTCAACGAGTTGCGGGCACTCGGAGTGCGCTGCTCGATCGACGACTTCGGGACGGGGTACAGCGCGCTCACGTATCTGGCCGAGATGCCGATCGACGCCATCAAGATCGATCGGTCCTTCATCCAGCGGATCGACGGCGAGGCCAGTGGCAACTCCATCGTGGGTGCGGTCATCGCCCTGGCCCACAGCCTCGACCTGGTGGTCGTGGCCGAGGGGGTCGAGACCGACGACCAGCTCCAGTTCCTCGACTCCCATGGGTGTGACCAGGTGCAGGGTTTCCGGTTCAGCCCCCCGCTCCCGGCGGAGGAGATCGTGGACCTCATGCGCAATCCGGCCACGGTGTTCACCGAATGGGGACGCGAGGTCGTCGCCGTTCCGCTCCCGATCTCGGGCATCTCCCCCGCCCGCCTCGAAGCGCTGCTGGAGACGATCATGTTGGACCGCCAGTGGCCGTCGGAGCTCGACAGCGAAGCGATCGAGGCGGTGCTGACCGCGCTGCATGCCGACGAGTTGACCAAGATCAAGGTCCCCCGACCGGGGCGGTCCCGGTCCGCCAAGGTCGCCGTGAGCACGCTGGCGAGCCTGGGATCGGTGTCGGGCGGTGCCGTGGCGGCCGGTGTGCTCGCCGGGCCGGCCGAAGGCCTCGGGGTCACGATCCTCGACGACGCCAACGCGCTGTCCCTGTCGGCCAGCGCGCCCCTGCCGACAGAGACCGATCCCGGTGCCACCATCGTCGACCACGAGCACGCCGGTCCGGCCCCCGAGGACACGACAGGCGACCGGGCCGGCTCCGCCTAGCGGCGCGGGAGTCGGGCCCGGGACATTCCGGCAGGATGGGGTCATGAGCGCCGCCGCCGCCGACCCTTCTGCTCGGGACAGCATCGAGCTCGAGCCCTATGCCGGCCCGTGGGCCGACGACGACCCCGACGCCAACTTCAAAACCGACGTGGCGCTCTACGCGCCCGTCGACCCCATGGTCACGATCCGCACCCTGAGCCAGAACGTCGGGGTGCCCGTGGGGGCCCTCGTGCACTACGTCTTGGCCAAGTACGCCACCGGTGGCAGCGGAGGCCTTCTCGAGCTCGGGCCCACCATGGTCCATCGCCTGTGGGAGCCGATCGAGCGGGCCGAGGAAGAGGGCTCGACCCAGGCCCGGCTCGACGCCTACGGCCAACTGCGGCAGATGATCCAGTGGCTGCGGTTGCCGCTCGAGGACCCCTCGCTCTATCCCGAGCAGCGCTGATCGCCGGCGCCGGGGCCCCTGGAAACGACGGGGGCCGTTAGCGTAGGAAGAGCACGATGCCTGCACGGGGCGGGGAGGATCGACCATGACCGAGACCCACGATGTCGAGACCCACGATCTCGAGACCCACGACGACGAGGGCCCCCGGTGGCGGGGGATCAACCACCTGGCCCTCATCACCGACGACATGGACGCGACCGTGCGCTTCTATCACGGCGTGCTCGGGGCCCGGCTGGTGGCGACCATCGGCACACCGCAGTTCCGGCACTACTTCTTCGAGTTCGGGGCCCAGAACACCGTGGCCTTCTTCGAGTACACCGGCATCCCCGTGGACCGCTTCGCCAAGCCCGCCGGTGTGCCCGACCCCCGGGCGGTGCAGTTCGACCACCTGTCGTTCAACCTTCCCGACGAGCACGCCCTCCTCGAACTACGCGACCGCCTCAAGTCCGCGGCATGCGAGGTGACCGATGTGGTGGACCACGGGTTCATCCACTCGATCTACTTCACCGATCCCAACGGCATCGCCCTCGAGGCGTCGTGGTGGACGCTCGACGCCACGGGCCGACCCGCCGACTACGGAGACGACCGACTGTTCTCGGACCCGAACCCGGTGCCTGCGGTGCGAGAGATCCGCGACCTCGGTCAGGTCAGCTCGGTCCCCCACACCCGACTGGTCTGATCCGCCCTCAGGTGGTGGTGGAGTCGAAGTTGAGGGTGAAGGGGACCGACGGGGGTTTGAACAAGAACCCCGGCACCGCCTTGCCCCCCACCTTCACCTGCACCGTGACGAGGGAGGCGCTCATGCTCACCGAGAGCTGGCCGTTGGCGGGGTTGAACTCCTTGACCTGACCGCCGGGCAGCGTGGCGGCGAAGATGGGCGAGAAGCTCTGGGGGGAGTGCACCACCGTCCAGCACGGCGCCCATGCCGCCACCACCACGGTGTAGCTCGCGGCGCGCACCGAGACCGTGGCGCTGCCCACCCCGGTGTCGGTCAGGGTCACGACCGAGGAGTGCGCCGGACGGGCCGGGGTGCCGCCGGTGGACGAGGAGCCGCCGGTGGACGAGGAGCCTGCTGTCGTCTCTGTCGTGGTCCCGGTGTGGTGGACCAGATGGATGTCGGCCAGCAACTGGGGTTGGTAGTGCTCGACGGCCAGCGCCGCCAGCGCGATCACGAGCAGGGAGACGGTCAACCAGATGGCGGCCCGCAGGATCCAGGGTGCGGACCGGCCCACGGCGTAGACGCCCGGCACGGCGGGAAAGGAGCCGGTGACGTGTAGCGACCCGTTCCCGCCGTGGCCGTTGCCGGCGAGGTCGTCGCCGGGGGGAGGAGCGGTCCGGCGCACGCCGGGGACCTCATCGGTCTGGGTGAAGGCACGGAGATGGGTTCCGTCACCGGGGTAGCGGCTCAGGTGGCCGGTCGCGGCCGGCCCCACCGTGAGATACGCGCCCGTCGCCGTCGCCGCCGCCCCGTTGGCGGCGCTGACCGGGGGACGGTGGTCGTCGGGAAAGCCGGCGAGAGAGGTCCCCCAGTGCTCGGCCAGCACGCCGACGAAGGGTTGGGGGTCGAGCTGGACGAGGTCGCTGTAGCGCTTCACCGCCATCTCGGCGGACCGGAGGTCGGGGAAGCGGGACAGGTCCCCCGCCTCGAGGGCTTCGAGCTGGGTTCCGGGGACGCCGATGCGGTCCTGGATCTCGGTCAGGCCCAGCTCCGCCGCCTCGCGCCCCTGGCGCAGGGCGGTGCCGACGTCCGCGGGCGTCGAGCCCGGTTGCTGGCGTCGTCTCTCGCGTCGCCGCATCCTCCTGTCACCGGCTGCGGTTACCACGTGTGCCCTCCCTATGGCCCCCCAAATCGTACTGCGCAGTCCCGAATCCGGACCTTCAGGTGTCATCGGCGCGTCGGACGCCATCCTGGACCGGTCCCACCCGGCCGATCCGCCGCCCCGGGGCCCCGCCCCGGGACCCCGCCCCGGGACCCCGCCCTGACCACCCAAAGCGTCATCCCGGGTGCACACCGCGCTCGCCCCAGGTTGGGCCCGGCGTGGGGGTGGCGGCCTGACGCCGATGTCAGGGCTGACATTTGCGTCAGGAAACGCTAACGTTGCCGGCCAGGGGCGGTGGGCGTGGTGACATCGAACGTCCTCGGTGATTCGCACGACACCTCGGTCCGAAGCGCCACCGGAGCCCGGTGCGAGAGGAGTGCGAATGCAGGCTGAAGAAGAGTCGACGGGCACGTCGGCCGGGATGGTGGCCGATCTGGCCTCGTCGGACGATCCGCGCGCAATCTCCCGCTCACTGCGCGAAACGGCGGTTCTGCGGATCGACGACATGTTCACGCTGCTGACCCGCCGCGAGCACGTCGAGGACGCCCTGCGGAAGTCGGCGCTGTTCTGCTGGAGCGAAGTGCCCATGGACCTCGGCAACATCCGGCCCCTCATCCCCCTCATGATCGACCCCCCCCAGCACGTGAAGTACCGCCGCATCCTCGACCCCCTCTTCGCCCCCAAGAAGATGGCGCTGCTCGAGGACGAGGTGGTCGGTCTCGTGAAGGAGCTCGTCGACGATTTCGCGGCCCGGGGCTCCTGCGACCTCCACGAGGAGTTCGCCGTCCCCCTGCCCTGCCGGGTGTTCCTCCGCATGATGGGGCTGCCCCTCGAGGACCTGGACCTCTTCCTGGCCGTGAAGGACGACATCATCCGGCCTCCGGGATTCACGATGGAGGAGCAGGCTCCGGCGCGCAAAGCGGCGGGGGAGAAGGTCTACGCCTACTTCGACGCCGAGGTGAAAAAGCGCCGGGGCGAGACGCCCAAGGACGACCTGCTGGGCGAGATCATGGCCAAGGAGGTGGACGGGATCCGGCTCACCGACGAGGAAGTGCTCGACATCTGCTTCTTGTTCATCATCGCCGGCCTCGACACCGTGACCGACTCCCTGGACTGCTTCTTCGCCTACCTGGCCCAGGAGCCCGAGCAGCGTCGCCTCCTCGTCGAGGACGAGACGGCGATCCCCTCCGCCGTCGAGGAGCTCTTGCGCTGGGAGAGCCCGGTGCCCGCCGTCCCCCGGGTGGTCACCCAGGACGTCGAGTACGAGGGATGCCCGGTCAAGGCGGGCGAGCAGGTCATGCTCCTCATCGGCTCGGCCAACACCGACGACGCCGCCCATCCCGGGGTCGACACCGTCGACCTCCGTCGCAACCCCAACCCCCATCTCGCCTTCGGGGGCGGGGTGCACCGGTGCCTGGGGTCGCACCTGGCCCGGGTGGAGCTGCGGGTGGCCCTGCGGGAGTTCCACCGCCGGATCCCCGACTACTGGCTCAAGCCCGGCACCGTGCTCGAGTACACGCCGGGCCTGCGCTCGCTCACCACCCTGCCGATCGAATTCCCGCCCGCGGGCTGAGCCCGAGCCATGCGCGTCCGGCTCGACACCGCGCAGTGCCAGGGGCACGGCCGCTGCTACACCCTGGCGCCCGCGCTGTTCGACTCCGACGACCTCGGGCACTGCGTGCTCCTGGTCGACGAGGTCCCCGCCGGGCACGAGGACGAGGCGCGCAACGGCGTGGAGAACTGTCCCGAGCACGCCCTGTCCCTCGAGGCGTAACGGCCCCGGGAACCCCGCGGTCGCTCGCCGGGTCCTGACCGAGCGCCGTCAGGCGCCGCGCATGGTGTTGGTCTTGTCCGAGGAACCGACCACGACGCGAGTCCCCACGCCGTCGTGGGCGAGGAGGTGGGCGGTGAGGGCGTCGTCGGCGAAGGCCACGGTGCGCCGTCCATCCAGATCGACGAGGCCGATGGCGGATTGCGGGCCGCGCTCGCGGTCGAAGGGGGCGGTGTAGGCCACGACGGTCCCGGTGCTCGGCTCCTGCACCGACGCTTCCACCACCAGCGGGTCGGCCAGGCCGTCGATGTACTCCTGGAGCTTCTCGGGCGGCTCGGGCGCTTCGGCGGGTGGCCGTCGCGAGTACACCCCGACCGAGTGCTTGGTCAGGTAGTACCCGTTCCCGTGGACGAGGGCGTGCTCGCCGCCACCGTCTCGCAGCCAGTGCATGGTGTTGGCGATGGAGTGCGTCACGTAGTTGCTGCCCGGGCCGCCGTGATAGGGCAGGCCGCCGGTCAGGGTGAGGGGGCGGGGATCGTCGGGGGCGATGGCGAAGCTGTCTCGGGCCACCTCCACCGAGCTCGGGAAGCAGGCGTAGAGGTCGAGGCCCTCCACGTCGTCCATGGCGATGCCCGCCGAGTCGAGCGCCCGTCGGGCGCACTCGGCCAGGGCCGGGGAGCGGTGCAGCACGGGTCGTTCCGACAGGTACCAGAGATCATGGGCGTCGGCCCATCCCGAGAGATAGGCGACCTCGTCGACGCCCAGTCCCCATCCCTGTGCCGTCGCGGCGTCGGTGACGACGATGGCCGCGCCCATGTCCACGTCCATCACGGCGTTCACGTACTTGGGATACGGCGAGTAGATCATGCGGTTGTCGGGGGTGACCGTCATGATCTCCTGCGCGTCGCGGGGCGTGGCGAACCAGGACACCGGGTTGGCCACGGCCACGGCGTTGAACCGCGCCATGAGGTCGCCGATGGCGGCGCGGTGGGTGGCGGGGTCGTGGCCCGCACCGTGGGCGACGGCGGACTCCACCAGCGCGTACATGGCGGTGGCCTGGGCCAGTCCGTGGGTGCGTTCCACCGGGTGCAGCCCCACGTCGGGCTCGAGCGGGGGCCATGTGTCGGGCCAGCCCTCGGATGTCGGCCAGTCGAGCTCCACCTGTTGCTTCCGGGCGCGCCGGCGCGTGGCCAGGGCCTCGGCGCCGGCGATGAGGACGCGGGGCCGGTCCCCCGCCGCGACCAGCTCGGCGGCCCGGTTGACGAGCCACTGGGGGATCGACCCCCCCATGCCCGAACAGCGCGCCTCGGCCCGGGTCGCACCCAGGCGGCGGGCGAGCTCGGGCGCGGGGTCGCCGTGGCGCAGCGACAACGAGTGGACCATGAAGAGATGGGTCAGGTCCGTGAGCACGGTGCCGGCCGATGACCCGGCACCGGTGCTGGTGCCGATGTCGGCCACGGCGCGCCGGGCCGCGTCCTCCATGAGGGCGAAGGGGTCGGGGGCAGCGGCGGGGTCCTCTTCGCGGCTCGTGACCTGGCCGGCACCGACCACCACGGGGACGCGCGTCCAATCCATCGTCAGCGGTCCGGGGGTTGCCGGGGTCGGGTCAGTTTTGTTTTTCGGCGAAGCGGCCGAGGTCCGCCGCCAGGATCTTCTTGCGCTCGCCGGTGTGGCGCCGGGGCCGGATCGAGGTGTCGACGTCGGCCGACTCCGCCCGCAGGGCCGCCACCGTGCACGACTCCCGGGTGCGGGTGGCGAAGGGGTCGTAGCGGAAGAGCCGCATGGCGTTCTCGTGGGTGATCTTGTTGACGTCGGTGTCGGGCACGCCGGCCAGGTACTTCATGGCGATCTCGGGGGCGTTGGGCCAGGTGGAGTCCGAATGGGGGTAGTCGCACTCCCAACACACGTTGTCGAGCTCGAGGAAACGGCGGTTCTCCACCCCGAAGGCGTCGTCGATGAAGCAGGTGACGATGCGCTCCTTGAAGACCTGGCTGGGCAGCATGTCGCCGAAGTCCTGGCCGGTCCACTTGTGGTGGTGCTGGTAGACGTAGTCGACGCGTTCCAAGAAGTAGGGGATCCAGCCAATGCCACCCTCGGACAGGGCGATGCGGAGGTTGGGGTACTTGCGCAGCACCGGCGAGAAGAGCAGGTCCGCGGCGCACTGGATGATGTTCACCGGCTGCAGGGCGATGAGCACGTCGAAGGGGGCGTCGGGCGCGGTGATGGCGAGCTGGGACGAGGAGCCGATGTGCAGGCACACGACGGTGCCCTCCTCCTCACAGGCGCGCCAGAAGGGGTCCCAGTGATCGGAGTGGAAGCTGGGCCAGCCCAGCTTGGAGGGATTCTCCGAGAAGGTGACGGCATGGGCCCCCTTGGCCGCCACGCGCCGTACTTCGGATGCCATGAGCTCGGGGTCCCAGATGGGCGGGATGGAGAGGGGGATGAAGCGGCCCGGGTAGGCGCCGCACCAGCTCTCGATGTGCCAGTCGTTGTAGGCCCGCAGCATGTCGATGGCGAGCTCTTTGTCCTCGGTCCGGGCGAAGAGCTGCCCGCAGAACTGGACGAAGGAGGGGAAGCACATCGACCCGAGCACGCCGTTGGCGTTCATGTCCCGGACCCGTTCGTGGATGTCGTAACAGCCGGGGCGCATCTCCTCGAAGGAGGTGGGCTCGATGCCGTACTCCTCGGGGGGCCGGCCCACCACGGCGTTGAGCCCCACGTTGGGGATGAGGTTGCCCTCGAAGGACCACACGTCGGTGCCGTCCGCGTTGTGGATGATGCGGGGGGCGCGGTCCTTCCATTTGGCCGGCACCCGGCCATCGAACATGTCGGGGGGCTCGACAACGTGGTCGTCGACGCTCACAAGGATGAGATCTTCGGCTTGCATCGCGCTCCTCCCCCTTGGTGCTCGGCGGCCTGGCGATCATATACCTGACGTCCGTGTCAGGCACAGGTCGGGCCGCGGTCCTACACTCCCCCCGATGCACGCCGACGCGCCCCGGGGACTGGCCACCGTCGCCCGGGTCGACCCCGACCGGACCGCGCTCGTGTTCGGCGAGAGGCGGATGACCTTCGGCGAGCTCGACCGGGCCGCCAACGCCGTGGCCCACGCGTGCGCGCCCTACGTCGCGCATCCCGGAGACCGGGTGGCCGTGATGACGGGCAACTCCACCGACGCCTTCGCGGTGTGGCACGGCGTCACGCGCCTCGGCGCCCTCGTGGTGCCGATCTCCACCCGGCTCACCGAGCGGGAGGTCGCCTACATCGTCGAGGACTGCGGCGCCTCGCTCCTCGTCCACGACGGGTCGCCGGTGGCCGTCGCCGCCGCGGCCTCCGCCGGGGTCCCCGAGATCTCGGTCAACGAGCCGGCCCTGGCGAAGGCCATCGCCGCGGGCCGGGCCGACCCCCCCACCGGGGAGTTCCTCGGCACCCCGGTGGTGGCCATGACCTACACGTCGGGCACCACGGGGCGGCCCAAGGGCATCGCCCGGCCCGCCCCCGCCCCGGCCCGTGACACGCCGCCGAACCCCTTCGCCTCGTTCTGGGGCTTCGGTCCCGACGACGTCCATCTCATGTGCGGCCCGATGTACCACACGGCCCCCAGCGCCTATGCCCTCATGAGCCTGGGCGAGGGGGGCTCGGTCGTGATCATGGTCCGGTGGAACTCCGAGGAGTGCCTGGCCCTCATCGAGAAGGAGCGGGTCACCACCGCCCAGATGGTCCCGGCCAACTTCATCCGCATCCTCGAGGCCGACTGGAAGTCCTACGACCGGTCCAGTGTCAGGAAGGTCCTGCACGCCGCGGCGCCGTGCCCGGTGCCGGTCAAGCGCCGGATCATCGAGGTCTTCCCCCCCGACACGGTGTGGGAGTACTACGGGGCCAGCGAGGGGATGGCGTCGGTCATCTCGCCGGCGGAATGGCTCACCAAGCCGGGCAGCGTGGGCCGGCCCTTCCCGGGCCTGTCGGTGCGGATCGTGGACGACGAGGGCAACGACCTCCCCACCGGCGAGGTGGGGATGATCTACGTGTCGTCGTTCCCCGCCCAGCGGTTCCGGTATCACAACGCGCCGGACAAGACCGAGTCGGCCTGGCACGGTGACTACTTCACCGTCGGCGACATGGGGCGGCTCGACGAGGACGGCTACCTCTTCCTCGCCGACCGGCGGACCGACCTGATCATCAGCGGGGGCGTGAACATCTATCCGGCCGAGGTCGAGGCGGCCCTCATCGAGGACGAGGACGTGGTGGACGCGGCGGTGATCGGCCTGCCCGACGAGCGCATGGGCCAGAAGGTGCACGCCGTGGTGGAACTGCGCCCGGGGGCGCGGCGCGACGGCGACGCCCTCACCGCCCGGTTGGCGGGCCGGCTGGCCGACTTCAAGTTGCCCCGGACGCTCGAGTTCGTCGACGAGCTGCCCCGCGAGCCCAACGGCAAGGTGCTCAAGACCAGACTGCGCGAAGAGCGGATGCAACCGGCTACGGCCGGCGGAGGGGAGACGACATGACCGATGTCCACGACGTGAAGGGTGAGCCCCGGCTGCTCATCGACGGCAAGCTCGTCGAGGCGAGCTCGGGGGGGAGCTTCGCCAACATCGACCCCACCACCGAGGCCGTGCTGGGCGAGACCGCCGACGGCACCGCGGCCGACATGTCGAGCGCCATCGGCGCGGCCCGCCGGGCCTTCGACGAGACGGTCTGGTCCACCGACCACGAGCTGCGCCGGCGCTGTCTCGAACAGCTCCACACCGCCACCGCGGCGCACATCGAGGAGCTGCGGGCCGTGACGGTGGCCGAGGTGGGCAGCCCCATCGGGCTCACCTACATGAACCAGGTGGACCTGCCCATCGAGGACCTCGGGTACTGGGTCGACCAGCCCGTGCGCTACGAGTTCGAGCACTGGCTCCCCGAGCGCGACGTCTTCGGTCAGCCCCAGCGCCGGTTGGTGCGGCGCGAGGCGGTGGGGGTGGTGGGGGCCATCACGCCGTGGAACTTCCCGCTCAACCTGAACCTGGCCAAGCTGGGGCCCGCCCTCGCCGCGGGCAACACGGTGGTGTTGAAGCCTGCCCCCGACACGCCGTGGTCGGCCACGGTGCTGGGGCGGCTCATCGCCGAGGAGACCGACATCCCCGCCGGGGTGGTCAACGTGGTGGCGTCGTCGGACCATCTCGTGGGCGAGGTCCTCACCACCGACCCCCGGGTGGACATGATCACCTTCACGGGGTCGACGGCCACGGGCCGGCGCATCATGGCCAAGGGCGCGGAGACCGTGAAGAAGGTGTTCCTCGAGCTCGGGGGCAAGTCCGCCAACATCGTCCTCGACGACGCGCCCGACCCCGGGGGTGCGATCGCCGTGAGCGCCATCGGCGTGTGCACCCACGCCGGCCAGGGCTGTGCCATCACCACCCGGCTGCTCGTGCCCCGGTCGCGCTACGAGGAGTTCGTCGGGCTGGCCGACGCCATGATGGCGAGCGTCACCTACGGCGACCCCTGGGATTCGGCCAACCTCCAGGGGCCGCTCATCAGCGCCAAGCAACGCGACCGGGTCATGGGGTACATCGAGAAGGGCAAGGCCGAGGGGGCCCGGTTGGTGCGGGGCGGTTCGCGGCCGCCCCAGTTCGACAAGGGGTTCTTCGTCGAGCCCACCCTGTTCGCCGACGTCGACCCCAAGGCCACCATCGCCCAAGAGGAGATCTTCGGGCCCGTGCTGGCGGTCATCGCCTTCGAGGACGACGACGACGCCGTGCGCATCGCCAACGACTCGATCTACGGGTTGTCGGGCGCGGTGACGAGCGCCTCGGAGGAACGGGCCATGAACGTGGCCCGGCGGGTGCGGACCGGGACGCTCATGGTCAACGGGGGCTTCTGGAACGCCCCCGACGTCCCCTTCGGCGGCTACCGCCAGAGCGGGGTGGGGCGCGAGAACGGGGTGGAGGGGTTCGAGGAGTACCTCGAGACCAAGGCCATCGCCCTCCCCGCCACTTGAGGCACGCGAACTACAAGTTTGTGATTCAGGGCCCCGAGCCGGCCGGTCCTCTCGTAACGCTCCTGGTCAGAGAGGTGTTTCTCTCGACCCCTTGGCATGGGAGTTTTTGCTCACTACAAACTAGAGAGCAATGGGACGAGCGGTGGACGAAGAGGCGCTGTCGGAGTACGGCGACCAGATGTTCGGGCGGCGCATCCGTTTGCGCGTCCTGCTGTGGGCCGAAGCCCGCCCCGACGCGTTCAACCAGTCGGAGGCGGCCGTGGGTGTCTCCTACAGCTCGTCGGGTGAGGTCGCCAAGGAGCTCGAGCGGCTGGTCCGGTTGGGCATGCTCAGGAAGTTCGGCCGGCCGGCGCGGGTCGGCCCCCAGAACTACCTGCGGGTCGACCATCCCGGATGGGCCATCGCCGTGGCCGCCCGGGCCGCGGTCGAGAAGGGCCTGCCCGATGTGGAGAAGACGGAGCCCGGCCCGGTCCGGGTGGGGAGCCGGGGGGCCGCCCCGGGGAGCGTCCGCCCCGTCCGGGGCGACCGCAGTCTCTGATCCGCGCTCTTATCCCGCGCCCGTGATGGGGGCGACGGTTACTCGCGTCCCAGGATGGCGGTGCCGGTGGAGGAGATCCAGCCGCCGGTGGCGTTGACCGCGGCGAGCTTGGCGTCTTTGACCTGACGGTCGCCGCACTCACCGCGCAGTTGCTTCACCGCTTCGACGAGGAGGAAGATGCCGCGCATCCCGGGTTGGCACGAGGAGAGGCCGCCCCCGTCGGTGTTGGTGGGCAGGGCCCCGCCCACCCGGAGGGTGCCGCCTTCGACGAAGGCGCCGCCCTCGCCTTTCTTGCAGAAGCCGAGGCCCTCCAGCGTGAGGAGGACGGTGAGGGTGAAGCTGTCGTAGACCTCCACCACGTCGATGTCGGCGGGGGTGACGCCGGCCTGGCCGAAGGCCTTGGCGCCCGAGCGGACGCAGGGGGACTCGGTGAAGTCGGGCCACTCGCTCATGGTGGTGTGGGAGATGGCCTCGCCCGTGCCGAGGACCCAGATGGGGGTGTTGGCACAGTCCCGGGCGCGGTCCTCGGAGGTGAGGAGGATGGCCCCGCCGCCGTCGGAGCGGATGCAGCAGTGGAGCTTGGTGAAGGGGTCGGCGATCATCTTCGAGGACTGGACGTCCTCGATGGTGATGGGGTCGCGGTAGTAGGCGTCGGGGTTGAACCCGGCGTTGTAGCGGGCCGAGACGGCGATCTCGGCCAGCTGTTCGATGGTGGTGCCGAATTCGTGCATGTGGCGGCGGGCCGACATGGCGTGCTTGGCGATGAGGGTGTGGCCGAAGGGGGCGTCGAACTGGATCGGCCCCCGGTTGCCGAAGAAGAGGTTGGCGGTGCGGAACTTGCGCTTGAGGTCGGCCCGGGAGGTGGAGCCGTAGGAGAGGAGGACGGTGTCGATCTGGCCCTGGGCGATGGCCGCCACGGCGTGCTCGAGGAACATCTCCCAGCACGACCCGCCCACGCCGGTGGAGTCGATGTAGTCGATGTGGTTGGCCATGCCCAGGTACTCGGCCAGCTCGATGGGGGGGAGGGCCCCGGTCCCGTGGGACATGAACCCGTCGACCTCGGTGCGGGCCATCCCGGCGTCGGCCAGGGCGCGGCTCGTGGCCTGGTGATGGAGCTCGAACGCCGACTTGTCGTCCACGCGGCCGCAGTCCGACAGCGCCGCGCCCACGATCGCCACCCGTCTTGCCATGAGGTCCCTTTCACTCTGACCGGTCGCACCCGGCGCCGGAGAACCCTGACGCCGGCGTCGGAGAACGCGGGTAACGGTAGCGTGGCCCTGTGACCGAGGGCACACCGGTGGCGCTGCGCGACCCGCTGACCGACGTCCCGGCCCGGGTGCCCGGTTCGGTGCGGCGGACCATGCACGTCGATGTGGGACCGCGCGGGGAGTGGAGCTCGCCCCTGGCCATGGAGGGTGCCGCCCGCGACCTGCAGACCGTCGGCCCCGACGATGCCGAGGTGGTGGCCGAGGTGCATGTCACGGCGGGGTTCGACATCTCCCGACGCCTCGAGAGCCTCGAGACCTCCCCCGCCGCGCCGTGGACCGGGGCCCTCATCGGGACGCGCGCCGGGGGCGGGTTCCGGCGCCATCTCGAGGAGGTGGTGCCGGAGGCGGAGGCGGGGTCGCTGCTGCGCCAGGTCCTCGACGACATGCCCGCCGCCGCCCTCATCTCGGGATACGGGCTGATGCGGATGGCGCGCCGCGACGGGCACCATCCCGGGTCGCTCATGCCGACCGGGGCCCTCGACCGGATGACCGACCTGTGCTCGGGGTGGCGCCGGGGGGGCACCGCCGTCGAGAGCACGGCCGCGGGCCAGGGCGTGCCCATGCAGGACTGCCCCCCGGCTCCCGTCCCGAGCGGCACCGACCCCGAGGCCTGGCACCACATCGAGCCGCTGGCGCTCGACACCATGCGGCGGCGGCGGTGCATCGACCTTCAGGTCGGCGGCGACGACACCTTTTCCATCTGGGCCATGTTCCGCGACACCGTGGGCGAGGGCGGGGGCGAGGAGGTCGTCCTCCACGAGTACGCCGTGACGGTCACCGGGGCCCGGGGCAGGGTGGGGTCGGTGGTGGCCGAGCCCCGGGTGCTCCCCTTCCCCGAGTGTCCCGCCGCCGCCGACGCGGTGGGGGCGCTGGTGGGGTCCGAGCTGCGCAGCCTGGCCGGGGTGGTGCCCGAGAAGCTGACCGGGATCGCCTCGTGCACGCATCTGAACGATCTCCTGCGGGCACTGGGAGGTGTGGGGGACCTCGTGTCTGCGAGCCGGGGGCGCTGAGGGGCTTTCACCCCGTGGGGAGCAGGGCCAGGCTGGTGATGGTGCGGGCACAGGCGTGGGCGGCCTCGACGCCTTTGATCCGGAAGTGCTCGGCGAAGAAGGCGGCGTGGCTGTCGTGGTCGTGGAAGTGGTGCGGCGTGAGGACCACCGAGATGACCGGCGTGTCGGTGTCGAGCTGGACGCGCATCAGGCCGTTGATGACGGCGTCGGCCACGAACTCGTGGCGGTAGATGCCCCCGTCGACGACGAAGCCGGCCCCCACGACCGCCCCGTAGAGGCCGGTGGAGGCCAGGCGCTGGGCGTGGAGGGGGATCTCGAAGGAGCCCGGGACGCGGTAGCAGTCGATGCGGTCCTCGGGCACCCCCAGGGTGGCGATCTCCTCGAGGAAGGAGTCCCGGCAGCGGTCCACGATCTCCTCGTGCCAGGTGGACTGCACGAAGGCGAGTCGGAGGGGTCGGTTCCCGGGCTCACGGTCCGAGAGGGTCATGGTGGCCTCCATTCCCGGGCGGCGCCTGCCCACCCGAACTAGAACGTGTTCTAGGTTAGTGGGGCGGGCCGGGGTCCGCCAGAGCTTTCGTCCCGGCCCCGTGGGATGATCTGACCGTGCGCCGGCTGTCGGTCACCCCGGCGCGATGGACCCCGGTCCTGATCGGGTCCTTCGTGGTGGGGCTGTGTTGCGTGGGCCTGGCGGTCACCTACGCCGCCGCCTTCACCCACGACGAGCTGGGCGTCTTTCTCGGTGGCCTGGCCGCGGCGGCCTCGGGCGTCTTCGCCCACCGGGTCTGGTGCCGGGCCACGGGCCGGGACCCCGACCAGCGCTGGAGGGACCGGCGCCCCGGCCCCCTGGGGTGAGGTGGTCGGCGGCGCGCTACTCGAGCACGCCGTCGTCGAGGAGGCGTTGGCGCTCCGCAGGGCCCAGTCCCAGGACGTCGCCCAGGACGTAGTCGTTGTGCTCGCCCAGGGTGGGGCTCGACCGGGTGAAGCCGGCCGGCGCGTCGCTGAGACGGAAGCCGTTGCGCTCGTAGCCGCACTCGCCCATGCAGGGGTGCTCCAGGGTGACGAAGTGGTGGCGGTGATGGAGCTGGGGGTCCGCCGAGGCGTCGCCGAGGTCGGCCACCGGCACGGCTTCGATCCCCGCGCCCTGCAGGGTGGTCGCCACCTCGTCGGGGGGGCGCGACGCGGTCCAGGCCGAGACGAGCGCCTCGACGTCGTCGATGGCCGCGGCCCGGGCCTCGAAGGTGGCGAAGCGGCGGGTGGTGTCGGCGTCGAGGCCGAGGGCCCGGGCCAGTCGTTCCCAGTCCCCGTCGTCCCACACCGCGATGGCGACCCAGCGGTCCTCGCCGGCGCAGGCGAAGGCGCCGTGGGGCACGGCCCGGTCCGAGCGGTTGCCCTGGCGCGACCCGACGTGGCCGTTGACGTCGTAGTCGAGCACCCAGGGGGTGAGCGAGTACACCGCCGCCTCGACCTGGCTCACGTCGAGGTGGACGCCCCGGCCCGTGCGCCGGCGGTAGAGGAGCCCCGCCGCCAGGGCGCTGGCCGCGAAGCGCGGCGCCAGGGAGTCGGTGATCGTCCCGTAGGGCCCCACCGGTTCGCGGTCGGGCCACCCGGTGAGGAGGTTGTAGCCCCCGAGGGCCGAGCCCTGGCCGCCGAATCCCGGGTAGTCCTTGTGGGGGCCGGTCTGGCCCTGGAGACAGGAGCTCACCATGACGAGATCGGGCTTCTCGGTCACCATGGAGGCGTAGTCGAGGCCGAAGCTGCGCATGGCCCGGGGGGCGAAGTTCTCGGCCACGGCGTCGGCCCAGTGCACCAGGCGCTTGGCCAGGGCCACGCCCTCGGGGTGCTTGAGGTTCAAGGTGATGCTGAGCTTGCCCACGTTGAGGGCGTCGAACATGTCCGAGCCCTCGAGCCCGCAGGGGTTGCCGGGGCCCATGCCGTAGGTGCGGAGGAAGTCCGGGCGCGAGCGCGACTCGACGCGCACCACGGTGGCCCCGTGCTCGGCGAAGTAGCGCACGGCGATGGGCCCCGCCGCGCCGGTGCCGAACTCGAGGATCTTGGTCCCCGCCCAGGCCGGGCCGTCCGAGCCGGGGCGCGCCGGCGCGCTCGTAGGCGCCGCGCCCCGGGGCCTGGCGTCCCCGCCGTCCACCGGTCGGGCCGGGCCTGAGGGCCCCGGGGGGGCCACGGCGTCGCCGGGGCTCGTGACGTGGACGAAGGAGCGGGGGAAGTGGGTGGCGGGGGCGACCTCGCAGAAGAAGCCACGCGCCTCGAGCTGGCGGGACTCGACGAGTTGGCGGGGCGAGTTGGCGGGGGCGAGCATGAGATTGGTCTGGACGGCGATCTCGTAGAGGTCGGCCATGGTGTGGCCCAGGAAGTACCGGGCGATGGGCGCGGCGATGGCGTCGAGCTCGGCCCGGTCGACGCGGTTGTGGTCGTAGGTGGTCCAGTCCCGGTCGGTGAGCGCCGGGGTCCCCAGCCCGTCCTCGGCCACGAGGCGGGTGATGGTCTGCATGTTCGCCACCCTGGCCTTGCCGCCGCGCAGGCCGAAGGAGACGAACCCGTCGGCACAGGGCCAGATCTCGCGGGTGATGCCGACGCTCGCTCCGGACCGCTTGCCGCGCATCTGGGTGCGGGGGAAGCGCCCTACGTGGCCCATCGAGGCGATCATCACCGCCTCTTGGGCCGAGACGTCGACGATCTGGGGGCGTCCCGAGGCCAGCGCGGTCAGCGTGGCCACCACCGCCTCGGGCCCGACGTGGGACCAGGCCGTGGGCTCGGTGCAGCGCACCGGAGCCCGGTCGGGGTCTCCGGTGCAGTACATGTTGCCGGTCGACGCCATCACGCCGAGATCGGTGGCCCGCCACCGGGCCCGGGGGCCGTCGGACCCGAAGGGCGTGACGAGGACCCACACCGCCTCGGGCGCCCGGGCGGGCTCGATCTCCAGGGCGCCGGGCCACCGGGGGGTGCTCAACACCACGTCGGCGCGCTCGAGCAGCTCGGCCAGCCGGGGGTCGTCGGGCCCCGTCGCCTCGAAGCAGGTCTTCCCCGCGTTCCAGGCCGCGAAGCGCAGCGACGTGGCGTCGGGGCCGAGGGGGACGACGGCGCGCAGGGGGTCGCCCCCGGGGGGCTCGACCTTCACCACCTCGGCGCCGAGATCGGCGAGGATCCGCCCCGACATGGCCGCGGGCTCCCCGGCCAGGTCGACGACGCGCACGCCGGCCAGCAGCGCCTCGAGTCCCGCCCCCTCGCCCGACACCCGGGAGCCTCGCCCCGCTAGGAGGCGGCGCGCTCGAGCACGTGCACGGCGCAGGCCGACCCCAGCCCGATGACGTGGGTCAGGCCCACCCGGGCCCCGTCGACCTGGCGGTCACCGGCCTCGCCCCGCAGGTGGGTGGCCACCTCGTAGAGGTTGGCGACACCGGTGGCGCCGATGGGGTGGCCCTTGGAGATGAGGCCGCCCGAGACATTGACGGGGATGTCCCCGTCGCGCCAGGGGCCCCGCCGGTCGATGAAGTCGCCCGCCCCCCCCGGCTCGCACAGCTGCAGGTTCTCGTAGTGGATGAGCTCGGCGGTGGCGAAGCAGTCGTGCAGCTCCACCAGGTCGAGGTCCTGGGGGGCCACGCCCGCCTCCTCGTAGGCCGCCGCCGCGGCGCGCTTGGTGAGCGTGGACACGTCGGGCTGGGCCGTGTCGGACTCGACGTAGGGATCCGAGGTGAGCACCGAGGCCGAGATCTTCACGGCCCGGCGGCGGACGTCGGGGTCGAGGGTCTTGAGCTTGGCGTCCGAGCACAGCACCACCGCCGCCGCCCCGTCACCGGTGGGGCAGCACATGAGCAGGGTGTTGGGATAGGCGACCATGGCGGCCCCCATCACCTCGTCGAGGCTGAACACCTTTCGGTACTGCGCCAGCGGGTTGAGCGCGGAATGGGCGTGGTTCTTCTCCGCCACCTTGGCGAACTGCTCGAAGCCCACCCCGTCATGGCGCGAGGCGTAGTCCATGCCGGCCTGGGCGAACACGCCCGGCATGAGCTGGGTGCCGAGGATGCCCTCCACGGGCATGACCGAGCCGTAGCGCCCCGAGGGCTCGAAGCCCTTAGGGGCCGAGCGGGCCTGGCCCGCGCTGCCCAGTAAGCCCATCTTGCCCATCTGCTCCACGCCCACGGCCAGGGCCATGTCCGCCTCGCCCGCCTTGATGGCCATGATGCCGGTGCGCACCGCGGTGGCGCCGGTGGCACAGGCGTTGGCCACGTTGTAGACGGGGATGCCGGTCTGGCCGATCTGCTTCTGGAGCCGTTGGCCGAGCATGTTCGACGCTTCCATGAGGCTCCCGGCCGCCAGGATCTGGATGTCGTGGATGGTGGCCCCGGCGTCGTGCAAGGCGTCGAGGACCGCCTCGCTGGCGAGGTCGATGGAGTCCTTGTCGGGGTAGCGACCGAACTTGGTCATTGAAGCCCCGATGATCCAGGCGTCTGTTGCCATGTGATGCTCCTTGCTACGGCGTCGGGGTGTGGGGTCTAGGCGGGGGTGAACCCGAAGGCCACGGCCTCGGTGCCTTCCTCGTCCTGCCCGCACCCGAAGGTCGTGAGCCGCACCGCCATGCCGAGCTCGAACTTCTCGGGGTCGGAGCCGGCGTCCACGATGTTGGCCTTCACCACGCCGCCGCCGTCGAGCTCGATGACCGAGGAGACATAGGGGACCGGGACGTTGGGGGCGGCCCGGTGCACGATGGTGAAGGACCGGACCGTGCCCGTCGTGGACAGCGCCTTGGACTGGAACTCCTGCTTCCCGCAGCGGGCACAGGCGTTGCGGCGGTCGAAGAAGAGCGCGCCGCAGCTGGTACAGGCCTGGGCCACGAGGTGGGGGTCACCCTCGAGCACCAGGTAGTCGACTACGGGAATGCGCCGTCCGCTCGCTTCGCTCACGGGCGAGACCCTACCCGGTGAGGTGACGCCGGTGTCAGTCGACGGAGCCGGGCATGGCACACTTTCGGCGACCGCCCGCAATGCCAGGAGGATGAGGCCGTGTCGGACCAGCCGCTCGAGGAGCAGGTGCTGCATCGCGTCGAGAACCGGGTGTCGTGGATCACGCTCAACCGGCCCGAGGTGCGCAACGCCATCACCGCCGACCAGCGCGAGCGCGTCATCGGCCTCCTCGAGGACGCCAGCGCCCAGGTCGAGATCGGGGCCGTCGTCCTCACCGCCACCGGCGAGGGGTTCTGCACCGGCGCCGATCTGCGCGCCGGGCGCCGCCCCGCCCCCCCTCGACCCGAGGGCGCTCCCGACCGGATCCTCGGCGACGCCTCGCGCATGATCCGGCGCGGCGCGCAGCGACTCATCTCGGCCGTGCTCGACTGCGAGAAGCCGGTGGTGGGGGCCGTGAACGGAACCGCGGCGGGGATCGGTGCGCATCTCGCCTTCGCCTGCGACCTGGTGGTGGCGGCCGACGGGGCGCGGTTCATCGAGGTCTTCGTGCGCCGGGGCATCTCGCCCGACGGCGGGGGGGCCTACCTGCTGCCCCGGCTGATCGGGTTGCAAAAGGCCAAGGAGCTCATCTTCTTCGGCGACGACCTCCACGCCGATGACGCCGCCAAGCTGGGCCTGGTCAATCGGGTCGTGCCTCGCGAGCAGCTCGAGCACGCCGCCGGCGAGCTCGCCGAACGGCTGGCGGGCGGGCCGACCAAGGCCATCGGGATGGCCAAGTGGCTGCTCAACCGATCGCTCGAGTCCGACCGCCGCACGGCCTTCGACGAAGAGGCCTGGGCCCAGGAGCTCATCGTCGGCACCGCCGATGCCGGTGAGGGACTGCGGGCCTTCGCCGAGCGCCGGGCTCCCGAATTCAAGGGCTACTGAGAGGACCCCGACGCCCCGGTGTCAGCTTTCTCCGGTCCTTGACCCCGAAGTAGGCTGACACGAAAGTCAGAGAACGCCGGCGCCCAGCGGCCGCCGGGGGCGCCCTCCCCCCGAGGGTGCCAGGGGAGGTGCGATGGCTCGCGAATACCGGCTCATCTCGGCGGACGGGCACGTGGTCGAGCCTCCCGACATGTGGACCAAGTACCTGCCCAAGAAGTTCCACGACCGGGCGCCGAAGCTCGTGAAGGACGAGAAGGGCGGCGACGCCTGGCAGCTGGCGCCGGGGACGGCCCCGATGCCCCTCGGGCTCGTCACCAACGCCGGGCCCTTCGGCAAGCGCTACGAGGACCTCGAGTGGTTCGGGGCCACCTACGACTCCATCTTGCAGGGGGCCTTCGTCGGCAAGGCGCGCCTCGAGGAGCAGGACTTCGACGGCGTCGACGCCGAGGTGATCTTCCCCTCGCAACGCACCATGGGGGCCTTCATGGCCCAGGAGGACGACGACTACCACCTGGCCGGGCTCGAGGCCTACAACACCTGGATGCACGACGAGTTCATGGCGGCGGACCCGCAACGGATCATCGGGTTGGCGCAGATGCCCGGTGTCGACGTCCAGACGTCGGTCAAGTGGCTGCGCGACGCCAAGGCGGCGGGATACCGGGGCGTGATCATCTCGGCCTTCCCGTCGGGCAACGCGGCGCTGTCTTCCGACGACGACCCCTTCTGGGAGGCGGCCCAGGAGGAGCAGCTGCCCGTGCACATCCACAGCGGCCTGCGCCAGGCGGGCAAGCGCACGGCGGGCTCGTTCCAGCAGGCGGCTGCCTCGATGAGCCGCACCATCGGCCTGGCCGAGATGGGCGGCCCCGTCGGAGACGCCTCGCAGTTCATGTCCCAGTTCATCTACTCGGGCATCTACGACCGCTTCCCCGACCTGCAGATGGTGGCGGTGGAGTGTGGGGTGGGATGGGTGCCGCACTTCCTCGAGCACATGGACGACCACTACTGGCGCAACCGGACCTGGACGGGCTCGAAGCTCGAGCTCCTCCCGAGCGAGTACTTCCGGCGCAACTGGAAGATGACGTTCATCCGCGAGCCCTTCGCGGTGGCGGTGCGGCACTGGATCGGCGTGGACAACATGATGTGGTCCACCGACTACCCCCACCACCGCCACGACTGGCCCTACAGCCGGCGGATCGTGGAGGAGTCGATGGGGGGCGTGCCCGAGGCCGAACGGCGCCGCATGGTGTGCGACAACGCCCGGGAGTTCTACCGGCTGGGCTGAGCCGGCGAGGACAGCGGGGCGTGGCCGGGCAACGGGCCACGGACGAGACGGACGGGCCGCGGGCGCCGATGGCGCGCGGGTGCCGAGCGAAAGGGAGAGCACACGATGGGACTGCTCGACGGCAAGGTGGCGATCGTCACCGGCGCGGGCCACGGCATCGGCCGGGGTGAGGCACTCGAGCTCGCCCGGCAGGGGGCCAAGGTCGTGGTCAACGACGTGGGCGGGTCGGTCCACGGCGAAGGCGAGGACAAGCGCGCCGCCGAGGAGGTCGCCGACATCATCCGCAGCCGCGGGGGCGAGGCGGCCGCCAACTACGACGACGTGGCGGACTGGTCCGGAGCGTCCAACCTGGTGCGCCAGGCGGTCGAGGAGTTCGGCCGTCTCGACGTCCTGGTCAACAACGCCGGCATCGTGCGCGACGCCATGCTCTTCTCCATGTCCGAGGACGACTTCGACGCCGTGGTGCGCGTCCATCTGAAAGGGACCTTCGCCACAACCCACCACGCCGCGGTGTACTGGCGCGAGCAGTCCAAGGCCGGGTCCCAACCCCGCGCCGCCATCGTGAACACGGTGTCGTCGGCGGGACTGCAGGGCAACGTCGGACAGGCCAACTACGGCGCCGCCAAGGCGGGGATCGCGGCGCTGACGGTGATCTCGAGCCTGGAGCTGTCGCGCTACGGGGTGCGGGCCAACGCCGTGGCCCCGGGGGGCATGACCCGCATCACCGCCACCTTGCGCAAGGACGCCGAGGTGCGCGAGCCCGACCAGCTCGACGACGGCGACTACGACCCCATGAACCCGGCCAACTCCGCCCCCATGGTGGCCTGGCTGGCGTCGGACGACGCGCTGCACGTGACCGGGCAGGTCTTCCGGGCCGTCGGGCACCGCATCACCCACTACGTGCCCTGGACGCTCGGGCCCACGGTGGAGCCCAAGGGCAAGCCGGCGCGCTGGGAGCCCGAGGACATCGGCCCCGCGGTCAACGCCCATGTCTTCGGCTCGCGGGCCCCGGGCCTGCAGATGGGCGGCTGAGCGCGCCCCACCGGAGGACCGGGATCGAACAACCGAGATCGAACGACACTTGAGCACGCCCCGACGGGGCGACGACGAGGAGGACGGCATGGCGGGCGTGTGGAGCTACGAGGGCAAGCGGGTGCTCGTGAGCGGTGGGGGCGGATCGGGGATGGGGGCGGCCGCCGTCCGGGACCTGCTCGAGCTGGGCGCCGAGGTCCACGTGTTCGACGTGAAGGAGCCCGAGTCCGAGGTGGCCAGCTACCGCCCCGTCGACCTGCGCGACCCGGGGGCCATCGAGTCCGCCCTCTCGGCCCTGGGCGGCCCCCTCGACGCGCTGTTCAATTGCGCGGGCCTGCCCGGACCGCCGTTCTCGGGACTCGACGTGATGCTCGTGAACTTCATCGCGGCGCGCCACCTGACCACGCTGGCGGCGAAGCTCATGGCGCCGGGCTCGGCGGTGGTCACCATCTCCTCGGCGGGGGCCTTCGGGTGGGAGAACGTCATGGACCAGGTGGCGCCGCTCATCGCCACCCCCGGCTACGCCGAGGCCCGGACCTGGTGCGAGGAGCACCCCGCCGCGGTGGGCGAGGGGTATCTGCTGTCGAAGCAGGCCATCATCATCTGGACGCTGCACGCCGCCCTGGACCTCGCCCCCAAGGGCATCCGCGTCAACTGCACGAGCCCGGGACCGACCCAGACCCCGATGATGCCCTCGTTCGAGGCCTACATGGGCAAGGACTTCATGGACCGGTTCCCCAAGCCCCTCGGTGGTCGCAACTCCACGCCCGAGGAGCAGGGCCACCTGGTGGTGTTCCTCAACAGTGACGCGGCGGGCTATATCACCGGCACCAACGTCTACGCCGACGGGGGCTTCTCGGCCGGCATGCTCACCTCGCGCCTCGACTTCTCGGTGCTGTCGGGCGAGACCCCGGCCGGCTGAGGGCGGCGGTCCGTCGTGGCATCACCCAAGCGCGCCGTGGTCCAGCAACGCGCCGACCTCGAGGAGTTCTTCCACCCCAAGGCGGTGGCCCTCGTCGGATCGGTGAACCGCAACGCCAAGCCCGAGCGGCTGCGGGCCGCGCACGGGGAACGCTGGGGTGACCGCTGGTACCTGGTGAACGCCAAGGGCGGCACCGTCGGCGACATCCCCGTCTACGAGCACGTGACCGACATCCCCGCCGAGATCACCCTGGCCGTGGTGAACGTGGGGACGCGGCTCGTGGCCAAGGTGGTGGAGGAGTGCGGCAAGCACGGCGTGCCCTACGTCCTCATCTTCACCGCCGGCTTCAGCGAGGTGGGAGAGGCCGGCGCCGCCCTCGAGCGCGAGGTGGGCGAGGTGGCCCGTCGCTACGGCATCCGCGTCTTCGGCCCCAACACCAACACCAACGCCTTCGAGGTCCTTCCCGAGCCGCCCACCCGGCGGGGGGGCCGCATCGGGCTCGTGACCCAGAGCGGCCATCAGGGTCGCCCCCTGGTCCAGGGCACCGAGTTCGGGGTGGCCTTCAGCCGGTGGGTGCCGACGGGGAACGAGCTCGACCTCGAGGCGGCCGACTTCATCGAGTACTTCGCCTACGACGACGACACCGATGTCATCGCCGGCTACTTCGAGGGGTTCAAGCACCCCGCCAAGCTCCGCCGGGCCCTCGAGGCCGCCAATTCCCAGGGCAAGCCCGTGGTGGCGCTCAAGATGGGGAGCACCGAGGCGGGGACGCGCATGGCGAGCTCGCACACCGGCCACCTGGCGGGATCCGACGCCGTGGTGGCAGGGCTCTTCGCCCAGTACGGGGTGGTGCGCGTCCGCGACCTCGACGAGCTCCTGGAGACCGCCGCGCTCTTCGCCAAGCTGCCGGCCGGCACCGGGGGGCGGTGCTGTCTCTACTCCATCTCGGGCGGCTCGGGCACGCTCATGGCCGAGGTGGCCGAGTCGAGCGGCGTGCCGGTGCCCACCCTGTCGGCGCGCACCCAGGCCGGGCTGCGCGAGATGATCCCCGACTACCTCACCGTCGCCAACCCCGTCGACAACGGCGCCCAGTTCCTCATCTCCGCTCCCCTCGAGGACAGAAAGCGCGTCTTCGAGCTCGTGGCCGCCGACCCCGGCATCGACATCATCGTGATCGGGCTCACCGGGGCCCTGGGCCGGCTCACCGACCGGTTCGCCGAGGACATCGTGGCCTTCATCGACGAGATCAAGAAGCCCATCGTGGTGACCTGGAACTCCTTCAAGACCGACGAGCAGGGATTCCGCACCCTCATCGACGCCGGGGTCCCCATGTTCCGGTCGTTCCGCAACTGCTTCGCGGCGTTGCACACCTTCGCCCGGTACCAAGAGGCCTCCTCCTCGTTCCGCCCCCGCAAGGCCATGTCGAGCCGCCTCCCCAAAGAGGCACTGTCCGCACTCACCGACGGAGCCGGCCCGGGGCCCTCCCCCCTGGGTGCCGACGCCTCGCGACAACTGCTCGAGTCCTTCCACGTCCCCCTGGCCGGAGAGGGGTTGGCCCACTCCGCCGCCGAGGCGGCCCGCCTGGCGCAGTCCATCGGCTTCCCCGTGGTCATGAAGATCGCCTCGCCCGACTTCCCCCACAAGTCCGACGCCGGGCTGGTGCGCCTGTCGGTGGCCTCGGCGTCCGAGGCCAAGGCCGTCTACACCGAGCTCGTCGACCGGGCCCTGCGGGCCAAGCGCGGGGCGCGCATCGAGGGCGTCCAGATCCAGGAGATGGTGATGGGCGGGACCGAGATGATCGTGGGGGTCACCCGCGACCCGGTATTCGGCCCCGCCGTGCTCGTGGGCACGGGCGGGGTCTTCGCCGAGGTCCTGAAGGACGTGGCGGTCCGGCCCCTGCCCATCGACCGTCGCGACGCCCAGGAGATGGTGAAGGGCCTGCGCGGCTACCCCTTGCTGACCGGGGCGCGCGGCCGCGAGCGCGGTGACGTCAAAGCCCTCGTCGACGTGGTGCTGGCCGTGGCCCGCCTGGCCTCGGCCTGCGGCGACAAGCTCGTCGAGCTCGACCTCAACCCCGTGGTGGTGCGCGCCCATGGGGCTGTGGCCGTCGACTCCCTCGTGGTCACGGCGGGCTAGCCGGTGGAACTCGAGCTCTCCGACGACCAGCAGGCCCTCCAGGAGTCGGTGCGCGCCGTCCTCGAGCGCGAGTGCCCCATCTCCGTGGTGCGCAGCGTCGTCGAGGAGCACAAGCCCGCCGAAGCGCTGTGGACCCGCATGGTCGAGCTCGACTGGCCGGCACTGGCGGTCCCCGAGCCCGACGGCGGTCTCGGGCTCGGGTTCGTGGAGCTGGCCGTGGTGTGCGAGCAACTCGGCCGGGTCCTGTGCCCGGCCCCGTTCCTGGCCACCGCCACCCAGTTCGTCCCCGCCGTGCTGGGGGCGGGCAGCTCCGAGCAGCGTCACCGCTTCCTGGGTGCGGTGGCCCGTGACGGCATCGTGGGCACCCTGGCGGTGGCCGAGGCCCCCGGGGACTTCTCGCCGGCCGGCATCTCGACGACGGCGGTGCCCGACGGCACCGGCTTCGTCCTCACCGGGGAAAAGCAGTTCGTCTTCGACGCCGAGTCCGCCGACGAGGTCGTGGTGGCGGCGCGCCTGGCGGGGACCTCCGGTGACGACGGCGTGGGCCTCTTCGTGGTCCCCCGGTCCGCCTACGACGTCGAGCCCATGGTGGCCCTCGACGCCAGCCGCAACTACGCCACGGTCACCCTCGACGCCCTGCGCGTGGAGGACGACCGCGTTCTGCGCACCCCCTCGCCGTCGTCAGGGGCCGTGCTGCGCGCCGTGGTCCAGGAAGCGACCGTGGCCCTGGCGGCCGAGATGGTGGGGACCTGCCAGTCGATCTTCGACATCGTCCACGCCTATGTCCAAGAGCGCGAGCAGTTCGGGGTGAAGATCGGTTCCTTCCAGGCCATCAAGCACAAGCTGGCCAACATGTACGTCTCGCTCGAGGCGGCCCGGGCCACGGCGTACTTCGCGGCGGCAGCCATCGCCGAGTCCGACGAACGCCGCGACGTGGCCGTGGCCATGGCCAAGGCCAGCGCCGGTGACTGCCAGAAACTGCTCACCACCGAGGGCATCCAGTGCCTGGGCGGCATCGGCTACACCTGGGAGCACGACATGCACCTCTACGTGAAGCGGGCCAAGTCCGGCGCCGCGCTCTTCGGCACGGGCTCCGAGCACCTCGAGCAGCTCTCGCACCTGCTCGGGCTGTGAGCCCCTCTCAGGGCGAGGTCGGGAGCGACACGTTGGGGATCGTCACCACGGTGGCCCCCGACGGCAACGAGAAGTCGCCGGCGGCGGGGGACGTCGAGAAGCTCGTCAACTCGAAGGTGCCCCCCGTCGACTGGGCGTAGGCGAGGATGCCGGTGTCGGTGACGCAGTACTTCACCGTCTGCCCCGCGCCGGTGTAGTCGAGGCACTTGGCGGCGAGCCCGGCGTAGGAGCCCGAGGAGAACGCCACGCTGTAGCCCGCGCTGTGGGCGGCCGCCGCGGCCTGGGCGGCATGGAACTCGTTGAGCAGCGTCGTCGGGCTGAAGAGAGCGGTGATCGAGGCGAAGGGGTTCGTCCCACCCGACGACTCGGTCACGCACTGCTCCGCACCGCCGCTGGTGCTGCAGAAGTAGGTGTGGGTCCCGTCGTCGATCACGGACCCGCTCGTGGTCGAGAACACCGACTTCGGGGGCATCTGCTCGATGGTGATGGTCTGGCTGGTGCCGCTCGAGCTCTGCGAGGTGTACACCGCCTTGTAGCTGGCGTGCTCGCCCGACTGCACCGCCGAGGACAGGGCCTGGAGTTGGCTCGAGTCCGAGGAGCCCCCTGACGACGACCCCCCCGAGGTGGTGGCGCTCGAGGCGGCCGGGGTGGTGGACGTCGACGACGTGCCGGCGTTGGTCGAGCTGCAGGCGCTGAGCACGACGCCGGTCACCAGGAGGCCGATGAGACAGGCGGCACCGACTGTGGCCCGTGAGGCGCGCGACGTTGCCGGGCAAGCAGATGCGTCACGCACGGAGGGCTCCTCTTCTTCGACTCTTCTTCGACGGTCAGCGACCCGCACCCGGGTAACCGCCGCCACCGTACTTCGCGTCGAGGGCGTCGTAATCGATGGCGAAGCCGTTGCGGGGGAGGACGTCGGTGAACTCCACCTGCTTGGGCTTCTTGTACGAGGCGATCCGTTCCCGGCAGTGGTCGATGATCTCCGCCGCACCGGCGCTCGCCCCGTCGCGCAGCACCACCACGGCGGTGACGTTCTGCCCCCAGGTGCGGTCGGGAACGCCGATGACCGCAGCGTCGGCCACGGCGGGGTGCTGTCGGAGACACCCCTCCACCTCGGTGGGATAGATGTTCTCGGCCGCCGACTTGATGAGGCGGGTCTTGGGCCCGATGAAGGTGAGCGACCCGTCCACCTCGACGCGGCCCAGGTCGTTGGTGTGGTGCCACCCCCCGGCCTGGCGCTGTCGGTTCAGCTCGTCGCGGTTGAAGTACCCGTTCATCACCGTGGGCCCCCGCACCGCGATCTCCCCCGTCTCGCCGGGGCCGAGCTCCGCACCGTCGGGGTCGAGGGTGGTGATGCGCACGAACGGCGCGGGCCGACCGCTCGAACCGATGCTGGGCTGCAGCGCGTTGAAGGTGGCGAGCCCCATGACCTCGGTCTGGCCGTAGCCGGCGGGGCGCCGCCCCCAGGGGCTGTCGTCGACGGTGATCATCGCCGTCCACTCCGGCTTCCCGGGGAACCCCCGCAGGCTCTTGAGGTCGAACCGGCCATCGGCGTTGAGCTCGATGATCTGGTCCATGGTGGGCGGCATGATGAACCCGCCGGTGCAGTGCTCCTCGGCGATGAGCCGGCACAGCTCCTCGGCGTCGACCCGGGGGGTGAACACGTTGTTGCCCCCGGACAGGAACGTAGCCAGGGTGGTCATGAACGTGGCCACGTGGAACAGCGGCCCGCAGTTGAGGTACACGTAGTCCGATCCCACCCCCTGGACCAGAGCGATGAAGGACCCTTGGATCACGAGGGCGCGGTTGGAGAGCAGGGCGCCGTTGGGGCTCCCGGTGAACGCGGCGGTGTACATCATGAGCACCGAGGCCCGCTCGTCGTCGTCGGCGCCGGGGTCGTGGTCCGCCCCGCCGGCCAGGAAGGCCTCGTAGCCGTCCTCCCCGGCCCCGTCGTGCCCGATCCACAGGGCCCCCGACCCGCTCTCCTGGCGCGCCTGGCGCAGGGTGTCGCCGATCTCGGACTCCTGGAAGAAGACGACGGCGGGGTCGCTGTCGCCGATCACGAAGGCGAACTCCGCCACGCTCTGGCGCCAGTTGGCGGGGCAGAACACCGCCCCGAGCTTGGCCGCCGCCAGCAGGCACTCGAGGAGCCGGTGGCAGTTCTGCCCGAGCCACAACAGCCGGTCCCCGGTGCCCACCCCGCGCGCCGCGAGGGCGTTGGCGAGTCGGTTCACCCGGGCGTCGAGGGCCTTGTAGGTGAGGCGGTGCTCGTCGCACACCGCACCCAGGGAGTCGGGCCGCGTCCCGACATGGGCGCGCAGCACGTCGGCCAGGGTGAGGTCGTGCAGGGCGTCTTTCACTCGTCGACCACCCGGGCCGCCTTGTACCCCGACCGGGGGATGGTCTCGCGGTCGAGCACTTCGACGATGGTCTCGATGCCCAGCCGCTCGTGCAGCGCGGCGGCGCACTTGCGCGCCACCTCGGTGTCGTCGCCGGGCGCCCCCGAGCCCCGCTCGACGCGCACCGTCACCGGCCGCGACTCGTCGACGGGGCGTACCATCTGCCACTCCAGGGTGGGCTCGGTCACGTCGGGGACACCCCGCAGGGCGGACTCGACCTCGTTGGCCTGGAAGCGCGTGCCCTGCACGGCGATGAGGTCCTTGAACCGACCCCCCCACAGCCCTCTGATGCTCGTCTCCCCGCACGGGCACGGCTCGCGCAGGATGGCGCACGCCTCTTCGAGGTCGTAACGCAGCAGCCCGTTGTCGCGGTCGAGGGTGGTGACGACGAGGTCGCCCCACTCCCCGTCGGCGACCTCCTCGCCGGTGGCGGGGTCGACGGCCTGGACCACGCCCCAGTCCTCGTTGATGTGGGCCCCGGGGAGCTGGCCACAGGCCCCGCCCACATAGGCGTAGCACTCGGCCCCCGCCGTCATGAGGGGCATGCCCTTGCCCATGCCGAAGCCGGGCATCCCCTTGAACTCGAGCCCGGCGTCTTTGGGGTCGATGCCCAGCTTGGCCGCCACCTCGAAGAACCGGCCCGTCGAGAACCCCATGAAGGGGATGTCGGGCTTCACCCGCGTCCAGAACCGCAGGCCCTGCTCGGCGGCCTCGTCGGTGTCGGGCGGGGGCACCCAGATGTTGAGCATCCCGAAGTACTCATAGGACCCCGACAACATGGGACCGCCGCCGTAGAGATAGGCGGGATGGGCGTGGGTGGCGATCATCCCGGGCCGGTATCCCATGCGCCACCAGGTGCGGGCCGAGGACTCGTACTCGATCCAGATGTCGCGCCGGGTCCACAGCGAGATGGTGGGTGTCCCCGTCGTGCCCGTGGACGTCCCCAGCCGCACCGCGGCGCGGGGATCGGTGAACCGGTACCGGCCGAAGGGCGGGTGCTCGGTCTCGGAGTCGCGCAGGTCCTGCTTCAGTGTCAACGGCACGTGGCGGAGGTCGTCGACGGTCTTCACGTCCTCGGGGGCGCCGATGCCGGCCGCGGTGAGCTTGTCCTTGAAGAGCGGGACGGGGTTCTCGAAGACCTTGTGCAAGAGCGTGGCCAGGCGCTCGTTCTGCAGGGCACGGCGCTTCTCGGGGTCCATGGTCTGGACCTCGGGGTCCCAGTACTTCTGTTCGGGGTCCCGGGGCGGGGGCCCCAGGACCTCAGGTCCGTAGCTCGGCATGGTCCCTCCCTGTGCTGTGGCTACTTGCGCGGCAAGCCGAGCACGCGCTCGGCGATGATGTTGCGCTGGATCTCCGACGTCCCCCCGGCGATGGTGCCCGAGAAGCTCTGCAGCCAGTGCACCAGCCAGGCCTCGCTCTCCCCGCGGCCCACCGAGGGCGCCTCGTGACGCGACAGGTCGAGCCCCCTCGCCCCCATCGCCTCACCCACGTCGAGGGCGAGGCCCCGGCGCAGCTCGCTCCCCAGGAGCTTGAGCACCGAATGCTCCGACGGCTTCATCCCCTTGGCGAACTTGGCGAAGCCCCGGTAGCCGAGCAACTTCAAGGCCTGGGTCTGCATGTAGGCCCGGGCCACGGTGGTGCGGAAGGCGGGGTCGTCGGCGAGGAGCCGCCCTCCGGGCAGCGGTGTGGTGGCGGTGGTCACGACCCGCTCGAGGATCTTCTCGGTGCCGGTGGCCTCGTTGATCCACAACATGCCCCGCTCATGCGCCAGGGACCCTCCCGCCACCGACCAGCCGTGGTGCAGCTCGCCCACGAGGTTCTGCGCCGGCACCTCCACATCGGTGAAGAAGACCTCGTTGAAATCGGCATGCTCGCTGTCGGTGAGCTCGGCGATGGGCCGGGTCTGGATCCCCGGGGTCTTCATGTCGATGATGAGCACGCTGATCCCGGCGTGCTTGGGCGCCTCGGGGTCGGTGCGCACGAAGCAGAAGCAGTAGTCGGCATGGTGCGCACCCGAGGTCCACACCTTCTGGCCGTTCACGATGAACCGGTCTCCGTGCAGCTCCGCCCGGGTGCGCAGTCCGGCCAGGTCGCTCCCGGCGTTGGGCTCGCTCATGCCCAGGCACCAACTGATCTCGGCTCGCAGGGTGGGCAGCGCGTAGCGGGCCTTCTGCTCCTCGGTTCCCCAGTCGAGGATCGAAGGCGTGATGATGGAGAGGCCCTGGGGGTTGCAGCTGCGGGGGACTCCCAGCCGGGCCAACTCCTCGAAGTACACCATCTGCTGTATCGGGGTGGCGTTGCGCCCGCCGTACTCGGGGGGCCAACCGGGCACGAGCCAGCCGTTGTCGAACAGCTTGCGCTGCCAGGTCCGGGCCCACTCCGGGATGTGGGCCGACGACCGCACCCGCTCGGACCGCTCCGACGACGGGGGGAGATTGGCCTCCATCCAGGCCCGCAATTCGCGCCGAAACTCCTCGGTCTCCTCGTCGTAGTGCAGGCGCACGGGGGGATCGTAGCTGCCTGACGTTCGTGTCAGCTAAAGGAGCACGGTCCTACGACACGCCGCGGGTGAGGAGCATGCAGCCCGCGATCGGCCCCCCTCCGGCCGCCACCGCGGCCACCTCGGGCGGGGCGGAGACCTGGCGCGCCCCGCCCTCGCCGCGCAGCTGCACGCACGCCTCGTGCAGCATCCCGAACCCGTGGAGGCGACCGGCCGAGAGCTGCCCGCCGCTGGTGTTGAGCGGCACCGCGCCGTCCAGCGCGATACGGGTCCCGCCCTCGACGAAGGGTCCGCTCTCACCCTTGGCGCAGAACCCGAGCTCCTCGAGCCACACCATGGTGAGGATGCTGAACCCGTCGTAGAGCTCGGCCACGTCGACGTCGGTGGGCCGGAGCTCGGTGCGCGCCCACATGCTCGCCGCCGCGTCGCGCGCCGAGAAGGTGGTCATGTCATCGAATTGGTCCCAGCTGGGCCGGCCCCGGATGGCGGTGCCGATGGCGTTGACATGGCAGGCCGTCTTGGGCGTGTCCGGGGCGTAACCGGCATGGGACACCACCACCGCGGTCGACCCGTCGCACGGGGCGTCACAGTCGTAGAGGCACAGCGGGGTCGAGATCATGCGCACCTCGAGGTAGTCGTCGAGGGTCATCGGCTCGCGGTAGATGGCCTTGGGGTTGTGCGCGGCGTTGCGCCGCCCGTTGAGGGCGATCCACGCCAGCTGCTCCCGGGTGAGCCCGAATTCGAACATGCGGCGCTGGGCGATCATCGCCAGCCAGTTGGCCGCCGACACCGCCCCGTAGGGGAGAGTCCATTGCAACGAGCCCGAGAAGCGCGGGATGCCGCGCCCCCCGCTGGCCCCGCTGCCCCCGCCGATCCCGCCGATCCCCTGGCGACCGCCTTCGCCCTGGGCGGTGGACTCGGTGACGGTGCGGTACACGAGCACGTGGCGCGCCAGGCCGGCGGCCACGGCCAGGCAGGCGGCGAACACGGCCCGGAGCTGGCCCGGTCCTTCGAGCCCGCCGTCGTGCCAGTTGAGCTTCAGCCGCAGCGCGTCCTGGACCTCGGGGGTGGCGGGCCCGGCGAAGCCCCCCGTCCCCACCCCGGCGCCGGGGAAGGTGGCCAGCCCGTCGATGTCGTCGCGCGTGAGCCCGGCATCGGCGATGGCCTGCAGGCAGGCGTCCACGGTGAGGTCGAGCTCACCGCGCCCCAGTCGCCGGCCCACGTCGGACTGGCCGATGCCCGAGATGATCGACCGCCGCTCGAGACGTTCGGGCGGGCTCATCGGCGCGGCTCCCGGGCTGGTCGGAACAGGGGGAGCCAGACGTCCTGCTCGGGCTCGAAGGTCACCTCGACGTCCATGCCGATCCACACCTCGTCGGGGGCACAGTCGACCAGGTTCGTCGTCAGCCGCACGTCGTCCTGTTCGGCGATGGTCACGAGCCCGATCACGTAGGGGTCCGATCCCGGGATCCACTCCTGGTGGTTCACGGTGAAGGAGTGCACCACGCCCCTGCCGCTGACCGCCTCGGGCACGAGGGGACCGTCGAGGCAGTACGGGCAGCGCGGCACGGGAGGGTGCACGTAGTGATGGCAGGCGGCGCAGCGCAGGAACCGCAGGCGACCGTCCTCACCCGAGGTCCAGAAGAACCGGTTGGAGTCGTCGAGACGGGGCAGCACGCGCACGGCCGGGCCGCGCGCATGCTGGTTTCCGGTGTCGGTCACGAGCCGAGATGCTAGGCGACGGCGACCCAACCTGACGGCGCCGTCAGGGTCGCGGCACTACGCTCGGCGCCGCTGCTCCGGTCGTCTGTTTCCGAAGGCGGAACGCCAGTGCCATCTCCCACCGGTTTCGAAGGTCGCCGCGTGCTCGTGGTCGGGGCCTCGTCGGGTATCGGCCGCGCCCTGGCCATCGGGGCGGGAGCGGCCGGAGCCCGGGTGGCGTTGGCGGCCAGGCGCCTGGCCCTGGTGGAGGAGGCCGCGCAACAGATCCGCGCCGCAGGGGGAGAGGGGCGCGCCTGGCGCTGCGACGTGACCGACGAGGCCGACTGCTCGGCTCTGGTCGGCGACGCCGCGGCCTGGATGGGTGGTCTCGACGTGCTCCTGTACATGTCGGGGAGCTCGCCGCTGGTCCGGGTGGCCGACGCGCCGGCCGCGTTGTGGCACGAGATGCTGGCCACGAACCTGGTGGGAGCGGCCTTGGTCACACGCCACGCCCTCGAGCACCTCCGCCGCGCCGACGACCCCGTCGTCGTCGTCACCACCCACTCCATGGGCGCGCCGTGGCCGTGGCTGGGTGTCTACGGCGCCACCAAGGCGGCGCTGGCCGAGCTGGCCCGGGCCCTGCGGTCCGAGGAGCCCTCCCTTCGGGTCCTGTGCGTGGCCGTGGGCAACACGGCCTCCTCCTTCGCCGACGGCTGGGACCCCGAGCTGGCCGGCCGGGCCTTCGAGACGTGGGTGGCCGACGGGCTCCTGCGCTACGAGGTGATGCAGTCCCAGGAGATGGCCGACGCCATCCTGGCCGCGGTGCTCGACCGCGACACCCCCGACGAGCTGCTCATCGCGGGCGCGGAGGTGTAGCCCGACCACCCGCCGGCGCGCCGCCCGCCACCATGGCGCCGAGCGCCGTCCGGTCGATCTTCTCCATGGCGGTGCGGGGCAGCTCGTCGGTGATCACCATCGCCTCGGGCAGTTTGTACGAGGCCAGGCGGCCCCGGGCACGGGCCCGCAGCGCGTCGAGTGTGGGTGTCTCGCCCCCGGGGCTCACCACGACCACGGCCACGCCGATCTCGCCCATGACGGGATCGAGACGGGGGACCACGGCCACGTGCGCCACACCGGGGTGATCGGCGAGGACGTTCTCGACCTCGAGGGGGAAGACGTTGTAGCCCCCCCGTACGTACATCTCCTTGGTGCGTCCCGACAGGTGCAGGCGGCCGCGCTCGTCGAGGTAACCGAGATCACCGGTGCGGACGGCACCGTCGGGGGTGAAGACGGCGGCGGTGGCCGACGGGTTGTCCCAGTACCCGCGCATCACCGCCGGCGATCGCAGGCAGACGTGGCCGTGCTCGCCCGCCGGGAGGAGGCGGTCGTCATCGGAACGGATGGTCAGCTCCACGCCGCGCCGGGCCCGTCCCACGCTCTCCTCGGCGTCCTCGGGTGGATCGTCGGGCGCGGTCCCCACCCCGACGCCTGCTTCGGTGCAGGTGTAGCGGACCACGACCGGCACCCCGAAGCGGGCCCGCGCCTCGCGCACCAGCGCCGCGGTGGAGGGCCCGCCTCCCATGGCGATCAGGCGCACGCTGCTCGTGTCGGTCGACTCGAAGTTCTCGTGGCGGAGCATGAGCGCCACCTGGGTGGGGATTCCACCGAGCGAGGTGATGCGGTGACGCTGCACCATCTCGAGCGCGTCGCCGGCGGACCACCGCCCCATGAGGAAGGTCGTCCCGCCCCCCCGGAGGGCCTGGGGAAGCTTGGTCATGTAGCCGAGGTGGGCGAACGACGTCGACGACAGTCCCCGACCCCCGCCGCCCCAGCGGCCGCCGCCGTCGACCTCACCGATCGCTTCGAGCTGGCGCCAGGTGAACACCGCCCCCTTGGGCTCCCCGGTGGTCCCCGAGGTGAACACCACGGCCACGGGCCGGTCCGGATCCGACGGTGGGGAGTCCGCCACGGCACCGCCCCCGGCACCGCCCCCGCCACCCAGCTCCTCCAGCGCGGCGTCGGGCCCGGTGCCGGGGTCGACCTCCACCACTTCGCCCACCTCACTCACCTCGTCGATGGCGGTGTCGAGGGCGAGCTCCTTCGACGCCACCACCAGCCGCGGCCGGGCCACGGCCAGACAGCGACGGCGCTCGGGCGGTGACAGCCGGTCGTTCACCCCGGCGGTGACGGCACCGATTTTGGCCGCGGCGGCGTAGGCCACGGCGTAGGCCGACCCTGAGGGGAGCACCAGGGCCACGACGTCACCGGTCCCCACGCCCCGGGCGAGCAGGCCATGGGCCACGCGGTCCGACACCCGGTCGAGCGCGGCGTAGCTGGCAGGCCGTAGAGTCCGGCCGCGTTGGCTCCCAGGATCTGGGCCCGGGTCCGGGGCGCGAGCCCGTCCATGGTGCGGCGCAGCGTGTCCACGGCTCCGGGGAAGGTGGCGTCGTGGTGCGGGTAGTCCGACCCCCACACGATGCGGCCCTCGCCGATGAACGGGGCCAGGGCGCCGAGGGTCTGCTCCTCTATCTCGTAGCTGATCCAGCACTGCCGGGCGAAGTACTCGCTCGGTGCCAGGCGGAGGTCGGGGCAGAAGTCGCCGAAGCTCTCGGCCTGTTCGTCGAGGCGCTCGAGCCAGAACGGGACCCACCCGCCGCTCGACTCCAAGAAGACGACCCGCAACGCCGGGTGGCGCTCGAGCACCCCGAAGGCGATGAGCTGCGCGCACGCCAGCATCTCTTCGAAGGTGTGGGACACGGCGTGGAGCACCATGGGGTTGAAGGGACGGTCGGATCCGAGGGTGGGGACGATGACCGAGCTCCCCTCGTGGACGGCCACGGCCATGGCGCTCTCTTCGGCGGCTTCCCACACCGGCTCGTAGGCGCGGTCCGACAACGAGCGCCCACAGCAGGGGTTGGGCCGCACGAAGGCGGCGACGAAGCCGAGCTCGTGGCGGGCCCGGCGCAACTCGGCCACCGCCGCGGCGGGGTCCTGCATCGGGAGCATGGCGGCCCCGAACAACCGTCCGGGATCCGCGGCGCAGTACGAGGCCAGCCAGTCGTTGTAGGCGCGGGCGATGGGCACAGCTGCGGCCGGGTCGTCGAGGGCCCAGAAATACAGCCCGATGGAGGGGAACAGCACCGCCTGGTCGATTCCCTCGAGGTCCATGTCCGACAGCCGCGCGCGCGGGTCGGACCCGCCCCGATGGGCGTCCTCGAGGGCGAGGAAGGACTCGGGGTCCGAGAAGCGGCCGCCGGGTGTGGCCAGCGTGCCGAGGGGGACGGCCAGGATCTCGGTGCCGTCCACCACGACGTGCTCGTAGCCGTGCGCGTCGCGCGTGATGACCGGCCGGTAGGGCTCGGGCACCGTCGCCCAGGCGTGGCGAGGTTCGACCACGTGCCCGTCGGCGTCGACGACGAGCTCGGCGGCGGCGTTCACGGCACCCGGTGGGTCGAGGCACTGCCCGGGTGGCGCCAATCGTCGGCCCGCGGCATGGGGTGGCGGAAGAGCCGTGCCGCGTTCCCCGCCGCCATCATGCGCAATTCGTCGTCGGGGAGGTGTCCCAGGTTCTTCTCGAGGACGATCTGTGTGTCGGGCCAGGTGGAGTCGGCATGGGGGTAGTCGCTCTCGACCATGATGTGGTCGACGCCGATCCGGTGGCGCAGCTCGATCGTCGAGGGGTCGTCGATGGTGCAGAACCAGAAGTTGCGGCGAAGCACCTCGCTCGGGCGCAGGTCCGAGCGCCACGAGGTGCTGTCGGAGCCCGACGCCGAATGCTCGAGCACGTAGTCGGCCCGGTCGAGGAGCATGGGCACCCAGCCGATCCCTCCTTCGGACATGGCCACGGCCAGATCGGGGAATCGAAGCGGCACACCCGACCACAGCCACTCGGCCGCCGCCAACAGGGCGTTGACGGGGAACAGGGTCGGGTAGAGCTCGAAGGGGGGGTCGGGGGAGGGCAGGGGCGCCCATGCCGACGCACCGGTGTGGAGACAGACCACGGTGGAGGTCTCCTCGCACGCCGCGAAGAAGGGGTCCCACTCGCCCGAGAAGATCGACGGGACTCCCAGGCGAGCCGGGAACTCGGGAAAGCTCACGGCCCGAAAGCCCCGGGCCGCGTTCCGTCTGATCTCCTGGGTGGCCACGGCGACATCGGCGAGCCAGGGCAGCTGGAGCGGGATGATCCGTTCCGGAAAGGTGCCGGCCCACACCTCGGCGTGCCAGTCGTTCCAGGCGCGCAACGACGCCAGGCCCAGCTCGAGGTCGTCTGATCGCGAGAACACCGATCCGCAGAATCCCGCCACCAGCGAGGGGAAGCACAACGAGGCCCAGACCCCGTTGATGTCCATGTCCGCGATCCGTGCCCCGATGTCGAAGCATCCGGGCCGCATCTCGTCGAAGCGCGAGGGGTCCATGCTCCAGGTGTCTCGGCGCCGTCCCGCCACGGCGTTGAGCCCCACGTTGGGATAGGTGCGGTCCTCGTACAACCAGTACTGCACACCGTCCTCGCGCTCCACGATGCGCGGGGCCCGGTCGGCCAGGTGGCCGGGCATGCGACCCTCGAACATGTCGGGAGGCTCGATGAGGTGGTCGTCCACCGAGATCACCGGGACCCGGATGGGACGGGGGGCGGGATCGGGAAGCAGGATGCCGTCGCTCATGGTCCGACCTCTCCCTCCGGCTCCCTCCGGCACGGCGCGGGTCACGGGCGCAGTGCCGCCGCGCAGAACGCCCACAACTCCTCGGCGACCTCGGTGGGGGACTCCTCGATCTGGTGGCAGATGAGGGCGTGCAGGTGCGAGAGGACGAGGTGGAACAGCGTGCGGGCGTCGCGCCGGGCGTCTCCGGCCCGCACCACGTCACTCTTCTGCGCCGCCGCCACCGCCTCCTCGAACACTCCCACGAAGGGGTCGAGCACGCCCCGGAGCTGATCGGGATGGGACTCGGCCAGGCGAAGGTGCTCGCGCACCAGCGCCGCCGCATAGGGGAGCCGTCCCTCCACGGTGAGGAACCTGAACAACCCCACGACCACGACCCGCAGCCGTTCGAGGGGGCCCGCCTCGACGTCGACCATGTCGAGCAGGGCGTCGGCCCCCCGTCGGGCGTCGTCCTCGAACAGCGCCACCAGGAGCTCGTCCTTGCCGGCGAAGCACCGGTAGAAGCTCTTGAGCGAGGTGCCGGCCGCAGCCACCACCTGGGTCACGGTGAAGCTGGGGCCGCCGGCATCCCACACGAGCTCGCGCGCCGACTCCACCAGCCGGCTCGTCACCTCGGCCCGGCGCGAACCGTCATCGGGCAGCGGGCGCAGGTCGGCGCGCCTGGCGTCGGTCGCACCTTCGGGGGCCTCCCCGCCGGTCCGCACGACACGGGCCGGTGGCTCGTCGCTCACCACGTCCCGCGCCCCTGACGCCATCGGGATCGGAAACTATCATCCGCCGGAGAACGGCATTCTCCGGACAGGAAGGGCGGCACATGGGCGATGCGATAGGTCTCGTGATCGACGGCGGCGTCGTGCCGGGAGAGGCCGGCACCTACCCGGTGACCAACCCGGTTCGTCCCGCCGAGGTGGTCTTCGCGGCGCCGTCGGCATCGCCGGGTCAGCTCGACCGCGCCGTGGCCGCGGCGCGCGCCGCCTTCCCGTCGTGGGCGGCGATGGACCCCGCGGAGCGCGCCGAGCTCGTCGCCAAGGCGGCATCCGCCGCCGGCGCCGCCGTCGAGTCCGAGGACCTGGCCACCCTCCTCACGCGCGAGCACGGCAAGGTCCTGTGGGAGGCCCAATTCGACTCGGGCACCGTCGGGGGGATGGCAGGGGCGTTCGCGCCGCTGGTCGCCGAGGCCTTGGCGAGCCGGACGCTCACCGGTGGCGGGGGTCGACGGACGAGCGTGGTGCACGAGCCGTTCGGGGTCGTCGCCGCGTTGTTGCCGTTCAATTGGCCGGTCTCGGTCCTGGGGAACAAGGTGCTCCCCGCCCTTCTCGCCGGCAACACGGTCGTGGTGAAGGCGCCGCCCACCTGTCCCGGCGCGGTCCTGGCTGTCGCCGCCGCCCTGGCCGACGCGTTGCCGCCGGGCGTGGTGAACGCCGTCAACGGCCCGACTCCCGAGCTCGGGGAGATGCTCGTCTCGCATCCGGGCGTCGACATGGTCTCGTTCACCGGTGGCGTCCCCACCGGCCGGGCCGTGATGGCGGCCGCCTCGGGCTCGGTGCGGCCGATCGTCCTCGAGCTCGGTGGGAACGACCCCGCCATCGTGGCGCCGGACGTGGACATCGACGAAGCCCTGGCCGACAAGATCGCCGGCGCCGCCTTCATCACGTCGGGCCAGGTGTGCATGGCCGTCAAACGCCTCTATGTCCCCGAGGCCAAGGTGCGGGCCATGGTCGACGCCCTCGTGGCCCGGGTCGGTGCCGAGGTGGTCGGGGACGGGCTCGCGCCCGAGGTGACCATGGGCCCCGTGCATCGTCCGGCGGCACGCCAGCGGGTCGAGGACATGCTGGAGGAGGCCTCGGAACGAGGAGCGCGCGTCCACCGCCCGGCGCGCCTCCGCGAGGAGGACGCGGGAGCCGGTGGGTACCTGGTGTCGCCCGCCATCGTGGAAGGGGCCCCCGATGACGCCCAGATCGTGTGCGAGGAACAGTTCGCGCCGGCCCTTCCCGTCCTCGGGTACCGCGACGTCGACGAGGCGGTGCGTCGGGCCAACGACTCGCCCTACGGGCTGTGCGCGTCCATCTGGACCGCGGACGAGGAGCTGGCCTCGAGCGCCGCGCAACGGCTCGAGGCGGGCACGGTGTTCGTGAACAACCACGGGACCGCGGCCATGGACCACCGGGCTCCGTTCGGGGGGTGGAAGCAGTCGGGCTACGGGTTGGAGCTCGGTCCCGAGGGCATGCTCGCCTTCACCCGCCCCAAGACCATCCTGCAATTCCCCGCCCCGTCACGGTGAGGACCGCGCGCTCGAAGGAGACGCAGTGCTGGACCTGGTGATCCGCAACGGGACGGTCGTGGACGGGTCCGGCGCGCCGGCGCATCGCGGCGACGTGGCCGTCCTCGACGGTCGGGTGGTGGGAATCGGCGAGGTCGACGAACCGGCGGCTCGGGAGATCGACGCCGATGGGTTGATGGTCACGCCGGGCTTCGTCGACCTGCACACCCACTACGACGCCCAGTTGTCGTGGGACCCCACCGCCAGTCCCTCCCCCCTGCACGGGGTCACCACCGTGATCGGAGGTAACTGCGGGTTCTCGCTGGCTCCGGCCGGGGCCGAGCATGCGCAGTACCTGGCGCGCATGATGGCCCGCGTCGAGGGCATGCCGATCGCCGCGCTCGAGCACCTCGACTGGTCGTGGGACTCCTTCGGGCAGTGGCTGGGCCGGCTCGACGGTGCCGTGGCGGTGAACGCCGGGTTCCTGGTGGGCCACTCCGCGGTGCGACGTGTGGTGATGGGTGAGGACGCGGTGGGTGGCGCCGCCAGCGCCGATCAGGTCCGGGCCATGGAGTCGGTCCTGGCCCGTTCCCTCGAGGAAGGCGCGCTCGGGTTCTCCACCTCCCAGGCCCCGACCCACAACGACGGCGACGGCATGCCGGTCCCGTCGCGCGCCGCCACCCGGGCTGAGCTCGAGGCCCTGTGCGCGGTGCTGTCGGGGCATCCCGGGACCACCCTCGAGCTGATCGTGCCGGGATGTCTCAACGGGTTCAGCGAGGACGAGGTCGATCTCATGGCCAGCCTGTCGTTGCTGGCGGACCGGCCCGCCAACTGGAACGTCCTCGGCGTCTCCTCGCTCAATCCCGACGGCCTCAAGCATCAGCTCGAGGCGTCGACGCGCGCCGCCGAGCGCGGCGCCACGGTGGTGGCGCTCACCCTGCCCCACACGATGAAGATCCGGCTGTCGTTCGACCCCGGCACCATCCTCGACAGCCTGCCGGGGTGGCGCGAGGTGTTCGCCCTCCCCGTCGCGCAGCGCATCGAGGTCCTCTCCGATCCCTCCGAACGCGCCCGGCTCGACGCCGGGGCGAAGTCCAAGGAGGCGGGGATCATCGGAGCGTTGGCCCGGTGGGAGAACCTCGTGATCGACGAGACCTTCGCAGCCGCCAACGCCGCCTACGAGGGCCGCACCGTGGGGGAGGTCGCCAAGGCCACGGGCAAGGACCCCTTTGATGCCCTACTCGACGTGGTGATCGCCGATGACCTTCGCACCGGGCTGCGCCCCCCGATCGGTGAGTCCGACGCGGATTGGGCGCTGCGGGCCGAGGTCTGGCAGGACCCCCGCACCGTGGTGGGAGGGTCCGACGCCGGGGCGCATCTCGACATGATGTGCGGGGCCATCTACTCCACCTCGATGCTCGGGGACGGCGTGCGGGCCCGGCAGCTGCTGTCGTGGGAGGAAGCGGTGCGCCAACTGACCGACGTCCCCGCCCGGCTCTACGGACTGCGCCAGCGGGGACGACTGGCGCCGGGCTGGTGGGCGGACATCGTGGTCTTGGACCCCGAACGGGTGGGACACGGGCCCGAGCGCACCCGCGACGACCTCCCCGGGGGCGCCAGCCGGTTGTACGCCGAGGGCGTGGGGATCGAGCACGTCCTCGTGAACGGTGAGGAGATCGTGCGAGCGGGCTCGTTCACCGGCGCTCTTCCCGGCGCGGTGCTCCGGTCGGGCCGACAGACCGACACCGTGACCGCCGGGGCCCGGTGAAGAGCCGATGAAGGCGACGGGTCGAACCGTGCGGGCGGCGGTGGTCCACGAGGTGGGCGGGCCCTTCGTCATCGAGGACATCGAGCTCGCACCCACCGGCCCTCACGACGTGCGCGTCAAGATGGCGGCGAGCGGGGTGTGCCACTCTGATCTGTCGGTCCAGAAGGGGACGATCCCGTTCATGTTCCCGACCGTGCTCGGCCACGAGGGTGCCGGCGTCGTGGTCGAGGTCGGCGAGGCGGTCACCCGCGTGGTGCCGGGCGACCACGTCGTGCTCACATGGATGCCGGCGTGCCGGGCGTGTTTCTGGTGCCTGCGGGGTCAGGCGATGCTGTGCGAGGTGGGCTTGACCGAATCGCTGTCGGGGGCCTACGCCACGGTCCGGGGCACGCAGCTCGTGCGCGGCCTCGGCACCGCCACCTTCGGCGAGGAGACCCTCGTCCCCGAGGGCGAGGTCGTCCGCATCGACCCGTCGGTCCCCCTGGAGCTGGCCGCCCTGGTCGGCTGCGCGCTGTCCACCGGGGTGGGCGCGGTGTGGAACACGGCCCGTGTCCCCCCGGGCTCCACGGTCGCCGTCGTGGGCTGTGGTGGCGTGGGACTGTCGGTCATCCAAGGGGCCCGTCTGGCCGGCGCCGCCACCATCGTCGCCGTCGACCAGGTCCCCTCCAAGCTCGACCTGGCCAAGTCCATGGGGGCCACGGCGGTCGTGGACTCCTCGTCGGAGGACGCGCTGGCGGCGGTGCGGGCCCACACGGGGGGCCGGGGCGCGGACTTCGGGTTCGAGGTGGTCGGTCGAGCTGAGACCATCCGCCTGGCCTTCGCGGCCGTGCGCCGTGGAGGGACGGCGGTGCTGGTGGGAGCGGGGTCGCCGGCCGAACAGGTGAGCTTCTCGGCCTTCGAGTTGTTCGTGGACGCCAAGACCGTCGTCGGATGCGTCTACGGCTCCACCGACGCCGATCGGGATTTCCCCGTGCTCGTCGACCTCGTCCGCCAGGGCGCGATCGACGCCGAGGGCCTCGTGACACGGCGCATCGGGCTCGAGGACGTGCCCGACGCCTTCCGGGCCATGGAGGCCGGTGAGGTGGCGAGAAGTGTGATCGTCTACGACGGATCGGAGCGGTGATGGAGCGGGACCTGCGCGTCGTGGACGCCGATGCCCATGCGGTGGAGCCCCTGGAGTTCTTCGCCGAGCTGTTGCAACGCTTCCCCGACCAGGTGGGGCTGCGGACCGACACCAAGCTCGGCGTGCTGATCGAAGGACGGCCCTATCCCCAGTATGAGGGGTGGGGGGCGGGATGCCCGCCCCAACACGGGCTGACCACCGCGCCCGGTGTGGACCCCGGGACCGTCGACGGCGTGCTCGCCAACGCCGATACCGACGGCATCGACGAGATGGTGTTGTTTCCGAGCTTCGGGCTGTGCGTGCCCTCTCTGGAGGACCCCGTGCTCGGGGCCGGGCTGGCCCGCATGTACAACCGGTGGGCGTCGGAGTTCTGCGCCAAGAGCGGGGGACGGCTCCACGGCGTGGCCGTGGTGCCGATCGAGCACGGCCCCGAAGCCGTGACCGTCATGGAGGAGGCCAAGGAGCTGGGCCTCGTCGCCACCATCGTCCCGCCCGCGCTCAAGGACAGGAACCTCGACCACCCCGACATGGACCGGTTCTACGCGGCGGCGGCGGCGCTCGAGATGCCGCTGGGGGTCCATGGAGCCCCGGGGATCCATCTCCCCAAGATCGGGGTGGACCGGTTCGACAATTACATTCAGGTGCACTGCGTCAGCTTCCCCTTCGACCAGATGTTCGCCATGACCTCCCTGGTGAGCGGAGGGGTCTTCGACCGCCACCCGACGCTTCGGGTGGCCTTCTTGGAAGCGGGCGCGGGCTGGCTCCCGTGGTTCGTGGAACGCCTGGGCGAGCATTTCGAATCGCGCGGCGACTGGATCGAGAACGGCTGGCAGCGCCCGCCCCGGGAGTACGTCGCCGCGGGGAACGTCGTGGTGACGTGCGAGCCCGACGAGGATGCCCTGCCTTGTGTGGTCGAGCTCCTCGGCGACCGCTGTGTGATGTTCGCCAGCGACTACCCCCACTGGGACGGTGCCTGGCCCCGTGCGTCGACCGAGCTGATCGAGCACGCCGAGGGACGCCTGGCTCCCCAGTCGCTGGCGCGTGTCGCCGGCGAGAACGCCCGGGACTTCTACAACCTCCCCCGATGACCACGACCGCGCCAGGAGCAGCCACCATGTCCGGAGTTGGAACGTCGCAGACCGACTACATCGACGCCGACGGCCACATCCTCGAGCATCCCGACGGCTTCCAGAAGTTCGCCCCCAAGGGCTTCGAAGACCGGGTGTGGCACATCGAGGTCGACGACCAAGGACGCGAGTGGGCCGTCATGGACGGCACCCGCACCCTTGCCAATTTCATGTCGCTGGCCGGAACGGCCGGCATGTCGGCCGACGACCGCGACCGGGCCCAGCGGGGCGAGCTCCGCTACACCGAGGTGCGTCCCGCCGCGTGGGATGCACGAGCACGCCTCGTGGACATGGACACCGACGGCATCGGCCAGTCGGTCCTCTACCCGACGCTGCTGCTCGGGATCCAGGGCCACCGCGACGTCGAGTTCGCGGCGGTCATGTGCCGCGCCTACAACGACTGGTTGTCCGAGCACACCCGGGCGGGCGGGGGACGGCTCTTCGGCGTGGCGGTGCTCCCCCAACAAGACATCGCACTGGCCGCGGCCGAGATCCGTCGGGTGGCGGAGCTCCCGGGGATCGTGGGGGTGTTCCTCCGCCCCAACCCGACGGCGGACTGGCGACCGTTCTCCGACCCCGTCTACGACCCGCTGTGGACCGCCGCGTCGGACACCGGGATGCCGGTCGGACTGCACCCGTTCCTGGCCGCCGATCTCCCCGGCGCCTGTGTGGGCCTGCGCATCAACCGTCTGCGCACCTCGGCCAAGCCGCTTCCCGACGACACCGGGACGGTCGCCATCGACAACATCTTCTTCACCCAGGCCATCGCCAACCCTTTCGACATGATGAACTCGATGACCTTCCTGTTGGCCGGGGGCGTGTGCGAGCGTTTCCCCGACCTGCGCATCGTCTTCTTGGAAGCCGGGGGCGGGTGGCTCGTGCCGTGGCTCGAGCGTCTCGACCACCACTACGAGATCTTCGGGTGGGACGTGCCGCAACTGACGATGAAGCCTTCTGAGTACTTCCGCCGCCAGTGCTGGATCAGCTTCGACCCCGACGAGTCCACGCTCGCCTTCACGGCCCGGTCGCCTCTGTGTGGGGCGGACCGCATCGTGTGGGCCTCGGACTACCCCCATCCCGACGCGGTGTTCCCGGGTGTCACCCGGGAGCTGGCCGAGGCCATCGAGGGGCTTTCCGCCGAGGACCAGCGGCTGATCGCCGGGGCCAACGCCGCCGCGCTCTACGGGCTCCCGCTCCCCCCGCCCGCCTCCGCGGGGTGAGCTCCCGGGTCGACGCTAACCTCGGGCGCGTGGACGACGACCTGCGCCGAAGGATCCCCCGTGTGATCGCCCTGGGTCGCATCACCTTCGGTCTGGGTCTCATGGCCACACCCACCGCCGGAGCCCGTGTGTACCTGGGTGCCGAGGCCAAGCGCCCGAGCGTGCGCTTCATGAGCCGGATCTTCGGCGGTCGTGATCTGGCCCTGGGCGTGGTCTTGCTCCAGGCTCTGGCCGAGGACCGCCCCGAAGCCGTGAACCGCGCCCTGTTGCTGGGCGCGGGATGTGACGCCTGGGACGCCATCGCAGCAGTACGCGGCCGCGAGCTCTCGATCTGGGGCCGCCTGGTGGTGGCGACGCTCGGGTCGGCGTTCGCGGCGCTGGGCCTGGTGGCGGTGTTCGCACCGCCGGCCGACCCGGCCGAGCTCGCCTCGGTCGCACCGACCACCTAGATGCCGGGGGCGGCGCCCGAACGGCTCGGCGAGGGCGCGCTTCGGGACCGGGTGCGGGCGCTCGTCCGCGACGTGGCCGGGTTCCCCCAACCCGACGTCACCTTCAAGGACATCACGCCCGTCCTCGCCGATGCCGCCGCCTTCGCGGACTCGGTGGCGTGGATGGGCGCTCCGTTCGCGGGCAAGGCCGACAAGGTGGCGGCCATCGAGGCGCGTGGCTTCGTCCTCGGTGCACCGGTCGCCCACTCCCTGGGCACGGGCGTTGTCCTGGTGCGCAAGGTGGGCAAGCTCCCGGCCCCCACCATGGCGGAGGCCTACACGCTCGAGTACGGCGAGGCCATCCTCGAGATGCATCGCGATGCCGTGGAGCCCGGCGACCGGGTGTTGATCGTCGACGACGTCATCGCCACCGGCGGGACACTGCTCGCCACCGCTGCGGTTCTCCGTCGCGGGGGCGCCGAGGTCGTGGGAGTGGCGGCACTGCTCGAGATCGTGGCCCTGGGTGGTCGGGAGCGGCTCGACGGCCTCGACCTCCACGTCCTGTTGTCGGTGTGAGGCCCACGTCAGGGTCTAGGTCGCACCGGCCCTTGTCGCTCGAGGTGGTCGACGCCCAGGAGGAGCGGTTCGCCGCCGCCTTCGCCGCCGGCGACATCTCGATGGCGACGTCTCTGTACCGGCCCGACGTGGTCTACGTGAGCCCCACCACGCGGCTCTTCGGATGGCCGGCGCGCATCGTCGGTGTCGAGTCCGCGCTCGAGTTCATCCAGTTGACGATCACGGGGCTCTCCGACATCTCCTACGCCGTCGACGAGCGGGCCTTGATCGAGCGCCACACCGACTCCGGAAACGGTGGCGCCGCCTATATCAGGGTGCTCTTCGACTTCGAGCTCCAGGGCGCCCGGCTCCGCTCGACCTACGTCGTCGTGTACCGCTACCTCGACGGGCTCATCGCCCGACAGGAGCTGTATTACGACCCGAGCGCCGAGCTCGATCGCGTGGCGACCCGTTGACGAGGCCGGGGCTTTGGCGCCGGGGCACCGGACCGGCCGGCCTCGTCTCCGGGGTCACCGCCACTACATGACGTCGAGCGCCTCGTAGACCTCGACGGTCCCACCACCGGCCAGGACGGGGCAGCCCTTGGCCTTGCCGGCCGCGTCGGACAGGCTGTTGGCCGAGATGACCGAGTAGCCGCCCATGCCACCGGCGGCGCCGCTCGTGCTCGACCCGTCGGCGAGCACCGTGCTCGAGGGGCCGAAGGGGTTGCCGATGTCCACGACGTCGTCACCGAGGGTGCCGAACCATCCCATCCATGCCTCCATGGCCGCCTTCTGCGCTTCGGGCGTGTCGGCCATCTGGCCCCCGGTGTACAGATATACGAACTTCCCCATCGTCTGTCCTGCCTTTCTTGTCGGTACTCGGTCTGGTTGGTATTCGGTGATCTACATCGGCCCGGGATCGGGACCGGGGTCTCCTCCGGCCCCGGCGATGGCGAGGCGGGCCAGGTAGTGACGCCACCCCGCGGCGTGCGTTTCCACGACCTCGAGGGGCAGCCCCCGGTGCACGAGCCGCACGATGGTGTCGTCGCCGTCGGCCGTCAGGGTGATCTCGACGGTGGTCGATCCGGCGGGCACGGGGATGCCCCCGTCCTCCCAGCCCCACGTGAAGCTCACCCGGTGCGGCGGGCTCACCTCGATGTACTCGCCACGAACCACGTTGGTGCCGTCCATGTCGACCCGGTAGATCCCTCCCGGCTGAGGGTCGAGCTTGTGGTCCATCCCGTTCCAGCGCCGCATCTTGTCGGGGTCGGTGAAGAACGGGAACACGACTTCGGGTGGTGCCGCGATCCGGATCTCCTGCTCGATGACGTCATCGCCTGTTGGCACGTTCGGTTGCCTCCATCTCTCGCTCCACTGCCCGCTTCAGACGGCGCAGTCCGGTCGACCAGAACACTTCGAGGTACTCGCGTAGCTCGTCCAGCCCCTCGGGCCGGGCCCGGTAGATGATCCGGGTGGCGTCCCGGCGGCTCTCGAGGAGCCCCGCCTCGACGAGCACCCTGAGGTGCTGGGACACCGCCGGCCGGCTGAGCTCGAAGTGCGAGGCGATCTCCCCCGCGGCGAGCTCGTCTTCGCCGAGGAGTCGGAGGATCTCGCGCCGGTGGGGCTCGGCGATGGCTCGGAGGGCGGCGTCCACCTGATGAATGTAAGCAGATCCTTACGTAAGTGGCAAGTGACAAATAGGGACGGCTCCGGACGGGGCGGGCCGGGCCCCGGGCCAGGGCGGCCAGGTCGCCCGGGCGCCCGGGCGCCCTACGCTCGCCCCCCGGGAGGCCCGAGATGCTGGGATCGAGCGAGCTGGTGGCTTTCGTGGCGACGACCGACATCGACCGGGCCCTCGTCTTCTACCGCGACACCCTCGGGTTGTCCCTGGTCGAACAGGGGCCCTTCGCGTGCGTCTTCGACGCGCACGGGACCCAATTGCGGGTCACGCCGGTGGGCGACATCCGGACCGCTCCCTACACGGTGCTCGGATGGACAGTCGACGACATCGGGGCGTCGGTGCAGGCTCTGGGCGCCGCCGGTGTGCGTTTCGAGCGGTTCGAAGAGGTGGAGCAGGACGGCGCCGGGGTGTGGACGGCTCCCAACGGTGCCCGGGTGGCGTGGTTCGCCGATCCCGACGGCAACGTGCTGTCGCTGACCCAGAGCGCCGCGCTCAGCGGCGGGGCATCTTGATGGCGCGATCGGCGATGATGTTCTTCTGCACCTCGGTCGTGCCCGCCCCGATCGACGTGTAGCGCTGCCAGACGTAGTTGTGGCTCCAGTGACCCTTGTCCACGGCGTCGGGGCCGCCCCGGGCCAGGACGCCGGTCGCACCCAGGATGTCCACACCGAGCTCGGCGATGGTCTGGGACAGGTAGCTCCACTGCAATTTGGCCAGGGGCACCTCGGGCCAGTTCTTCTCGCCCTTGAGGATCTTCGACAGCGCCCTGGCGTTGAGCAGACGGGTGAGCTCGAGCTGTGTCCACAGCCGGGCGATGCGGTCCCGGATGCCGGGGTCCTCGAGCGCGGCGGGGTTGTGGGCGCGGGCCGTCGCGATCATGTTGTCGAGCTCGATGCGCATCGACACCGAGAGCCCCGAGGTGCCCACCCTCTCGTTGGCGAGCGTCCCCATGGCCACGTTCCAACCCTGGTTCTCGTCGCCGAGCCGGTAGGCGGCCGGCACCCGTGCCCCGTCGAAGTTGACCTCGCAGAACAGCTCGCCGCCGGTGATGTCGCGGATGACGTTGACCTCGATGCCGGGCAGCTCCATGTCGACGATGAGCGCGGTGATCCCCTCGTGCTTGGTCCCCCGTTCGATGGCGCCGGGGTCGGTGCGGACGAGGAAGAGGCCCCACTTGGCGAGATGGGCGGTGGAGATCCAGATCTTGCGCCCCGTGACGACGTAGTCGTCGCCGTCGAGGACGGCCAGGGTGCGGAGGTTGGCGAGGTCGGATCCCGCTTCGGGCTCGGTGAACCCCTGGCACCAGTGGACATCGGCGTTGAGGATCCCCGGCAGCCACATCTGCTGCTGCTCCTCGGTTCCCCACCGCAGGATCATGGGTCCGATCTGCCACAGGCCGTTGGCGTTGTAGATGCCCGGCGTCTTGGCCCGTGCCATCACCTCGGAGTAGATGGTGTTCTGCATGACCGTGGCCTCGCGCCCACCCCAGGACTTCGGCCAGTTGATGGCCGCCCACCGGCCCCCGTGCAGGCGGCGCTGCCACGCTTGGCGGCGCAGCATCGTGCGGCGGTCCGGGTTGTTCTCGTCCCCGATTTCCCCCGAAGCCATGAACTCCGGCAGGTTGGCATCGAGCCACTCCTGGAGCTCGGCTCGGAAGGCGTCGTCCTCGGGGGTATAGGAAAAGTCCACGGTTCGCTCAGGGCCTCGAGATGTCAGTGCTTCAAGACGTCGGGGTTGACGATGTTGCGCGGCGTGGCCCCCGCCAGCAGGCGACAGAGGTCGTCGGCGATGGTCTGGGTGTGGTTGACCTCGGTGTCGTAGGTGGCGCCGCCGATGTGCGGGGTGAGGACGACGTTGGGGAAGGTGGTGAGGGCGTGGTCGGTGGCGAGGTGCTCCCCGACGAAGTGGTCGAGCCCGGCCGCGCTCACCTTTCCCGACGCCAGCGCGGCGACCAGGGCGTCGCCGTCGTGGAGCTGGGCCCGTGCGGTGTTGAGGAAGACCACGCCGTCGCGCATGGCGGCGAACTGCTCGGGCCCGATCATCCCGGATGTCTCCTCGGTCACCGGGGCGTGCAGCGAGACCACGTCGGAGACCTCGAGGAGCTGCTCGAGGCTGTGGGTGGCATCCGCGGCGTAGGGGTCGTAGGCGACGACGTTCATGCCGAGGCCCTCGAGACGCCACCGCAGGGCGCGCCCCACGGCCCCGAGGCCGACGAGCCCGGCCGTCCGCCCCGCCAGCTGCCACGCCCGGAACCGCTGGTAGGGAATGGTCCCGTCCTTGTAGATCTCTCCGGTCCGGACGTCACGGTCGGCGCCGACCACGCCCCGGGTCGCGGCGAGCAGGAGGGCCACCCCGATCTCGGCGACGGCATCGGCGTTGCGGGCCGGCGCCCGCAGGACCGGCACCCCGGCGGCCGTCGCCGCGTCGATGTCGACGTTGTTGGGGTCGCCGCGCGTGCTGGCCACGGCCACGAGCGGCAGGTCGAACACCGGACCGGCGCAACGGTCCGCCTCGACCATGAGGATGGTGGCGCCCTCGTCGGCGGCCCGGGACGCCAGCTGTTCGGCGTTGTAGATGCGGAGGGGTTGGTGGTCGATCCAGGGGTCGATCACGAGGTCGGCGAGCTCGCGCAACAACTCGACCCCGGGTCCCCGCACCGGGGTGGTCACCAGCGCCCGAGGGCGGGTGAGGTCCATCGATCCTCCTTCGGCCGCCGAAGTCATTCATAATGGCCGAATCATGACGGTCGTGTCAGGTTCGATCACGGTGGGCATCGACATCGGGACGACGGCGGTGAAAGCCGTCGCCGCCGACGAGACCGGCGCGGTCCTGGCCCGGGCCCGGATCCCGCACCGCCTCCTGACACCGGCGCCGGACCAGCTCGAGCACGACGCCGGCCAGGCCTGGCGGCGGGGCCCGATGCGGGCGCTGGCCCAGGTGACCGAGGGTGGGATGGATCTCGCCGGGGTGTGCGTGACGAGCATGGTGCCGTCGCTCACCGCCGTCGACGCCCGGGGCATCCCCCGGACCCCCGGCCTCCTCTACGGCGACGGCCGGGGTCGGGAGGATGAGTCCGAGGCCGATCTGGCCGCGACCCCCGGGGACATGGACTCCGCCATGCCCGACGCGGGGGGCTTCGTCCGGTGGGCCGTCCGGGAGGCACCCGGGGCGCGCGGCTACTGGCCGGCGCAAGCGGTGGCGAACTACGCGCTCGGCCGCGTCCCCGCCATCGACACGGGCACCGCCATCTGCATGGGGTCGATGCGGACGGGCACCACGTGGAACGACGCCGCCTTGGCCGAGCTGGGCGTGACCGAGAAGCAGCTCCCCGTGGTCGTCAACATGGGCGAGGCGGCGGGGACGGTCACCGGAACCGACACCGTGCTGGCGGCGGGCACCGTGGACGCGTTGTGCGATCAGATCGTGTCGGGCGCCACCGAGGCCGGCGACGTCCTCGTGATCTTCGGGGCGACGCTCATCGTGTGGGCCGTGGTCGACGACTGGGTGCAGGCCCCGGGGCTGTGGACCCTTCCCCACACCGTGGCCGGCAAGGTGCTCGTCGGCGGTCCGAGCAACGCCGGCGCCCTTTTCGTGGACTGGGCCCGCGCCCTGCTGCACGGCGCCGGTCGTCGCCCTGCGCGCCCGCGCCAGGCCGGACCGGGAAGCGGCGCAGTGGCCGAAGAGGAACCACGCGGCGGTGACCCCGGGCGGGTGCCGGTGTGGACCCCGTACCTGCGCGGGGAGCGGGCCCCGTATCACGACACCACGCTCCGGGCCGGACTGCACGACCTCGACCTGACCCACGACGCCGCCGCGGTGGAGCGGGCCGCCTACGAAGCGAGCGGGTTCGTCATCCGCCACATGCTGGACCGGGCCGGCGTCAAGGCGAGGCGCATCGTGGCCAGCGGGGGTGGCACCCACGTGGTGGGTTGGATGCAGGGTGTCGCCGACGCGTGCGGCCTTCCCGTCGACACGGTGGGCGTGCCCGAGGGCTCTGCGCTCGGCGCCGCCTACATCGCGCGGTGGACGGCGGGTCTCGAGTCGTCACTCGATGGTGCCCAGCGATGGGCGCGCGTGAGCCGGCGGGTGGAGCCCGACAGTCGCTGGGCCGGCGCCGCGTCGGAGCGGTACGCGCGGTTTCTCGCACTCAGCCCGAGCACCTGAGACCAGGTGGTCGCCCGCTTGGGCGATGGCAGGGGTCTCTGCCATGCTGTGAGCGGAGGTGAGCGGTGAGTCCCAAGTCAGGAGAGCACGACGACCCCGGTGCCGGCGACGACTGGGTGTTCCCTTTCGAAAGCGAGCTGCACGCCTTCGCCCCGGGCCTGCACGAGGCCCAGAACGCCTGGTTGGCTCAGATCGACTCGCTGCGGGCACCCGACCGCAAGACCCACGAGCTGATCCGCATGGTGTGCACGGTGATCAGGCGCAATCCGCCCGGCGTGCAGCGCCACGCCATGTTGGCGGCGGAGGTGGGCGCCACCTGGGAAGAGGTGGCCGGCAGCATCGTGCTGACCGAGCCGGCCTTCGGCGTCCTCCAGGTGGTCGAAGCACTCCCCTGGGCCCGGCGGGGCTGGGAACGGGGGCACTCCACCGTCGGCGACGAGGGGAAGCGGCGCCGCCCTCCGGGCTAAGGCCCGTCGGCCCCGAGCACCGGCTTGTGGTCCCGGGACGGGTCGTAGGTCGACAGCACGTGCTCCGGCGGCGGGCCGCCGCCGAAGAGCGCCCGATGCACCATGGTGGTGAGGGTGTCGAGCGCCGCCGCGTCGACGGGTTCTCCTGCGAATTGCCGCAGCTCGTGGAAGCGGTCCACCATCGCCATCACGGCCTCGGCCGCGGCGTTGGGGTCGATGCCCGGATGGGGCCCCGCACCGTCGATGCGCGCCGCCAGGGCGCGCGCCACGCCGGTGGCGGCGGCATGCGCTTGCGCACCGAGCTCGGGATCGCTCATCACGAGGTCGGTCCAGGCCCGGAGCACGGGCGCGTAGCGCTGCCAGGCTTTGGAGAACTTGTCCATCCAGCTGCGCAGCTCCAGCCATCCCGCCACGTCGGGGCCGACCGGGCCCAGTGAGTCGTCGAGGGAGGCGACCACTTCGCCCGCCTCCCCGACGAGCGCGCGCAGGAGGTCCTCTTTGTTGGAGAAGTAGAGGTAGAAGGTGCCGTGAGAGGTCCGGGCCACCTTGACGATGTCGTCGACCCGCGCCGCGTGGTACCCCCGCCGCGCGAAGACGATCATGGCGGCATCGAGAAGTTTGCGCATGGTCTTGCGACCCTGGGAACGCAGGGCGCGCTTACTGGCGGGCTCCCCGGCCACGACGGCCACCTTGGCGCCGCGGGGTGCCGCCCGCTTCCCGTTCGTGCCGTTCTTTGCGCTCCGGGTGTTCACCGGGTCGGACCCGGACGGGGCGCTCGGCGTGGTCCCCCGTCCCATTCCCGGGGAATCGTAGTCATCGACCGGCTCAGGATGCCTCGAAAGCGACCTTGATGGCGCCGCTCTGGTCCTGGCGGGCGATGGCCTTCAGGGCGTCCCACCATCCCTCGAGGGGGAACCGGTGCGTGAGCATGCCGGTGAGGTCCACGCGCCCCGAGGCCGCCATGTCCAGATAGTGGGCGATGGCGTGCTTGCGCACGCCGTCGACCTCCTCGATGCCGAACGCGTTGGACCCGGCGATGGTGAGCTCTTTGAAGTAGATCGGCGTCCATTCCCATCGCCCCGGAGTCGAGACGCCGCTCTGGACGAGGGTGCCCCGCTCGGCCAGCACCCGCACGCCCACCTCGAGGGTCTCGGGCCTGGCGATGGTGTCGTAGACGACGTCGATCCCCCCGGGATGGGCGATGGGCAGCCCGTCGAAGGGCGCGTAGAGCACCCCACCCGACCAGTCGGCAAGCTCCTGGACCAGCTCCAGGCGCGGCTCGTGGGCGAACACCTTGGCCGCGCCGAGGTGCGTGGCGAACTCGGCCTGGGCGGCGAAGCGCGCCACCACGGCCACCTCGACGTCGGGGAACAGGGCCCGCAGGGCGGCCACGCTGGTGACGCCCAACGCCCCCGCGCCGTAGACGAGCGCCTTGCCGCCCGGGGGCGGCGGGTGGTGGAGGATGGCGTGCATCGACACCGAGAACGGGTCGGCCAGCACGGCCAGGGTGTCGGACACCTGAGCGGGGACCGGGATGAGCATGGAGTCGTGCGCGGCGAGGAGGTCCGCCCAGGCCCCGGGGGCGTCGGTCGTCACCCCCACATGGACGCCGGGCCCGAGCGCGCCGCGGGCGAAGCTCCAGCACAGGTTCAGATCGCCCGTGCGACACGCCGGGCACACCGGGTCGATCCCCCGCGGCGCGCAGGTGAGCCACGGGTTGAGGACCACGCGGTCACCGACCTCCACGCCCTGGGCTTCGGGCCCGAGCTCCACGACCTCGGCCACCACCTCGTGTCCCGGGACATGGGGGAGCGACGAGAAGGCGGACATCGGGTTGTCGACGTCGCCCTCCCCGAAGTCACCGAGCACGAGCTTGGCGTCGGATCCGCAGATGCCCGACAGGATCGGCCTGGTGACGACCCAGTCGGGCCGGGGGGGCCGGGCGTCCTCGACGACATGGAGGCCGAAGGGCAGCGCCGCCAACATCCGCTCGAGATCGTCGGTGGGATGCGGCCTGACTTCGTCGGCGGCGGGGGCGGCGCCGAAGACGAGCGCCCTCATGCGAGCCGTCCTGTGACCGTGGCGCCTGTCGATACCGACCCCGTTCCCGTCATGGAGTGCTCCTCTGTCACACGATCCCCTTGGCCTGCAGCGCTTCGAGCTCCGAAGCCGACAATCCGACCACGTCGCACCACACCTCCCGGTTGTGGGCTCCCAGGACGGGCGCCCCCGCGGGGACCGGTGCGGTCTCGCCCACGAGCCGGGGGTAGGGCGCTTGCTGGCGAAGGGGGCCGAGCACCGGGTCGTCGACGCCCACCAGGTCGTGGCGCGCCGTGAAGTGGGGGTCTTCGGTGATGTCCCGGGCGTTGTAGGCGGTGGCCACGGGCACGTCGTGGGCGATGCAGGCCCGCTCGACGTCGACGGCGTTCTGGCCCGATGTCCACTGCGCCACCACGGCGTTGATGGTGTCGCCGTTGCGGGCCCGGTCGGCGAGGGTGGCGAAGCGGGGGTCCTCGAGAAGGTCGGGGCGACCCATGGCACGACACAGGCGGCCGAAGTTGGCGTCACCGCCGGCGACGACGCACACGTAGTTCCCGTCGGCGGTGGGGTAATTGTCGAGGGGAGCCGAGTTCGACAGCCGGTTCCCCTCCCGCTCCCGGACGGTCCCGAGGCGGTCATAGGCCGGGATCGTCCACTCCAGGATGCGCAAGACCGACCCGTACAGAGAGGCGTCGATGACCGCGCCCCGGGTCCCGTCCCCGGCGCGCCCCGCGTCGCGTCGGTACAGCGCGGCCAGGGCCGCCTCCGCCGCGAAGACCCCCGTGAGGTAGTCGGCCACGGTCACCCCGGGACGCACCGGCGGTCGGTCGGCCTCGCCGGTGAGGTGGAGCAGGCCCCCGTAGGCCACGCCCAGCCGGTCGAGCCCGGGCCGTCCGGCGTAGGGGCCGTCCTGGCCGAAGGCGCTGATGCGCACGAACACCAGTCGGGGGTCGAGGGCGGCGGGGCCCAGTCCCCACTCCTCCATGGTCCCGGGCCGGAAGTTCTCACACACCACGTCGGCGGTCGAGGCCAACCGGCGAAAGAGGTCCTGTCCCTCGGGGACACGCAGGTCGCAGGTGACGCTCTTGCGACCGCGACCCTCCACGGCCCAGAAGAGCGAGTACCCATCGACGAAGGGCCCGATGCCCCGCATGAAATCACCGGTGCGGGGTTGCTCCACCTTCACCACGTCGGCCCCCCATTCGCCGAGCAGGCCCGCGCAGAACGGCGCACCGATCCGGGTTCCGACGTCGATCACCCGCAACCCGTCGAGGGGACGCGCCATGTCGGGGTCAGTCCTTCCCGGGGGCGGCGTCCCCCCGGTCCCGGGCGGCGAAGACCTCCTTCATCGAACCCATCTGCTTGCGTTGTTCGAGCGCGGAGAGCGCGGTGGCGGTGTTGTGGACCCACTGGTGCGCCATGAAGTGGTAGCGCCACGACGCCCCTTTGCCCATGAGCTCACCCACGTTGTTGAGCGAGTCCTTCACCACCTGCGCGGTGACCGGGGGGACCAGCGCCACGCGTTGGGCCAGCTCCATGGTGCGTGTCATGAGCTCGGCCCGGGCCACGACCTTGTTCACCATGCCGAGGCGCCACGCCTCGGCCGCGTCGAGCTCCTCGGCGGCCAGGAGGAATTCCTTGGCCTTGCGGATGCCGAGCTCCCAGGGCTCGACGAGGAGCTCCACCCCCGCACCGGTCATGCGCAGCACGGGATTGGAGAACGAGGCGTCGTCGGCGGCCACGATCAGGTCGCACATGCAGGCCAGCATGAGGCCCGCGGCCACGCACTTGCCCTGGACCGCGGCGATGGTGGGCTTGCGGAAGTCGTGGATCCTCCGACACCGGTCGACGTACATGACCTGCTCGTGATGGAACTTGCCCTCAGGGGTCTCGCGCATGGCCACCCACTCGTCGGGGTCCTCGTTCCCGACGAGCGCCTTGAGGTCGTGCCCGGCACTGAAGTGCTTGCCCGCGCCGGCCAGGATCACGACCCGCACGTCGTCATCGGCATCGGCACGATCGAAGCAGGCGTCAAGGGCGTCGATCAGCGCGCTGTTCTGCGCGTTGGCGACCTCGGGCCGGTTCATCGTGAGTGTCGCCACAGGACCGTCGAGCTCGTAGCGGACCACCGGCTCATTGTTCGACACGGCAAGCCTCCTTCGTCTGCGCCGGTGCTCCGTCGGGGTGGCGTGCCGGGGTCAACGGGCCCTTTCGGGTTCCGGCTCGCGCGGGAGGCCCAGTACCCGTTCACCGATCACGTTGTGCTGGATCTCGTTGGTGCCCGCGAAGATCGACGACGCTTGATAGTAGAGCCACGCCCGCTGCCACGATCCCTCGCCGGGGTTGTCGGTGGCGTCGCGCCACAGCGGGGCGGCCGGGCCGAGCACGTCCAGGGCCAGGCCGTGGAGGCGCTTGCTCATCTCGCTCCAGTACAACTTGAGGATGCTCCCCTCCGGGCCGGGCTCGAGGCCGCGCTGCAACTTGGAGAGGGACCGCCAGTTGTGGAGCTGGAACAGCCGCACCTCGACATAGGCCTGGGCCAGCTTGCGACGCAGCCGGGTGTCGTCGAAGGCCCCGACCGTGGCGGCCAGCGAGAGCAGCTCCTCGAGATGTTGGAGGTGGATGACGAGCTGTCTCGGGTTCACGCCCCGCTCGTTCGACAGCGTGGAGCCGGCCACCCGCCATCCCTCTCCGAGATGACCGACCAATTGGTCATCAGGAACGAAGACCTCGCGCAGCTCCACCTCGTTGAACTCGGCCTCGCCCGTCATCTGCACCAGGGGCCGGACATCAACTCCCGGCGCGTGCATGTCGACGACGAAGAAGGAGAGGCCCTTGTGCTTGGGGGCCTCGGAGTCGCTGCGGGCGAGACACACCCCCCAGTCGGCGAACTGCGCGTAGGAGGTCCACACCTTGCGACCGTCGAGCTGCCACCCACCCGCCACGCGCTGCGCCGTGGTGCGGACCGCGGCGAGGTCCGATCCCGCGTCGGGCTCGGAGAACAGCTGACACCACAGGTGCGCGGCGGTGGGGATGGCGGGCAACCACCGTGACTTTTGCTCCTCGGTGCCATGGGCCAGCAGCGTCGGTCCCGCCAGGTTCACGCCGATGCGGCCGACGAGCTCGGGGGCCCGGGCCCGCGCCAGCTCCTCCTGCACGACGAAGTTCTCGGCCGGGCCCAGGTTGCGGCCGCCGTAGGCCGTGGGCCACGACACCGCCACCCACCCCGCCCCGGCCAGGTCCGCCTGCCAACGACGGCCGAAGGCCACTTCCTCGCCGAGGTCGTCGAAGCGCGGAGGCAGACCCACCCCGTACTCCCATGGCAGGTGGCTGCGGAGCCACTCCCGCAGCTGCCTGCGGAGGTGCTCCTGTTCCGGCGTCGTCGTCAGGTCCATCGCCGGCGCCAGCATGACACATGCGTCAGGCTCCCGAACGGGGTGGTCGGTAGGCTCCGGCCCGTGGACTTCGAGCTCTCGTCTGATCAGGTCGCGCTGCGCGACGCGGCGGCCGGTCTCCTCGACGACGCGTGCACGACCACCCGGGTCCGGGAGGTGGCCGCCGCCGGTCGGCATCTCGACGACGACCTGTGGGCGGCCATGGCCGAGCAGGGTTGGCCGGCAATCGAACGGTCCGAGCCCGAGGGCGGTCTCGGGCTGGGCATGGTCGAGGTGGCCGTCCTGTGCGAGCAGCTGGGACGTCACCTGGCCCCGGTGCCCTTCACCGGGACCGTGGTCGCGCACCACGCCCTCGCCACCGCCATCACGAGCGGCGCTCTCGGTGCAGAGGCGGGGAGCTCCGCGCCGGCGCTGGGCGCGACCGACGCGGCGGGCTGGGCGCAGCGCCTGTCGTCGGGCGACGCCACCGGCGCGGTGGCATGGTCCCGTCGTCCCGACGCGGTTGTGGCCCGGCGTGACGGCGGGGGGACATGGCGGTTGACGGGACGATCCGATCCGGTGGTGAACGGCCCGCAGGCCGATGTCATCATCGTCTTCGCCGAGACCGAAGGCGCTCCTGCCATCTTCGCGCTGGCCCCCGACGACAGCGCCCGTCCCGGTTCGGAACCGGCCATGGACCGCACCCGCAGTCTCGGATGGCTCGCCCTCGATGACCGGCCCGCCCTCCGGCTCGGCGACGACCGGGCCGCCGCCGCCGTGCTCGACCGGGCCGCCGCCGCGCTGTGCGCCGAGATGCTCGGTGCCGCCGACGTGGTGTTGGCCATGACGGTCCAGTACGCCAAGGACCGGGTGCAATTCGGACGACCGATCGGCGGCTTCCAGGCGGTCAAGCACCGCTGCGCCGACATGTTGGTCGACGTGGAGGGCATGCGGTCCGCCGCCTACTACGCGGCGTGGGCCGTCGGGGCGGGAGATCCCGAGGCCTCGCCGGCGGCGTCGGCCGCCAAGGTGTGGTGCTCCGACGCCGCCCGACGGGTGATGGCCTCGGGGCTCCAGGTCCACGGGGGGATCGGGTTCACGTGGGAACACGATCTCCATCTGTTCCTGAAGCGGTCGCAACTCGACCAGGTGACCTTCGGCGACGCCACGTATCACCGTGAGCGGATCGCGCTGGTCCTCAGAGCCCGTGCCGAAGCCGGGCAGCCGGTGTTCTGAGGTCCACTCGGAGGCGCCCCCATCTCGCGACCGCGTCTACCGACGCAGGCGGAGGACGGCGAGCGGTGCGGCGAGGGCGACGATGAGGGCCGACCACGCCAACGACGCCGGGAGGTAGTAGTTGAGCGAATGGCCCAGCGCGGCTGCGGCGGCGTGTCCCTCGGTCAGGATCCGCACGGTGTTGACCATGGCCGTGATGGGTTGATGGTTGGCGAAGGCCTGCATCCACCCCGGCATGGTCGACACCGGGACATAGGCACTGGAGACGAAGGTCAGCGGGAATACCAGGAACGAAAGGCTCTGCGCCGCTTGGGGACTCCCGGCGAACAGGCCGAGGGCGACGAAGAGCCAGCAGAAGGCGAAGCCGAACACCACGCACATGCCGAAGGCCTCCAGGGCGGCCCCCACCCCGTTGTGGATGCGAAAGCCGATGGCGAACCCGATGGCCGTGGTGATGGCCAGGCTCAACGTGGTGAGCGCGGTGTTGGCCCAGGCGTTGGCGTCGATGATGGAGAAGCGCGAGATGGGCAGGCTCCGCAGCCGGTCCATCAGTCCCAGGGAAAGGTCCTCGGCGATGCCCGCCGATGCGCCCATGCCGGTGAAGAGCACGCTGGTGGCCACGAACCCGGGGACGAGGAAGTCCACGTAGCGCAGCGAGCCGGTATGGCCGACGGCGCCCCCGAAGACGTAGCGGAAGATCAGCAGGAACAGCGCGCCCTGCGCCGTGCCGGCCACGATGAGCTGGGGGGTGCGGACGAATTTCTTCACGGTCCGGCCCGCGATCGTCAGGGTCGAGACGACCCGGGAGGCGCCGGGCGCGACCGCGACGCGCTCGGCGTCGAAGACGGTGCCCGGGGACCCGATGGTTGTGGTGGTCATGGCAGGTACCTTTCGGTTCAGGCGACGTGTCCGTCGGAGAGGAGATCCGAGACAGGTCCGGAGTCGGGGGCGGAGTCGGGTTCGGTGCTGAGCGCGGCCGGAGTACCGGTCAGTTTCAGGAAGACCTCGTCGAGGGTCGGATGACGCACGGTGATGTCCTCGAGGTCGATGCCGGCGTCGTCGAGGGTGCGGACCACCAGGGCCAGGACGCCTGAGCCTTTGGGGGCGTCGATCGAACAGCGCTGGGTCTCGGCGTCGATCGACGGCGTGCCGATGCCCAGCTTGGCCAGGACGTCGGCGGCGCGTGCCAGTGTCGAGGCCTCGCGGGTGTGCAGGTCGAGCACGTCCGCGCCCGCCCGCTGTTTGAGCTCGGCCGGCGATCCCTGGGCCACGACCTTCCCGCCGTCGATGATCACGATGAGGGCGGCCAGATGGTCGGCCTCGTCGAGGTACTGGGTGGTGAGCAGGATGTCGGTGCCGCCCTCCCCCAGGGCCCGGATGGAGTCCCACAACTCGATGCGGCTCCGGGGGTCGAGCCCGGTGGTGGGCTCATCGAGGAGGAGCAGTCGGGGCGAGCCCACCAGACTGGCCCCGAGGTCGAGGCGGCGCCGCATCCCGCCCGAGTACGTCTTGACCAGACGGTCGCCGGCCTCGGACAGGCCCAGGCGATCCAGCGTGGCGACGCTGGCGGCGCGCGCCGAACGCCGCGACTGGCCGTAGAGCCGGGCCACCATGGCCAGGTTCTCGCGGCCCGTCATCATCTCCTCCACCGCCGCGGACTGGCCGGCGAGGCCGATCATCCGGCGCACGGCGTGGGCCTCGCGGACCACGTCGTGGCCGGCGACCGACAGCGATCCGGCGTCGGGACGCAACAGGGTGGCGACGGTGCGCACGAGCGTCGTCTTGCCCGCCCCGTTGGGGCCGAGGATGGCGACGATGTGCCCGGACGGAAGGCTGAGGTCCAGCTCCTCCAGGGCCGTGACGCGCCCGAAACGCTTGGTGAGGCCGCGGGCCTCGACAAGAGCAGTCATCGGTGGTCCTCTCGCTCTGCATGGTCCGCAATGTGCGGACCGCTAGGGACGGGCCCGCCTGGGTGCGGACTCGTGTCTGGGAGAGGTCGATCCCGATCTGTGTCCTACGCTGTGGGTGCAGCCCCGAGCGAAGGTTCCTTTGGAATCGGCCTCGTGGTTCAAGGCCCCGGGGCCGCGTGCACCAACACGCGGCCCCGAGCCGTTTCTGTGGCTCTGTTTCTGTGGCTCTGTTTCTATGACTCGGTGTCGGCGACCTCCTCGCCCGATCCCGACAGAGCCGGGGTGATGACGGGGGAGCCGGTGGGGGCCGCCTCGACGAACGAGCGCCACAGCTCGATGCCGTCGAGGGAACCGTCGTCGATGTCCTTGATCAGCCCCCGGACGAAGTCGAGCTCGGTCTCCATGAGCCGTTCCTCGTACTCGCCCTCGAGCTCGAAGAGCCGGGGCAGGCCGGCGTCGGCCGCGGCCCGCTGGCCGGCCCGGAGCTGGGTCAGCCGGATCTCGACCGCCACGGCGCGCTGGCGCAGCGCGTCGAGGGCGTCGTGGATGTCGAGGGCGGGAAGGAAGGAGAGTCCCGCCATGAAATGGGGGTACTCCTTGGCCGGCGCCGCGATCAGCTCTGTGAGCCAGTCCGTGAGCTCTCGGGCCCCGGCGTCGGTGATCTCGTAGATGGTGCGCTCGGGTCGCCGGCCCTCCCGGACGGTTTCCCCGGCCCGGATCAGGCCCCGGTGCTCGAGGGAGTCCACCACCGCGTACAACGACCCGTAGTTGAGGCGGACGCTCTCGTGCTTCGCCCTCGACCGCAGCGTCTGGGCCACCTCGTAGGGGTGCATCGGGCGCTCGAAAAGACAGACGAGGACCGCCAGGGCCAGGGGATTGGAGCGGGCCGAGCGGGGCATGTTCCCAGAATACTCTATTCAGAGTGTCCTGACAAGGGGATCCCGGGCGTGCTCAGCGGCGATCCCGCAACTGCGCCGCCATGGTCCGCAGGGTGGTGCGGTCGGGTTTGCCCGCGGCGAGCACGGGGAGGGCGTCGAGCTGCACCACGACCTCGGGGGTCTTGAAGCGGGTCACGCCCCGGGCCGCGAACCAGGCCCGGCAGGCGGCGAGGTCGAAGGGTGCGGTCGCCTCCACGAAGGCGGCCACGCGCTCGCCCACCTCGGGGTCGGCCACCGCCACCGCCACGGCGTGGCGGACGTCGGGATGGGCCTCGAGATGGGCTTCGACCTCCGAGGCCGAGATGTTCTCCCCGGCGCGGATGATGATGTCCGACAGACGGCCCACGACACAGAGCCATCCCTGTTCGTCGAGCACGCCCAGGTCTCCGGTGCGGAACCACCGCCCCCGGCTCGAGAGGACCCGGGCGGTGGCGTCGGGATCGGCGTAGCCGGCGAAGAGCTCGGGGCCGCGCAGCCACAGCTCACCCGACACGCCGGGCTTCACCGGCGCCGAGGTCTCGGGGTCGCGCACCACGAGCTCGACGTCCCCGAGAGCGCGGCCGTCGGTGTCCCGGGCCCGTTCCACGGGGTCGTCGGGTCCCGAGGTGGTGACCGTGGGCGCCTCGGTCGACCCGTAGGTGCGCTTCACCCGACAGCCGAAGGACTCGCTGGTGGCGTCGACGAACGCCGGGCTGACCGAGGCTCCCCCCGTCGAGACCAGGCGGAGGCTCCGCACCCGGTCGGGCCCGAACCCGGCCGTCGCCGCCATCTGGGAGAAGAAGACGGGGGGAGCGCCCATGAACGACACGTGCTCCTCCTCGATGCGGCGCACGCCCTCGTCAGGGTCCCAGGCCGCCATGAGGACGGTGGGGATCCCCGCCGCCGACGGGATGAGCACGCCGTTGAGCAGTCCCGAGACATGGGCCAACGGCGCAGGCATGAGGACGGCGTCACCGGGGCCGAGCCCGTGCACCTTCACCATGAGCGCCGCTTTGTAGCCGAGGCCGCGATGGGTGTGCAGCGCCGCCTTGGGAACCCCCGTCGACCCCGAGGTGAACAGCACCACGGCGATGTCGGCGGCCCGGGCCGGACTGGACCCCGCACCCATGGCCGGCGCGGGATCGAGGGTGTCCAAGACGTGCCCGGGTCCCTCGCCGGCAGGGACGAGGGTCCCAGGGCGCTGCGCGGCGGGCATGCCCGAGGTGGCCAGGACCACGGCCGGGTCCACCTGGTCGAGTGCGGCTGTCACCTCGGCGCCGCCCAAGCGGTGGTGCAGGGGCGCGGCGATGGCGCCGAGCCGCCAGCACGCCCGATAGAGAAGGAGAGGCGCGGCGCCGTTGGGCATCTGCCAGCTCACGACGTCGCCGCGCCCGACGCCGGTCGCCGCCAGTCGGCCCGCCAGGGCGGCGACACCGGTCTCGAGCGACGCAGCTTCGAGACGGCCCGTGCCGTCGACCACCGATGTGCCGGTGACGGCGGAGAACGACGCATCGAGTGGACCCCGGTCCCAGGGGCCACCGGGCCGGCGGTACCGGGCCGCTCCGGCCTGGACCAACGTGGGCCGGAGCCGCCGGAGCCGCCGGCCCCGACGCGTCGATGCCGTGCGGACCGGGGGCATGGCGCCACGCTACCGCCGGGCCGGGTTTGTCTAACCTGACGCCGTGGTCAGAGAACGCGCCGCGTCCCGCACCCATATCGTGGCCCCGCCCGATGTGGCCGAACGGGTGGCGTTGGCGCCGGCTCCGGGCGAAGCGCCCTTGCCCGCTGCGAACGCCGCCGCGTTGCTGCGCCGTAACGGCACCGACCCCGAGTTCGCGTCCCGACCGGCGCTGCGCTTCGGCGCCGACATCTGGACCCACGGCGAGGTCTTCGCCGAATCAACCCGGTACGCGGCCCTGTTCCTCGAGCGCCTGGACCCGGCCCGGCCGCCCCATGTGGGCGTGCTCCTCGACAACACGCCCGAGTACGTGTTCTGCCTGGCCGGGGCGGGGCTCGCCGGCGCGGCGGTGGTGGGGCTCAACCACACGCGGCGTGACGAGCACCTTCTGGCCGACATCGGCTACACCGACGTCCAGCTGCTCGTCACCGAGCCCCGGCACCAGGAGCTGCTCGAGCCCGTGGCGGGTGAGCTCGCCCTTCCGGGCGGCCTGCTCGTGTCGGAGCGGTTCGCCGACGAGGACGATCCCCCCCGCACCATGGGGGAGTCCCTCGACTCCGCCCTGGCGGCGTGGGAACCCGGCACCGGTGACCCCGGGCTCGAGCCCGACGTGGAGACGCTGTGGGTGCTGCTGTTCACCTCGGGGACCTCGGCCGCACCGAAGGCGGTGCGGTGCACCCAGCGGCGGCTGCTCACCACGGGCAACCGGATGACGATGGTCCTCGACGTGGGGCCCGATGACGTCGGGTACCTCGCCATGCCGCTCTTCCATTCCAACTCGCTGATGGTGGGCCTCGCCCCCGCGCTGGTGGCGGGCGCGTCGGTCGGTCTGGCGCGGCGGTTCAGCGCCTCGCGGTTTCTCGACGACGTGCGCCGCTACGGCGCCACCTGGTTCAACTACACGGGGAAGCCCCTCGCCTACCTGTTGGCCACCCCCGAGAAGCCCGACGACGCGGATAACCCCCTGCGGTTGGCGTACGGCAACGAGGGATCTCCGCACGTGGTGGAGGCGGTGGCGAAGCGGTTCGGCGTCGCCGTCGTCGACGTGTTCGGTTCCACCGAAGGGGGAATCGCCCTCGACCGCTCCGGCGGCGTGCCGCGGGGGTCGGTGGGCAAGCTCCGCCAGGGGATCAAGGTGGTCGACCCCGACGGGAACGAACGGGAACGGGCGGTGTTCGACAGCGAGGGCCGTCTTCTCAACGCCGAGCAGTGCGTGGGCGAGATCGTGAACGTCGAGGGGGTGGGCCCCTTCGAGGGCTACTACCGCAACGCCGAGGCCATGGCCCGGACCACCCGCAACGGCTGGTACTGGAGCGGCGACCTCGGGTACGTCGACGGCGACGAATGGGTGTACTTCGCGGGCCGTACCTCGGACTGGCTCAGGGTGGACGGCGAGAACTTCCCGGCCGCACCGATCGAGGCCATCGTGGCCCGCCACCCCGAGGTGATGATGGCCTCTGTCTACGGCGTCCCCGATGTGGACTCCGGCGACCAGGTCATGGTGGCCCTCGTCCTGCGCGGCGACGCCACCTTCGATCCCGCGCACTTCGCGGCGTGGGTGGACGCCCAGAGCGACCTCAGCCCCAAATGGCGGCCCCGGTACGTGCGGTTGTGTGATGCCCTGCCGACGACTCCCACCAACAAGGTCCTCGTCCGGACCCTCGTGCACCAGAAGTTCCGGGCCGATCGCGTGGGCGGCGACCCCGTGTTCGTCCGGGGTCGGGGCGAGGACAGCTACCGGGCCTTCGGGCCCGAGCAGGAGTCGGCGCTGCACGACGCGTTCGGTGAGAGCGGACGCGCCCAGGCCTGGGACCTGTAAGCAGAGGTGGACCTGTCGCTCAACGAGACCGAGCAAGCCTTCGCGCACGACGTGCGGGCGTGGCTCGAGGCCAACGTGGTGCCCGCTCCCGACACCGACGACCTGGCGGAGTCAGTGGCGTGGGGGCGCGCCTGGCAGGCCGAGCTGGCCGGTGCCGGGTGGGTCGGGATCAACTGGCCCGCCGAGTACGGCGGCCGGGGCGCCTCGCCGGTCGAAGTGGCCATCTTCAACGCCGAGTACGCCCGCAGCGGCGCCCCCCAACTCGTGAACCGGGTCGGCATCAACCTGGCCGGCCCCACCCTCTTGGCCCACGGGACACCCGAGCAGTGTCGGCGCTGGCTCCCGGCCATCGTGAGCGCCCAGGAGATCTGGTGCCAGCTCTTCAGCGAGCCGGGGGCGGGTTCGGACCTCTCGGGTCTCGTCACCCACGCCGAGCCGGTCGGCGACGGTGCGGGGGGGTGGGTCGTCAGTGGTCAGAAGGTGTGGACGTCGTACGCGCAGTTCGCCCGGTACGGGTTGTGCCTGGCGCGCACCCAGCCGGGGACGACCGGTCCCCGGGGGTTGTCGTTGTTGGTGGTGGACATGGAGTCGCGCGGCGTCGACATCCGCCCCCTCGTGCAGATCACCGGTGAGGCGGAGTTCAACGAGGTGTTCCTCGAGGACGTCTTCGTCCCCGCCGGGCACCTGGTGGGGGCGGCCGGGGAGGGGTGGGCCGTGGCGTCGACGACGCTGGCCCACGAACGGGGCACGAACTTCCCCTTCAAAGAGGAAGTGGTGCACGAGGGATACCTCACCCGGCTCTTCGCCGAGGCCGCCCGCAACGGCAGCCTCGACGACCCCGAGGTGGCCGACGCGTTGGTCGACGCCTACGTGTCGATCGTGGTGCTGCGGACGCACAACTGGCGCACGCTCTCCAAGTTGGCGCGCGGTGGGGAGCCGGGGCCCGAGTCGAGCTGGGTGAAGCTCACCTGGTCCGACATGACCCAACAGCTCTCCGAGGCGGCCCTGGCGGTGGAGGGCCCGGCGTCGGGGTTGTGGGGACCGTGGCAACGCCAGTGGTTGTGGTCCAAGGCGGCCAGCATCGCGGGCGGCACGTCCGAGGTGCAGCGCAACGTGATCGGGGAGCGCATCCTGGGGCTCCCCCGCGAGCAGAGGAGGTAGGCGTGCCCGTCCACTACGAGCTCGGAGACGACCATGTGGTGTGGATCACCATCGACCGGCTGGAATCGATGAACAGCCTCGACATGGAGCACTTCGCCCAGCTGCGGGGCGCCTGGGACCGGTTCGGCGCGGACGAGGAGGCCTGGGTGGCGATCGTCACCGGTGTCGGCAACGCCTTCTGTGTGGGGGCCGACCTCAAGACCTACATCCCGCAGGTGACCAAGCTCCAGAAAGAGATCGCCTCGCGACAGGTCGAGGAGGTCGACGGGTACCGGATCGACGACGGGGTGAAGGCGGTGCTGCGGGGGGTGAAGCTCTACAAGCCGATCATCGCCGCCGTCAACGGTGCCTGTGTGGCGGGCGGGATGGAGATGCTCGGGGGGTGCGACCTGCGGGTGGCGGTGCCCGAGGCCTACTTCGGGGTCATGGAGCCCAAACGGGGGTTGTTCGCCGGCGGGGGGACCACGGTACGGCTCCCGCGCCAGGTCCCGTTTCCCGCCGCCATGGAGTTTCTCCTGTGCGCCGACCGGGTGCCGGCCGAGCAGGCCCTCGCCTTCGGTCTGCTCAACGCCGTGGTCCCCGCCGATCAGCTGCGGGCCAAGGCGGTCGAGTACGCCCACCGGATCACCGCCAACGGCCCCTTCGCCGTGCGCAAGACCAAGGAGAGCGTCCTGCGGGGCCTGGCGGTGGACATGAAAGAGGCGTACCGGATCGAGTCCTCCATCGCCACCGAGGTGTTCTCGAGCGAGGACGCCAAGGAAGGCCCCGCCGCCTTCGCGGAGAAGCGACCGCCGCGCTGGACCGGGCGCTAGGAGCCTCGGGGACCGGGGCGGGGGGGACGACGTGGAGCATGTGACGCTCGAGGAGGCCGTCGCCCACCATGTGCGCGCCGGTGACACCGTGCAGGTGCTGTGCGGGCACAGCCGGTGGAGCGCGGCGGCCCGCGAGATGGCCCGCCAGCACTGGGGCCAGGACTCCGGTTTCACGTTGGTCATGCTCAGCCTGAGCTCTCTGGGGGCGCTGTTCTTCCGGGGGGCCATGGTGCGCAAGGTCGTGACGACGTACTCCGGAGACACCTTCCCGACCTACACGCCCAACCCGATCTTCCAGGCGGCCTACTCCTCGGGCGAGGTGGAGGTCGAGCACTGGTCGATCCTGACCTTCACGCAACGACTCGAAGCGGCGGCGCGGGGACTGCCGGCTCTCGTGACGGGCTCTCTCCAGGGGTCGTCGATGGCGTCGAACCCCGACTTCACCGTGGCGGAGACCGCGTTCGGCGCGGTGGGGCTGGTGGCGCCGCTCGTGCCCGACGTCACCCTCGTCCACGGCGCGGTGGCGGACCGACAGGGAAACGTGGCGCTGTCCGAACCACTGCTCGAGGGGGCATGGGGGGCGTGGGCGGCGCGGCGGGGCGTGGTGGCCACCGTGGAGCGGGTGGTGGAGGACCTCGACGGCCTCGGCCACCGCGTGAAGATCCCCGCCCACCGGGTGCTGGCCGTGGTCGAAGCGCCCTTCGGGGCCCACCCCGGCGGCCTGTACGCGCCGGGGCTCCCGGTGTCGTCCTACGGCGAGGACATCGCCTTCTGGGCCGAGGCGCGCGCCGCCACCCGGCAGGACTTCGACGGCTGGGCCCGGCGGTGGGTCCTCGAGCCCACCACCCACGACCAATACCTCGAGAGAGTGGGAGGGGATCGACTGGAGTGGTTGTCGTCGCGCACCGATCCGGAGTCCTGGCGTGCCGACGCCGAGGCCCACCCGGTCGACGCCGAGGCCGCCCCGAGCAGGTGGGAGCTGGCCGCGGCCTACGGGGCCAGAGAGCTCGTGACGGTGACCGCCGCCTGCGAGGCCGACGCGGTGCTGGCCGGGGCGGGAGTGGCCAACCTCGCGGCGTGGGTCGCCGTGGCCCGGGCCCGGGCCGAGGGGAGGACCCTCGAGCTCACCGCCGAGCTCGGCCTGTGGGGCTACACCCCCACGCCCGCCGACCCCTACATCTTCAACCACCGGGTCTTCCCCGGTTCCCCGCTGCTCGCCGACGCGTCGACCGTGCTGGGCATGGTCGTGGGGGGCCCGGGCACGCGCACCGTGGCGTGCCTGGGTGCCGCCCAGGTCGACCGGGAGGGCAACCTCAACTCGACCCTCATCCCGGGAGGACCCTTCCTGGTGGGGTCGGGGGGCGCCAACGACGTGGCCAGCCGGGCCGAGGCCTGTGTCGTGGTGGCCCTGGCGCGCCCCGACCGCCTGGTCGAGCGCGTCGGCTTCGTCACCAGTCCCGGGCATCGCGTCACGAGCGTCGTGACCGACCTCGGGGTGTTGCGGCGCATCGACGGCACGTTGCAGGTGGCCGCGGTGCCGAGTGGCCCCGACCCGGTGGCGCAGCGGGTGCGGGCCTTGGCAGACGGATGTGGATGGGACGTGTCGGTGGCCCCGTCGGTGAGTGAGCTCGCCCCGGTGAGCGCCGACGAAGTGCTGGCCCTGCGCCGGTACGACCCCGAGCGCCTGTTCCTCTCGTGAGCCCGACCACCCCTCCTCCGCCACCCTCGGGGAATGCTCCGTGTGGCGGCCGGAAGGGGGCTCCCCGCCACGGTGGGCGGTGGGCGTACGAGGCAGGCCCGGGCTACAGTGGCGAAAGAGTGAACTGACACAGACGTCAGGCATGACGTCGATCCGGGCCTCGCCGGAGATACGGGGCTGGCCCCGTGGAAACGGTGACAGGGGAGAGGGGACCGATGTCGCGCAGTCGGCGAGGAAGATTCGCGACCGTCACTGCGGCCTTCATCGCGCTCGGCCTCGGATTCACCGCCTGCGGGAACGCCAAGAACGTGACGAGCAGCGGCGGCACCGGCGATCCCGGGGTCACCTCGACCCAGATCACGGTGGGCAGCATCGCCGATGTGACCGGTCCGCTGTCGTCGGGCTTCGCCCCCATCGTCAACGGCGTCGAGGCTTACTTCTCGATGATCAACGCCGAAGGCGGGGTCGACGGGCGCAAGCTCAAGCTGGCCTACCAGGAGGACGACCAGGGGAGCCCCACCGTCGACCTCACCGTGGCCCAGCAGCTCGTGCACGACAACGTGTTCGCCGTGGTGGGGGTGGCGACGCCGTTCTTCGGGGGAGCCAAGTACCTGGCCCAGCAGGGCACGCCCACCTTCGGGTACGCCGTGTCCACCGACTACGCCGACAAGCCCTCGCTGTACGCGGACTATGGCTCGGTCCTGTGCTTCCCGTGCGGTGCCCCCGGGGACGCCTATCTCGCCCAACAGCTGGGGGCCCAGTCCATCGCCGTCGTCGCCTACGGCGTGCCGCAGTCCGCGGCCGCCTGCAAGGCCGCGGTCACGGGCATGAAGGCCGCCGGGCTCAACGTGAGCTTCAGCGACCTCAACCTGGTCTACGGCGGCGACCCCACCCCCGACGTCCTGCAGATGAAGGCGAAGAACGTGGACACCTTGTTCACGTGCCTCGATGTCAACGGGAACGTGGCCTTCGCCCGAGCTATCAGCCAGAACGGCCTCACCATGAAACAGGTGTGGTTCAACGGCTACGACCGGGGCACGCTGGCCCAGTACGGGTCGATCATGAACGGGGTGTACTTCGGCCTGGAGCACGTCCCCTTCGAATCCGCCCTGACGGGCCTGTACCCCGGGCTCGACACGTACATCAAGGAGATGAACAAGTACCAGCCGAAGTACACCTACGAGGAGGTCTCGCTCGACGGGTGGATGGCGGCCGACCAATTCGTCCAAGGCCTGAAGGCGGCGGGCAAGAACCTGACCCAGAAGAAGCTGGTGTCGGCCATCAACAAGGAGACCGCCTACAACGGGGACGGGCTCACCGCCCCGGTCAACTGGACCAAGAGCCACTTCGGGTCCCCCCCGCCGTACTGCCAGTCCGAGGTCCAGGTGGTCAACGGCCACTTCGTGCCGGCCTTCGTCCATCCCAACGGCCAGGTCTTCACGTGCTTCGACCTGAACAGCGACACGCCGGTGGAGCCCTTGCCCGGCACCCCCGGGCCCCTCGGCCCCGCCGACCTCACCCCCCCCGCCGGGACCTGACCCTCCGCCTGGGATTGCCGATCCGGTGAACGTGCAGCGTCCGGGGGGACCGTGAGCCAGTTCCTGAGCTACGCCATTCCTGGCATCCCCTACGGGTGCAACTTCGCCCTGATGGCGGTGGGCCTGGTGCTGACCTTCCGGGCCACGGGCGTGTTCAACCTGGCCTTCGGCGCCCAGGCCTTCCTGGCCGCGTTCATCTTCGACCTCCTGGTGCGCAGCAGCCACCTCCCCGTGGGGATCGCCTTCATCGTGTCGGTGCTCGTGATGTCGCCGCTGATAGGTCTCGGCTTCGACCGGTTCCTGTTCCGCCACATCCCCACCGCCTCGACCACGGCCAAGCTGGTGTCGTCGCTGGGCCTGCTCATCGCCATCCCCCAGACCCTGCCGATCTTCTTCGGCAGCGGCGAACGGGAGAACCCTCCCAACCTGTGGCTGAATCCCAACCACGTGTACCTGCACGTCTTCTCGACGCCCATCAACGGCGGGGAGGTCACCACCACGGTCGTCACCGTGGTGGTGGTGGCGGCCGTGGTGGCCATGTTCCGGTGGACCTCCATCGGGTTGCAGATGCGGGCCGTGGTCGAGAGCCGTCGGATGGCGCAGCTCGAGGGCATCAACGCCCCCCGGGTGGCGGCGGGGGCGTGGGCCCTGTCGAGCGTGCTGGCCGGCCTGGCCGGCGTGCTCCTGCTCCCCCTCACGGCTTCGCTCAACCCTGAGGACCCCTTGCAGTTCACCGCCCTGCTCGTCGCCGGCCTCACCGCGGCGGCGGTGGCCGGCATGCGGTCGCTGCCGATCGCCCTGGCCGCGGCCATCGGTCTCGGCATCGTCGAGAACCTCCTCAGCGGCTACCTGCCCTCGGGGGGGATCATCGCCCAGACCGTCGTCCCCGCCTTCCCCTTCGTGGTCCTCGTGGGGACCCTGTTGCTCAACCCGGGACTGCGCCGGCTCGAGCTGAGCTCGGACCCCCTGGCCGCCTGTGACCCTCCGCCCGCCCCGCCCTCGGTGTCGATCCGCGATCCCCGGCTGGCCGTGCCGACCCGCGTGGGGTTCTGGTTGCTCGTGGTGGCCTTCCTGGCCTCGAGCGCCACCTGGGCCCCCATCACCTACGTGACGGCGTTCGACGAGGGCTTGTGCGTGTCCATCATCTGCCTGTCCATCACCCTCATCACGGGGATGAGCGGCCAGCTGTCTTTGTGCCAGGCGGCCTTCGCCGGGGTGGGTGCGTTCGCGGCGGGCCAGTTCGCCGCCCACCTCGGGCTCCCCGTGCTCGTCGGGGCGGTCGTGGGGGGACTGCTCGCCGCGGTGGTGGGGACGGTCGTGGCGGTCGTGGCCATCCGGGTGTCGGGGCTGCTGCTGGCGCTCGTGACCCTGGCCTTCGCCCTGTTCGCCGACCAGTCGCTCTTCCAGTACTCGTGGTCGGGGGGCGGGCTCGCCGGTGTGACGGTGCCGCGCCCCGTGATCGGCTCCATCAACTTCGGTTCCGACCGTTCGTTCCTGATGGTCTGCTTCATCGCCCTGGCTCTGTGCTGCGTGCTCGTGCTCCTGGTGCAGCGGGGGACCGTCGGCCGGTACCTGGCCGCCATGCGGGGGAGCCCGGTGGCGGCCGCCTCCCTGGGCATCAATCTGCGGACGGCCCGCCTCACGGTCTTCGCCATGTCGGCGGGCATCGCCGGTTTCGGCGGGGCGCTGTACGCCTCGGTGCTCAACAACGTCAGCGCCACCTCGTTCGAGTACGTGTACTCGCTCGTCTTCGTGGTGGTGGTGATCACCACGGGGTCCCGCACCATCGAGGGCGCCATCCAGGCGGGTATGGCCTACAGCATCTTCGCCCTCATCCTCGCCCTGTACGTGCCGACGCGCTTCGCCGGCATCGAGCCCATCCTGTTCGCGGTGGGCGCCATGACCTATGCGGCGCACCCCGAAGGCATCGTCGAGTACCAGAAGAGCCGGTGGATGGTGCGCGTCAGCAAGCTGTTCAACGCCTATGACCAGCGCCGGGCCCGGAGGTCCGGTCCTCCGGTGGCCGAGTCGGGAGGGGGCGGCGGACGCGACACCGGCCGCGACACCGGTCGCGACACCGGCCGCGCCGCCGCCCGCGTTCGGCGCCGAGGCGCCGCCGCTGCTCGACGCCCGGCAGGTCTCCATCCGGTTCGGTGGGATCGCCGCGCTCAAGGACGTGTCCCTGGCGGTGACGGCGGGCGAGGCCGTCGGTCTGGTGGGCCCCAACGGCGCCGGCAAGACCACGCTGTTCAACTGCATGTGCGGACAGCTCCGTCCGAGCAGCGGGACGGTGTCCTTCGACGGCCACGTGCTCGACGACATGCCCGCCTACCTGCGGGCCCGGCTCGGGATCGGGCGGACCTTCCAGCGGGTGGAGGTGTTCCCCGAGCTGTCGGTGCGCGACCACATGCTCGTGGCGGTCCGGGCCCATCGCGGTGACGGGGCCCTGTGGAAGGACCTGCTGAACATGGCCAAGCCCCGACCCGAGGAGCTCGACCGCGTCCAGGAGGTCATGGAGCTCGTCGGCCTGACCGACCTGGCCGACGTCCCGGTCGCCGCGCTCAGCCTGGGTCATTGCCGGCTGGTGGAGCTGGGCCGGGCACTGTGCGGCGAGCCCCGGCTCCTCATGGCGGACGAGCCGTCGTCGGGACTCGACATCACCGAGACCGCCGCGCTCGCGGCGGTCCTGCGCCGCGTGCAGCGCGACCACGGCATGGCCGTCTTGCTGGTGGAGCACGACATGGAGATGGTGCGCACCGCGGTGGACCGCGTGGTGGTCCTCGAGGTGGGCGAGATCATCGCCCAGGGGACCTTCGACGCCGTGGTGGCCGACCCCCAGGTGCGCCGGGCTTACCTGGGACGCACGGCATGACCGACCCCATCCTCGAGGTCGAGAACCTCTCCGCCGCCTACAGCTCGTACCGCGCCCTGTTCGGGGTGTCGTTCGTCGTTCCCGACAACGGGATCATCGCGCTGGTGGGCTCCAACGGGTCGGGGAAGTCGACGCTGGCCCGGGTGGTGTCGGGGCTCGTGCCCGCCAGCGGCGGCTCGGTGCGCGTGGCCGGTCACGACGTGACCCGGTGGCCCGCCTACCGCATCGCCCGGTTGGGCCTGGCCCATGTCCCTGAAGGTCGGGCCATCTTCTCCTCGCTCACCGTCGAGGAGAACCTGACGGTGAGCTTCAGCAAATCGGTGGGCCGCAAGGGGACCGCCGAGGCGCTGGCGCGCGCCTACGACGCCTTCCCCGTCCTCTCCGAGCGGCGCCGCCAGTTGGGGGGCACCTTGTCGGGGGGCCAGCAACGGATCCTCTCTCTGGCCAAGGTGCTGGCGGTCCCGCCCAAGTTGCTCATCGTGGACGAGCTCTCTCTGGGGCTGGCGCCGGTGATCGTGGACCAGGTCTACGACGGGCTCAGCGCCATCCACCGGGAGGGCTGCGCCCTGCTCGTGGTGGAGCAGCAGGTCGACCGGGTGCTCGCCATCGCCGATCGGGCCATCCTCCTCGTGAAGGGGGCCGTGGCCTGGGAAGGCCCGGCGCGCGACGCCCGGCAGACCCTCGAGGCCCGCATGCTCGGGGGCGCGTCGGCCAACGGGACGGCGGCGGCGGTGACCACCAACGGCACGGCTCCGGCGCAGCGCCGCGACGCGCCGGTGCCCCAGTCGACGGCTCCGGGTGCGGCGGCCGAGACCACGGCGCATCCGTCGGACCTGTGGGTGGTGGGACCGACGTTCCCCAGCCCCAACTGATCGAGAGAGCGAGGACCGACCGCATGGGACTACTCGACGACAAGGTGGCCGTCGTCACCGGCGCGGGGGGAGGGATCGGCCGGGCCATCGCGCTGTGCCTGGCGTCGGAGGGTGCCCGGGTGGTGGTCAACGACCTCGGCACCACTCTCGACGGGGCCGGCACGGCCCAGGGCCCCGCTGCCGAGACGTGCCGACTGATCGAGGAGGCCGGTGGCAAGGCCGTCGCCAACGGGGAGTCGGTGGCCGACTTCGACGGGGCCGGGCGCATCATCGCCCAGGCCGTGGACACCTTGGGGTCGATCGACATCCTCGTCAACAACGCCGGCATCGTGCGCGACCGCACCTTGGTCAAGATGAGCTCCGAGGACTACGACGCCGTGGTGGCGGTGCACCAGAAGGGCACCTTCAACTGCACGCGACACGCCGCGGTCCACATGCGGGAGGCCGGCTACGGCCGCATCGTCAACATCACCTCGTCGGCGGGCCTGCGGGGCAACTTCGGCCAGAGCAACTACGGCGCGGCCAAGGCGGCGATCATGGGCATGACCTTCGTGTGGGCCCTCGAGCTCGGCAAGTACGGGATCACCGTCAACGCCGTGGCCCCCGCCGGTCTCACCCGCATGACCGAGAACCTCTTCGGCGGCGCCGACGCTCCCCCCGACCAGGACCCCGCTCTCAACGCCCCGCTGGTGGCCTTCCTCGCCTCGGAGCAGGCCGGCTACGTGAACGGCCAGGTGCTCGGGCGCACCGGGTACGCCTACACCATCTTCCAGACGCCCCGGCAGGTGGCGTCGATGTGGCGCGAGGGCGGGTGGACGCCGAGCGAGCTCGCCGAGCACTTCCACGAGGTTCTCGGCCAGCACCTCCAGCCCGTGGGGATGCCGGCGCACCCCCTGCTGGGCAAGAAGGACGGCTGAGCGTCAGACGGGCTCGAGGATCACGACCGGGATCTCGCGATCAGTGTTCTTCTGGTAGTCGTCGTAGGGGGGCCAGGCCGCCGCAGCCCGGGGCCACCACTCCGCCCGTTCCTCGGGGGTGGCGGTGCGGGCCCGCAGCTCGGTGACCTGGGCGCCGTCCTGGAGCGTGACCCGGGGGTCGGCCACCAGGTTCAGGTACCACACCGGGTGCTGGGGCGCTCCTCCCATCGACGCCACCACCACGTAGCGGCCGTCGTGTTCGACCCGCATGAGGGGCGTCTTGCGCACCGCACCGGTCCTCCGGCCCCGGGTGGTGAGGATGATGACGGGCTTTCCCTCGAGGGTGTCACCCTCTTTGCCCTCGGTGGCCTCGTACAACGCGACCTGGTCGGCGATGGGGGCCCACGCACTCGGTCTGTACTCCCCTTCGAGGGTCATCGTCGATCTCCGATCTGTCGGGCCCGGGCGCGGGCCGCGGTGAGAGCAGAGTCTTGCATTGCGTGGGCGGGCTAGCTGCTGTCGAGGCGCGGGGGCCCGGTCTCGAAACTGTCGCCGCCCGGTGGTCCCCGCATCACCCAGGACCCGGGCTCGCCCTCGAGGGTGTAGCCCCCGTAGCTGAGCAGCCCGTGGTGCCAGTGACACACCCGGGCCAGACCCGACAGCGACGTGGTCTTGCACGTCACGTAGTCGACATCCCAGTGGTGGTTCTCGAGCCCCAGCGCCACGTCACAGCCCGGCACCACACAGCTCGGGTCGCGCTCTTCGAGGGCGCTTTGCACGTGCGCCGTCACGGTCCGGCCCGCGTGGCACACGGTGGTCACGTCCTTGCCGTCGCGCACGAGGATCTTCACGTGCGCATCGGCGAGCTGGCGTCGCACGGTCGCCACGGGCACCGGACCCACCCCCGGGATGTGGCAGGTCTCGCCGCTCTTGGTGAAACCCCGTTTGAGAGCGGCGCCGTCGACCCTGATGCATACCGTGGCCCGTCCCGAGTCGCTCCGACCCGACGCCGGACGGTCTCCGGTCACGAGGGCGACCAGGGCGTCGGCCTGGTAGGCGGCGGGGTTCTCCTCCGTCTTTGCCTTGCGGGCCACGCTGAAGCGGGCGTCGGCTTCGGTCTGTAGGGCCGACAGCAACCTCGCCCCGGCGTCGGGGGTCAGCTTGGCGTCGAGGCGGAAGGCCCCGTCGGGATCGGCCCAGTGCCGTACGTAGCGGGCTCTGTGGACCGCGAGGTAGCGCGCCTTCTCCTCCTGGGCCGAGCAGGCCGTGGCGCGGACCGCGGCGGCCCGTTCCTTGAGGGCCTTGAAGCTGTCGCGGCCCGCGCTGTGCAGCAGCCCCTTCTCTTCGTCGGGATGCGAAGCGGCTGCGGCGGCGATGACCTTCACCTGCGGCCCCGACAGCTCACCCCGGCGCAGGGCCTCGGTGGTCCTCGGCAATCCGGCCAAGGCCTCGGCGGTCTCGAGTGTGGCCACGGCATCGCCGAGACCGGTCCCGGTCTTCTGTGCCATCCACGAGGCGGCCGAGCGGTGCCCCTCGTCGCGCCAGGCGGTTCCTTGGCTGGCCCGCCGGGTGAACAGGACCTTGCCCGCCGATCCCAGCCGCTCGATCTCGGCGAACAGCGCCAGGACCTCGACAGCCTGGGCGGTGGTGACCCGGTCGGGATCGGCCTCGGCCAGGTGACGCGCGATGTCCCGGCGGGCCTTCTCGAGCTGTGCGAGCACAGAATTCAGTGTGTCATGAAGGTGTATCAGTACCGCTGGGGCACAATGAGATGAGGGCACTTCCACCGACGATGCCCGGGCTCGGGGGGACCCCCGAGTCTCTAAGGGTTGCGGGTGAGGATGTTCACGACCGACACCCCCGAGCCCCGGCCCCCCACGTTGTGCTGGAGGGCGAACCCCTGGCGGATGGCCACCTGGCGCTCGCCGGCCTCCTCGCGCAGCTGCCACCAGCACTCGGTGAGCTGGGCGATGCCCGTGGCCCCGATGGGATGGCCCTTGGCCAACAGGCCTCCCGAGGGGTTCACGGGGATGCGCCCGTCGAGGGCGGTCTCGCCTTCGAGCGAGGCCGGGCCCCCCTTGCCCTTCTCCACGAAGCCCAGGTCCTCGATGTCGAGGATCTCGGTGATCGTGAAGCAGTCGTGCACCTCGGCCATGTCGAGGTCGCGCGGCCCCACGCCGGCCATCTCGTAGGCGCGCCCCGATGCCAGGGTGGTGGCGGGGAGCCCCACGAAGGTCGACTTCTCGTGCAGGTAGGGATGGTCGGTGGCCACCCCGAAGCCCGCCACGTACACGGGCTTGTCGGTGAACTCGTGCGCCCGCTCGGCGGAGGTGAGGAGGATGGCGGCGGCGCCGTCGGTCTGGGGGCAGCAGTCGAGCAGCCGCAACGGGCTGCACACCATGGGCGAGGCCAGCACCTGCTCCACGGTGATCTCGCTCTGGAAATGGGCGTAGGGGTCGAGGCACCCGTTGTGGTGGTTCTTCACCGCCACCGACGCCAGCATCTCGGGTGTGGTGCCGAACTCGTGCATGTGCCGGGTGGCGAACGGCGCGAACAGCACCGGCGCGGTCTCGCCCCGGTTGTAGAGGGGGTGTCCCGCCGCGGCCCGGGCCAGCAACCCCTCCTGGGTGGACTTGTCGCGCATCTTCTCCACGCCGATGACGAGCACCACGTCGTGCACGCCGCTCGCCACCACCATGGCGCCGATCCGGAAGGCGTCGGATCCCGAGGGACAGGCGTTCTCCACCCGGGTGCAGGCCACCCCGGACAGGCCGATGGCGCTCGGCACGGTGTTGCCCCCGATGCCCTCCTGGCCCCACAGGGTGCCGCGTTGGGTGGCGACGATGACGGCGTCGACGGCGGACTTGTCGAGGCCCTTGTCGACGCTGGCCAGCGCGGCGGAGAAGGCGCCGGCGGCCATCTGCTCGTAGCTCTGCTCGAACAGCTCGCCCATCTTGATGAGCCCCGCCCCCACGACGGCGACCTTGTTCCAACTCACGAGCCACCCTCCTTGCCGGCGCCGTCCTGTGCCGAACCTACCGTGGCCCCACTCTGGGGCCAGTCGCCGGCCACCCGGTACGCCTTGTAGCCGTACACGGGGATCCCCCGCTCGAGCGCGTAGCGGCGCAGCGACAGCGTGACCTCGTCCCCGATGTCGAGCGCGGCGGCGTCGGCCGGCGACCCCTGCACCATGAGGCGGGCCCCGTCCTCGAGGTCGATGATCACGAGGGGCAGGGGCGCCTGGAAGGGCGGCGGCATGGTCTGGTTGACGACGAAGGTCTGCACGCGCCCGCGGCGCGCCAGCGACACGACCTCGAGCTCGGCCCCCCCGCACCCGACACAGGTGGGGTGGATCGACGGCGGGGTCGAGATGGTCCCGCACTCTTTGCAGCGCGCCCCGAAGAGGCCGAGCATCTCGGGGTTGCCCCGCACGAAGGCCGCCCCCCCGGGCGGCAGCCCCATCTGGATGGGATCGTCCATGGGCTCGAGCTGTCCCCGGGCCCGCAACGCCTCGGCGTAGCTGACGCGCCGTCCCTCCCCCAGGCGGTTCACGGGCACCGCCCCGGGGACGGGGCGCGCCGCGTCGAGCACCACCGCGGTGGCCCGGCCCCCGCCGTAGCCGATGGTGCCGATCACGCCGGGGCCCGACCCCGTGCTCGACCCGCCCTCGGCACAGGCATGGATGAGGCCGAGCAGCGCCGAGGCGGCGCCGGCGTCGCCCAGCGCGCCGTGCACCGGGGTCGACGACAGGGGCGCCCCGAGGCGCTTGGCCACCGCTCCTGCCAGCTTGCCGTCGGGATCGGCGATGGCCCAGGAGACCGGCAGTGTGCCCCCCTCGTCGCCGACGGCGCGCCCCGTCTCGGTGAGGAGGGGGACGAAGACCTCTTCTCTGAACAACCGGGCGTCGTAGACATCTCCCGTGGCGCCCCCGCCATCGGCGCGGTAGCGGTCGACGGCGGGCATGGCCCGTGTGGCGCGCGCCACCAGGCGCGCCGCCGGCGCCGCCCCGTTGGTGGACGGGGCCTCGGAGTCCTCCCCCATCGCCCCCAGCACCACGGCGGCCGCGCCCGCGCCCGTGGTCGTCTCCCCCGCCGTCCCGAGCCCGGGGACGAGCGCATCCGACGTCACCACCAGCGCCACCGCGGCGTGACCGGCGGCGAGCGCGTCCCAGGCCCCGAGGAGCGCTTCGATCCCCGCGTGCGACGAGCCGCTCACCAGCGCCCCACCGCACTCGCGCCCGAGCCCCAAGGTGGCCGACAGAAAGGCATGGCTGGGACCCTCGGCGAACGGCGGCCGGGCCGTGCCCCACCACAATCCCGACACCTGCTCGGCGGTGATCCCCGCCGCCTCGAGGGCGGCGTTGGCGGCCTGCCACGCCAGGGTGAGGGTGTCCTCGTCGGAGTCGCACACCGCCACGGTGCCCCGACCGCCCCCCGACCCCCACGCCGCGCCGACGTCTTTGGCCGCCAGTCGCAACGACGGCGCCGCGGCCCCGACGCCGAGGACGGCGACGGGCTTTATCGGGCTCGCGCTCATCGGGGGGCGCTCATCGGGGGGGCGCCTTCCACCACGCGCCGGAGGGGACCTTGCCACCGAGCAGGGCGGTGCCCACGAAGTTGCGCTGGATCTCCACCGTGCCGGCCCCGATGCACAGGCCCCGGATGTCGCGATAGGCCCGCTCGACGGGATACTCCCGGCTGTAGCCGTAGCCCCCGAGGAGCTGGATGGCCTCGTCGCACACGCGTTTGGCGGCGAGGTTGCAGGCGATCTTGGCCATGGCGGACTCGAGGGCGGGGGGCGTGCCGTGCCGTCCGGCCAGCACGAGCGCCCGTTGCAGGAGGAACCGGGCCCCTTCGAGCTCGGTCGCCATGTCGGCGATCTTCCACTGCAGGCCCTGGAGCTCCGACAGCGTCTTGGTGCCCACCTTGCGATCGCGCATGTAGGCCATGGCGTACTCGAGCGCACCCTGGGCGGCCCCGACGCACATCGCCGCGTTGCCGCACCGTTCGTGGTTGATGTGGGCGAGCAGCGTCTTGAGCCCGCTGTTGTCGGCGGGGTCGCCGGGCACGAGGACGTCGTCGGCCTCGATGCGCACGCCGTCGAAGGCGAGCTCGGCCTCGGTGCAGCCCCGCAGGCCCATCTTGCGGTGGGTGCCGGCGATGCTCACGCCCGGGCGCGCCAGGTCGACCACCACCGCCCCGATGCCCTTGCCCGTTCCGGCCTCGCTCCCGGGGAACCGGCACCACACCAGGCAGGCCACGGCCTTGTGGCCGCCGGTCACGTAGTTCTTGTAGGCGTCGAGCCGCCACCCGTCGCCGTCGGGGGTCAGGTGCGCCCGCATGGTCGTGGCCGCCGAGCCGGCGTCGGGCTCGGTGATGCCGATGCAGAAGAGCTCGCCGGCCGCGGCCGACGGCAGCCACCGGGCCCGCAGGGTGTCGTTGCCGAGGTGCTCGATGGCCCGGGGGGGCCCGTTGAACACGAGCTGGCACAAGATCGCACTCGACACGTCGACCCGGGCGATCTCCTCGAGGACGATGGCGGCCTCGACGTCTCCCATGCCCATCCCGCCGTACGCCTCGCCCACGGTGACGGTGAACAGCTCGGCCCGCCGCAACGCCTCGAGGGAGGCCTCGGCGAATTCCTCGGTCTCGTCCCAACCCGGGGCGTGGGGGGCGATGTCGCGCTCGGCCACGTCCCGGGCCAGCTTGCGCAGCGCGGCCCGGTCGTCGTCCTCGACGAGGTCGATCGCGCTCACCGACGGGTGCGTCCCACCGGCTCTGGCGCGCGCCGGTGGCGTGAGGACACCGGACCTGACACCATCGTCAGTGAACTTACTACACTGAACCGTTCGACCAGGAGGGGGCCGATGACCAAGAGCAGGAGGGGCTGACCATGGCCGCGCCGCGCGAAGCGGTCATCGTCGACACCTGCCGGACGGCGTTCGGCAAGCGCGCCGGGGCCCTGGCCACGTGGCACCCCGTCGATCTCCTCGCCTTCGCCCTGACCCACCTGGTGACCCACAGCGGGGTCGACCCCGAGCGCGTCGACGACGTCATCGGGGGGTGTGTGAGCCAGGTCGGGGAACAGTCCACCAACGTGGCCCGCAACGCCTGGGTGGCGGCGGGACTGCCCCAGTCGGTGCCGGCCACGACCGTCGACCGCCAGTGCGGCTCGTCCCAGCAGGCCGTGCACTTCGCCGCCGCCGGCGTGGTGGCCGGGCACTACGACCTCGCCATCGCCTGCGGGGTGGAGTCCATGAGCCGCGTGCCCCTGGCCAGCAACGCGCGCGGCGGGACCGGCCCCTTCCCCCCCTCGTTCCTCGACGTCATCGAGGGCCGGTTGTGGATGCAGTTCCGGGTGGCCCAGCTCCTCGCCGAGCAGTGGAAGATCTCGCGCCAGGACATGGACGAGTACGCCCTCGAGAGCCACCGTCGCGCCGCGGCGGCCACCGACTCGGGGCACTTCGCCAAGGAGATCGTCCCCGTCCCCATCCGTGACGACGAGGGCACCCTCACCGACCGGCTGCTCAGCACCGACGAGGGCATCCGCAGGGACACCACCTTGGAACGCCTCGCCTCGCTCCCCCCCGCCCAGTCCTTCGACCCCGACACCGCCCCCGACATCACCGCCGGGAACTCCTCGCAGATGACCGACGGCGCCGCGGCCATGCTCATCGCCGAGCGCTCGGTGGCCGAGCGCCTCGGCCTTCCCGTGCTGGCCCGCTTCCACGCCTTCGCGGTGGCGGCCGAGGACGCCGCCATCGTCTTGTCGGCGCCGGTGCCGGTCACCCGCAAGCTGCTCGACCGCAGCGGGATGAAGGTCGACGACTTCGACGCCATCGAGTGCAACGAGGCCTTCGCCGCGATCGCCCTCATGTGGGCCCGCGCCTTCTCCCCGGACCCCGACCGCTTCAACCCCCGCGGCGGCGCCATCGCCATCGGCCATCCCCTGGGGGCGAGCGGTGTCCGGCTCATGACCACGCTCCTCAACGACCTCCAGGCGACGGGCGGCCGCTACGGCTTCCAGACGATGTGCGAGGGCGGCGGCCAGGCCAACGCCACCGTCATCGAGCGCCTGGCCTAGCCCCGGCCCGCCCCCCGGCTGTCTCGCCATGGACTTCACCTTCTCCGCCGACCAGGAGGACTTCCGCGCCGCCGTCCGCAGCGCCTTGTCGGCCGAAGCACCCTCGGCCTACGTGCGGGCCATGATCGACGACCCCGTGGGCGTCACCCCGGCGCTGTGGGAGACGATGGCGCAGCTCGGATGGTTGGGCGTCCTCGTCCCCGAGTCGGCGGGGGGACTCGGTCTCGGGCTCGTCGACCTCGTCGTGCTCCAAGAGGAGATGGGCAAGCTCCCCTTCCCCGGGCCCCTGGTCTCCTCGGCGGTGGCGGCCACCCTCGCCGCGGTGGCGCTCGGTGTCGACGAGGTCCTCGAAGACCTCGCGGCGGGACGCCGGCGAGCCACGGTGGCGGTGGAGGAGCCCGGCCACGGCGACCCCCTCCACACCGTGGCGGCCCGGGCCACCCGCCAGGGTGAGCAGTGGCGCCTCGACGGGACCAAGCCCCTGGTCCTCGACGGCGCCCATGCCGACTTCGCCTTCGTCGTGGCCCGCGACGGCGACGCCCTGGCCACCTTCCTCCTCGACGCCCCGGCGGGCGAGCCCGTGCCATCCCTCGACGTCACCCGCAAGATGTCCCGGGTGGTGCTCGACGGGCGCACCGCCCGTCGCGTGGGCCCGGCCGGCGACCACGAGGCGCTGTGGCGGCGCATCCTCGACGACGTCAACGTGGCCCTGTGCGCCGAGCTGGTGGGCACGGCCGAGCGCGCCCTCGAACTGGCGGTCGACTACGCCAAGGTGCGCGTCCAGTTCGACCGGCCCATCGCCACCTTCCAGGTCATCAAGCACAAGGCGGCCGACATGCTCCATCACCTCGAGCTGGCCCGGGTGGGGACGCACTACGCGGCCTGGGCCTCGGACGCCGATGACCCCGAGCGCGAGCGCGCCGCGGCCATGTGCAAGGGCTATGTCGCCGAGGCGGCCGACGCCGTGACCGCCGAGTGCATCCAGGTCCACGGGGGCGTGGGGTTCACCTGGGACGTCGACTGCCACCTCCTCTACCGCCGGGCCAAGCAGGACGACCTGCTCTTCGGGGCCCAGGGCTTCCAGCGCCAACGCCTGGCCGACCTCCTCCTCGGCCCGGCCCCCCGCTGATCCCTCAGGACGCCACCGACCGCACCATGGTCCTCCACGAGCCGAGGTCGTCGGTGGGGAAGGCGCCCAGCGCGCTGGCCGGGAGCGGCTTGCCGTAGAGATACCCCTGGGCCAGGTAGCACCCCAGGGTCTGCAGGGTGGCGGCCTGGGCCGGGTGCTCGACGCCCTCGGCCACGACCGACAGGCCCAGGGACTCGCCGAGCCCGATGATGGCCCGCACGATGGCGGCGTTCTCGGCCCGGTGGTCCAGCTCGTCGACGAAGCTCTGGTCGATCTTCAGGGTCTCGACGGGGAACCGCTTCAGGTAGCTCAGCGACGAGTAGCCCGTGCCGAAGTCGTCGATCTCGAAGTGCAGGCCGAGGTGGCGCAGACGGTGCAGGACCGACACCGCGTCGTCGGCGTCGCGCATGAGCGAGCTCTCGGTGATCTCGAGCCAGAGCCGGTCGGGGTTGATGCCCGATGCCTTGAGGGCCCGGGCCACCTGGTTGACGAACCCGGGGTCGGCGAGCTGGAGGGGAGAGACGTTCACCGAGAGGTTCAGCCGGGCCTCGTCCTGGTCGGCCTGGGCCCGGAGCACGCTCCAGGCCGCGACCTGCCGGCAGGCCTCGTTGAGCACCCACGTGCCCAGGGGCACGATGAGCCCGCTGTCCTCGGCCAGGGCGATGAACTCCGAGGGGCCGAGCAACCCCCGGGTGGGGTGTTGCCACCGCACCAGCGCCTCCATCCCCACCATGGTCTCGGTGTGGAGGTCCACGACGGGCTGGTAGTGGAGCACGAACTCGTGACGCTCGAGGGCCCGATGGAGCTCGTTGGAGGTGCGCAGGCGGCTGAGGACGTTGCTCTCGTCGTCCTCCTTGTAGACCTCGATGTGCGACGGGCCCCGTCCCTTGGCCCGGTACATGGCCACATCGGCGTTGCGCAGCAGGGCCGCCCCGGTCGCCACGCCGTGGCCCGACAGCGCGATGCCCACACTGAGAGAGGCGAAGACCTCCCCGCTGTGCAGGGCCAGGGGCTGTTCCATGGCCGCCACCAGACGCCGGGCCACGTCGAGCGCGTCGTGCTCGTCGTCGACCTCGTCACACAGGACCGTGAACTCGTCCCCGCCGAACCGGGCCAGGGTGTCACTGGCCCGCATGACGCTGTGCAACCGCTCGGCGACGGCCCGCAGGACCTGGTCGCCGACGTCGTGGCCGAGGCTGTCGTTCACGAGCTTGAACCGGTCCAGGTCGAGGAAGATCACGGCCACCTGGTGCCGGCTCCTGACGCGTCGACGCAGGGCCACCTCGACGCGGTCCATGAACAGCTCCCGGTTGGGCAGGGTGGTGAGCGCATCGTGGATCGCCGCGAAGGCGAGCCGCTCCCGCAGGGCCCGCCCTTCGGTGACGTCCTCGATCTGCCCGATGAAGTACAGAGGCCGCTCCTCGTCGTCGCGCACGCACGTGACGTTGATCGACACCCAGACGTCGTGACCGTCGGCATGGACATACCGCTTCTCGAGCCGGTACCCGTCGGAGTCGCTCGAGATGAGGCGGGCCATCTCGGTCTTCGAGAGCTCCCGGTCGGCGGGGTGGGTGAAGTCGTCGAAGTTCCGACCCCGGAGGTCCCCCACGTCGTGGCCGAGGATCCGCCCCAGGGCGGGGTTGGCCCTCATGATGCATCCCTCGAGATCGGCCATGGCCATCCCGATGGGAGCGTTCTCGAAGGCGGACCGGAACCGTTCATGGGCCTCGCGCAGCGCCTCCTCGGTCTGCTTGCGCTCGGTGATGTCGTGGAGGTTGCCGACGATGCCCCGCACCTTGGGGTTGTCGAGGTGGTTGCTCACCTTGGCTTCGAACCACCGCCAGGACCCGTCCGCGTGGCGCAACCGCACCTCGGCTCCCATGCCGGTGCCGAACGCCTGTCTGATCTCTTTCGACCGGCCCTGCATCTGCGCCAGGTCGTCGGGGTGGATCACCTCGGCGACCGACCGGGACCGGAAGTCGCCGATGTCGGATCCCAGGATGCGGTTGAAGGCGGGGCTCACATAGGTCAGCCGTCCCTTGTTGTCGGACACGATGATGATGTCGCTGGCCTCGTGCACCAACGCCTCGAACCGTCCCTCGCTCGTCTCGCGGGCGGTGGCGAACCACTGGAGCACCTTGATGGTGAAGACCACCCCCAGCGCGTCCAGCGCGCTGAGCCCGTCGATCAGTGGCCGGTGGACGAGCGTGGGGGCGAGCCCGGTGTCGATGGCCACTTGCCCCAGCGCCATGGCACACAGCGTCCAGATGATGGCCGGCCGGGCCGCGGCGGCCCCCGCGACCCGCATGACGTCGACGGCCCCGAACACGAAGCCGATGGCGAGGATGGGCCCCCAGCCGATGCCGTAGATGATGACGGCGATGACCGCCATCTCGACGGCCACCCGCAGGTCCAGTCGCCATCCGCTGGCATCGTCACCGCACAAGGCGACGTTCACGGAGTTCACCACCAGCGCCGAGATCAACAGGATGGCGATGACCCAGTACGGGATGTCGGCGATGAGGTCCGACGACCGGACCAGACAGAACAGGGCGATGACCGCCGGAACGGCCAGATTGGCGGGATCGGCCAGCCGGGCCCTGAGGCGGAGGGCGAACCCGTCGGTGCCGTGCTCGGGCGCGTCGAGGTTGGGCCAACTCACACCATTTAATTCGGCGGACTCCCCAACGGCCTGTAACGCGCGAATTCCCAGGAAGGGGCGGCCCTGGCACCGGGGCGGCTGGCACCCGGGCACCGGGCACCGGGCCCACCCCCGGATGACGGCCCGGGACGCCGGTTCGACCGCATTGTCGCAGGTGGGAGGCCAATTTCGGCGAACCGCAAGAAATTGCTCAAGTCCCGGCCCCGCCGTGCCGATACAGGAAGGGGGAATGAACCCTGTTACCACCCGTCATCCTGGGGTTATGGCCGAACACGATCAACCTCAGCGCCCTGGCCAAGCACTTTTCCGACGAAGCGCCAGCCTGGCAACTGGTCGAGAAGATCCCGGCGGCCCAACGGCCCCGAGTGCCCTTTCTGTCGGTCCGACCGGGCCTGCTTCTCAAACCTCGGACGGATGAGGCAGACGGGGGGCCGTCGGATTACCTGCCTGGCGCTGATCGGATAGTTCGTTCACGTCCTTGCCCAAGGTGTCGCAAGCGGGCGGCAAGATCAGGCGCTGACCGGAAGACGTGCTTCTTGCCCTCCTTGTATCGAGTGAAAAGACCGAGCCGTTCAAGACCCAGAAGATCTGAGCGCGCAGATTCATAGGTAACTCGGTGTCGCCGAGCTTGAGCATTCACCGTGAAGGGCTCTGCTGGGTCTCGAAGGGCATCCCTGATAACCAAGAGTTGCCGATTATTGAGATTCCGTGAACCGTGAATCATCTGCTCGATGTCCCGCGTCTCGGCAATTTTCCGACCCAGGTATGCATGGAGACTCTTGATCGCTCGTTCAATGACTTGAAGCTGATAAATGACGAAGTAAGTGGCATCATTTTCATCGGTCTCGGTAAAGAGGTAAGCCATCGCGTACTTTGCCGGGGCCTTGCGCAAGATGCTCGATACCGAGAGGTATTGTGCGAGCCAATAGTCGTTGTGAAGCATTGACCAATAGAACAACGCGCGTGCGAGTCGGCCGTTTCCGTCAACGAATGGGTGGTCATAACCGATCCAAAAGTGAATCAGTACAGCCTGCACTACGGGGTGGATGAAGCCACCCTCAAGACCTTCGTTGGCAAACTTGCATAATGCATCCAGCCGAGCCGGCAACTCCTCGGCCGGAGGTGGCCGATGTAGGAGGGTTCCATCGATTGGCCAAGAGACCGCTATACGTTCGTCGCCTGGGCGCTGCAAACGGCCGGCATCTTCTGGGTCATCAAGCGTGTTCTCGGTCACAATCCGATGAAGGTCGAGAACGTCAGTGGGCGTTATTGGCTGGCCCGCGAGGTCTTGGGCGTAAAGCATGGCTTGGTAGTTGTTGAGTATCATTTGCTCGCTACGATCACGAGCGGGTCTGCCGGTGGCAAGGAGTTCCTTCGCCACTCGACGAGTTGTACTAGCACCTTCCAGTTGGCTCGATGTGATCGCTTCTTCGATCAAGGAGCTGACAAGGTATCGGTTGCTTGATCGAAGTCCCAATACGAGATCCTCGGACAGGATCTGCCCACTTGCCTGTTGGTCGATGCGATGGACCATCTCTTGAATGGAGTCGATGTTGCTGTAGCGAAAGGAATCTCCGGCCACAGAACGAAGGGGCAACGTCCGCCCGATGGAGCGCCTTGCAAACGTCGTCCCAGTCCACCACTGACGATGATTGAGCCCAGTGGGGGGCGTGCGGTTCTGCATCTCGTCCCAGTGGAGATACCTGCCTTTGCGGTCCACCGGACGGAATGCGGTGGTCAAGATTTCTGGCTCAAACGTCATTTCTGCGATGAGGCTTGAGAACTCGGGTGGTCGTCTGGGTATCTTCACCTGGCAACTCCCAATCTCCTACTAATCGACCTCGGATTAGTAGTTAGGGTACCGCGGTGCCTCAGCGTTGCTACCACTTTTGGATTAACTAGTAGCAGATTGGTATCACAGCAATGTAATTCCAGCTTCGGACCGATGGCCATCCATCAGATTGACTCCCCTTGGCCTTTCGTGCCGCCAAATTCTAAACGTACATAGCCTCTGACCTGCCCCTTCTTGTTGGGATTCGTTCCCCAACAACGGGACACCCTGGCCCGGCCCTCCGGGCCCCCGGGATGGATCGGGTGAGCCCCCGGGATGGATCGGGCGAGCCCCGGGGATGGATCGGGCTCTTCGGCCCCGCCGGCTCTGCGGGGTGGCGAGGCCAGGCTGGCTGGGGCAGGGACTAAGTGGAGGCCGAGGTGGCCAGCTGGTCCTGGAGCTGGGCCTTCAACACCTTGCCGGTGGCGTTGCGGGGGAGCTCGGTCACCACCTCGACGCGACGGGGCACCTTGTAGTCCGCCAGGGCGGCGGCACAGTACCCCTTGAGATCGTCGGGCGTCGTCGACGAGCCCGGCGCCAGGACGACCACGGCGGCCACGTCCTCGCCCAACACCGGGTGGGGGACGCCCACCACCGCCACCTCGACGACGTCGGGATGCTCGAGCAGCACGGCCTCGACGTCGACGGCGTGGATGTTGTTGCCGCCCCGGATGATGACGTCCTTCTTCCTCCCCACGATGTAGAGGTACCCGTCCTCGTCGAGCCGGGCGAGGTCCCCGCTGTAGAGCCAGCCGTCCTTCCACGTGCCCGCCGTGGCCTCGTCGTTTCGGTAGTACTCGCGCTCGCGTCCCTTCATGCGCAGGATCGCCTCGCCGACCTCTCCGGGAGGGAGGTCGCGGCCGTCCTCGTCGACGATGCGGACCTCGAGGGGGGGCACCGGTTGGCCGACCGAGCCGATCCGCTTGAGCGACTCCCCCTTGGGCATGGAACAGAAGGCGGGCCCGGCCTCGGTCATGCCGTAGCTGTTGGAGACCGCCGCCTCGGGCATGCGCTCCTGCAGGGCCCGCAAAGTGGCGGGGGCCAGGGGGGCGCTGCCGATGGCACAGATGGCGATGGACGACAGCTCGGCGTTGCCGAAGCGCGGATGCGAGACGATGAGCTGAGCCATCGACGGCACCAGGAACACGAATTGGGGCCGGAGCTCGTCGACGACCTCGAGCCACCGCCCGGCGTCGAACTTGGGCTGGTACACCCCGAACAGCCCGAGCTGCATGGGGTTGTAGATGAAGCCGATGCCGGCGAAGGTGAACAACGGACTGGCGTGCAGCCAGCAGTGGCCGGAGTACTGGGGGTTGGGAGCCCCGGGGATGAGCGCCACGTTGCGGTGTCGGATGGCGACACCTTTGGGCAGTCCTGTCGTGCCCGAGGTGTAGAGGATGTCGGCGAGGTCGTCGCCGGTGACCTCGACCTGGAACGTGCTGTCGTCGTCGGACCCCGGGACCGCCCACGACCACGGCGGGACTCCGGTGTCCTCGAGGACGGGCGCCACGATCACTCGCTCGAGGCTCGGCAGCGTCCCCGCCAGGGTGTGGGCCAGCGGCGACAGCTCGGCGTCGGTGAGGACCACCCGCACCTCGGCGTGGCCGAGCAGGCGTTCGAGCTCCCCGTCGGTCAGCCGCGTGTTGGTGGGCACTGCCACCGCCCCGGCCTTGTGCACCGCCGAGTACCCGACCATGAACCGCAGCGCTTCCTCGGCCCGGAGGTAGATCGACACCCGGTCACCCTTGGCGACCCCCATTCCCACCAGGGCCCGGGCCAGGCGGTTGGACTCGGCCTCCCATTGGGCGAAGGTCATGTGGCCGTCGTCGGTCACCTGATAGGCGACCTCGTCGGGAAAGGCCGCCGCCATGGCGCGCAGGTGGTCGGTGAGGAGCGTGGTCACAGGCCCCCGTCGAGGGTCACGGTGCGCCGGGCGAAGCGCCACCCCTCGGCGGTCCGCACCAGCTCGTCGTGATACCGGCCGGTGTTCTGGAGTCGGGAGCGTCGCTTGTCGGGCGGGGCGTCGGGGCCGGGGCGGGCCAACACGAGCAGCGTCACGTCCTGCACGGCCCGGTCACCGTCGACCTCGACGATGGCGTCGACGGTCACGTGCACGATGCCGTAGGGGGTGCGACGGACCATCTCGGCCAGGGCGGCACGGCCCGTGGTGGTGGGGCCGCCTTCGACGACCATGGCCCCGTCCTCGGTGAAGTTGGCGGCGAAGCCCTCGGGGTCCCCGTCGTCGAAACAGCGGTTGTAGCGCGCCGTCAGCTCGCGGATCCTGGCCCGATCGACCACCCACGCCATCGCCGCGTCCACCTGGTCAGCCCCCTCCGTCCAGCCGGCGCCGTGCGCCGCGATCCGGTCGGCAGCGACGATACCGAAATCGGGCACCAGCCCCAAAGAGGGGCTTTAGGGTCGAAAGACCCTGCGGTCCCCAATTCGGCCATGCCGATAGTCCTTAGGAGGGTGGAGGGACACCGAAAGGGACGGTCCGTGGCATTGGACATGTGCATCGACATCTACGGCCCCAACCGGCAGGGCGAGTTCGTCGCCACGCTCCCCACGGCCGAGACGCACCTCATCACGCACTGGGAAGACCTGGAGGAGATCCAGGCGCAGTCGGGCATCAAGGAAACCGCGGGTGACGTCCTCAATCTGATGCGCCGCTCCCGTGACCCCGAGCGGCAGATCTCCGTGACGCGGTCTGCCCAGCCGGTCCCTGCCTGACGCCTGGCCGTCTCAGGACCGGGGAAGGGCGAACCCGGCGATGGCGATGAAATGCAGCGTGGCGCCCGCCACGGTGAGGGCGTGGAAGACCTCGTGGTACCCGAACACCCCCGGCACCGGATTGGGACGCTTGAGCGCGTAACAGACCGCGCCGGTCGTGTAGCAGGCCCCCCCGGCCAGGACCAGGCCGAACCCGACACCGCCCAGACCGTGCAGGAGCTGCGGGATGATGGCGAGGGCCGACCACCCTGCCACGACATAGGGCACGGCGATCGCCCATTTGGGAGCGTCCAGCCATACCTGGCGGACGGTGATCCCGATGGCACCCCCGAACCACACCAGACACAGCACGAGAATCTGGGCCCAGCCGTGCAGCGTGAGTCCGGCCACGGCGGTGTAGGTGCCGGCGATGGCGAGGAAGATGGTGGCGTGATCGGCGCGTCGCATGCGGCGGCGGCCGGCCGGGGACCACCGGATGCGGTGGAAGGCGGCACTCACGCCGAACAGCGCGATCAACGACACGACGTACACCGTCAGCGCGGCGCGCTGGCCGGCGGTGCGCGCGTGGGCGACGAGCAGCGGCCCGGCCACCAGGGCGACGACGAAAGAGCCGAGATGCAACCACCCGCGCAACACCGGGCGGGCGGACTCGGCTGGCGGGGCGTGCGCCGCTTCCGGAGGCTCGAGATCTTGTGAGGTGATGCGCGGGAGCGTAGTCAAAACACCGAGCGGGGAGCCCGCCCGGGAGATCAGCGGGCGAAGCGCCGGTGCGCTAGGTCTCGGTGCCCCGCCGCATCGTCCGGCGGTGTCGCCACGCCATGAAGAATCCTTCGACGGGGTCGTCGATGGTGCCGAGGTCGGAGCTGCACTCCTGGCAGGAAACGGCACGCTTGCGGTGCCCCCTCGACCGGGGATCGCGCAGGGGAGGATCGAAGACCACCCACCGCCAGAAGCGGAAGTGATGTGGCGTGGCGAATCCCGAACCGCTCTCTTGCTCGTTCACAGGCCTGTTCCCCCCGTCCACGAGTATGCATCGTCGGGCCAAGAAGCGGGGGGCGGAGTGGCGATTTTCCTCGGGCACCGCGGGAGACTGCGGGACGACTCCACCGGCCCCGACGGTAGGCCGTGAACCTGTCAGTTTGCTGTGGGGTGACGACCGGCTCTTTCATCACGATTGGTTGAGCGCGCACGGATATCCGGCCGGCCGTCCTCGGCATCCCCATCCCGTTGGCTTGTGCCACGATCCCTCCAGCAACGCGTCGGCCGAGTTCGTGGTGGGTGCCACTGCGGCGGTGATCGACAGGGCACCGGGACGAGGGCGACGAGCCCCGGGATCGCGAAAGGGCGGGACGAGAACGTCATGATCGAGCTCGAACAGGTGGGCCCCATCTGGGTGATGCGCATGGGGTCGGGCGAGAACAGGTTCAACGAGACATTCATCGGCGAGCTCAACGACTCGCTCGACAGGGTCGAGGGATCGGGCCTTCCCACCGCGCTGGTCACCACGGGCGCCGGCAAGTTCTACTCGAACGGGCTCGACCTGGAATGGCTGGGCACGGCCCCGGACGCGGCGGCGTTCCTCGACGAGGTGCACCGGGTCCTGGTCCGGGTCCTCCTATTCCCGGCGGTGACGGTGGCGGCGGTCAACGGCCACGCCTTCGCGGCCGGGGCCATGCTGGCGACGGCCCACGACTTCATGGTCATGCGATCCGACCGTGGCTACTGGTGCCTCCCCGAGGTGGACCTCGGCTTGCCCCTCACGCCCGTCATGCACGGGGTGGTGTCGGCCCGTCTGCCCCACTCCACGCTGCACGAGGCCATCACCACGGGGCGGCGCTACGACGCCGAGGCGGCAGTGGCTGCTCGGATCGCGCACGCAGGCGCGCCCGAGGCCGAGGTCCTGTCCGAGGCCATCGCCCTCGCCACCGAGCTCTCGGGGAAGAACCCCGACGTGGTGGCGACACACAAGCAACTCATGTACGGCGCCGTCGCCCGGCTGCTGGGCCCGTAGCCCGCTGGTCAGCGTCGGGTGGCGTAGACGGCGCGGGCCCGGTAGCGGATGGGCCGTTCCTCGAGCTCTTCGAGGTAGTGCGCCGTCCACCCCGCCACGCGGGCGATGGTGAAGATCGTCCGCCCCCCGTCCTCGGCCATGCCGGCGGCCCGCATCAGCGCGCCCAGCCCGAGATCCACGTTGGGGCCGGGGATCGAGCGCTCGGCGGCCAGTGCCAGCAACGCGTCCAGAACCTGTCGGCGCTGCGCCGGCCACAGGTCGTTCACGAGGCCCCTGAGCACGGTGAAGCGCGGGTCGTCTCCGGTGTAGACGCTGTGCCCGAAGCCCGGGAGGCGGTGTTGCCACCGGAGCGTCTCGTCGAGGGCGCGCTCGGCCCCGAGCTCCTCGGCGTCGCGCACGAGGCCGTAGGCGAGCTGCGACGCCCCCCCGTGCAGGGGCCCGGCCACCACGCCCAGGCCGGCCAGCACGGCGTCGTAGAGATCGGCGCGTGTCGACGCCGCCACCCGCACCGCCACGGTCGAGGTGGCCAACTCGTGATCGGCCAACAGGATCAGCGCCGCGTTGACGGCCCGCACGAGCTCGGTGTCGGGATCGGGCGCCAGCCGGGCGGTGAGCGCGCCCGCCACGGTGTTCTCCCACACCTTCCCGTCGAGCTCGAGCGGCGGCCCGCCTGCGGGGGGGCCGGGCAGGACGGCCACCATGGTGGCCACCAACCGCCTGGCCACGGCGACGACCGACGCCGGTCGCAGGTCCGAGCGCAGGGGGTCGCCGGCGCCCGCCATCACGACGGCCCAGCGCAGGCGGTCCGAAGCCCCGAGGGTGGGGGGCGGCTCCAACGCAACGGGCTCCCACGGCGTCGGGCCCGCCGGATCACCTCGCCACAGGAGCTCGGCCGCCTCCTCGTAGGGCACCGTGGTGGCCAGCACGGTGGCCGGGGTGCCCCGGTAGACGGGACCGTCCTCACGCAGTTGTGTCGTCGAGGTCGTCACCGTCGCCAACCGGGTCTCGGTGCTCCGTCCGCCCCGCGACCGCTTGGCCAGCGCCTCGATGTCCTCGGCCGCGAACACGCTGCGGCGTCCGTCGGGGGCCGGGTGCGACACCAACAGGCCTCGGCTGACGTACGCGTACAGGGTCGGCAACTTCACCCCGAGCCGGCGGGCCGCCTCGGCGCTCTCGAGCATCTTCGTCATGGGCTCACCACCCCGAAGTGTACGCCTGATATTGAGTTGATCAACATTTACAGTCGCCGTCCCGAGGAGCAAAATGGTCCTGGCCCGCCCCCCGGGCGGGCCCAGTGGCCAGGTGGGAACCCCGGCAGGAAGAGGTCCATGCCCATGCCGACCGTCGTCCGTGATCTCATGTCGACCCCCGTCGTGACCTGCGAAGCCGGGACGTCGCTGGCCGAGGCGGCCCACACCATGCGCGACGCCGGGATCGGCTCGGTCATCGTCACCGACCGGGGCAAGGTGGCCGGCATCCTGACCGAGCGCGACCTGCTCCGGGCCGCCGCCGCGGCCACGACGGCGAGCGCCGAGACCGTCGAGCTGTGGATGACGGCCAACCCCGACGTGCTCGGGCCCGAGGAGGAGGTGGACGCGGCCTGGACCAGCCTGGCCCATCACCAGTACCGGCACCTGCCCGTCGTCGACGGGCACGAGCTCGTGGGCGTGGTGTCGTTGCGCGACCTCATGGGGGTGGCCCGGCTGCGCCCCGCGGACGAGCAGGGCACCGAGCTCCCCGCCGGCCTCGAGGGAGTGGTGGCGGCGGAGACCGCCCTCGGTGACGTGCGCGGGGAGGAAGGGTTCTTCCATTACCGCCAGTACTCCGCCGTCGACCTGGCGGCGCGGCGATCGCTCGAGGACGTCTGGTATCTACTGCTCGAGGGAGAGCTCCCCGACCGGCACCAGGCGCGCCGGTTCGCCACCGAGGTGGCGGAGCTGCGCTCGTTGCCCCCCGGCCTGGCGGCGATGCTGCCGGCGATGGCCGGGAACGGCCGGCCCTTGGAGGTCCTGCGGAGCGCGGTGTCGCTTCTCGGCGCCGAGCTGGGGTGGCGTCCGACGCTCGACATCGACGGTGCCGAGCTCCGGGCCCAGACCCTCCGGCTGTGCTCGGTGGTGCCCACGATCATGGCCGCCGCCCACAACCTGGGTGAGGGCCGGCCGCCGGTGGCGCCCCGGTCCGACCTTTCGACCTCGGCCAACTACCTGTGGATGGTGACGGGGTCCGAGCCGACGGCGCGCCACGCCCGTGCCGTCGAGCAGTACCAGATCCTGACCATCGATCACGGCTTCAATGCCTCGACCTTCACGGCGCGGGTCATCACCTCCACCGGTGCCGACCTCGCCGCCGCGGTGTGCGGGGCCATCGGCGCGCTGTCGGGGCCGCTGCACGGCGGCGCCCCCAGCCGGGCACTGGCCATGCTCGACGAGATCGGCAGCGAGGAACGGGCCGAGGAGTGGCTGCGGGCGGCGGTGGACCGTGGCGACCGGGTGATGGGATTCGGCCACCGCGTGTACAAGACCGATGATCCCCGCTCGCTGTTCCTCCGGGACGTGGCCCGCTCGCTCGGGGGGCCGTTGGTGGACCTCGCCGCGCAGGTCGAGCGCAGTGCCGTCGACGTCCTGGCCGAGATGAAGCCCGGGCGCCGCCTCTTCACCAACGTGGAGTTCTACGCGGGGGTCGTCATGCACACCTGCGGTCTGCCCCGGGAGATGTTCACCCCGACCTTCGCGGCGGGACGTGCCATCGGGTGGTCGGCGCATGTCATCGAGCAGGCCGCCCACAACCGACTGATCCGCCCCTCGGCCCGCTATACGGGGCCACCCCCACCGGTACCGGTTCCCGATCCCTGAACGGCGCCGACGTCAGAGGGGTCTCCTGCCCCGTCGAGGTCCTGACCCTCGACGTCTGCGCCGTCGGACTGGTGCTCGAACTGCGTCGTGTAGAGCTCGGAGTAGAGCCCGCCCGCTTCGAGCAGCTCGTCGTGGCGACCCCGCTCCACGATCCGACCTTCTTCGACGACGAGGATCACGTCCGCCTCGCGCACGGTGGAGAGGCGGTGGGCGATCACGAGGGAGGTGCGCCCCGCCAGTGCGGTCTTGAGTGCCAGTTGCACGGCCACCTCGGACTCCGAGTCCAGGTGGGCGGTGGCCTCGTCGAGGACGACGATGTCGGGCGCCTTGAGCAACAGCCGGGCGATGGCGATGCGCTGCTTCTCGCCACCCGAGAGCCGGTAGCCGCGATCACCCACCAAGGTGTCGAGCCCGTCGGGGAGCGACTCCACCAGCGGCAGGATGTGCGCCGCGTCCAGGGCCTCGATCAGCTGGGCGTCGGTGGCGTCAGGCTTGGCGTAGCGAAGGTTGCCCCGAATGGACTCGTGGAAGAGATGGGCATCCTGGGTGACGACCCCCACCACGTCCCCGATCGACTCCAAGGTGGCGTCACGGACGTCCACACCGTTGATCCGCACCGCCCCGCCCCGCACGTCATAGAGCCTCGGGACGAGATGGCTGATGGTCGTCTTCCCCGCACCCGACGGGCCCACCAGCGCCACGAGCTGTCCGGGCTGGGCCGTGAACGTCACGTCGAAGAGCACGGGCTGAGACGCCGTGCGCTCGAGGACGGCCACGGACTCCAACGAGGCCAGCGAGACCTCCTCGGCACTCGGGTAGCCGAAGTCGACGTGGTCGAACTCGATGAGGGCGGGGCCGCGCGGGATGGGCACGGCGTCGGGCTTGTCGTCGATCATGGGCGGCAGGTCGAGGACCTCGAAGACCCGGTCGAACGAGACGAGGGCGGTCATGACGTCGAGCTGCACGTTCGACAGCGCCGTCAAGGGCCCGTACAGCCTGGCCAGGTAGGCGGTCAGGGCCACCACCGTCCCGATCACGAGCGTGCCCCGTTCGGCCAGCACGCCTCCCCACCCGTAGACGAGGGCGGTGGCGAGTGAGGCGGTGAGGAGCAACGCGGCCATGAACACCCGGGTGTACATGGCCTGGGTGATCCCGATGTCGCGGACGCGCCCCGCTTTCTTCGAGAACCCCTTGACCTCGTCCTTGCGATGTCCGAACAGCTTCACCAGGAGGGCACCGGCCACGTTGAAGCGCTCGGTCATGGTGTTGGTCATCTGCGCGTTGAGTGTGTAGGACTCCCGGGTGATGTCGGCGAGGCGCCGCCCGACGAAGCGGGCCGGGATCAGAAAGATCGGGAGCAGTGCCAGCGCCACCAGGGTGATCGGCCATGAGAGCCAGAACATCGCCGCCAGGGTGATGGCCACCCCGATCACGTTGCTCACCACCGAGGAGAACGTGTCGGTGAACGCCTGCTGGGCACCGAGGACGTCGTTGTTCAGTCTCGACACCAGCGCCCCGGTCTGGGTGCGCGTGAAGAAGGCGATGGGCATCTTCTGGATGTGCTCGAACACCCGGGTGCGCATGTCGTAGATGAGGCCCTCGCCGATGCGGGCCGAGACCCAGCGCTGCCACAGCGACAGCACGGCGTCGAAGACGGCCAGGCCGGCCACGACGAGGGCGAGCTCGACGATGAATCCCGGCCGGCCGTGTCCGGGGTGCGTGCCGATCCCCGTGTCGATGATCGCCCGGTACAGGAGCGGGTTGGCGGCGCCGATGACCGCGTCGATGATGATGAGCACGAGGAAGACCCCGAGCGCCTTGCGGTAGGGGTGGGCGAAGGTGGCGATGCGCCTGACGATCCCCTTGGGAAGCTGCTGCTGCAGGACGGAGTTGTCGCGTCGCAGGGACCGCATGAGACCCATGCCCATGCCCCCGTGTCCGCCCCCACCCATGCCCATGCCCATGCTCATCGGTCACCTCCACCGGCGGTGGCGCCGTGCTCGTGCCGGGCGGTGGCGCCGTGCTCGTGCTGCCCGCAGCAGCTGACGCACGCGCCGCGCTCGCACAGGTCCTCGAGCAGCTCGTGGAGCCGCTTGCGTTGGGCGGGGGCGAGCCCGCCGAAGACCTCTTCGGCGCTGTCGCGTCGGGCCGCCTCGAGGCCGTCGAGCAGGCGATGGCCCTCGTCGGTCAGCGCCACCAGCACCGACCGCCGGTCGCCGGGGTCGGCGTGTCGGGCGACGAACCCGGCTTCCTCGAGGGCGTCGACCATGGTCGTGACCGACCGGGGGACGACGTCGAGCTGGGCGGCCAGGTCGGCCATCCGCAGCGGCCGTCCTTCCGCGGCGACGAGGCGTAGCACCCTGGCCTGGGCATAGGTGAGGCCGAGGGGGGCGAGCTGGACGATCGACCCCCGGCGCAACCGCCGGGCGGTGTGGGTGAAGAGCTCGGCCAGCTCGAGCGTGATGTCGGGGTGGGGACCGTCGGGTCGGCTCCCGGGGTCCGTGTGCGTGTCGGTGTGCACTCGTGTTCCCTTCGTGATCTGGGGGGCGCTCGCCCCGCAGGTACTGAGTGTAGCTCGTAATGAGGGAGGCTCATCACCTGGCCCGGAGGGGGAAGGGACATTTCGAGAAGAATCGGTCGAACGTGTCGAATTCGGGCTTCCTCGTTCGACGCTCCGGTCGAGGGGTAGATCAGCTCGAACCCCGCCCCTGACAACCAGCCCACCCAGTGAAGGAGTCACACCATGCGTTTCATGATGTTCATGATCCCCAACATCTCCGACGACGACTGGATGCCGCCGGTCGAAGCGGTGGAGGCGATGACCAAGTACAACGAGGAGCTCACCAAGGCCGGCGTCCTGCTCGCCCTCGACGGGTTGCGCCCCGGCTCGGAAGGGGTCCGGGTGTCGTTCCCCGGCGGGAAGCCCACCGTGACCGACGGGCCCTTCGCCGAAGCCAAGGAGGTGATCGGCGGGTACTGGCTCATCGAGGTGAAGTCGAAGGAAGAGGCCGTCGAATGGGCCAAGCGGATCCCCGTCGCCGACGGCCCCGTGGTGGAGGTGCGCCAGATCTTCGAGATGGAGGACTTCCCTCCCGAGCTCCAGCAGGCCGGCGGCCGGTAGCCCGACGATGCAGGTGGAGCGGGTGCCCGGGGACGATGCACGGCGTGCCCAGGGCGCCATCGAGGCGGTGTGGAGGATCGAGTCGGCCCGGCTCATCGCCGGCCTGGCCCGCTACGTCGGTGACGTGGGGGTGGGCGAGGACCTGGCCCAAGACGCGCTGGCGGCCGCGCTCCAGCGGTGGCCCGAGTCGGGCGTCCCGGACAATCCGGGCGCCTGGCTCATGGCCGTCGGCAAGCGGCGGGCGGTCGACCTTCTGCGTCGCAAGACCGTGCTGGACCGCAAGAACCAGGAGCTCGGTCGTGAGGCGCAAGCCCGGTCCCTCCAGTCCGACCCCGCCGGCCCCGAGGTCGACGACGACTTCGGGGACGACATCCTGCGCCTCATCTTCGTCGCCTGTCACCCCGTGCTCTCCACCGAGGCCCGGGTGGCGCTCACCCTCCGCCTTGTGGGGGGCCTCACCACCGGGGAGATCGCCCGCGCCTTTCTCGTGAGCGAGACCACCGTGGCTCAGCGCATCGTGCGTGCCAAGCGCACCCTCGCCGAGGCCAAGGTCCCTTTCGCGGTTCCCGAGGCGACGCAACGCACCGCCCGGCTGGCCTCGGTGCTCGAGGTGCTCTACCTCGTGTTCAACGAGGGGTACTCCGCCACCACCGGCGACGACTGGCTGCGGCCCGCACTGTGCGAGGACGCCCTTCGCCTCGGTCGGATCCTCGCCGAGCTCCTGCCCGACGAGCCCGAGGTCCACGGGCTCGCGGCGCTGATGGAGATCCAGGCGTCGCGCGCCCGGGCGCGGGTGGGTCTGACCGGAGAGCCCATCTTGCTGCTCGACCAGGACCGGGCCCGGTGGGACTACGTCCTCATCAGGCGCGGGTTGGCGGCCCTCGACCGGGCCGAGAAGCTGGGTCAGGGCTTGGGTCCCTACGCCCTGCAGGCCGCCATCGCGGCGTGTCACGCCCGGGCCCGCAGCGCCTCGGCCACTGACTGGGTCCGCATCGCCGCCCTCTACGACGCGCTGGCCCAGCTGACGCCGTCCCCCGTGGTCGAGCTGAACCGGGCCGTGGCCTACTCCATGGCCTTCGGCCCCGAGGCGGGGCTCGACATCGTCGATGCGCTCGGCTCCGACCCGGCGCTACGCGGCTATCACCTGCTGCCGAGCGTGCGGGGGGACCTGCTCGGCAGGCTCGGCCGCTTCGAAGAGGCGCGGGCCGAGCTCGAGCGGGCCGCGGCGCTCACCCGCAACGCCCGGGAGGGCGCCCTGCTGCTCGAACGGGCCGCGCTGCTCGAACAGGCCGCGCTGCTCGAACGGGCCGCGCTGCTCGAACGGGCCGCGGGGTCGGGGAACGGGGCAGCCGAGTCCCGGCCCCGATGATCAGGTGGTCACCTTCTCTCGAGAAGACCTCGGACAAAGGCTGCCTGTCCGGCGTGTTGCAGGTCGTCGGTGATGACGCTCACCAGCCGAACCCCCATGGTCACCGGCGGGTCCCACCGCTCGTCCACGATGCGGTCGAGGTCGCCTTCCACGAGCCCGCCGACGAATCGCAGCGTGTTCTCGTAGACGGCCTCGTGGTATCCCCGCAGTGCCTCGGCGTCGGCGACGACGGCGGCGATCTCGGTGGAGGCGTGCCCGTAGCCGGTGTCGGCGACGTCGAAGGGCAGCGCGAAGCGCGGCGCCCAGCCCGACGCCGTCCAGGCCTGGTCGACCCCGGCCACCGCGGCGACGTGGTCGTCTTGGATCCGGGTCAGATGCCACACCAGCCAGGCAATGGAGTTGGCCTGTGCGTCGGCCCGCCAGGCCAGCTGATCGGCGCTGAGCCCGTCGACCACGTCGCACACGGCCTCACGGACGCGCCCGAAGGCATCAGCGAACAGTTCGCCGGTTGTCATCGTGTTCTCCTTCCGGTCACGGGCCCGACGACGGTCACTGCAGCACGGCCTGGGTCTGGGTGACCTGGGCGACGTGACGCCCCTCGTCGTCGGTGACGTCGGTCTGGACGACGATGGTGCTGCGCCCGACGTGGAGGGGATGGGTGGTGCCGTGCGCCGCTCCGGAGCGGATGCCGCCGAAGAAATTGGTCTTGGACTCGATGGTGGAGGTGCGGGCCCCTTCGGGCAGGTTGAGAAAGGCGCAGGCCCCGCCCAGGCTGTCGGCCAGCGACATGATGACGCCGCCGTGCATGACGCCGCCGGCGGTGCAGCGCTCCGGAGCCCAGGGCACGAGCCCGGTGACGAGGTCGGGGTCCGCCTCGGTGAGCTCGATCCCGCAGGTGCGGGCGAAGGGCATGGTGTCGAGCAGCGCGGCGGCGCTCGGGAGGGGTCGTTCGCTCATGTCCGAACCGTAGGCGCTCAGCCGGCGATGAGCCCGGCCAACCGGTCGACGGTGGGGTTGGCGTGGGTGAGCCAGCTGTCGTCGACGCCCAGGCGCGCCAGCAGTCGGGCGGCGCGCACCAGGATGGCCCCGCTGCGCAGGGCCGCGAACGCCTCGTACCACCGCAGGTCGTCCAGGGGGCGGCCCAGGCGCGCCGTGTAGAGGGCGATGGTGGCCTCGCGCCCGGGGAATCCCGGGAGATCCCTGCCGCAGCGATCGACCGCCATGTCGTGGAGGACCACGAACCACGCCACGTCGACCTCGGCGGGCCCGAGCGTCGCCATCTCGAAGTCGAGGACGGCGCAGACCCCCATGTCGTCCCCCACGAGCACGTTGCCGAGCTGGACGTCTCCCCACAACAGCGACGCCGGGGGCTCCTGGGCCGGCAGCCGGTCGCGACACCACTCGACACCCTCCTCGAAGATGGCCGGCGCGCTGCCCTCGCCCGCCCAGGCCAGGTACCGGGCCCAGTGCTCGACCTCGGCCGCCAGGCGACCCGCGCCCGCCGCCGCGTCACCCCCGAGCCCTCCGCCGGTCCGGGCCGCCAGGATCCCGGCGCAGCCGAGGGACTCCCAGTCGAGGTGGTGGATGCGGGCCAGGACGTCGACGATCTCCTCGTGCAATCGCGCCTGGCCGCTCGGGGCGGCCTCGGCCAGCCACCCGGTGCGCAGGTACGGCTTGTCGGCCCGCACCACCCTCCCGGCCACCCGGGGCATGACCAGGAAGGGCGCGCCCACCCAGGCGTCGTCCTCCTCGACGGCCAGGGGGTCCACCGCCGGCACCCCGGCCCGGGCGAGGGCGGCTTGCAGTCGACCCTGCATCCCGAGGTCATAGGAAGGGAACAGACCCTCGCCGTGGGGCGGGAGCCGCACCACCCACGAGGCCCGCTCCGACACCGGGGCGCGCCCGGACCCGGCGGTCCATTCGAGGTCGACGAAGATCGTCTCGCTGGACAGGCCGGTGGCCGGTTGCACCAGGGGAGCGAGGCGGACGTCGCGCCACTCCGGTCGCCACGATGACACCCATCGGGTGAGCCCGGCGCGCAGGGCATCGAGGTCGCGTGGCTCGGAGATCCCCATGGGAGTCTTCAAACTATCGTCGCGTCGATGACCACGGTGGCCGACCTGCTCATGGCGCGCGCCGAGGACGACAACACCGGTCTGCGCTTCGAGGAGGCGGCATGGAGTTGGCGCCAGGTGGTGGCGGAGTGCTCGGTCCGGGCCCGCATGCTGGCGGCGCGCCGCAGACCGGGGCCGTTCCATGTCGGCGTGCTCCTCGAGAACGTGCCCGAGTACCTCTTCCTTCTGGGCGGCGCCGCGCTCGTCGGCGCCACCGTCGTCGGGATCAACCCCACCCGGCGCGGTGCGGAACTGGCGCGTGACATCGCCCACGCCGACTGCCAGCTCATCGTGACCGACGCGTCGCAGCGAGCCCTCGTGGACGGGCTCGACACCGGCGTGGAGCCGAGCCGTGTCCTGCTGTGCGACGACCCGGACTATCTGCCCCACCCCGATCGGTCCACCGGCTCCGGCGAGGAACCGTGGGGGCAGGGCGACCCGGGGGTTCCCGATCCCGACACGCTGTACCTTCTGCTGTTCACCTCGGGGTCGACCGGCGCGCCCAAGGCGGTGCGTGTCAGCCAGGGCCGCATGGCGAACCAGGCGAGCGTCATGGCCCGGGGTTCGGGATTCGGCCCCGACGACGTCATGTACTGCGCCATGCCCATGTTCCACGGCAACGCCCTCAACACCTGTGTCGTCCCGGCCATCGCCTCGGGTGCCGTCCTCGTGCTGCGACGTCGCTTCTCGGCATCGGGGTTCCTGCCCGACGTGCGGCACTACGGCGTCACGTACTTCAACTACGTGGGCCGGGCCCTGGCGTACGTGCTCGCCACGCCCCCCGCTGCCGACGACGCGCACAACACCCTGCGCTTCGGTTTCGGCACCGACGGGTCCCCCCAGGACATCTCGATGTTCAAACGACGCTTCGCCTGCCCCATCGTCGAGGGATACGGCTCGAGCGAGGGGGCGATCTCGATGTCGCGCGCGCCGGGGACCCCGCGCCAGGCCATGGGCAAGCCACCGCCGGGCACCGACGTGGTGATCGTCGATCCCACCACGAAGGCGCAATGCCCCCCGGCGCGGTTCGACGACCGGGGGAAGCTGCAGAACGCGTCCGAGGCCATCGGGGAGATCGTGAGCCGTGACGGCGTGTCGCGTTTCGAGGGCTACTACGCCAACGACGAGGCCGACGCCGAGCGCACCCGGGACGGGTGGTTCTGGTCGGGGGACCTCGGCTATCGCGACGAGGACGGCTTCTTCTACTTCGCGGGCCGCACGGCGGACTGGCTCCGTGTCGACGGCGAGAATTTCGCCGCCGCCCCGGTCGAGCGGATCCTCGCCCGCTTCCCCGGCGTGGTCACCGCCGTGGTGCTCCCGATCCCCGACCCCCGCACCGGCGACCAGGCCATGGCGGCGCTCGAGCTGGCCGACCCGCGATCGTTCGACCCCGCCGCCTTCGCGGACTTCCTCGACCACCAGAGCGACCTGGGGACGAAATGGGCGCCCCGCTTCGTGCGGGTCACCGACGCCATTCCCCTCACCGGCACCGGCAAGGTCGACAAGCGCCCCCTCCGCGACCAGTACTGGCGCACCGCTGATCCGGTGTGGTGGCGCCCCTTCGAGACACGAGGTGATGGACGAGGCGCGCCCTACCGCCGCCTCTCGCAGGAGGACAGGGACGCCCTCGAGGCCGAGTTCGAGGCGCACGGCCGCCGGGCCCTGCTCGAGATGTGATGGACAAAGAACAGGGTGTGGACCTCGAGGGACACACCGTGCTCATCACCGGCGCCAACACCGGGATCGGTCGGGCCACGGCCACCGCGCTCGCCCGCCGCGGTGCTCGCGTGCACCTGGCCTGTCGGTCCCGGGCGCGCGCCCAGCCCGTGCTCGACGAGATCACCGCCGCCCACGGGCCGGACGCGGCGAGCTTCCTCGCCCTGGACCTGTCCGACCTGACCTCGGTACGGGCCGGGGCCGAGGCGTACCTGGCCACGGGCGAGCCCCTCCACGTCCTGATCAACAACGCCGGAGTCGCCGGCCAACGGGGCCAGACGGCCGACGGCTTCGAGCTGGCCTTCGGGGTCAACCATCTGGGCCATTTCCTGTTCACCACCATGCTCCTCGGCGCCCTGGCCGCCGGCGCACCGGCCCGGGTGGTGGTGGTGGCGAGTGATGCCCACTACGGGGCGACCGGGATCGACTTCGACGCGTTGCGTCGGCGCACACGCAGCATCACCGGCATGGCCGAGTACAGCGTGTCGAAGCTGTGCAACGTGCTCTTCGCACAGGAGCTGGCCCGCCGTGTCGATGCCGGCATCACCACCTATGCGCTGCACCCCGGGGTGATCGCCTCGGACATCTGGCGGCGCCTGCCCTGGCCCCTCGAGCCCCTGGCCAAGAGCTTCATGAAGTCCACCGTCGACGGGGCGCGCACGTCGGTGTACTGCGCCTCGGACCCCGGCCTCACCGGTGACACCGGCCGCTATTACGACGACTGCACCGAACGGGCCCCGTCGGAGCGGGCCACCCCCGAGCTCGCCGCCGAGTTGTGGGAGCGCAGCCAGGCGTGGACCGGGCCCTGACGCCCCCGGTGGTGGAGGAGTGGTGGAGGGCGGAGGAGTGGTGGAGGGCGGTCGGGGACCTGGCGAGGCCGGTGGGGGAGGTGCCAGCGGGAGTGCTTTCTCTCTTTTCGGGCCCGTCGCCTACAGTCGGGCGCAGGCGCCGCGCCCCGACGTTTCGAGTGCCCGGATCCGGTGTTTCGGGTCGCCCGAAGAGGCTGGGGCTTGGAGAAGGAGGACAGACAATGGGACTCATGGACAAGGTGAAGGCTCAGGCCACGCAGCTGGCCGACAAGGCCCAGCAGGCCGGGCAGGCGGGACAGGCGAAGCTGGCCGAGGTCCAGTCCAAGCGCAAGAGCGATGCCTTGCTGCTCGAGTTGGGGGGCATCACCTACACCCAGCGCATGGGGCGCCCCGAAGCCGGTGCCGATGCCCGGGCGACCGAGATCGTCGGCCTCGTCCAAGCCTTCGAAGCCGAGCACGGGCCGGTGCAGGTGACCTCCGCCAACGCCGCGGTGGCCGAGACCACCGGCGTCGTGGACCCGGGGGCCACCGTCCCCACCTCGACCACCATCCCCACCGCCACGACCACTCCCACCCCGGCCGCGCCCCCACCGGCCGCGGCCGGCCCCATCCCCAAGGCCCAGTACGGCACGGGCGAAAGCTGAGTCGGGTCGTTGGGTTGGGACTTCTCCACCGATCCCGAGTTCCAGGCCAAGCTCGACTGGACCGACGCCTTTGTCCGTGAGGAGGTCGAGCCGCTCGACCTGCTGTGGGGCGACCGCACCTTCCACCCCCTCGACGACAAGCTCCGCAAGATCGTCGACCCCCTGAAGCAACGGGTGCGCGACCAGAAGCTGTGGGCGTGTCACCTCGGCCCCGAGCTCGGGGGCGAGGGATACGGTCAAGTGAAGCTGTCGCTCATGAACGAGATCCTGGGGAGGAGTCGGTGGGCTCCCATCATCTTCGGGTGCCAGGCTCCCGACACCGGCAACGCCGAGATCATCGCCCACTACGGCACCGAGGAGCAGAAGGCGCGCTATCTGCGCCCGTTGCTCGACGGCGAGATCTTCTCCTCGTACTCGATGACCGAACCCCAGGGCGGGTCCGACCCCACCCGCTTCGAGACCCGGGCCCGGCGCGACGGCGACGAATGGGTCATCGAGGGGTGGAAGTTCTTCTCGTCCAACGCCCGGACCTCGTCGTTTCTCATCGTGATGGCGGTCACCAACCCCGAGGTGAGCGCGTACCAGGGGATGTCGATGTTCCTCGTCCCCACCGACACGCCCGGCGTCGACATCGTCCGCAACATCGGCCTGATGGGTGAGCACTTCGGTGACGGCCACGAGGGGATGCACGCCCTCATCCACTACAACGAGGTGCGGGTCCCCGCCGAGAGCCTTCTCGGCGGGGAAGGCCAAGCCTTCGCCATCGCCCAGACGCGACTGGGGGGCGGTCGCATCCACCACGCCATGCGCACGGTGGGGGTGTGCCAGAAGGCCATCGACATGATGTGCGAGCGGGCCCTGTCGCGCCACACCCAGGGCAGCGTGCTGGCCGACAAGCAGAGCGTCCAGAACTACATCGCCGACTCCTATGCCCAGCTCATGCAGTTCCGGCTCTTCGTCTTGTACGTGGCGTGGGAGATCGACCAGTACCAGGACTACCGCAAAGTCCGCCACGACATCGCCGCGGTCAAGGTGCTCACCGCCCAGGTGCTCCACGACATCGTGCAGCGGTCGATCCAGGTCCATGGTGCCCTCGGGGTCTCCAACGAGCTCCCCCTGGGCGGTTACTGGATGATGGTGCCGATCATGGGACTGGTGGACGGCCCCAGCGAAGTGCACCGCGTCACCGTGGCCCGCCAGATCCTCAAGCGCTACCAGGCGGCCCCCGGGGCGTGGCCGACCGAGCACCTGCCCGAGAAGCTGGCCGCGGCCCGTGCGAAGTTCGCCGAGCACCTCGAGCACGAGGTGGCCAACCAGTGAGCGCGGACCCGGGTGTCGATGACAGAGAGCGCACGCGTGGGCTCGTCGACCTCGAGCGCCTGGAGGCGTTCTTCGACGAGCACGACCTGCCCGGCGCCGGGGAGCCCCTCGAGGCCACCTTCATCACCGGCGGTGCCTCCAACGAGCTCTTCGAGATCAGACGGGGTGGGCACCGCATGGCGCTGCGCCGTCCGCCCCGCGTCGTCCCCGCCGGGCGCAACGAGACCATGTTGCGCGAGTACCGGCTCCTCGCCGCGCTGGCCGACACCGACGTGCCGCACGCCCGGGCCCTGGCCGTGTGCGACGACCCCGAGCTCATGGGGGGCTGCTTCTATCTGATGGAGTACGTCGACGGGTGGTCGCCCATGGGCGGCGGGGGCTGGCCCGCACCCTTCGACTCCGACCTCGACGCCCGACGCGGCCTGGCCTTCCAGCTCGTGGACGGCATCGCCAAGCTGGCCAAGGTCGATTGGCGGGCGCGTGGGCTGGAGGGATTCGGCCGGCCCGACGGCTTCCACGAGCGCCAGGTCGACCGGTGGATGAGCCACCTCGCCGCCGTGCAGTTCCGCGCCATCCCCGGCCTCGACACCGCGGCGGCGTGGTTGCGGGCCCATCAGCCCCGGCACTACGAGCCCGGGATCATGCACGGCGACTACCAATTCGCCAACGTCATGTACTGCCACGGTGCTCCTGCCCGCCTGGCCGCCATCGTGGACTGGGAGATGGCGACGGTGGGGGATCCTCTTCTCGACCTCGGGTGGGTCATCCAGGGGTGGCTCGACGAGGACGAGGAGCGCACCACGGGGAGCTACGTCGACTACACGGGCATGCCGTCGCGCGCCGAGCTCCTCGACTACTACCGCACCGAGAGCGGGCGCGACACCGACGAGATCGATTACTACGTCATCCTGGCCCGGTTCAAGCTGGCCGTGGTCCTCGAGGGCGGCTACGCCCGCGTCGTGGCGGGGACGGCGGACAACCCGAAGATGGAAGCCTTCGGCGATGTGGTGCTCAACCTGGCGCAGAGGGCGGCGGACCTCGCCACCACCACGTCGCTGCGCTGAGGGTGCGCACGTCGGTGGACCGGGACCGCTTCGACCTCACGGGCAAGGTGGCGCTCGTCACCGGTGGCAGCCGGGGGCTCGGTCGGGCCATGGTGCTCGGGTTCGCCGAGGCCGGTGCCGACGTCGTCATCACCAGCCGCAAGCTCGAGGCGTGCCAGGCCGTGGCCGCCGAGGTGCAGTCCATGGGGCGCCGGGCCCTGGCCTGGTCGTGCAACGTGTCGAACTGGGACGAGCTCGAGCCGCTGTGCGCCGCCGCCTACGACACCTTCGGGCGGGTCGACGTGCTCGTCAACAACGCCGGGATGTCCCTGCTCTACCGCGAGCTGACCGACGTGACCGAGGCCATGTGGGACAAGGTCGTGGACCTCAACCTGAAGGGCGTGTTCCGGCTCACGGCGCTGGTGGGCAGCCGCATGGTGGGCGACGGGGGAGGCTCGGTGATCAACGTCTCGAGCGTGGGCTCGATCCGTCCCACCCCCGAGATCCTGCCCTACGCGGCGGCCAAGGCCGGCGTGAATTCGTTGACGGCCGGGTTCGCCCGGGCGCTGGGGCCGTCGGTGCGGGTCAACTGCATCATGGCGGGGCCGTTTCTCACCGACGTGACCAAGGAATGGGACATGGAGGCCTTCGAGCAAGGTGCGCAACGCTTCGCGCTCAAGCGCGGCGGCGAGCCCGACGAGGTGGTCGGCACTGCGCTGTACTTCGCCAGCGACGCGTCGAGCTTCACCACCGGCCAGGTCTTGCGCGTCGACGGCGGCATCCCCTGAGCAACACCCACCCTGTCGGTCAACCCGGCTCGTGTGGACCTTCTGATCGCATGATGTCCTCGAGCCGCTCGAGCAGGGGGAGCTGTCCGGCCAGAAGCTTGGTGCGCGCCTCCTCCAGGGAGAACCACGCCGCTTTGTCGACCTCGGGGAAGCTGCGTTTCTCGCCGGAGCGAGGCGGCCACTCCATCTCGAACACGTTGCTCGTGGTGGCCGTGGCGTCGATGTCGCCCCGCACCGCCCACGCCCGCACGCGTTTTCCCCCCGCCTGACGGACCTCGCCCAGCTCGAGGCGCGGTCCCGACGGGGCGCGCTGGCCGAGCTCCTCGGCGAACTCCTCTTCGGCGCGCGCCGCGGGTTCGTCGTGTTCGTCGTACTCGCCTTTGGGGATCGACCACGCGCCGGCATCCTTGCGAGCCCAGAACGGGCCACCGGGATGCACGAGAAGCACCTCGACGCGGCCGTCGAGGCCCTCGCGATACAGCAGCAGCCCGGCGCTCACCCTCGGCACCGTGGGCTCACTCTCCGGCGCCGCTGTGGGGACCGGGTTTCTGATGCCACAGGTGGAAATACCTGCGTTGGAAAGACCACATGGCGTCGTATCCCCGGGTGAGGCCCTTGCTCGTTGCCGTCGTAAAGCATACGCGCACGGCGTGGAATCGACCTCTTGTCCGACGATTGGCACGGCTCAGCCTGGTTCACTACGGTCGCACCGGGTGCCCTGCCGGGCGGCGGAGCAGCGGAGGAGACGGACAGCGTTATCGTTCGCGCGCCGCGATGTCGTCATCTCGGGGCACCCGCACGCCGCGACAGGTGTCCCCCGATCCGACCATGAGCCGCGAACCCCTTCCCACGAACGCCAACCGCGCCACGCGACGACAGAACGCCCGTCGCCCCGCGAGCCGCACGATCGCGCGCTTCGGCCTGATGGTGTCGCTCCCCGGCGCAGCCGTCCTCGCCGCCACCGCCGGCCCCACCGCAGTGGCCGCGGCGGGCACGCGTCAGACCAACGGGCACACCGCACCGCGACCGGTTCGCAAGGAGTCGCCCTTGGTGGCGATGCGCAAGATGCTCGAGGCGGACAAGGCCGACGGCACCACCACCACCACGACTCCCCCCGCCCCTCCGGCTCCCACCACGACGGTTCCCGCTCCCGCCGTCGCCGCCGTCGCCGCCGCGCCACCCCCCACGACATCCCCACCCCCGCCCGTCCCCCACAAGGTGACCCCTCCCCCCGCCCCGGTGACCCACCCCGCGCCGGTGACCCACCCCGCCCC
>JBEKIJ010000005.1:0-125311 GCA_050011815.1 Acidimicrobiales bacterium | reverse complement strand
GGCTTCTTCAGGGCGAATTCGGGCAACGGGGGGCTCAACACCTCCGACGAGACGGCCCTGACGGACAACAACTCCTCGGTCATCACCGACCTCGCCAAGCTCGGGCCGCCGGGGACGCAGTTCACCTACGACTTCTTCGTGCCCGGCACCCTCATCACCTTCCCCCAGGCGGCGGTGTCCGACGTGGCCAAGATCAAAGGAGTCCAAGGGGCCGTGCCGGCGCTTTCGCTCCAGGCACTGCACGAGACAGGGACGGTGCCGACGATCACCGACACCGTGACCACCGGTGGGCAGACCATCACCAAGACGGTGACGCCGTCTCCCCCCACGGCCGCCCAGATCGCCTCGATCCGGACCTGCTTCGAGAACAGTGGCGCTTTTGACAGCGGCTCGACCACGGCCACGACGGCACCGGCCTCGGGCGGTGGCGCCCCGGGAACGGGCCCCGCCGGGAACTCCGGAGCAGGCCCCGGAAGCGGAGGCCCCGGTGTTGCGGGTGGCGGTGGTGGCGGCGGCGGTGTGGGCGGGGAGATCGGGATCGCCGTCTCCATCTTGAACAGCCGGTTCGGGAGCGCCTTCTTGGCCTGCCTTCCCCCGCAGTACCAGCAGTACCTCACCAAGGTGGTCGTACCCGAGCAGACCATCACCAAAGTACTGAACCCGCCTTCGACCAACACCACCACCAAGAGCTACACCGTGGCCGGGGTGAACCCGTCCAATTCGAGCTCGGGGCTCATCACCAAGGCACAACTCGTCAAGGGCACCTGGTTCACCTCGACCCCGAGCCACGAGATCCTGGTGAGCACGGCCTACGCCAGCACCAACGACATCAAGGTGGGTCAGGAGCTCACCATCGACAAGACCGCGTACAAGGTCGTCGGTCTCGTGAATCCCACGCTCACCGGTGACGTCTCGGACATCTACTTCGACCTCAACACTCTGCAGGCAAGCGCCTCGCAGTCCAGCCGGATCAACGAGGTCCTCGTGAAGGTGGCCAAGTCGACCGACGTGAACACCGTGGCCGCCGCGATCAAGAAGGAGCTCCCCGGGGCGACCGTGCTCACTTCCAAGCAGCTCGCCGGCCAGGTGACAGGCAGCCTGTCGAACGCCAAGAAGCTGGCATCGGACCTCGGGGTTGCCCTCGGGATCATCATCCTCGCCGCGGCCTTGCTGATCGCCGCCTTGCTGACGATGGCCAACATCTCGAAGCGGGTGCGCGAGATCGGGACCCTCCGGGCCGTGGGATGGTCCCGTGGCCGCGTCGTGGCGCAGATCTTGGCCGAGATGACGGGCATCGGGATCGTGGGCGCCGCCCTCGGCGTGCTGGTCGGTGTGGGGGTGTGCGCCGCGGTCAACACCTTCGGCCCGACCCTCACCTACACCACCACCGGGGTGGCGGTCGGCTCCTCGTCGGCCAGCGGCCTCCTCCACGCCACCACAGCCGCAGCCTCGGCCGCCGGGCAGGTCGTGAAACTGCACACGTCGATCTCGGCGCTCACGGTGATCGTGGCGGCCCTCATCGCCATTCTCGGTGGCATGGTGGCCGGCCTCGCCGGGGCATGGCGGGCGGCGCGACTCTCGCCCGTCTCAGCGCTACGCGACCTCGGCTGAGCTCGGCACCGAGGCCGGCCAGCCGGGGTCAGATGCCGGAGGCTTACCCGCCGGCGTTCACGATGTTGTGCACGTTGACACCGAGGGCGGGAAGCGACCCGCTGTAAAGGGCGTCGCCGAAGGCGAAGGCACCACCGTCGGCACCCACGAGGAGATATCCCCCGCCGTCAGAGGACCGCACCGCGGCAACGATGTCGTTCACGTGCACACCGAGGGCGGGGAGCGAACCCTGGTAGCCGGCACCGCCGAAGGAGAAGATCCCGCCGTCGGCACCCACCAGGAGATAGCTCCCGGCGGCGGCCGAGCGCACCACGCCGACAATGTCAGTCACGTGCACACCGAGGGCGGGAAGCGAACCCTGGTAGCTGGCGTCACCGAAGGAGAAGATCCCGCCGTCGGCACCCACCAGGAGATAGCCACCGCCGTCAGAGGACCGCACCGCACCGACGATGTCGTGCACATGGACGCCCAGGGCGGGCAGAGAGCCCTCGTAGACGGCATCACCGAAGGCGAACACGCCCCCGTCGGAACCGATGAGGAGATAGCCGTTGCCGTCGGGTGACGACATCGCCGCCACGATGTCGGTCACGTGGACACCGAGCGCCGGCACAGATCCCTTGTAGGCGGCATCACCGAAGGCGAACACGCCCCCGTCGGAACCGATGAGGAGATAGCCGTTGCCGGAAGGGGACGGGATCTCACGCACGATGTCGGTCACGTGGACACCGAGCGCGGGCAGCGACCCTTCATAGGGGCTGCCCCCGAAGGTGAAGACCCCGCCGTCGGAGCCCACCATGCGGTAGCCCTTCGTCACGGCGGGGGTGATGGCGACGGCGATGGGCTGCGCCCCGGTGGCGAGTGCGATGGGAGCACCCGCAGTGTTGGTGGCCGTGGCGATGACCGAGATGGCGTTGGAGCCGAAGTCAGTGACGTAGGCGGTGCTGCCGTCCGGCGTGATGGCGATCGCATACGGAGTGGTCACGCTCCCGAGAGAGATCGGGGTGCCGGCGGCACTGGTGGCGAGGGTGACGGGGGTCACCGTGTTCGAGGTCGTGTCGGTGACGTAGGCGGTCTTGCCGTTCGGGGTGATGGCGACGCCCACGGGGTTGACCCCGCCCGGAATCGTGATCGGCGTCCCGACGACTCCCGTGGCGAGGGTGATGGGGGTCAACGTGCCGACGACAGCACTTGCCACGTAGGCGGTCAGACCGTTCGGCGTGATGGCGATACCGGCCGGATCGGCTCCACCCCCGACCGTGATCGGGGTTCCCGCCGTATTGGTGGCGATGGCGATGGGAGTCACCGTCCCGGTGTTGGTGTTGGTCACGTAGGCCGTCTGACCGTTGGGAGTGATGGCGATGGCGAAGAGGTTGCCCGCGGCGAGTGTGATCGGGGTTCCCGCCGTATTGGTGGCGATGGTGATGGGAGTCACGGTGCTATTGCCAGCATTGGCCACGTAGGCGGTCTTGCCGTTGGGGGTGATGGCGATGGCCGCCGGCCCCGCGCCACTGGCGAGCGCGATCGGGGTTCCCGCTGTATTGGTGGCGGTGGCGACGGGCGTGACCGTGCTGTTGGCGTTGTTGGCGACATAGGCGGTCTGACCGTTGGGGGTGATGGCGATGGCCGCCGGTGCCGCCCCGGTGGTCAGCGGGATCGGGGTGCCGAGAGCATTGGTGGCGATGGCGACGGGGGTGACCGTGCTATTGCCGTTGTTGACCACGTAGGCCGTCGGGACACTCGGGGCTGAGGCGGCGTCGGCGACGGGAGCACTCGCAGCAACGGCGGCAACGAGGCCGACGGTGCTGATCACCAACGCAGCCATCAACGTGAGCCGGCCCACTGCGGAGACCACATGCCGGGGACCGCGGGTGCGTCGGCGGTTTTCGCGAGCGTCGGCGTTGTCTACGGTTTTGAGTCTCCTGGCCATGGGGCGCACACCTCTGTTGTTCGTCGGGGGGTTCACTGCCGTGATGGTGATACAGCGCCGTTGGGGGGCACCGGGTGTCCAGGTGAGTACTTCCACACCGCATGCGGTGCGACGTCGCCCGAACGCCTGTAGGGAGCTACTGGTGTGCTCCCACCGGTCGAGGCTGTCACGCACGGGCTGGGACCGCTAGGGCCGAAAGTCCCAAGACGCGAGCGGCGTACCGGTCAGATCGTCGGTGCCGTTGCGCCTGTCGCCAGCACCCACGGTGGCACCGAGTCGAGCAGGCCGGGAACCGGAACCGGGGTTACGGGCAGCCCCGGCATCGGATTCTCCCACCACAGGGTGTCCTCGATCCGCGCCGCGATCCGCCACGTTCCGCCCTCGATGACCAGCCTGTCGTGGTATCGGCCGCCGACCTTGAAGATCCACGGAGTCCCGGCGATCTCCAGGACATTGACGTTCAAGAAGTTCGAGGTGGCGCGCACCTCGCTGCCGTTGTGGCGAACGACGCGATTGAGGACGTGATGTTGCATCACGTCGAACACGGTCAATACCTCTTCGAGCCACCGGCGTACCTCGGGATAGTCGCCGGCCACGCCACCGGCCGAGCGGTAGTCGAGATGGGCATCGTGGAGGAACACCGTGTCGAGGAGTGCGAAGTCACGACCGTCGATCGCCGAGGCGTAGCGCGTCAGGAGATCGTCGATGTCGATCCGATCTTCGACTGTCAACCTTGAGGCTTCCATGGCCTCGACCTTACTTCGACACGCCGAAAACTGGACGTGGCCTATGTGTCGAGTCGCCGGGCCCGCGCCAGCGCCAGCCTGCCCTTTACCGGGTACGAGGGGTCGTCGGGCGCGCACCGCGCCGCAGCCGCGTAGGCCTCGGCCGCCTCCGCGTACTCGCCCATCCGGAACAGGCACAGCGCTTTCTCGCTCCAGGGAAACTCCCCCACGATCTGAGCGTCATAGGCCATCGGCTCGCCTGTGTCGGTGGCCCAGTCGAAGCTGAGGATCTGGTCGAGCACCTTGATGGCGGCGACGTAGTCCTCGTCGTCGATCAATCGCCGCGCCTCGAACAGCAAGAGCAGGCAGTTGTCGGGGAAGAGGGCCAACGCCTCGGCCAACAGCTCGGTGGTGTCCGCCCCGCGTGCATTGCGGAGTCGGATCAGATCGCCGAACGACAGACATACCAGGCGGTCCATCGGATGGAGCGGGTCGATCGGACGAGCGGTCTCGATGGCACGGGTCAGCGCCGCTTCGGCTTCCTCGGTCTGGCCCAGGGCTTCGAGGATCCGCCCCAGATGGTTCCACACGAACAGATTCTCGGGATCGATCTGCGACTGCCGGCGCAGGAGGGGCAGATTGCGCTGATGCTTCTTCGTCTGGTCGCCCTCGTAGCCGAGGTGCTGGAGCATGAGATCGGCCTTGCCGATGGCGCGCCCGTCCTCCCGGGCAACCCGCTCGATGGCCGGGACGACCCTCTCGTGGATGACGCCTTCGAACCGGATGCGGGGGTCGTTGCGCCACAGCCGGTGCTCCCGGTAGGGCGTGGCGTTCACCCGGGGCCGCAGGAAGAGGCGAAAGGCGACCTCTTCGGCGTCGAGAAGAAGCTCCTCGACATACGCTCGTCGGGCGTCGACGAGCCGCTCGTCGGCGTCGATGTAGAGGATCCACTCACCACGGGCTTGGTCGAGGGAAACGTTGCGGGCTTCGGAGAAGTCCTCCCGCCACGGATGGTGAATTACCTCGACTCCGAATTGACGGGCGATTTCGGGGGTCTCGTCGACCGATCCCGTGTCGACCACCACGACCTCGTCGACGATCCCGGACAGCGATGCCAGACACCCGCCCAGAAATTTCGCCTCATCCCGGACGATGAGGACGGCGGACAGCAGAGGTGGCCGCAGCGGCCCGGCTCCTACCGTCGGTGGTCGTTCTTTTGGTTCTTGTTCTTCCCGTCAGGCCCACACGGTTCCTTGGGCGGAGGATTCTCGGGGTAGGTGTTGTTGTACCCGTACTGGTTGGGCGGCGGCTTCTGGGGGTAGGTGTTGTTGTACCCGTACTGGTTGGGCGGCGGCTTCTGGGGGTAGGTGTTGTTGTACCCGTACTGGTTGGGCGGAGGGTACGGGTTCAAGATCTGGCCGGGCGGCGGATTGTTGGTGTTGTTGTAGCCGTACTGGTTGGGCTTGTGGTCGTGGTGGTCGGTCCCGGCGAAGGCCGCCGAGTCCAGGGCGAACGAGCTGATCACCGGCGCTGCGAAGGCGAAGACGGCCATACGCTTGAGAAATGCCCGGCGGTCTCCTGTGAAGTCGGACTGCTCGACGTGCTCGTCACCGTCCACTGTGGCCTCCCGGTCCGTGAGTCTGGATGCGTGGCTCGACGAGGGGCAGCTTAAAGTGCTTTCGCGCCGTCTGCAATCATCAGTGACTCTCCGTGACGAAACGACGACAGGGGCCGGATCCCTATGACACCACCTCTCCTCGTCCTCGCCCCCATCGAGCCCTGTGGCACGGGGAACGGCCTGGCCATGCGGGTTGCCAGCTTCGTGGAGAGCGCGGCGGACGCCTGGGACGTCTCGGTGGTCGTGGTCCCGGTGTCGGGTCGCCTGCCCTCGTGCCCCCGTCCGGTCGAGGTCCCGACGGTGGTCCTGTCGGCGCCCGAGCGCCGGGTGGTGGCCCAGCGTGCCGTGGCCTTGCTGGCCGATCCCGCCTGGAGGCGACTCCTGGCCGAGGTCGAGCCCATGCCCGCACCCGCCCAGGGGGCTTCGCCCGCGCACGCCGAGGCGGTGGTAGCCGCCGGCGCCGCCGGCCCCGGCACCCCGGTGCTGGCCATGCGGTCCTACCTCGCCCCCCTGGGCTTGGCTGTGGCCCAACGGCTGGGCTCGGCGTGGTCCGCGCTCGACCTGGACGACGACGACGAGTCGCTGGCGCGCGACCAGGGCGATCCCGCCACCGCCGCGGCCTATGGGCGCCTGGTGGCGACCTTCGCACCCCGATTCACGGCCGTGAGCCTGGCCTCGGAGTTCGACGCCCGAGCCATCGACCGCCGGCACGGGCTGCGCACCCACCCCGTCCCCAACGCCGTCACCGTTCCCGCCGCTCGTGTACCGGAGCACCACTCCGACGTCATCCTCTTCGTCGCCAACCTCGACTACGGGCCCAACGTCGAGGCCGCCGAGATCCTCGTGGACCGGGTCCACCCCGCACTCGAGGCCCGGCTGGGACGGCCGATCCGGATCCTGCTGGTCGGTCCCTACCGTTCCGAGGGTCCCCTGAGCCGTTTCTCCTCACATCGGGCCGTGACGCTCACGGGATTCGTGGAGGATCTCGGCGATCTCTACGAGCAGGCCGGCGCGGTGGTGGCTCCGCTCACCATGGGCAGCGGCACGCGCATCAAAGTGCTCGAGGCCTTCGCCCATCAGGTGCCGGTCATCACCACGCCGGTCGGAGTGGCGGGTCTCGCCGTGCGCCACACGGAGCAGGTGCTCGTGGCCGATACCCCCGAGGGCCTCGCCGTCGCCGCCGGCGACGTCCTGGATTCGCCCGCCCTGGCCCAGTCCCTGTCGGCGGCAGCACGCACGTTCGTGATCCGCCATCACGGCGCCCCCGTGGTGGCCGAGCACGTCAGGAGGTTCCTGCACGCGGCCGGTCGTCCCTGAGATCTCAGATGACGAGCTGCTCTCGGGTCAGATCCTCGACACACGCCTCGGTCTCGCGCTGGGGGACCTCGCCCACTGCGAAGGTCTCGCCGACGACGCGGGCGATCTCCTCCACCGTGTGCGTGCCGTCGCACATCCCCAGGACCACTGCCGCCGTCGGGTTGAGATGGTGCACCCGATCGGTCGACTCCTGATAGACGATCAGGCCGTCGTCGGTCTCGGTGATGTCCAGTCCTTCGGCCATTTTCGGCAGTTGCTGCACCATGGAGTCCGGACGATAGATCCGCCCGGCTCCGAGGTCGAACGCCTGCGCCCGACGGTCAGAGGGGTTCGCGCCTCTCTGAGAGCGTCATCCCTCGGCACCGGAACGGGAACGGCGGGAATCGACGGCGGCGCGGAAGGCGGCGGCCACGGCGGCGGGCCGGTAGCGCCACCGGAGCTCGCCGGCCAAGGCTTCGGCTCGGGCTCTGGCCCGGCGCGGATCGGCCATCACCTCTCGGAGGAGCTCGGCACCATGGTCGAGATCGGGTTCCGCCCAGTGCTGGTTCGGCGCGTAGCTCGGATATCCGGCGGGGTCCTGCACCGGCACCACGTCGAAACGGACAAGGTGGGGGGAGCCCTCCAGGTAGTCGAGGTGCCCGCCGTAGCCGGTGGTCACGACCGGGTTGCCGTGCGCGGCGGCGTCGAAGGCACCGAGCCCCCAACCCTCGCTTCGGCACAACGACACGAAGCAGTCTCCCCGTTGGTGCAAGGCGCCGAGCTCGTCGTCGCTCAGATCCCGGGTCACGAGGCGGACGGGCGCCGGATCGGGGTGGCGGGCGAGGAGCTGGGCCAACGACCAGGCGCTGGTGCCGGGCTCGACCGCTCGTCGCCCGGCGGGGGGGCCCGATCGCCAGTCCCGGTGCGAGGTCTTCACGACGAGCAGCACCGGATCTCCGGCGGTGAAGGCCCGCAGATAGGCCTCGATGCCGTAGAAGACAGCCTTGCGTTCGTTCCACTCCGCGATGGTGTAGAAGACCGACACGTCGGCGGGGATGTCCTCCCAGGTTCGAGAGGCGTGGGGGCGGATCTCGGGCGCCACATGGGGGACCACCGCCACCGGCGTCGAGACCGGAGAGGAACCGATGGCCGCGGCGCTGAACCGGGACGGCACCACCACCAGGTCGGCGGCGTCGAGACACCCGATCCAGTGCTCGGGGATCCGATCGGTCTCCCATGCCGTGTGGCCGACCACAAAGGCGTCGGGGCAGCGCCGGCGCAGGACCGGGAGGAACTCGGGGACCAGGTGGGCCACGACCACCTGGTCCGACCCCGCCGCCGGGAGCGGGGTCGGATCGAGCGCGGCAGGGGGCTCGTAGCCGAGCCCCCATCGCCCCCCGGGGATGAAGGGGATCCAATCCACTTCGATCCCCGATTCCTCGAGGGCGGCGCGGCACCGGTCGGCGGCCACGCCGTAGCCGCTGGTCTCGTCCAGTGAGAGATAGAGCCAGTTCGGGGGCGGGAGCGTCGATGGGGCGGCCGTGCGACGATCGATTCCGACGCTCGTGTCGGCGAGATACGGGCGGGCCAGGTCGGCGAATGTCGTGCGCGCCCTGCGGATGGCGGTCGGCGTACACCACCCGGAGTTCGCCATGCTGAAGTCTCGGCGGCCGCGCGCCCACCACAGATGGGCCCAGAGGTGGAGGCTGAGGGCCCCTTGTGGCACCGGATGCCTCTCCTCGAAGAGCCGATGGAGGCCGCTCGGATCCGAGGAGAAGGAGAAGAACGTGACCTCGGGCTCGACGTGCACCTCGTCGGGCATCTGCTCTGTCAGAGCTTTCGAGAGAAACCCGCTGTGGTTGCTCCACGTCCCGTTCAGCGCGCCCGCCATCTGCTCTCGCCACGTTCGGGCGAACGTCGAACCCCGCTCCGCCATGAGCAGGGCGTTGCACAGCGAAGGTCGGGACTCACCCGTCTGCTCGTCGCGGACGGGGGGTTCGGCCCCGATGACAAAGGGCCGGTCGAAGAGATCGGGGCGAAACGGCCGGACGAAGACGGTGTCGATGTCTGCATAGATGCCGCCGTGCTCGATGAGGGCGTCGAGCCGGATGAAATCTGCATGATGGGCGTACCGGTAGGGCGCAGGGACTGCCCCACCGGAGTAGTCGGCGGCCAACACCTCCGCCACCAGACCCGTCTCCTGGAGAATGACATGGGGCTCCACGCGATCCCACCACGGCCCCCAGGGAAGGTGCATGTGGTGGAAGTAGATCTCGTCGGGAGCCAGCTCCCGACGACAGGACTCGATCGACAGGTAGTGGACGAAATGAAACGGCTCGGGCTGCTCCTCGAGTCCGAAGACGAAATGGACGACCTTCGGGATCACCGGGCCAGTATGCCCGGGTCGGTGGATCGCCCCCTGAGCCTCCATCCCATCGGGGTATCGAGCTGGCAGGATCGATGAAATGCTCTCGTGTTGCAAGAAGAGCCGCACCGGAGGGGCGGGGACGTGAGCGAGCAGGACTTCGAAGACCGGCTCGCCGCGCTCATCGGTCGGCCCATGGGATCGCGGGGGGTCTCCTCGGCTCCCGACCCGGTCAACCAGCCCATGATTCGTCACTGGGCGGCCGCGTTCGAGGACTGGAACCCCGTCTACACCGATCCCGACCAGGCGGCGCGGTCACGCTTCGGTGAGATCGTGGCCCCACCGCTCATGCTCCAGACCTGGACCATGGCCACCCCCGAGATCACCGGGATCGCGCAGCGGGGAGGCTCCCCGGTGGAAGCGGACGGGGCCGCGGCGCTCGCCGTCCTGGACGAAGCGGGGTTCGTCGGCACACTGGCCACGAACTCGGAGTTGGAGATCCTCCGGTACCTCCGGATCGGCGACGTCATCTCCGCCGTCTCGACCATCGAGTCGATATCCGAGGAGAAGCAGACGCGGGCCGGCGTCGGCAGGTTCGTGACCTGGGTCACGACCTACAGCGACCAGACCGGCGAGGTCGTCGGACTCCAGAGGTTCCGGATCCTCAAGTTCAAGCCCGAGGGAGGACCGCGGTGAGCGAAGGACCGGCCGCGAAGCTGCCCGGGGTCCGACGCACCCTCGAGTGGGACGAGATCCGGATCGGTGACGAGATCACCCCGCTGGAGATCGAGGTCACCCCCACGGTCATCGTGGCGGGTGCCATCGCCACCCGGGATTTCATGCCGGTTCACCACGACCGTGACTACGCCAACAGCCAGGGTGCCCCCGACATCTTCATGAACATCCTCTCCGACACGGCCTACTGCAGCCGATTCCTCACCGACTGGGCCGGTCCCGACGCCATGGTCAGGCGGGTGGCCATCCGACTCGGCGTCCCGATGTTCCCGGGGAGCAGGTTGCTCTACACCGGAACGGTCACCGGTCACGAGCAACGCGACGGGGAGGGGACCGTCATGGTGGAATTCCGAGCCACCAACGACCTGGGCGACCACCTTGTGGGGACGGCCGAGCTCCGGTTCCCCGACCCGGCCCAGGGGTCGTGACGATCCCCGAGGGCGGCTCACTTCGAGGGGCTCTCGGGATCGGCAGGTGTGGTGCCGATGGCGTCGAGGAGGCGGCGGGTGATGAGGGCGCTGTTGAAGTTGTCATGGATGTGAGACTGCAAAGTCCGCCCCCATGCGCGGGCCTCCTCCCGGTGCTCGAAGACGTGGCGCAGAAGGGCCGTGGCATGGGGAATACGAGCTCTGGCCCAGCGCTCCCCGTCTCGGGGCTGCCACCATTCGTCGGGCTCGTCGTCGACGGTGGGGATGAGGTCGTAGTCGACGAAGTAGGGGTAGTCGGGAGGTAGGAACTCCCGCGCCGCGCTCCACCCGGTGACGATGACCGGCTTGCCACGGGCGGCGGCCTCGAATGCACCGAGGCCCCAGCCCTCTCCCCGGCTCAGGGAGACAAAGCAGTCGCACCGTGCGTGCAGCTCGTCCATCTCCGCCTGGCTCAGTTTCCGGGTGCTCAGCACGATGTCGGGCACGTTGGCGCGACCTCCCAGGGCCCTGGCCAAGGTGAACCAGGTCGCATCGGAATGGCGCGTGTCCGATTCCCGGCGGCGGGCGTGAGCCACATAGTCGACCGGGGTCGTGTGGATGATGAGGACGACATCGTGCGCGGAGGTGAAGGCGGCGAGAAAGGCCTCCACCACGTCCAGGATCGCCTTCCGGGTCGTCCAGGTGGCAACGAGGTAGAACACGAACCGGTTGTCGTCTTCCTTGCGCCCATCGAATGCCGATGTCCGGACGGGTCTGGCGACGTGAGGAACGACGGTGATCGGGACCGTCACACCCGAGGACCTGAAGACCGCCTCGTTGAAATGCGAGGGGACGAGAACGCGGTCGTAGCGGTTGAGGATCGGCACCCAGTTGTGATGCAGCCGGTCCGTCTCCCACGTCGTGAGGGCCACGAGGAGCCTGCCTGACGTCTCGGCCTCCAACCGGTCGTGCCAGACCGGCACCGAATGGACGACCACCGTGTCGTGCGTGATATCGGAGTAGGCGATGTCACCATGGACGGCGCCGTCGAGATCGGCACGAGCGACGGGCCCGAAGGACGCGTTCCAGACGTCCGAGGGCCATCCCATCGGCGTCCAGGTGACCGGCACCCCGAAAGCCCGGAGGCCGCTCAGGTAGTCCTCGCTGGCGTATCCGTAGCCTGAGCCTGGGCCGACCGACATCCATCGGACCCCACCGGTCATGGGCGGCGTTCGTTCGGGGCCCGGGGTGCCTCGGCGTCGGCGAGGAGATGGCCGTCAGGGCGGCGCGAATTCTCTGGCTTCTCGTGGCCCACCGGTCCTCGTCGCCACCCGGTCGGTGCCACGAGATCCATGCCCGGCACCGGGCGCATCCCGGTGGGGTTCTGGTTCTCGGTCATCCTTGGCCTTTCGCCGCCGCCACTGCCAAGGATAGGTGAAAGCCCTGGTCGTGCGCCCATTTTGGGCTCCGGCGGGGGAGACGCGCCGGCCACAGAAACGGGGCCTGACCTCGACACGGAGTCCGCCGTCGTCTCAAGACGGCGATGGCTACGCGCCGATGGACATCGGAAGCAGCGACAAGGGGTGCGGGGTGGGCACGTCGTGGAAAGGAGAGGGCTGGTGGCGGGCGTCTGACGGCAAGTGGTATCCGCCGGGTCAACCCGCCGAGGAACCCCCGGTTCCGTCGACCCCACCTTCTCCATTTTCCGCACCGCAGGTCTCGAGGTTCTCTGTCTCGAGACCCGAGACCACGCCACGGAGAACAGCGCCGCCCGGATCACTCCAGGCGTCGGCTCCCGTTACGTTGGCGGCGCCGCGGGCCACATTGGCGGGGGAGTCCATCGTGGTCGGCAGCAAGGAGGCGGCCGATGCCGCCGCCGACCGCTGGCACGGTCGCCCTGTCCTCTCCGCACTGGTGAGTGCGTCGGTCTTCGTCCTCCCCATTTCCCTGTCGATCCTGGCCGCGACCATCACGGGGCACGTGCTCCCCCGACCCCGCACCGACGGTGGGTTGGCGGCATGGTGGATCGTGGTTCTCGGGGTGCCGTCGGTCGTTCTGGTGGTGACAGATCGCCTCGCCCGTCGAGCGCTGCCGCTGGCGGTCTTGTTGAAGATGACGATGGTCTTCCCCGACCAGGCGCCCAAGCGCCGCGCCATAGTCCGCAAGTCGGGCAGTACCCGAAACCTCGCCCAACGAGTTGAGGAGGCCCGCACGCACGGGATCGAGGATGAACCCGTGGTGGCGGCCGAGAAGATCCTCTCCCTCGCCGGGGCGCTCAACGCGCACGACCGACTCACCCGCGGACACGGTGAACGGGTGCGGGTCTTGACCGATCTCATCGCCGACGAGCTCGATCTCTCGACCCACGACCGTGATCGCCTGCGCTGGTCGGCGCTCCTGCATGACATCGGAAAGCTGGCAGTACACCCTCACATCCTGAACAAGCCGGACAAGCTCGACGACGACGAGTGGGAGATCATCAAGAACCATCCGCTCGAGGGGGCCAAGCTCACGGCCCCGCTGGCAGGCTGGCTCGGCGAGTGGGCCAACACCATCGCCGAACACCACGAGCGGTATGACGGGACGGGATATCCCTATGGGCTCAAGGGTGACGAGATCTCGTTAGGCGGCCGCATCGTCGCCGTCGCCGACTGCTACGACACCATGACAACAGCTCGCAGCTACAAGGCGTCGATGACCCCCAACGCTGCTCGAGCCGAACTCGCCGCCTGCTCCGGAACCCAGTTCGACCCGCGGGTGGTGCGGGCCTTTCTCGACATCTCGATCGTGCGCCTGCGACCGATGGTGGGGCCCTTGGCGTGGCTGGGCTCGTTGCCCTTCATCGGGAGCATCCCGCAACTCGGCCAGGCGACAGTGGCGGTGCTCGGACGGGTCGGTGCGGCGTCACTGGTCGTCTCCGGAGCGGTGGCAACGGGGACGGTGAAGGCCACGCCGGCCACGCCCGTGCCGACGATCCCGAGTCAGGTCGCGCTCCCCGGCCGCGAGGCTCCTGTCGGCGCCGTCACCGTGGACCCGAGACAACCACGACCACCGGCAGGCTCCCCGGGACCGCTGGCCCTCGGACCAGACACCTCGTCGACGACGACGGCTGGTGGATCAGGGAGCTCCGGGATCGACCCCGGTACGACCACCACGCTCGGCGGGGTACCGGCGACACCTCCTTCCAGCGTGACGGGTGTGACCGCGACCGGGGGCAACGGTGTCGCCACCGTGGCGTGGTCGGCGCCATCTGATGGAGGTAGCCCCATCACCTCGTACACGGTGACGAGGTATCTGGACGGCGTGGTTCAGGCGCAAGATGCCGTGGCGGCTTCGGTCACCTCACGAGTCGAGACCGGGCTCACCAACGGCAGCACCTACACCTTCACCGTGACCGCCAACAACGCCGTCGGTGCGGGGGTCCCCTCAGCGCCCTCGCCCCAGGTGACGCCGCTCGCGCCCGCGCTGAGCCTCACCAACGGCGCCACCTTGGCCGGGCGGGCGCAGAGGGGAGACCAGATCATCGTCACGTTCTCCCCGGCACCAGCGCCGAGCTCCTTGTGCGCCGCGTGGAGCACCACGGCATACCCCGACCTCGACGACTCCAACGTGGTTGTGTCAGGGACGCAGGCACCCTCGGGAGACGACTCCATCAGTGTCACCGACACCGCCGACTGCAGTGGGGGTTTCCATTTCGGCACCATCGACTTGGGCCAAGCCGGCTATTTCAACGGGAACGCTTCCTTCGGGGGCAACGTGTCGGGATGCAAGAACGGGAAGACGACCGGCTGTTCCACGATCCACTGGGATGGGAAGAACACCCTCACGATCACGCTCGGCACTGCGAGCAGCGCGCAGACGACCCAGACCACACCGAGTGTCGCCGTCTACTACCCCGCCACCGCCCTGGACCTCACCGGCACCATCAGCAGCGCCAAAGAGGAGAACTTCTGAGACGTCGGTCCCACGGTCCACCGATTCGGACGGTCCCCACGCATTAATCTCCGCAGGGACCGCGATCCGAGGGGGAAGTGATGAGGGCTGGACCCGATGCCTGACGCGTTCGTCAATCCATCGTGGATGCCGTTCTTCGTTCGCGAGGCGCTGGTGGCGGGCACGGCCGACGGTCGGGAACTGGCCAGCGGCCGGGCTTTCCAGGGGCTGCTCGATTCTCTCGGACGCGCCGCGGGCGTGGTTCTCTCGGATGGTCTTCCCCAGAATCCTGCGGACACCGCGGCCGGGTTCCGGCACCTCCTGGTGCTCTTGGAGCTGGGGGTCAATGAGATCCTGCGCGGCGACCGGGGCCTGGACCCCATGATCAAGCCCGCCAATACGGACAACGCCGTCAAATGGGGGATGGACTGCCCTGACTGTGCCTACTCCGGCTCGCCTATCCGGGGCAACGAGACCTACCGAATCACGGGGACTCGCGGCACCGCCCGGTACGTCGGACTGCAGGCAAATGCGGGGATGGCGGCGACGGCCAATCTCCTTCTCGATGAGCTCGAGATGGACGCCGACGGCAACTTCGAACTGATCCTCTCGGCCCAGGAGCACCCGGGGAACTGGCTGCCCATTGAACCCGGCGCGTCTGCGCTCATCATCCGACAGTTCTTCTACGACTGGGACAACGAGATTCCGGCCACCTTCAACATCGAGCGACTGTCAGGGGAGGATGATTCTGCGGCCCCTGACCGATCCGCGCTCATCCCGGCCGACGCCGCCTTGGCCCGTCAACTCGACGCGCTGGGCCAGTTCGTAGAGGCGAACCTCGACTTCTTCCTCGGATTCGCTCATCCGGACAAGCCCAATAGCTTCCTGGAAGGCATAGACCGCAGCAGTATGGGGGCGGCGGCCGAGAATCGGCCGGTGATCGGGAGATGGAGTCTGGCCCCCGATGAAGCCCTGATCCTCGAGGTCGTGCCTCCTGAGGGTCTCTACTGGGGCTTCTCGTTGGGCAATGTCTGGTGGGAGACGATCGACTACGCCCGGCACATCTCGAGCATCAACGGACACCAGGCGGTGCTCGACGCCGACGGCGTCCTGCGGTTGGTCGTGGCACATGCCGATCCCGGAGTCCCCAACTGGATCGACACCGCCGGCCACTCCGAAGGCCCGATGATCATGCGGTACGTGCGGACCACTGCAGCTCCGGTGCCTTCGACCCGGGAAGTGAAGTTCGATCAGGTCCGTCACGCCCTGCCGCCCGACACCGCGGTCGTCACGCCCGAAGAACGAGCTCGTACGGTGGCCGCTCGCCGCAGGAGCGTCGCTCGGAGATTCCCCCGGTGATGCCCACGGCCGACACCCTGGAGGCCGCGGCCGTCGAGAGGACCGGCCTCTGCGACTTCGGCGACGGCGGCCATCGCGAAGGCTTGGAACGACTGATCGACTCCCTGCAGCACGAGGCGGAACTGACGCCGATCGGCGAGGCCATCGTCACGGCCCAGCTGACCAATCTGCTGAGCTCCCGGCTCGGTATCGAAGATACGTACCGGCTGCACCCGGAGATCGCTGACGAACACATCGAGGGTCCGCTCTTCGTGGTCGGCCTGCCCCGCACCGGAACCACCGCGCTCAGTCAGCTCCTCTCCGCCGATCCCCAGGTTCGGTTTCTTCGTATGTGGGAGTCGGGCTCACCCGTTCCCCCGCCCGAGGCGGCTACCCAAGACACCGACCCGCGCATCGCCGAGGCGGAGGCGGCCACGGCCATGATGTATGAGATGTTCCCCCGCATGCGTCAGCTGTACAACGCCGAGGCCACCGCCGCGTCGGAGTGCCAGGACCTGATGGGGATGAGCTTCCGGACCTTTCATTTCGACGGCAGCGCGCACATACCGACATACACATCGTGGGTCCTGGAGAGCGACATGGCTTCGACCTACGCCTACCACCGGCGCGTCGCGCACCTTCTCCAATGGCACTGCCCACCCCACCTGTGGCATTTCAAGACCCCGGTCCACCTTTTCTCGCTGGATGCCCTGATCGCGACATATCCTGACGCCAAATTTCTGTGGAGTCACCGGGATCCGGCCGCCGTGCTCGGTTCGGTGTGCGATCTCGTCCACTACATCCGAAGCTGGACCAGTGACCGCGACGACAGCCGGGAGCTCGGTGCAACGTCGGTGGCGGCCTGGACCGAGGCCGTGGGTCGGGCCATGGACTTCCGCCGACGCCTCGGTGACCAACGATTTGCCGACATCTCCTTCGGTGATCTGCAGACCGACCAGGTCGGAGCCTTGCACGACGCCTACGACCACCTGGGAATCCCGTTCACCCCCGAGACCGAAGCGGCCGTCCGGAACTGGGCGGACAGTCACCCTCCGGGCAGGTTCGGCCGGCATTTCTTCGACCTCGAACAGTTCGGCCTCACGGAGTCGGCCGTGCGCGAGTCCTTCGCGCCGTACATCGAGCACTTCGATATCCCCACCACCGTCACCACGATCTGACTCGGCGGCCGCCCCGGGTCACCTGCTCGTCAACGGCGCGCCTGGATCACCAGATCGAGTTGGCGGAGCTGATCGTCGTCGCCGATGAGGTCGATCCCGGCGATCCGGTCTCCTTCGAAGGTGAAGAGGAAGACGACGCGGGGCGTACCCCGAGGCGCCCAGGCAGCTCCCGGCACACCGTTGACGAGTGCCGGCACGGCACCTCCGGCGCGTTTCGCGAAATTGGTCACCACCTCTTGGGCCCCTCTGACCTCCGGCAATGCTCCCAGCTTCACCGCGGTGGCGTCGGCACGCAGCACCACGTCTGGATCCAACACGGCGAGCAGCGCAGTGAAGTCTCCCTGGCGGGCCGCGGCGAGAAAGGCGTCGATCAGCTGCGCCGGGCGCCTCCCGCCGCCACTCGCCTCCTGTCCCTGCACCCGGCGCCGGGCCCGGCTGGCCAGTTGGCGAGCGGCCTCGGGACTGCGGTCGACGATGGGGGCGATCTCTTCGAAGGGCACGGCGAAGACGTCATGGAGCACGAAGGCCACCCGCTCGGCCGGCGTCAGCGCGTCGAGCACCACCATCAGGGCCATCCCGACCGACTCGCCGAGCACCGCCTCGGCCTCGGGGTCGCCACCGGGGTGCGCCACGATCGGCTCGGTGAACTCGTCGGAGGGCGCCGCCACAGGCCTGGAGCGGCGCACCTGGAGCATGTCCAGGCACACCCGCGACACGACCGTCGTGAGCCAGCCGCCGAGGTTCGCCACATCACTGGTGTCGGAGCGGCTGAAGCGCATCCAGGCTTCTTGGACTGCGTCGTCGGCCTCGGAGGGCGAGCCGAGCATCCGATAGGCGACTGCTTTGAGGCGCCGCCGGTGTTCCTCGAAGTGCTCGGTCAGCCAGTCTCTTTGGTCCATCGTCACATTCCTCCGCTGGGATCGGTCAATTGGATAGACCGGCCAGAGCCTGCCGGTGTGACCGAACCGAGCACCCGGAGGACACCATCATGGCAATCGCAACCCCGACCACCGAAATGCAGCCCCGGATGAAGAATCCGGCCGCCGTCCTACCCGGAGCGTGGCAAGCCATCCAAGCTCTGCTCCAAGCGACCGAGAAGGGCGCGGCGCCGGCGCCGACCCTGGCCCTGGTGCACCTGCGGGTCAGCCAGATCAACGGCTGTAGCCCCTGTGTGAACGCCGGCGCTGTCGCCGCCAAAGAAGCGGGCGAGACCGACGAGCGGCTCTTCACCGTGGCCGCCTGGCGCGACGCGCCGTACTTCACCGACGCCGAGCGGGCCGCGCTGGCGTTGGCCGAGGCCGTCACCCGGCTCGCCGATCGGGCCGATCCCGTCCCGGACCACCTCTGGGACGAGGCCGCCCGTCACTACGACGAACGAGCACTGGCTGCGCTGGTTCTCCACATCGCCACGACCAACGTCTTCAATCGGCTCAACGTGACCACGAGGCAGGTGGCCGGGGGCACCTGGGGCTGAGCGGCGGGCGCCGCCACGAGGTGGGTGCGCGCACACGGGACAACCGGCGAGGCCGGTTGTGGCCACGAGAGGATAGTGCTACTTTTAGTGGCACCATGATTCTCGTGACACTCGACCGGAGTGAGCCGGTGACGCTGCACGACCAGGTGGCGGCCGAGATTCGCAGGGCGATCACCGAGGGCGAGGCCAAGCCAGGAGAACGGCTTCCTCCGGCCCGGGACCTGGCGGCGGTGCTCGAGGTGAACACCAACACGGTCTTGCGAGCGCTCCGTCTCCTTCGCGACGAGGGCCTCCTGGAGTTCCGCCGCGGACGCGGGGTCACCGTGACGGGTTCGGCTCCCAAGCGCAGCCCGGTCATCTCGATGGCCCGTGAGCTGCTTCACCTCGCCCGTCGGCACGGAGTCCGCCGAGACGAGCTCATCCGCATCATCGAGAGCCTGCCGTGACCGAAGGCCGGGGCTCGCAGTGACTGTCACCGACCCCTCGGCCACAGTCGACCGCGAGACCCAGGTGCTGATCGAAGAGGCTCGACAGCATCAACGAAGACGACACCTGTGGATCGGGACCATCCTCATGGCGGCCCTCGTCATCGGTCTCGGGGTGTTCCTCACCGTGGCGTCCTCGGGTACCCGCGTCGCCCCCGTGTCGCCGGTGCGTCGGGGGGGCCCGGTCTTGGCCGGCGACACAGGCCTCCACCTGGACGTATTCGTCGGACGTACCGCCTATGCGCTGAACCTGGACACCGGTGAGGTGCGCTCGGCCGTGGCGCTTCCCTACGACGATCTCCCCACCTCTCCCGACGGGTACGGCTTCGGTCCCGCCGACCTGGAGTACATCGCCACCGCAGGGGGGATCTTCCTGCCGGAGTCGGCGAGGGGGGGATACGTCGTTTCCGACGACCTCCAATCAGTGCACCCCCTCTCGATCACGAGCAGACGGCTTCCACGAGGGAGCACATCTCGGTGGGAGCCCGGGGTGGCGCCCGATACCCTCATCGCCGTCACGGAGATCGAAAGGACCGACTCCGGGGGAAAGGCCTCCCTGGTCTCCGCCACGGAACGGGAGGTGACGACGAAGGGCAAGGTGCTGTTCACCCGGGCACTCCGTCTCCCGTCGACCACCGTTCCCCCGACCGGGGAAGGCGCGCCGATCAGCCAGACCACCGACGGCCTCATCGTGATGCAGGGATCGGGGGGGCCGGGGGGGTCACCGCTCGAGCTCGTGGATCAGGAGAACGGGTCGGTCGTGCGTTCACCCGGTTACGGCGGGGATGCCGTCGCGAGCGGCGACCACCTCGTGTGGTTCGGGACCACCGAGCCGGGGACGAAGAATGCTCCCAGCGCTTCCCCCGACGCCCTGCACATCACCGACCTGCGCACCGGCGCCGACACGGTGTTTCCCGGCCCCTCGGGCTTCACACCCACGATCTTCGTCGTCTCGCCCGATGGCACCAAGGTGGCGGCGGAATGGGGCTCGGTGAACGGAAACGCAGCGAGCCTGGGAATCGTCGACCTCCAGACGGGTGCGATGAAGCTCGTCCCCGACTCCACCCACGCATCTGCCCTGGTGTGGGCCCCGAGTTCACGCTGGCTCTTCTTCCAGACACAGGGTCCCGGAGTCGGCTTCGGAATCTCGGCCTACAAGACCGGAGCATCCAGCGCGGCTCCGCTCTCGCTTCCGAGGTATGTGCACGCCACCGCGACCGTGACGATCGACGGCCACCGGATTCCATCGTTGTCCGAGTTCCACGCGTTCACACTCTGGTAGGCGGGCCCCTCAGGAAGGCCCGGTGGCCCCTGAGGCGACGGGATCCACCGACAACGGCTCACAGGCGTGGATCTCTTCTCCGCCGTGTCCCTCCGATCCGACCGCGGACTTCGTCGAATACAGGTCGCCGGGAGGAGTCACGAGCATGGCGGGAAGGAGGAGACACGGGGAGAGGTTCGTCGGGACCTCGTCGGTATGGACCATGGCAGAGGCAAATCCCATGACGCCCAGGACCACGACCGACGGTGAGGCGCTCTGGGTGTTGCGTGTCGCTTCGACAACCTGCGCGCCGGCACCGTTCAGACCGGCGACGCCGGGATAGCCGAGCATTGTGCACAGCGCCGACCCGACGTTCTGAAAGTCGATGGGCACCATGACCATCCCTGCACCGATGCCGACTCCTGGAACCGTCACTCTGAGATCGGTCAAGGTACACGACGACAGGTGCGGGGGCGGAGCGGTCACTGGGGTTGCGGTCGTGGGTGACGTGGTGGGAAGCGGAACGGTGGAGGACCGGGGCTGTGACGACGACGTGAAGGGCAGGGCGCGCCAGGTCCGGCCCCTGTCGTCCGTGCGATAAAGACCGGCGGAGACGTACCCTTTCCCGACGACGAAGCCGGTCGAAGCGTCAACGAACTGCAGGTCCGCCCAGCCCGAGAACCCGAGTCTCGAGAACAGCACCGTCCAGGTGCGGCCACCGTCGAAGGTTGCATCGAACCGGTCTTGCCCACCACTCTCGGTCGTGAGGAAGGCGTGCCCGGACCCGTTGTCCGCCAGCAGGACGGGAAAGCCGGTCTCGGTCGGGTCGGCCAGGCGGACCCAATCGACACCGGCATCGGCCGAGCCGTACAGATGATGCTGGGTCTGTTGCTCTTGACTCGACTGCTCGTTGTCGAAGCAGTCGATCAACCAGGCATCGGAATGCCCGTAGGCGATGCTGATGACGGCCGCACCTCCGTCCTCGGGAGTACAAGGCACCCGGCGATCCACCCACTCCGACCCTGCGTCGTCGCTCATCCACAGACCCCCGACCTCATCGGAGGCCCGAACGGGTCCCGTCACGCCCTTGTCCAACAGGAGGAGCACCTTGCCTTGCACGGCCAGTTGGATGCCTTGGAGCGGGCCGTTCATCGGCGGCAGGGGGACGGGTGACCACGTGTTCGATCCCGTCGTGCTCCGCCAGACACTGGCTGACCCGCCCGGGGGCTGGGCCAGGGCGTATGCATTGCCATCGCCGCCGGCGACCTCCATCACCGGGGGAAGGGCGGCACGAGTCCACGTGTGTCCCCCGTCGTGGGTCATCTCGAGTCCGGGACCAAAGAGGAAACCGTTGTCCGGGTCGACAAAGGAGATGTCGCTCATCGCGTCTGGCGCCTGGCCCGAGACCGGCGCTGCCGGGGCCGGGAGATCGGTCCACGTCGACCCCCCATCGGTCGTCTCCTTCAGGCTGGCGCAGGTGTCACACCCGACGCTCCCGAACACCCAACCCTGCTCGGCACCGATGAAGCTCGCACCGGTCGCGTCGAAGGGTGTCGGCCCGCTCGTGGTGGTGGAACTCGGCAATGGGGGACTCGACGACGATGACGTGGGGCGAGAGGAGCGCGTTGTGGATTCGTGTGCGGGCGAACAGGCGGCCAGGGTGAGGGCGCCCACGGCGATGACAGCCCAACCTCGTACCCCACTCGTCATCGGTCCCGTCCTCTCCGAGGGCGCCGGGCTCCACGACGAGGTGGCCGGGCCTTCCTCACCGGTTCCACGTTCGACGAGGGTGACGGGTTGACACAGGGCGACGCGGGTCCGCCGACGTCTGTTCCGGTACCCAAATCGTTGGCGATGTGGAGTGATTCGGGCGGCGGACGATCCGGCGAAAGATGGCTCAGGGCCGAGAGGCGGTGGCCGGACTGGACTCACTCGATCCCAATGGTCGTTGCCGCAGGCACGCCGACGGCTCGAGCTCCCCGAGAAGGCCTCCTGGGGAGCGCAATTGGGTGCCTCTTCTTCCAATCACGCCTAACGTATTCGGCCCAAAGAGTCGATGAATACCAGGTATGCAGCGACGAGATCCTCCTGCGCCTTTGTCGATCCCCAGCAATCCGGCCGCTGACCCACCTGCGGTCGGATGGGCCCATTTCTGGCATGTCGTCGTCCTTCTCGTCCTCTTCGCCGGGATGACCCTGTCGGCAACTGGTGCTGTTGCGTGGCATGGGTACGTCCAGGGCCAAGCCAAGGAAACCTTCGCCACCAATGCCTCCAACGTCTCGGCGGCAGTGTCGACGGCATTACGCCGAGATGTTGATTTTGTGGCCACCCAGCAGGCCGGAGTTCTGGCCCTCCCCGGCCTCACCAATCACGAGCTTGCTTTGTGGTATCGGTCCGTGGACATCAATGCCCGCTTTCCGGGCGGAGTCGGGTTTGCCTTTGTCCAACGCGTCTTGCCATCGGAGCTGAAGGGTTTTGGCGTCGCGGTGGTCAGCGATCCACCCGTCAACGAGCCCGTTACAGCTCCGTACTCGGTGATCCCGGCAGGTGCACGATCGCAGTACTGTCTCCAGCGGTTCGGCATCGCCACCTCGTCGGCGACCAAAGTGATCCCGGCCACCTTTGATTTCTGCAGTCCCACGATCCCGCCGGACGGGAATCCGAATCCCATTCCCCACCTGCTCGATGAAGCAACCAGCAGCGGCAAGACCACGGTATTGGCGACCGGCAAGATCACCAAGCTAAGTGGCCTCTCCGACCTCTTCGTTCTCTTCTCACCCGTCTACACGAGCGAGGGGACACCAGCATCAGTCTCGGCCCGGCGGGCAGGCCTTCGGGGATGGATCGTCGCCACCTTCAGTGGCAACGCCCTTCTTGGGAGCGAAGCCGACGGGAAACTGTCGATAAGCATTCTCTTCGACGAGCCGAACTCCGGGAGCACCCCGATTGCCACGTCGGGCAGGAAGCCCAGCGGTGCCTTGTACACGCACACCCTCCACTTCAACGCCGGCGGGTCATGGGTCGTGAAAGTGGTCGGCTCCGCCCGGTCCACCGCGGCGGCCCAAGCCCTCGGAGTAGGAGTCCTGGGCGCGGGTATGACCCTCCTCCTCTTCCTGCTCCTCACACTGTTGACGCGGTCTCGGAACGTGGCCCTACGGTTGGTGGAGGAGCGCACAGGCCAACTCCGACACCAAGCGCTCTTTGACCCGCTTACCGATCTGCCCAACCGGGCGCTCGTCCTCGACCGTGCCGAACAGATGATCCAGCGCGCTACCCGCCAACCTCTCTTGATCGGCGCCCTCTTCATCGACCTCGATAACTTCAAGAACGTCAACGACACGTTCGGCCACGAGGCCGGAGACGAGCTCCTCAGAGCCGTCGGTAGCCGCTTGTCAGGAGCGCTACGGGCCAGCGACAGCGTGGGCCGCTTGGGAGGCGATGAGTTCGTTGTCCTGGTGGAAGGCGAAATCGGGGGAGTGGGTCCTGAACTTGTTGCCGACAAGCTCCTGGCTTCATTCTCCCGACCATTCACTCTCGAAGCCGGCAGGGTCGGCCCATTGAGCATCAGTGCCAGCATCGGGGTGGCACTGGGCCCGCGCCGTGGTGCAAGTGAACTTCTCCGTGACGCTGATGTCGCGCTCTACGAGGCCAAGGCGCGTGGCAAGGATTGTGTCGTTGTCTTCCACTCCGAGATGCGGATGGCTGTTCCCGATCGACTTGGAGTCGATGTGGAGACGAGCCAAGCACCTCCGAGTGGAAGGCTTGGCGGCGAATCCCAGGGCATCTTCGAGTTGCACGATACGGACTCTCGGGGTTTCAGGTCGTGACGAGGCGGTACCAGGTCGAAGACATCTCCTGACGAGATCGACCGGACTGAGCAATGGCGCCACGGGTCGAGCGCACCTCGACGGTCCCGCCCCTTTGCCAGGCCGGCCCAGACCTGGATCAGTGATGGACGGACGACACGAGGAGGGAGAGGTCAAGAATTGCGAACACCGTCGTCGCGACCATGATCGTGCGGACGATCCACGCCGACAATCGTCGTCCGCTCACGCTACGGACGGGTCGTGAGGAGCCCGTGAGACGTCTTGTCGGGAAGCTCTGGGCGAACGGTGGGGAAACACGCACCGACGAGGAGCCCGATCCCGACGGGGGAGGATATCCATTCGTCACAGTCATCGACCCAGGAGCGTGGCGTCGGCGTCGGCGTCATGTGCCAGAGCACCGCCGGTCGGCGCGATGAAGTAGTCGTGTCTGTTCGGATCCTTCGCTTGACCCCACAACCGCAGGAACTCGCGGCCGAGGACCAGGACCACGAGCACGAAGGCCATGACCCAGGCGACGGGCTCGACGTGGCGCCCACGCAGCAGCTGGACCGATGTCACGGCCAGCACGACCAGAACCGGAAGGTAGGGCGCCAGCACCGACATCGTGGTGACCTCGGTCTGTGCAACGTGACGCGACGGCGCGGTGACCGCCCACAGGGCCCCCAGACCGATCAGCAGGTATCCGGCGACCCAACCGGTGTCGAGAAAGTTCCCACTCCCGTAGTTGTTGACCTCCGTCAGATAGGCAAAGGAGCTATCGGCGACGGCGAAGGCGACCACACCGGTCATGACCAGGCCCAAACTGATCCATTCCCGGCGTCCGGCCCGTGCGATCAAGATCACGACCAAGGAGACCAACACGACATCGCTCATCGGATAGGCCAGGGAGATGACTTGCTTGAGCACGCTGCCCTGGTGAGAGCGGTACAGAGGGCCGAGGATCGTGGCCCAGCTGGCAAAGAGCAACGCCGTGGCGATGATGCAACCGTCGAGCAGGCCCTGGACACGGTGAGCGGTGCGTTGGTGCGAGCTCGGGAAGAGCAGGAGCCCGGCACACGCCAGAGGGATGGCGGCCAGGAAGCCCGCATCGGCCAGGGAAGGGAACGGCACCTGGACCCCCTTGACGAGGTCGTAGTAGCTCCACAGCGCTTCTCCGACCGCCCACGCAAAGCTCGACGCCGCCAGGAGCGCCCAACTTGTCCGGCCCACCGAGACTCGTTTCGAGGCTCCACCACAGATCAGGGCGGCACACAACGCCGCAATGAGCTCGCCGATGTCGTCGACGCCGTCTGTGGCACGAGCACCGTCGATGCGGAGGACGATCCACAGCAAGAAGACGAGGGTCATCAACCCGGCCAGTACCGCCCCGACGACGAACGCCCGTCTCTGTCGAGCAACCGTGGGTGAGCGAACGTCTAGGCGTGCCACTGCATCTGAATCGGCAGGTGAGACCCCTCCGGATCAGGGTCGAAAGTCCTTAAATGCGGTGGCGGCGGAGCTCCGAGTGGGAGTGGCGTTGCCTTAGGCCTTCCGCAGCCAACGGGCGGGCATGCCCGCAAGCCGTCAAGGCTCAGGGCCGGGATCGCCGGTTGGTCGGGGTGCCCGGAGCGGGAGAAAGGCGAGCACGAGGACGGCGCCCCCGACGGCGACGAGAGCTCCGATGCCGAGCGAGAGCTCCAGCCCACTCATGAAGGCAACGCGCGCCGCGCGGGCCAAGAGTGCGCCCGTGGCACCACCGGCCACATTCGCCACGGCGAGGGCCCCGCCGAGAGAGCCGAGAATGTCGTGGACGGCAGCGATGGGGACGTGGCGGCCTGCGAGAGCGGTCGTCATGTGGTCCTGGTAGCGCGTCGCCATCGAGCTTCCGACAACCGCGACTCCGAGTGCGCCACCGACCTGAAGGGCCACGGCGTTGGTCGCCGAACCAATCCCAGAGTCCCCCCGGGGGACCGAGCTCACGACGGAGTTCGTGGCTGTCGGCAACAGAAGACCGGCCCCCAACCCGATCAGCAGGAGGCCCGGCACGACATCCCCGTAGGTCGTGGCGGGCATCGATGCCGCGGAGATCTGCCACAGCCCCCCGGCAACCGCCACAAGACCGCCGGCGACCGTGAATTTGATCCCGATGTATCGGGCGAGAATCGGAGACAGCGGTGCGCTCACAACGAGAACCGCTGCCATCGGGAGGATGCGTAGGCCGGCCTGGAGGGGTGACAATCCGAGGTCGAATTGCAGGAACTGTGTCTGCAGGAACAGGGCTCCCATCAATCCGAAGACCCCGAGGCATTCACCGGCTGCCGCTATGGAGAACCGGTGATCAGAGAAGAACGTCAGTTCCAGCATGGGATGGCGGCAGTGCGCCTCCCAAGCGACGAACCCGCCGAGGACGGCAAGTCCGGCCACCCCGACTCCGACCACCCCGGCTGAGGCCCAGCCCCGGGTCGGAGCCTCGATGATCGCCCAGAGCAGCATTCCCAGGCCGGCGATCGAAAGCGCCGCACCGACGGGATCGGGGCGGGTGGCAGTGGGGTTTTTCGAGTCCGGCACGAGCACCATGGCTCCGACCAGACCGGCAACCACGATCGGGACGTTGACGAGGAAGATCGAACCCCACCAGAAACGCGCCAGGAGCAGGCCACCGGCGATCGGCCCGATTGCGATTCCGAGTCCGATGGTCCCCGCCCAGGCACCGATGGCCCGACCACGCTGCGCCGGATCCCGGAAGATGTCGTTGATGATCGACAACGACGAGGGGATCGTGAGCGCGGCCCCGACACCCATGACGGCTCGAAATGCGATCAGCAGGTGCACGGAACCTGAGAATCCGGCGCCGATGGATCCGGCAGCGAAGACGGTCATTCCCGCCAAAAAGAACCGCTTGCGCCCGTACCGATCAGCGAGACTGCCACCGACGAGCAACAGACCTGCGAAGACCATGGCGTAGGAGTCCACGATCCATTGCAGCTCGCTGGAGGTGGCATGCAGATCTCGGACCAGAGTCGGGAGGGCGACGTTGAGAATGGTGTTGTCCACATTGACGATCAGTGCCGAGACACACACCACGACCAATACGGACAACCGGTGAGTACTTTGCTCCCGGCGCGGCATCGCCGCCGGCCGCGCCAAGAGATCCACACCTGCACTTGAGCCCAAAGGGGCGTGCGGGCACCAGAGGCGAAGGGCATCTTTGCGGCCCCGGGCCGTGGCGTTTTGTCGGCGGACGTATGGTCTGTGCGCTCCGAGAATGCTCAGCCACCGAGAGCGGGGGGAGCCAGGCGTCTCGTGCCGGGTGTCGACGGCCTGCTCCTGGAGCCAACAGCTCGTGAACAGGACCTTTGCCCCTACCTCCGGCCACCGCCAGGTTTCATGATGTTCTGAAACAACAAGAGGGCAGATCCGTGGGCAAACCGGCAATCCGAACCGAGGGCCGCTCCACACGACACGGCAACGTGGACGGGACCGGCGTGGCAGCTGCCGGGCTCGGCGGGGTGCGGCTGTGCCGTCGTGACCTGATGGACCCATGAGCAGCATGTCGCCGGCTCGAGCGGTGGCGGAATCAGCCGAATGGTCCGCCGTCTTCGTCGAGCAGTTCGGGGTCATCGGGGAGGAGATCGGGCTGCCGCGCACCATGACCCGGCTGCTCGGCTGGCTTGTGGTGTGCGACCCTCCGTACCAGTCTGCTCAACAGATCCAAGCGGGCCTTCGGCTCTCGGCGGGGTCGGTCAGCACCGGAATGAACGATCTGGTGCGCGGCGGGCTTGCCGAGCGGCTGACCTTCCCTGGCGATCGCCACGTCTACTACCGGATCGGGCCCGACGGGTGGCGAGGTTTCCTGGCCGGGCGCCTGCGGGTCCTCGGGGAGATCCGACGTATCGCCGATCGAGCCATGGCCGCCGCCGGGGACCTCGCCGACAGCCGCTTACAGGACCTGCGGGACTTCTACGCCCGAAGCGAGCAGCTGTTCACGAAGCTCCTGGAGCAACCGGGCTCGTGATGACACCGAGCGTCTGCCGCGGCCCATGACCGACAACGGCTCCCCCCACCCGATGGCCCGTCCGGACGACCTCAAGCGCGCTCTTGCCGATATCGACGCGTGGCTCTTCGACCTCGACGGTGTTCTGACCGATACCGCTCGCGTGCACGCCGCGGCCTGGAAGACAGCCTTCGACGAGGTCCTGGCGAGGCACTTCGAAGACGAGAGCGGAACATTCCGGGCCTTCGACCAGGTCGACGACTACGAGCGTTACGTTGACGGCAAGCCCCGCTCCGACGGTATCCGGGACTTCCTCTCCTCGCGGGGGCTCACTCTTGCAGAAGGCCGCCCGAGCGACTCACCCGACAGGGAGACGGTCTGGGGCGTGGGGAACCGGAAGAACGCACTCGTGCTCGAGCGCCTGGCCGGGGAGGTCACGGTGTTCCCCGGATCGGTGGCACTGGTGAAGCGACTCCGAGCAGCCCGCCGACGCATTGCCGTCGTGTCCGCCAGTGAGAACTGCATCGCTGTGCTCGAGGCGACCCATATCACCCAACTCTTCGACGTCATCGTCGACGGACGGATCGCTCGGCAATCGCACCTGAGAGGGAAGCCGTTCCCCGATACCTTTCTCCACGCCGCGTCGCTCCTCGGAGTGGAGCCCGCCCGGGCCGCGGTCATCGAGGATGCGCCTGCGGGGGTCTCTGCCGGTCACGCTGGGCACTTCGGGCTGGTCATCGGGGTCGCCCGAAGCGCGAGCGCCGCCACACTGACGGAGATGGGTGCGGACCTGGTGGTGAAAGATCTCGAGGAGATTCTCGACTTGGCACCCGAGCCATGACGAGCACCGGACCCGCCGGGGCCATGAACGGGTTGCAGCTTGACGGAGTGGGAACATTGCACGGCCGGACGGGAAGATGGCACGAGTCAAAGAACCGAGGCCAGGAGGGACCAAAGACCCTGGGTACATCGGGTGGGAGGTGAGACGCTTTTTCTATGTGGACAGATGAACGTGGATCAGAATTGCTCCCCCTGGGCGAGTGCCTTCGGCTGCTTGCCACGGCGGCGAAGAAGGGATCGACCGGACGGTTGGGTATTTCGACCGCGCAGGCGCCGATCATCCAACCTGTGAATTTCACCTATCACGACCGCCACGTCGTCATACGTCTCGGATCTGGCCATTTGGTAGACATCATTTCCGGTTCGCTCGTCGCCTTCGAGGTCGATGATGTGGACCGCGATGCCCACAAGGCGTGGAGCGTGCTCGTGCGTGGTCTGGCGACGCCGGTGGAGGAGTCCGAGCTCCAGGCGATCGCCGAGTTCGCTCCGAAACCGCTGGTGCCCGAGCCCGGCGACATGGTGTTCGTGGTTCGCCTGGACGTGGTCACCGGGCGCCGGTTCCCCCTGCGCACAGCCGCATCCGACGCCGGCGCCACAGGATCTGATCCTGTTCACCCCCCGGAGCCGTGAGGTCCAATAGCGCAGTGCGTCATCAGGTCACGACGTGGTGAACCCGAGTCCCCTGCCGACCGATGTCGTCGGGTGGTCGCCGACGGAGCCGGCGTCCGTCGTGGCTGCATGGGATCCGAGCAGGGGCGCCCCACCCACGCCCCGACTTTTCACATATACATTCTCGGTGGGACATCTCATCTCGTAAGCGGAGAGGATCAGCCATGGAGCACCGGGGCACCATTGAGGAGCTTGGACGAGACGAGTGCTTGACCCGGATGGCGACGCAACGCCTCGGTCGACTGGGTGTGGTGGTTGACGGGGTTCCGCTCGTGCTTCCCATGCGATTCGCCATGGAGGGAGACACGGTGGTCCTCCAGACGAACCAGGGTGCGAAGGTCTTCCACGCACCCCTGACCGCGGTGAGCTTCGAGGTCGACCACGTCGACTGGGAGAAGGGACTGGGATGGAGCGTGCTGGTCCAGGGGATCGGTGAGGATATCTCTACGGCTCTCGACGATCGCTCCGAGGCTCTTCGCTCGCTGAGCGTTCATTCATGGGCGCCACCGCCGGCGGATCGCTGGCTCAAGATCATCCCCCACAAGATCACGGGTCGGCTTCTTCGGGCGAGCCCACCCGACCAGTAGGCGCCGAACACCGGCTTGCTCAGCGCGCCTTGAGTCGCTCGATCAACGCTCCGTAGCGCATGAGATGCTCGTCGCCCACAAAGCCCTCCAAGACATGTCGGCGGGCATTGCCGCCCAGGCGGGCGGCTTCCTGGGGTCGGTCGAGCAGGGACACCAAGGCGTCGCCGAAGGCTTCGAGGTCGGTGGCATCGTGGAGCAGCACGCCGGTCCCTCGGACCATCTGGTCGACGATGCCACCCACGGCAGAAGCCACCACTGCCTTGGCCTTCCACATGCCTTCGGCCACGGTCAGGCCGAAGCCTTCGGCCAGGCTCTTCTGCACGATGATGGAGGCCTGACGTTGCAGTGCATTGACCATGGCCGCGTTCTCATCCCCATCGTCCATGGGGAGGGTCAAGAGTCGGATCTGCCGGCGCTGGTGAAATGGCAACAGGCTCCACGCCTCGATGCACTCCTCGAGCACCTGGTGGCCTTCGGGGTCGTCATCGACGTCATCGACAGCAGGGCCGATGAGCGCGAGCTGCGCATCGCCGCGGTCCGCCACCCCCGCCGCGAAACCGGCCATCACCCCCGCCATGTCCTTGAGGTGGTCCCAGCGCGACACCTGGATCACGAGGGGGACCGAGGCATCGAGGGGGCCTTCGGCCACGACAGCCGCCCGCCGACCCACGTGGCCAACCGAACCGTCCCGGCGGATGAAGGATGCCGCTCCCGCGGGCGCTTCGTCGAGGATCCCCATAGCCGCCAGAATCTGATGGCGCTGGTCCTCGGAGAGATCCTGGTTCTTGGGTGAGAAGGGGTCGATCGACGGCGGGATGATCGACACCCGGTCCATCGGCAGCCACCCCGGCACGTACTCCCGTCGCGTGAAGACGAACCCGTCACAGGCCGCCAGGTACGGCCGCAGGAACGCCCAGGCGTCCTCGGTCCAACGGTTTGGCACTTCGGTGCCGACGTGGGACCGCCACAACACGACGGCGCCGGCGGCCTTCAAAGGTGCGGCCAACCCGGCGGTCTGAGGGTCATGCAGGATGACCACGTCGTCGGGCCGAACCTGGGGCGTGATGGCGCTGGCGTTGGCCATCAGGACGGACTCGTAGGCGGCGACCGCCGCCGCATCCAGCGGGGCCGGGTTGCCGGGTACGCCGTGGAGACGGTTGTGGATCCGCTTCGTGATCGAGAAGAACTCGGGGTCGCCGGCGATGACGAGCCAGCGGACCGACACGCCGGCCCCGAGGATGTAGCCGACGAGCACCTGCAACATCTCGGCCACTCCCCCACCCGTCGCCGTCGAGTTGATGTTCCACACCGTGCAGCCGCGAAGGGCAGCCCGGGTCCGGGCTGCTTCTGCAACGAGCCCGGCGTAACGCTGCTCCCCGATGAGAGGCTGCAGGCGAGCCAATTCGACGACCGGAACGTCGACCTCGCGAGGTGGGGGAAGCGTCCGCACGGCATCGATCCTGGCTCGGCGGGCCGCACAAGGCAACTGGGGACCCGGGCGACACACGGTCTGAGACGCTCAGACGTCCTCCGCATACATGTCTTCGATGAGGTCGACGTTGAGCTCGCATACCACCGAGCGCTTGACCTTGAGTGTCGGTGTGAGCTCGCCGGCAGCCACGGTCAGCTCATGGGCCAGGATCCGGTGCTTGCGGATCCCCTCCACCCGGGAGCGTCGAGCGTTGACGACAGCCACCATGGCATCGACCTCCTCGCGGAGATCGGGATCGGACGCCAAGGCCTCGAAGTCCGCGACCTTGCCCCGGTCATGGGCCCACTCCCCGAGCGCTTCGGCATCCAGGGTGAGTAGTGCGGTCAGGTAGCGGCGGCCCTCGCCGACAACGACGGCCTCGGAGACGAGGGGGTGGCTCTTGAGCTCCATTTCGATGTCCTGCGGGGCGATGTTCTGCCCGGCAGCGGTGATAATGAGATCCTTCTTTCTCCCCGTGAGACGGAGATAACCGTCGCTGTCGAGTGATCCCAGGTCACCGGAGTGCATCCAACCGTCAGCGTCGAGGAGCGCGGCGGTGCTCGTCGGGTCGTTGAAATACCCCGCGCACACGTTGCCCCCCCGGACGAGGATCTCACCGTCTTCGGCGATGCGGACCTCCACGCCGGGAAGGGCCCGCCCCACGGTGCCCACCCGGTTGTCCTCAGGAGGGTTGCAGGTGGTAGGTCCGCACACCTCGGTCTGCCCATAGAGCTCGATCACCGGAAGCCCGATGGCGTGCAGCCAGCGCAGGAGGTCGGGGTGGATGGGAGCGGCCGCCGTGATGAGGATGTGGGCCCGGTCGAGGCCGATCTCCCGACGGATCATGGTGCCCAACGCCGCGTCGAGCACGGCGTGAGGCACAGTCTCCCACGGCACCCCCCGACCTCTCGTGGCGCGTTGCGCTTCGAGGAGCAGAGCCAACTCCACGTACCGGTGCACCATTTGTTGCGCGAGCCAGGGAGCATGCTCGATCTTGGCCAGCACCGCGCTCTGGAGCTTCTCCCACACCCTGGGCACGGCGAAGAAGACGGTCGGGCGGCAGTCGAGCAGGTCCTCGGCAACCGTCGCCAGGCTCCGAGCGAACCACGTCTCGCCGCGGGCGGCGATGGGGGCGAACTCACTCATGCCACGCTCGGCCACGTGGCTGAGGGGCAGGAAGGACAAGAAGCGTTCCCCTGATGCCAGATGCACCAGTGAGGCGGCGCTGCGAATCGTCCACATGATGTTGGCGTGCGACAACACCGCCGCTTTGGGAGGTCCAGTGGTGCCGCTCGTATAGACGAAGGTGGCCGGCTGCTCGGGGGCGATCGCCGACGCCCGCTCTTCGACCAGGGTTGGCTCTCGATGCAACCGGTCGGCCCCCACGGCGAGGAGCCCGGGGAAACCCACCAGGAAGGGGTCATCGAGTCTCTTGCCGTCGTCGAAGATCACGACCCGGTCCAGCTTGGGCAACTCGTGGCGCACCTCGAGGACCTTGGCCAGGAGCTCCTCGTCCTCCACGAAACACAGTCGCGCTCCGCAATGATCGAGGATGTACCGCACCTGCTCCGCGGAGCTCGTGGGATAGATCGGTACGGTCACGCCACCGTTGGCGAGCGCACCGATGTCGGCCAGGTGCCACTCCACCCGATTGCCCGAAAGGATGGCGATCCGCTCGCCGGCCCCGATACCGAGGTCAGCCAGGCCGGCGGTCACCTGGGCGGCGGCCCGCCCGTAATCGGCCCACGTCAGGGTCTCCCATCCGCCTACGGCGCGACGGCGCATGGCCGGACGTGTCGGGATCGTCCGCACGTTGGCCCGAAAGGCCTCGATGATCGTCGCGCCCTCGATCACGACTGCTGCTGCATTCTCCACGGGAGCCTCCTCGTGTTGGCACGTGGTGTGAATCGTCGAGCCCCGCCCATCGGGGCGGACCGGTCCCTAGTGCACCCACAATGCGCCGTCATCGGTGCCGGTCGGTGCCAACACCGGGTACATCACCGACTCTGTGGAGTCCCGGCCGCGGAGCTTGTCCAGCTCTATGGCCACCAAGCGCTCGTGCTTGTCGAAGTCGGCCTTGGCCGCTTTCGGGCTCCACCGACCCCGCATGAAGAACACCAGGACGAGGAACACGAGCTGGCCCGCGACGCACACCCACCACCACCGCTTCCACTCGTTGCTCGACGCCTTCTGGGCCGGGATGACCTTCTTCTCGACGCTGAGCAACGTGGCGAGCTGGGGCGAGCTGGCATGCACCGCCGCAATCTGTCCGTCGGAGACGGCGCGCCCGGCCTGGATGTCGGTGGCGAGGGGTGAGAAGGCGAGCAGGCCCTGAACCTGGAGCTTGAGCGAGGGCGGCACCGCCGCCATCCCCGCCATGACGTTGTGCGTGGTCCCGAAGGTCTGCAGCAAGGCCGCCAAGGCCTGGCCGGGACCGTAGGGCTGCATCTCCTTCAGCGCCGTGATGACACTTGCCGGCGCGGCCTTGGGATGGAGGTTCCCGGCGGCGGGGACATAGGGCTGAGCGAGCTCGAAGGTCTGGAGGTTCGTGGCCGCGTTCTGGTTGTCCACCAAGGTGGTGGAGGTGGTGATGACGCGGGGGAGGACGATGAATGACAGGGCGACCACGATCCGCAGGATCCAGCCCCACACGGCGAGTCCGTGAGCCGAGAGCGCAGGATTGTGGGCCTCGACGGCCTCGGTATAACCGGCCATCCACGGCGTGTAGGTCATCCCGATGAACAGGCCGAGGAGCACCACCACGAAGACGTTGGAGTAATAGCCCGTGGTGGGGTGGTCGATCTGATGCAGCAAGACGATGGTCATCACGATCGTCCCGATGGCTCCGATCAGCATGAACGGCTTACGGACTCGGAACCGGTCGGAGACGACACCGAAGACCACCAGCATGAGTGACATGCATGCCCAGTACCACATGTTGATGCCGTTGGCATCGGCAGTGGTGCGATTGAAGATCACCACCCAGTACAGCGTGAGCACGCTGACCGATGCGAAATAGATGAGCAGGAACACCGAGATCCCCAGAGACGAGGCGATGAGGTCCAGACGCAGCATCGACCTCATCGGGTGCCGAGTGGCTTTCTCCACGTCGATACCCTTGGCGCGGGCATCGACGAGAGCACGCTCGTTGTCCGACACCATGAGCTGGTCACGGAGTTGGGGGGAGAGCTCGCGCAGGGCGACGAAGGCGATGGCAACCACCACCATGCACACAAGGCCGGAGATGACGAACTGGTCCTGCCACGGGTGGAGGTGTACGAGGGTGCGCGTGGCGACCACGCTGGCCAGCAGGCTTCCGACCGTCGGGCCCAGTGCCCAGAAGCCCATGGCCGCTCCGCGCCCCATCTGCGGAGAGAAGTCACGCATGAGCGCCGGTGTGGAGACGAGGATGATGCCCTCCACGAACCCGATCACGCAGTAGGCGAGGGCGAAACCGAACTCGCTGTGGATGTGCGGTACCGCCACGAGCTGGACGAGCCCCACGGTGAGCGTGCCGTAGATGGTCAGGTTGGCCCGACCGATCTTGTCGGAGAGGCCCCCGATGATGGCGGTGAACGCGCCAATGGCGTTCGACACGACCAACAGGTAGAGGAAGTACAGGAACGACATGTGGTAGTAGGGCAGCAACAAGGGCGTGATGGCGCCCTCCACGTAGTAGAGGTAGTAGAGGACGATCGTCGTGAGCACCACGATGCCGAGGTAGCCCAGGCGGGCGGGCCTGTTCGGGTAGCTGGTCAGTTGACGCTTCCACAGGGCGTCGTAGAGCCGGCTGTTGGTCCGACGCTTGATCGGAATCGTGGCGATGGACATTGCAACCTCCCCCATGACCCTTCGGATGGGCTTGACTCAACGAGAACTCGTCCTGCCCCCACTCCGAAAAATGGACTCTTTGGTGATGCTGGCCGACTCGACACCTCGGGAACAGGGCCGAATGCCCTTAGCTCCCAGGATCATTCGACGCCCCTGGTGGCCGAGCCGAGTCGCTCAACGGGGGCGGGCTCTGGGCGTCGGGACGTTTTCCTCTGGTGCGGACGGGGCGGGTTGGGTAAACACGCTGGTAGAGCTCCCTATCGGAGGAGGGGCGGTGGCCGGGCGAGTCGATGAGTTCATGCGCGAGAGCGATGCGTTCTCCTGGTACATGGAGACCGACCCCGCGCTGAGGTCGACGATCGTCGCTGTGGCCTGGCTCGATCGATCACCGGAGTGGGACACCCTGATGGATCGCCTCGAGCGGGCCACACGTCTGGTGCCGATCTTCCGTCGCCGCCCGGTGGAGCCACCCGGGCGCCTGGCGACCCCTCGCTGGACCCTCGATCCCGACTTCGATCTCACCTGGCACCTCCGCCGGGTGGCGTCCCCGCCGCCGCATACCCCCGGCACCGTGATCGAAATGGCCCGCCTGGGGGCGATGTCGGGCTTCGACACCGCCCATCCGCTGTGGGAGTTCACCCTTGTCGAAGGCCTGACGGGAGGAGGCGCAGCCCTGGTGATGAAGCTGCATCATTCGCTCACAGATGGGATCGGGGGAATGCAACTTCTCCTCGCCCTCTTCGACACCCGGTCGGATTCTGCACCACCTCAAGGTCCCCTTCCCGAGTGTCCGTGCGAATCGGCACACGGGACGGCTGAGCTCGTCTCCGCGTCCATCCTCCACGAAGGGCGCAAGATATTCGGCTTCGTCCGAAATCAGGCGAACGCGGCGATCCCGTCGATGTGGCGAAGCGGGCGTCACCCCGTGCACAGCTCACGGGACGCAATCGAGATGTTGCGCTCGGTCGGACGCACCGTGGCTCCAGTCTCCAACACCCTCTCTCCCCTCATGACCGGTCGCAGCTTGAGGCGACGCCTCGCCATGCTCGAGATCGGGCTCGACGACCTCAAGCGGGCATCGGCCAGAGGGGGAGGATCGGTGAACGACGGGTTCATGGCCGCTGTCACCGGGGGATTCCGGCGATACCACGAGCACCACGGCCAGTCGGCGACCGAGCTCCGAGTGACGCTTCCCATCAGCGTCCGCACGGCCGGTGACCCCGCGGCCGGGAACCGGATCACCCTCGCTCGGTTCACGGTGCCCGTCGGCATCGCCGACCCGATCGCTCGGATGAAGTGCATCGGGGTGCGGTGCCGAGCGGCACGAGACGAGCGATCGGTCCCTCGTTCCAACACCATCGCGGGAGTGCTCAACCTGCTTCCTCCCGGTGCGGTCGGGAGCATGCTGAAGCACGTCGACTTCCTGGCGAGCAACGTGCCCGGCATTGCCTTTCCTGTGTACCTGGCCGGTGCCCGCGTGACGAAATACGTGCCTTTCGGCCCCACCATCGGGGCGGCGGTGAACGTGACCTTGCTGTCCTACGACGGCACGTGCGAGATCGGGGTGACGGTCGATGCCGCCGCGGTACCCGATATCGACATCTTCATGGCGTGTCTGGCCCAGGGATTCGACGAGGTCCTCGCCCTGGGCGGAGCCCACACGGAAGTCGCCTCATGAGCACCTCACCCCCGGTCGAGGTCTTCGTCGAGGCTCCTGTGACCTTTGGCCCTGGCCTCGTGGAGGGGCCGGCGCGCACGCTGGGACGACAAGACGATGCAAAGGAAAATGATGACAAGGGCAGGGATCGCTGGGCGATCGCGTCCAGGGCGCGATCGGGGATTTCGGCTTCTGCGCTGTGGAATCGCGCCGATCCGAGTTCCTTGGGAAGCGTCATGACCATCTGCGAGTGGGCGAGGCGAATAATTCGGCCTAACGACAACGCGGTCGGGCGGACCTCGGGTGCACACGCGCCCGGGCGAGGAGGTCGGTGAGGGATCATGTCCGTCTATTCACAACTTCTAGACACCGCGCTCGACCAGACGCACTCCGTTCCGGGATCGACAACCGGAGACGTTCTGGCCCAACTGCTGGAACGGCGCAACCGGTTGGGAGCCAAGCTGTCGTCGTACACGGGGTCCGACTGGGCCCCGGATGCGATCGCCGACCAGTTGGCTTACGACGTCGCCCTCATCGAGTTCTCCCGACGTCTGGGGATCGACGTCGATCTCACGAAATTCGGTCAGCCCCAGCACGAGCGGGCCCGGCTCGAGCAGGCCCTCGTGTCTCGGGGGATCCATCTCGACGTGCTCGAAGAGTCGGCCGAGTTCAGCGACCGACCCCAACATGCGTGGGGACAACGCTGACGGTGGGCTCCTACGTGCCCGAGGCGTCGTCTCGCAGGCCCCGCTGGGTCCTCTCGTCCAGGCGGGCCGCGTACGTGGCGGCCTGGGTGCGGCGCTCCATGCCGAGCTTCGCCAGCACGTTGGACACGTAGTTCTTGACGGTCTTCTCGGCCAGGTACATCGATGCCGCAATCTGCCGGTTGGTTTGACCATCGGCGACGAGATCCAGAATTCGACGCTCTTGAGGTGTGAGGCTGGCGAGGCGCGCGTCGACCTTGGGGCCCTCGCGCAGGCGGGCCAGGACCCGCTCGGTAAGAACCGGATCGAGAAGGGACTGGCCGGCGGCGACACGTCGGACGGCGTCGACGAGATCTGTGTTCTCGACCTGCTTCAGGACATATCCCGCAGCGCCGGCCATGATGGCGGCAAAGAGCGCCTCGTCGTCGGCATACGACGTGAGCATCACACAAGCAATTTCCGGTGCACTGGACCGGATCTCACGACAGACTTCGACACCGCTTCCATCAGGGAGTCGGACGTCGAGAATGGCCACGTCAGGACGGGTGGGCGGGATCCTGGCCAGCGCCTCGGCCACAGTGGCCGCCTCACCCACGACTTCGATGTCCTCGCTCGCCTCGAGCAGCGCCCGAAGGCCGGTTCGGACGACTTCATGGTCATCGAGGAGGAAGACGCGCAGAGCCACCTGGTAATCCTCCCAATTGCACCCCGGCAAGGCAACCCATCTCCCACCACGGCCGATTCTCCTCTGGCGACCGGGGAACGCCGGCACGGAGGCCTGGTCGCCAGAGATTGCGTCATCACCTCGCTAGACTCTTTCTTGGTGCCATTCCGGTCGATTGAGGACCCCGTCAAGCTTCGGAGGGTGCTCGAAGCGACGCTGCTGCTGGAAGCGGATCTCGAGCTCCCCTCTCTCCTGCGCCACTTCATCGAAGAAGCGTGCTCGATGACCGGCGCCCGCTACGGTGCCCTCGGAGTCTTGGACGACGACCACACCGCTCTTGCGGAGTTCGTGACCGTCGGGCTCGACCCGGAGGAAGAGCGGCGGATCGGGGCGCGGCCCACGGGCCGAGGCGTGCTCGGGCTCCTGATCAGGGATCCCCGGCCCTTGCGTCTGAGCAACCTGGGGACCCACGACGAGAGCGTCGGCTTCCCCCCGAACCACCCTCCGATGACGTCGTTTCTGGGGGTGCCGATCAAGGTCCGCGGCGAGGTCTACGGCAACCTCTATCTCACCGACAAAGTCGGCTGGTCGGAGTTCACCCGTGACGACGAGGCGCTGGTCGAGGCGCTTGCCCTCGCCGCCGCCATCGCCATCGAGAACGCCCGTCTGCACCAGCGTGTGCAGGAGGTGGCCGTCTACGAGGACAGGGACCGCGTCGCCCGGGATCTGCACGATACGGTCATCCAACGTCTCTTCGCGGTCACCCTCTCGCTCCAGAGCATGGCCGGAGCAGCAGATGCGGCCGGGATGGCGGACCGACTCAAAGAAGCGGTCTCGAATCTCGATGCCACCATCCGACAGGTCCGGTCAACCATCTACGAGCTCGGGTCGGCGGGCATCGTGCAGGGGGTCCGGGCCACCGTCTTGGCCCTCATACGGGAGCTGAACTCCGTGGTCGGTGTCGAGGTCCGGACCTCCATCGACGGTCCCGTGGACGCCGCCATCTCCGACGAGATGGCCGAGCACCTGTACGCCACCGTTCGAGAGGCGTTGACCAACGTTGGGCGCCATGCGCAGGCCTCGGAGGTGAGCGTGAATCTCAGTGTGAAGGGTGACTCCTGCGTCCTCCAGGTGCGGGACAACGGCCGAGGTCTCACCGATTCCGAGGGCGGCGAGGTCGGCGAGGGTGGATTGGGGCTCGTGAACCTCCGGCGTCGGGCCGAGAAGCTCCACGGGCAGCTGGTCATCGAGACCCTGGACTCCGGCGGGACACTGCTCACGTGGCAGGTACCGATCAACCACTAGGGGCTCGCCACCCGGCAGGGGGATGGGACCTTTGCCACTGTCGGCCTCGTCCTGTCCGGCCGGATAATCGGGGAGTGGGTTTCATCGAACCAGATCACCCCGGCGACGACCACCGCTACCGCCGTCACCACCGCCACCGCCGTCCAGGGACCGAGGTGTCCTGATGGAGCACCTCGGTGGCCTCGACGGCGCCTTCCTCTATTGCGAGACGCCCACCATGCACCTGCATGTCTGTGGCCTTGTGGTCCTCGATCCGTCCACGATGCCGGCGGGCGACCCCTACGACCGGATTCGGGCCATGCTGGCCGAGCGCCTCCCCAGAATTCATGCCGTGCACCAGAAGCTCAGAACCGACCCGGTTCACCTGGGCCGCCCCTTCTGGGTGAACGATCCCGATGTGGAGATCGATCACCATCTCCATCATCTCGTCCTCGATCCGCCCGGCGACGACCGGATCCTGGCCACGGTCGTCGGGGATATCGCCGGGAGGCCGCTCCGCCGAGACCGGCCTCTGTGGGAGATCTCTGTGATCGAGGGACTGGCGGACACCCGCATCGCCGTCCTCCTGAAGATGCATCATTCGATCGTCGACGGAGTCTCGGCGGCCAACATCATGGGGCGCCTGCTCGATCTCGAAGCCGAACCGACACCTCGGCCGCCGTCCAAGCACCGGCGCGCTGTCAGGGACCCAAACCCGATCGAGGTGCTCGGCCGGAGCCTGGCGAGTCGCCTCACCGAGCCTCTGGTGCTTGCCCGCCTGATACCGGAGACGGCCGTGCGGCTGGCGACGACACTGTGGGGTCTCAATCGGCACGGAAACGGAGACGCTCCTTTTGCGAAGCCGTTCACGGCGCCGCGTACGTCATTCAATGCCACCCTCACCGCAGAACGATCCGTGGCCTTCACCGATGTCGCCTTGACAGATGTCAAGGCGGTGAAACGCCAATTCGGCGTCACCGTGAACGACGTGGTCACCGCCGTCGTGGGTGGAGCGCTTCGCCACTACCTCGGGGATCGGGGCGAACTCCCGCAGCACCCCCTCCTGGCTGCGGTTCCGGTGTCGGTGCACGACCAGACCTCCGACCGGGCCGGGACCACCAAGGTCTCGGTCATGTTCTCGACCCTCGCCACCGATGAGCCCGACCCCGTGGCACGGCTGAAGGCGATCTCCTCGGCCAATGCCCGGGCCAAGGAGATCCACGAGATGGTGGGCGCTGACACCCTCATACGTTGGGCCGAGCTCTCATGGCTGAACGGAATGGGCGCGGGTGCCCGCCTGTACTCGGCTCTGCACCTCGCCGATCACCACCCCGTTGTGCACAACCTCATTCTTTCGAACGTCGCGGGGCCGCCCATTCCTCTGTACATGGCCGGCGCCCGAGTGCTCGGTCTCTACCCGTTCGGGCCCATCACCGACGGGGCCGCACTCAACGTCACGGTGCTCTCCCAGGGCGATCGCGTCGGCTTCGGCATCATCACCTGCCCGGACCTCGTGCCGAGAGTGTGGGACATCGCCGGGGCCATTCCCGGCGCGCTCAGAGAGCTCGTGGAAAGCGTCGACCCCGCCGACCGGGCCGAGCCGACCGGGCACCGGGGTCCCGGTGCACCGCAGGTCGAGGCATCAGGGCGTTCGAGCCCCGCGGTCCGCCTTCGGGAGCCGGTTCAGAAGACGAGCCGGTTCTGAGATGACGTGCCGGGTGAACGGGGCGGCCCGGCGCACGACGCGGCGCTCCAGTCGTTGCCGACGGGTGGAGACCGGTTCGACCGAAGGCCGCCGCACGGCATAGAAGCGGGCCTTGGCGAACTCAGCCAGGATCAGGTAGAAGACGATCATCCCCATCAGGATCAAGAAAAAGGTCACCGGCAGGGCCGTGAACCCGAGCAGATGGTGCAGGGGGGTGAAGGGCAGACAGGCGCCGATCACCGCGCACGCGATGGGCAGGGTGAGCATGGTCTTACTGGGCATGCTCCGCAGGAAGGGGATCCGCCGGGTACGGATGACGTAGATGACCAGCGTCTGGGTGGCGATCGACTCGACGAACCACCCGGTGCGGAACTCGGCATGGCCGGCATGCAGGACCCAGAGCATCACGCCGAAGGTGAGGAAGTCGAAGATCGAGCTCACCGGCCCGAAGACCGCCATGAACCGACGAATGAAACCGATGTCCCAAGCCGCGGGACGCTCGAGAGCTTCGGGATCGACACGGTCGGTGGGGATGGCCAGCTGCCCGGCGTTGTAGAGAAGGTTGTTGAGCAAGATCTGTGAAGGCAGCATCGGCAAGAACGTCAGGAACAACGAAGCTCCCGCGGCGCTGAACATGTTGCCGAAGTTCGAGGAGGTCGCCATGAACACGAACTTCATCGTGTTGGCGAAGATCCGCCTTCCCTCCATGACACCGTCGGCCAGGACGCCCAGGTCCTTGTCGAGAAGCACGATATCTGCCGCGTCCTTGGCCACGTCGGTGCCCGAGTCCACCGAGATACCGACATCGGCGTGGTGCAGGGCCACGGCATCGTTGACCCCATCACCCAGAAACGCCACCGCCACCCCCGTGCGACGCGCCACCTTGATGATGCGTGACTTCTGTTCCGGGCTCACCCGGGCGAACACGGTCGTGGACGGAATGGCGGCCGCCAGCGCGTCGTCATCAAGGGCGTCAATGTCTGCACCGACGAGGGTGCCGGAAAGCTCGAGCCCGATGTCGCTGCAGACCTTTCCGGCGACGATGCCATTGTCTCCCGTGATGATCTTCACATCGACCCCGAGGGTGTGCAGGCGTTCGATCGACGCGCCGGCGTCGGGCTTGGGCCGGTCGACGAAGGTGAGAAATCCCACGAAGGTGAGACCGTGCTCGTCCGCTGCGCACGGTGATCCGATGGCCTCGATCGTTGACCCGTCACGGGTGGCAACTGCCACGACGCGCGCACCCTGTGCGAAGAGGTGCTCGAGTGTGTCCTGTGCCTCGGCGGAAACGGCCGTGCAGCGGGCCAGGACGGTCTCGGGGGCGCCCTTGGTGACGAGCAGCGGACGATCGTCGGGTCCCGTCGTGCTCACGCTGACGAGTTGGCGATCGTGGTCGAAGGGGAGCACGCCCAGACGACGATAGGTATCGGGTCCGGCGGTGGTACCGGCCAGGGCCCGCGCTTCAGGTGCCTCCCACAGAGCCTGATCCAAGGCGTTGCCACCCACCGGCCCGTCCTGGGTATCGGCCGCCTCATTGCACACGAGTCCCAGGACCAGGACCGAAGGATCGTCGCTTCCTCCCGGGCCCAGAGAGCGGCTGAAGGTGATCGCCCCTTCCGTGAGGGTTCCGGTCTTGTCGGTGAACAGGACCTGGATGTTCCCGAGGTCCTCGATCGCCACCAGACGCTTCACCAGGACCTTCTTCTTGGCCAGCTCCCGGGCGCCCGAGGACAGGCTCACGGTGACGATGGCGGGCATCATCTCGGGCGTGATGCCGACGGCGATGGCCAACGAGAACAGGAGCGCTTCGATCAGGGGCCGGTGGAAGCCGACGTTGATGGCGAAGATGGCGACCGTCAGCACCGCAGCGACTCCCACCAGAAAACGCGAGAACCCCCGCAGGCCGGCTTGGAAGGCGGTCTCGGCCGGCCGTTCGGAAAGCCCCGCCGCGATCCGACCGAATTCCGTCGACAGCCCGGTGGCCACCACCACACCTCGTCCCGACCCCTGGTGGACGATGGTGCCCATGAAGGCGCAGGACGCGAGGTCCACCCCGGTCGCGCCCACGACGGGTTCGCTGCCCTTCTGGGCCGGGACCGGTTCACCGCTCAGGATGGCCTCGTCACACTCCAGGTCGTTGGTCTCGAGCAGCCGCACGTCGGCGGGGACCAGGTCCCCGACCCCGAGTGCCACCACGTCACCGGGCACCAGGTCGATGACGTCGAAGTGGTGGGGGTGTCCTTCTCTCCACACGAGCGCCCGGCGACGGACCTTGTCGTGGAGGGCAGCCACCGCCACCTCGGCCCGGTACTCGTTGAAGAACCCGAGCGCGATGCTGAGGAGGATGATCACGGCGATGATGACGGCGTCGGTGGGATCACCGGTGATGCCCGACACCCCGGCGCAGACAAGGAGCAGCACGATGAGCGGGTTCCGGACCTGACCCACCAACACGTCCAGGGCGCGGACACTGTGCGTCCCGACGACGTTCGGTCCGAACCGAGCCAATCGCTCGGCCGCATCCGCCGAGGAGAGTCCGGGCTCGGCGCTTCCGAGTTCTTCGAGGACCTTGCCGCCAGGCATCCCGGCCGCGGTGACCATGTCCAGGGCGGGCGGCGCGACCGCCGCCTTGCCATCGGCGACGGGGATCACGAGCCCCTCACCGCACTGGCCAGCGAAGCCATCGAGGCATCCCGGGTCGTGGCCCCACCGTGCACCCGCGGTGACGGCGCATGACTCTGCGTTCCGGTGATGCGCCTGAGTGTATCGGTGCGACGCCCGCCGACCCTGAACACCACGAGGGCACCGAAGACACAACGGTGCCAAACGAAGGACCTTTGCCCCTGGAGCCCGGGGCGGCTGTGGGCGACCATGGGCTTGAGAAACGTATCCGGGAGGTTCGCATGAGAGCGGTCATCTATCACGGCCCTGGTCAGAAGAGTTGGGACGAAGTGCCCGACCCCAAGCTGGAGGCGGATACCGATGCCATCGTGCAGATCGACTCGGTGACCATTTGCGGCACCGATCTCCACATCCTGAAGGGTGACGTCCCCGCGGTGACCCCAGGGCGGATCCTCGGTCACGAGGCGGTGGGCACGGTGGTCGAACGCGGCACCGGCGTCCACAGTCGTCAGGAAGGGGACCGAGTGCTGTTGTCCTGCATCTCGGCCTGCGGGCACTGCCGCTTCTGCCGGGAAGGGCGGTTCGGCCAGTGTCTCGAGGGCGGGGGTTGGATCTTCGGGCACCTGATCGACGGAGTGCAAGCCGAGTACGCCCGCGTCCCCTTCGCCGACAATTCGACGTACCCGGTCCCCGAAGACGTGAGCGACGAGCAGGTCCTGTATCTGGCCGACATCCTGCCGACCGCATACGAGGTCGGTGTCATCGCCGGGGGTGTGCGCCCCGGGGACGTCGTGGCCATCGTCGGCTGTGGTCCCATCGGCCTTTCCGCGCTGGTCGCGTCCTCTCTGTTCTCGCCCTCCGCCATCGTGGCCATCGACTCGGTGGCGAGTCGTCGCGAGCTGGCGCTCACCTTCGGGGCGGATCGCGCCGTGACACCGGAGGAGGCCGCCCAAACGATCGGGGACCTGACCGGCGGCCTGGGGGCCGACGTGACGATCGAAGCGGTGGGCGTGCCCGAGACATTCGAGTTGTGCACCGAGCTCGTGCGACCCTGTGGCCACGTCGCAAATGTGGGTGTCCACGGCAAGCCGGTCTCGTTGCACCTCGAGTCGTTGTGGATCAAGGACGTGACGATCACGACCGGGCTGGTCGACACGTCCAGCATCCCGACACTGCTTCGCCTGATCAGCGCCGGACGCATCGATCCCACTCGGTTCACGACACATCGTTTCGGCCTCGACCAGGCCATGGCCGCCTATGACACCTTTTCCCGCGCCGGAGAGACCGGGGCCCTCAAGGTGCTGATGGCCAAGCGCCCCTGACAGCTGGCGCGGGGAGCAAACGGCGATCCCGGGGCACGCCGGGTCCGTGTGACGCAGGTGCACGGGCGGGGGCTACCGGGTGGGAACATCCACGAGCCCCACGCTGGTGCCGGAGTCTCCGCGCAATACCGCCTCGGCGTCGTCCAACGACCCGATGGCGGCGAACTGTCCCGTCGTCTCGGCAAATTCGCACAGGGCAGCGACCTTGGGTCCCATGGACCCCGCGGGAAGATCGAGCTGGCGGAGCCGGGCGGCAGTGGTACGGCGGAGCAGCGTGGCATCTGGCGTGCCGAACCCGTCGACCACCCCGGCGACATCGGTGAGCAGGAGCAGGGCGTCGGCTTTCACCGATACGGCCAGGATCGCCGACGTCCGGTCCTTGTCCACCACGGCTTCCACCCCCTGCAGCCGACCGTCTCTGTCCCGGACGACCGGTGCTCCGCCCCCACCCGCGCACACCACCACGACCCCCTGTGCCAGCAGGAGCTCGATGAGGGGGTCCTCGACCACCGCCAGCGGAGTGGGAGAGGCCACCACCCGGCGCCACCGGTCGCCGTCGGCTCGGATCTGCCATCCCCGCTCGCCCGCGAGTCGCGTCGCCTCCGCCTCGCCGTAGACGGGACCGATGAATTTGGTCGGTGCACCCCAGGCGGGATCGTCCGACGACACCAGCGTCTGGGTCACGACGCAGGCCACCTGGCGGTCGGGGGCGACGTTCTCGAGGGCCTGGAGGAGCCAGTACCCGACCATTCCCTGGGTCTGAGCGCCGAGGACGTCGAGAGGATACGGATGCGACAACGACGGGTCCCGGGCGCTCTCGAGAGCAAGGAGCCCGATCTGGGGCCCATTGCCATGGGTGACGACGAGCTCGTGGTCTCTCACGATAGGAGCGAGCGCCTCGACCGCGGCGGTGATGTGATGGGCCTGGACCTCGGAGTCGGGCGGTTCGCCGCGCTGGAGCAGCGCATTGCCTCCGAGGGCCACGACGACCCGCACCTCAGTCCCCCAGGGTGGCGACCATGACCGCTTTGATCGTATGGAGCCTGTTCTCGGCTTGGTCGAACACGATCGAATTCGGCGACTCGAACACCTCGTCTGTGACCTCCAGCGCGTTCAGGCCATATTGGGCGGCGAGTTGTGCCCCGATCTCGGTGTGGCGGTCGTGGAGGGCGGGAAGACAATGCATGAACTTGACGTCGGGGTTGCGCGTGGCTTCGAGGACCGCCGCGGTGACCTGGTACGGAAGCAGGAGTCGGATCCGGTCGCTCCACTCCTCGACCGGCTCACCCATCGAGAGCCACACGTCGGTGTAGAGATAGTCCGCACCCCGAACGGCCACTGCGACATCCTCGCTCACGGTGATCCGGGCTCCCGAGCTCGAGGCGAGCAGGTGCGCCGTATCCTGCACGGCGGCCAGAGGTTGCAGGCTCAGGGGGGCAGCGATCCGCACGTCCATGCCGAGGAGCGCTCCGGTGACGAGGAGCGAATGGGCGGTGTTGTTGCGGGCGTCCCCGAGGTAGCAGTAGGTCATCTCGGACAACGCTTTTCCAGAGTGCTCCTTCATGGTGAGGATGTCCGCCAGCATCTGGGTCGGGTGCCATTCGTCGGTGAGCCCGTTCCAAACCGGGACTCCCGCACAGCGCCCCAGGGTCTCCACCCGGTCCTGACCGAAACCTCGATACTCGATCCCGTCGAACATCCGGCCCAGCACCCGGGCGGTGTCCTCCATGGACTCCTTGCGCCCGAGCTGGGTATCGCCGGGGCCCAGGTAGGTCACATGGGCCCCCTGGTCGTGAGCGGCCACCTCGAAGGCGGCCCTGGTCCGGGTCGAGGTCTTCTCGAAGATTAACGCGATGTTCCGTCGGGTGAGACGGGGGGTCTCCTGCCGTAGACGCTTCTCGACCTTGAGCAGGCCCCCGAGCTCGACGAGGGAGAGGAACTCGGCCGCGGTGAAGTCGAGCTCCTTCAAGAAGTTGCGGCCCCGAAGGTCGGGCACCGCTCCGGTTGTCTCGGTGGACGATGCCATGGGGGAGCTCACGGATCCCGCTCGATCGGACACGTCATGCAACGCGGACCGCCGCGACCACGGCCCAGCTCGCTCCCATTGACGCTCACCACCTCGATACCGTGCTTGCGCAGCATGGTGTTGGTGGCCACGTTGCGGTCGTATCCGAACACCACTCCGGGCGCCACGGCCAGGAAATTGGTCCCGTCGTCCCACTGTTCGCGCTCCGCCGCCCGGATGTCCTCGTCGGTCGTGAGCACTTTGACGGTGTCCACGCCGAGAACCTCGGCCAGTGTCTCCCACAGGTTGTGATTGCGAGTGACGCTCAGTCGTCCTGAATCGCCGGCCGGGGTGACGGTCCACGATCGGAACTTCTTCTCCATGTACGGGTAGAGGATGAACGTCTCGTGGTCGAGCATCGTCATGACCGTGTCGAGGTGCATCATGGCGTGCGACTTGGGTAGTTCGACGGCGATGACTCGCTGTGCCTGTCGGGTCGCGAACAACGCCTGAGCCAGGATCTCGATCGCCATGGGGGTCGTCCGCTCGCCCATCCCGACGAGCACGGCACCGTGCCCGAGGACGTGGACGTCGCCACCCTCGACCGACGCCGGCAGATGGTTCTGGTCGTCGTCGCCGTAGTAGACGATGATGTCCTCGAGGGCGAAGAGGGGATGGAAGCGGTAGATCGCCCGGCTGTGCAGCGTCTCTCGCTGGCGGGCGGGCTTCGCCATGGGGTTGACCGACACGCCACCGTAGATCCAGCACGAGTTGTCCCGCTGGAAGAGGTGGTTGGGCAAGGGCGGGAGAAGGAAGTCGTCGGCTCCCAAGGTCGCCCACTTCAAGCTGTGGACGCGGCCGGGATGAAGATCGGCCTTGAGGACCCCGCCGACCAGATAGCTCGCCAGGGTCGGCCCGTCGACGTTCTCGAAGAGCCTGCGGAGGGAATCGACGAGGGCAGGACCCACCGTCTCGGGAGTACACACCCGGTCGAGCACGAATGCCCGGCCCTTGGGCAGCTCGAGGGTCTCGGCCAGCAACTGCCCGTAGTAGTGGACCCGGACGCCTTTCTCCCGCAAGGCCTCGGCAAAGGCGTCATGCTCCTCGCGGGCCTTCTTCGCCCACATCACGTCGTCGAAGAGCAGGCTCTCGATGTTGTCGGGTGTGAGCCTCGAGAGCTCGTTGCCCGGGCGGTGCAACACCGCTTGGCGGAGCTGTCCGACCTCGGAGTGGACGCCGAGGGTCATGACGGTGCCCTCGACAGCTCACGCAGACGCACCGAGAGACACGTCACACATCCCTCGAGCTTCTGGAACTCGCTGATGTCGACCGTGACCACTTGGTAGCCGAGTTCGGCGAACATCTCGTGACTCTTCGGGCAGTCCGACGCCATCAGGATCTTGTTCCCGCCGAGATCGACGACGTGGGCCCCCGACTCCTCGGGCACCGCCAAGAACTGGGGGAAGAACCCCGGATCATCGACCAAGGACGGGTAGCCGACGACCGTTCCGTCTGGGAGTGCCGTCACCGCCGACTTGAGATGGAGGACCTTGCGAAGCGGTCCCGGCACGGCCACCACGGTGGCGCCGATCGGTCCGAGGATGTCGCTCAGCTGGCGCAGGCCGTCGGCGTTGGTCCGGCCCCCGCTTCCCACGTAGATGGTGTCACCGATCTTGAGCACGTCACCACCGTCGAGTGTCCCCGGTGGGCGGATCCTGTTGATGGAACACCCCAGTTCCTCCACCGTCTGCTCGACGCTGGACACCTCCAGGCGCCGGGTATCGGCGCCAGGGCGGCTGAGCACCGCGACATTGCGGAAGACCACGACCGCATCCTCGACGAAGACCCCGTCGGGGCAGTCGTCGGCGGGAGGTACCTCGACGATCTCCCATCCGCTTCCCTCCATGGCTTCGACGTAGCCCTCCCACTGCTTCAGGGCAAGGTGGTAGTCGAGCGGCTGGCGCTCGATGTGGGTCACGATGCCCTCGGCGAGCCGGGGACTGGCTGGTCGCACCAGAGCTTTCTTCGATGCCATGACGACTCCTCTCATCTCTTGCGTTCTTGCTGACGACTCCGGCGGCCGAGCGTCAGCGGGCGATGGGAACGATTGTGTCATCAGCATTGATCGTCTCGGGCGCGAGCTCCACGGGCTCGGGCACCTGGCCCAGGCGCTCCTTGCGGGCCTTCAAGAAGGCGTAGATCGGAAGGCCGATCAGGAGGAGCAGCATCGCCTGGTACACCGCCTGGTAGCCAGATGCGAAGGCCACCCACAAGGAGAAGAGCACGCTGGCCGTGGCGATCGAGAGGTCACGAACGAGCAGCCAGCCGATCACCCGACGGCGCCGGGACACCAGGTAGGAGAGCTGCGCACAAGCGGAGAAGAAGTAGGGGATGGCCACGGTCACCACCGACAGGTCGACGAGGTAGGTGAAGACGGTGAGCCCGGTCTTGGAGCTGTAGGCGAAAGCCATCAGAAGCGAGGCGACCGCCGTGGACACCAGGATGCCGAACCAGGGCGTGCCGTCACGATTGAGCTTGGCGAACTGGGGCAGGAAGAGCCCGTCCTGGGCGGCGGCCCAGGGCATCTCGGCGGTGACGAGCGTCCACCCGTTCAGGGCCCCGATCCCCGAGATGACCGCCGTGGCGGCCACCGCCTTGCCCACCCAGGTGGCGTGCCCGAACATGGTTTGGAAGGCGGCGACGAAAGGCGTGCCGTTGCCCACCAGGTGCTGGTGCGACACGAGGCCCATCACCGCCGCGGTCACTGCCAGGTACAGCAACGCACTCAATGCCGTTCCGAGAATGGAGGCCCGACCCACGTTCTTGCGGGGATTCTTCACCCGGCCGGCGGCGATCGACGCGCACTCGACGCCGATGAAGGAGAACAAGGCCACGCCGGCGGCGATGCCGATTCCGCTGTACAGGCTGCCGCCGGTGGCGTTGAACGGACCGAAGTGGGCCGACCTCACGAAGAACCATCCCACGACGCCCACCAGTGCCAGAGGAAGGAACTTCAAGACGACCGTCGCGTTCTGGAACCAGGCCATCTGCCGGACGCCGACGATGTTGATCAGGGCCGGGATCCACAGCCCGGTCAAGGCGATGCCCAGGTTGGTCCACGCCGAAGGGTGGGTGATGGAGAAGAGGGACTCGACGTAGAGGACCCAGGAGGAGACGATGGCGGCGTTGCCGGCCCAGGCGGTGATCCAGTAGCACCACGCCGTCAGGAACCCCGCGAAGTCACCGAACTCGTGACGGGCGTAGGCGTAGAGGCCGCCGTTGGAATTGGGGACCCGCTTGGTGAGCTGGCCGAACATGGTGCCGAGGAGGATGGCCCCGATGGCGATGATCCCCAACACCAGGAGGGAGCTGGTACCGGCACCGGCCAGGACGGCCGGCATGGTGAACACGCCGGTCCCGATGATGCTGCCGATCACGAGGGCGGTGGCAGACGGGAGACCCAGCGCCCGGGCCCGCTCGGTTGCCGGCGAGCCCGGCGTGGGGGCCTCGGGAGTGGTGGTGTCTGCGGTTGGGTGGGCAATCGCCATTCGACTCACCTGCTTGCTCGAGCCCGCTTCGGGGCATCCGTTCGTTGATCCCCCATCATCAGGCGAAGCCAAAGGCGCCAAACAGGGTCAAAAGTCCCGGTCAGGCACCGACATAGGTCAAGGCGAGAGGTCGCGGAAGGCTCGAGCGGGCCGGCGCCCAGAACCGGGTCGGTCTGGCGGCACCGGGGATCGCCCCCGGCGGGTAGCGCCCCGCGGCTGCTGCCGGACTCCTCAAGAGACGCCTCGGGTACCCCTGGAGCCGCTCGTGTCGGGCGATATCATCGGCTCATCGGCTCATCGGCTCATCGGCTCACCGGCGTCCTGCGCCTTCGATGCTGAGCTCACGAGGTCAGAGGCGGCTGGTCAACGGACCCACGCCAACCGCTCGCGGCACCGGCGCCAAGCGGGGTCCGCCCGGAGCCCTGAACCCCTGCCATGGAAGTGACGGAATGGGACATCTGGCTTTGTCGGCACAGGGAACACCGTGACTCGAAGGCGCCGACAGACATGACGGTGCCGGCTCGCACCGTGGTGGGCGTCGACGGGTCTGACAACTCCACGCGGGCGCTGGCATGGGCAGCGGCTCTCGTCGAAGGAACCGACGGAGAGATCGTCGCCGTGCACGCCCTGGGCCTGTTGACACACCTCGAGGACGGATCGGTCGTGCCCTCGATGGGGCAGCGAGACCAGGTGGTCACCCTGCTCGAGCAGCAGTGGTGCCGACCACTGATCGAGGCTTCGGTGGCTCATCGCTGTGTCGTGGTCGACGGCGACCCTGTGACAGCGCTTCTCAGAACCGCGCGGGAGGAGGAAGCCGACCTCCTGGTGGTGGGATGTCGCGGCACGGGTGGTCATCCCGGACTGGTCCTCGGCAGCACCAGCCAGCAGGTCGTGTCCCAGGCTGACCGACCTGTGGTCGTGGTCCCTTTCCAAGCCCCCGGTCCGTAGGCCCCCACCCCTCGGCCGATCTGTTCTCTGTTTTCTTTTGGATCAGGAGGTCTCGGCCCCTTCTCTCGCGGCCCGGAGGACGGCGCCCAGGACGTCGAGGGCGGACGCCAGAGCCACGGGAGCGTCCTCGTCGACCACGGCGACGACCTCGAGCCTGTAGGCGGCCATTTCCTCGGCGACCGCGGCCGGGTGTTGCTGAGAACTCACCATCCGGGGCGTCGGCCGAGTGATCTCCCCCGCCCAGACGGTGTCGGGGTCCGCTCCCGCGGCTATTGCTTCGATGACATCGTTGGCGGTGACCAGTCCGACGGGGGCGAGGGGGCTCTCCACCAACACCGCCCCCACGCCAGACTCCACCATGCGCTGGGTCACGGTTCGCAGGCTCGCCAGCCCGTCGACGCGGGCTGGGACCCGCGCTGGTATGCGATGGAGTCGCTCTCCGCCGACGTTCTCCTGCTCTTGCTCGTCGTCCATCATGGCATCACCCCCATGCGATACGCCGTCCCGAGACGACGGTCGAAGGGACCCGTACGAAGAACCGGTGGGGCCCGGGCGCCCATGGCCCCAGGGGGAGATGGTGGGCCCGTTCGATGTCCCGGGGGTCGGTGAGCAGCTCGGCCAGCCCTGTCACGAGCACGCTCCAGCCCGTGTGGTAGATGCGGTCGATGTCATCGACCTCCACACTGACCATCCTCCCCTCGACCGCGGCATCGAGCTTGGACCCCGTATCAGTGGCGAATACCACGTCCTCGTCGACCACACAGAGATTCACCGGGAGGGCCACAGGGATGGACCTCACACTCAGAACCAGCCGGCCGATCGTGGCGCGATCCAAGAGCTCCAGGCATTCCGTCCGGTCCAGCTCGACCAGAGAGAACTTCGTGTCCTCGGACGGCAATTGCCCCATGAGACACCTTGGGCGCCCCGTCTCGGAATCGACCAGAGCCCAATGGCCCTTTCCCGATGCACGGGGCGCGCTCGGGGGACGAACCCCCCGAAGATGAGGCGGGTGCCACTTGTGGAGCCCCGCCCGGGCGGCGATGCTGGGCCCATGGACGCGAAGGAGTTGCTGCCGGGCTTCGACGTGCTTCTGGCCGATGGCACGACCGCACACGTCCGAGCAGTGACGCCCGATGACGCGCCCGCGATCGGCGAGTTCTACTCACGACTCAGCCCCGAAACCATCGTGCTGCGGTACTTCGGCCCTCACCCCCGGATGTCGGCCAAGGAACTCGAGGAGCTCACTCACCCCGACGGTGTCGATGTCGTCGTCCTCGTCGCCGAGGTGCACGACATGATCGTGGCGCTCGCCCAGTACTACCGCGAGCCTGGGCAGGATGATGCCGAGGTGGCGTTCCTGGTCGACGACGGCTACCAGGGCCACGGCATCGGGACGATCCTGCTCGAACACCTGGCCAGTGAGGCCCGCCGACACGGCATTCGACAATTCGCGGCGAACACCCTGACCGAGAATCACCGGATGCTCAAGGTCCTGGCCGAAGCCGGGTTCGTGCGCCAGTACCAACGCAACGCCGAGGTCATGAGGGTGGTGCTCGATATCGAGTCCACCCCCGACGCCAGGGCTGCCGCCGATGCCCGGGACCGGACGGCGGTCATCAGGTCCATCGGTCGTGTCCTGGAGCCGCACTCGATCGCCGTGGTGGGTGCGGGGCGTCAGAAGGGAACGATCGGGCACGAGCTGTTGCGCAACCTGCTCGCAGGAGGATTCGAGGGTCCGGTCTACCCCGTCAATCCATCGGCCTCCTCCGTCGCCAGCGTTCCCTGTTGGCCGAACGTGGGGGCGATCCCGGGCCAAGTCGACCTGGCGGTGATCGCCGTACCCGAGCCCGCCGTTGCGCAGGCCATCGCCGACTGCGGGGCGAAGGGCGTGTCATCGCTGGTGGTGATCACGGCGGGATTCGCGGAGCGCAATGCCCAGGGCGCCGATTCCCAACACGCCCTGGCGTCGCTGGCCCACGCCCAGGGAATGCGACTGGTAGGCCCCAACTGCTTCGGAGTCATCAACACCAATCCGGCCGTGTCGATGAACGCCACCTTCGCCCCCGAGACACCGCTCTTCGGCGAAGCGGGCTTTGCGTCGCAATCCGGAGGTCTCGGGATAGCCATCTTGGGGGAGGCTGCGGCTCGTGACCTGGGGTTGTCGAGCTTTGTCTCGATGGGCAACAAGGCCGACGTGAGTGGGAACGACCTTCTCCAGTGGTGGGGGCAGGACGCCGCCACGCATGTGATCTTGCTGTACCTGGAGTCGTTCGGGAATCCGCGCAAGTTCAGCCGTATCGCCCGCCGAGTGGGACGAAGCAAGCCGATTGTGGCGCTGAAGAGTGGGCGCAGCCAAGCAGGGAATCGCGCCGCCTCCTCTCACACGGCGGCACTGGCGTCGTCGGACCAGGCGGTCGATGCTCTTTTCCGCCAGACCGGTGTGGTGCGGGTCGAGACCATCGAGGAGCTCTTCGACGTGGGCGAGCTCCTGGCGCACCAGCCGGTGCCCACCGGACGACGGGTCGCCATCGTGGGAAATGCCGGTGGCCCCGGTGTCCTGGCAGCCGACGCCTGCATCAGCCATGGGTTGGAGGTCCCCGAGCTCTCCACCGAGCTCCAGTCGGCTCTCGCCAACCTCCTACCTCCGGGGGCGAGCGTTCGCAATCCGATCGACCTTGCTGCATCGGCCACCGCCGAGGGCTACACGAAGGCCCTCGGCGCCCTGCTCGATTGTGACGAGATCGACGTGGTCATCGTGATCTTCACACCACCCCTGGTGACCCGGGCCGACGACGTCGCCCATGCAGTGATCGGTGCCGTCGACACCGCCACCGTCGAAGGTGGCAAGAAGTCAGTGGTGGCGAGCTTTCTCGGCGCCGGTGCGGTACGACCGATCCTGCACAGCGCCACACGGCCCGTCCCATGCTTCGCATACCCCGAGAACGCGGCGCGGGCGCTCGCTCATGCCGCAACGTACGGTGAGTGGCGGGACCGGCCCCTCGGAGTCATTCCGATCCTCGAGAATACGAAGCCGAATGAGGCAAGGCGCCTGATCGTCGCCGGCTGCCCGACCGGATCGGGTTGGCTCACCGGCGCCGACGCACAAGACGTCCTGGCGGCCTATGGGATCGGCATCGTCACCACCACCCTCGTGCACGATGTCGACGCCGCGCAGGAGGCGGCACGGCGACTCGGTGGTGCGGTCGCCCTCAAGGCCTGGGGCAGCGAGATCGTCCACAAGAGCGACGTCGGCGGCGTGCGCCTCGGCCTCGAGGGCCCCGACGCCGTCAAGGCGGCGTTCTCCGAGATGGCCGCGGCACTGGGCGACACCATGGAAGGTGCGGTGATCCAGCCCATGGTCCGTGGCGGCGTCGAAACCATCGTCGGGTTCGTCCAGAACGCCGAATTCGGACCTCAGGTCATCTTCGGGCTGGGGGGGACCGCCGTCGAGCTCCTGGGCGACGTGGTGACCCGTCTGGCGCCGCTCACCGACCACGACGCCCGTGACATGGTGCTCGGGCTGCGGGCCGCGCCGCTCCTGCTCGGCTACCGCGGGAGCCAGCCGGTTGCCATTGACTCCCTGATAGACGTCGTCCTGCGTGTCGGGCGGCTCGCCGAGGACCTCCCTGAGATCGCCGAGTTGGACTGCAACCCGCTGATCGCCACGCCGACCGGGGCCCTTGTCGTCGATGCCCGTATGCGTATCTCGGCCGACGCCGTGGCGCGAGCTGACGACGTCCGGCACCTCCGCTAGGAAACCCCGACCCACCCCGGGCGCTGAGGGGCCGGGCCCAGGCAGGGCCGTCAGCCGAGGCCATCCGCCCGGATTCCCGAGAAGAGGCCGTGCCTGGCCTGACGTCCTCAGGACGATCAGCCCAGCTCAGGAGGGACCTTTGGCCCTGCCCGCCGTCTCTGACCTCCGGCATCGTGAAGTCAGGCCCCGGCAACGATGCCGGGGCACGACAAAGAAAATGGAGACGGACATGCGACGCAAGACCTTCGACATGATCCTGAGCGCCGGCGGGGCGGTCCTTGTGGTCGTCCTGCTCGTCGCCGGGGGCCTCGGACTCTGGGGCTACAACTTCGCCAACAGCAACGTCCACAGCCAGCTCGCCCAGCAAGAGATCACCTTCCCGGCCGCGGCCGCCTTCGCCCATGCCAAGGCCGGAACCGAGATCACGCCTTCGATGATCGGAACCGTGAGCAAGTACGCGGGGCAGCCCTTGGTCACCGGCCAGGAGGCTGAGGTGTACGCCAACGACTTCATCGCCGTTCACCTCCAGGAGATCGGTGGCGGAAAGACCTACGCGCAGCTGAGCGCGGCGTCCTTGGCGGATCCGAACAACGCCAAGCTGGCGGGCCAAGTGGCCACGGTCTTCAAGGGCACGACCCTGCGGGGACTCCTCCTCGAGGCATACGCCTTCTCGACCTTCGGGGAGATCGCCCTGGTGGCTTCGATCGTCTCCTTTGTGCTGGCGGGCATCATGCTCCTGCTGACACTGCTCGGAGTCGTCCACCTGCGCCGGGTTCCCGGGGACCAGGAGTTCCCCAAGGCGCACCAGCCCGAAAAGGTGCTCGAGACGGTGTGACCCACGGCTAAGCAAGCGGGGAACCGTGTCCGGCCTCGATTTCTGGGGCCGGACACGGCCGCGTCAAGATCCCGCCCACGCGGCATTGGACCCCCGGCTCGGGCCGTGGTCATGGTTCGACTCAGGTGAAAGGACTAAGGCATGACTACGACACAATCACCTTCTCCCCATCGGATCGTGGTGGGGATAGACGGGTCGACGTGCTCGATCGCCGCGTTGGACTGGGCCGTTCGCCAGGCGGCGTTCACCGGGGCCGAGGTCGAAGCGCTGATCACGTGGGAATGGCCCAATACCTACGGTGTGGCCCTGGTCGTGCCCGAGGGCTACGACCCTGAGGCCGACGCCAGAGCCATCCTCGAGGATTCGATAAAGGCGGCTCAGGAGGCTCATCCCCAGGTCATCATTCGACCGGTCGTGATCCGAAGCCATCCCGCTCCCGCCCTCGTAGAAGCATCTCGGGGGGCGGAACTCGTCGTCGTCGGAAGCCGAGGACACGGAGAGTTCACGGGCATGCTGCTCGGATCGGTGAGCGAGCACTGTGCCAGCAACGCCCACTGCCCGGTCTTGGTCCTTCGCCAGAGCTAGTCGGTAGTTCCGGGCTGGCCGTGGCTCAGGACCGCCACCCCGACCCCCCGGTGCCCGGGACACCGGCTCAAGGGGACGTTCGACCCTGGTCTGATCGAGATCAGGATGGGAATCTGAGCTCGTAAGCAAGCATTGGAGGTGCCCCGATGCGAGTGCTCATCGTGTACGAGTCGATGTTCGGAAGCACGCGCCAGATCGCGGAGGCCATCGGCAAGGGACTGGCGACAGATGCCGACGGAGTGGTTGTCGCAGTAGCGGACGCTCCGACCAAGCTCGAAGACTTTGACCTGGTGGTCGTGGGTGGACCGACGCACGCGTGGAGCATGTCGTGGCCGTCGACCCGGCGGAGCACGCCACTACGTGTGGAAAAGTCCGACAGTGGCCTCGTGCTCGAGCCCGGTGCGGATACCGGACCAGGCGTGCGCGACTGGATCACGTCTGTTCACCGTGTCCGGGCCAAGGCGGCGGCATTCGACACCCGGATCAACTCCCCGGCGCTCTTCACGGGTCGAGCATCCAAGGGAATCGCCCGACAGCTTGCCCGTCACGGTCTGTCGATGGTCGTCCCTCCCGAGAGTTTCTTGGTCGACAAGAAGAGCCACCTCCTGCCCGGCGAGCTCGAGCGGGCTCGCACGTGGGGGGCGCACCTGACGACCGTGATCGATCGGGTCCGATGACACCCCTTCGAGCGGAGGGCGCAGGCGCCGGATGCGCGCTGCCGGAGCGGGCCGTGGCGTACAGGAGTAGCCTGCCTGCTCTGAGGACCCGGACGGGACCCTCGACCTCGCCCCAGACCCCGGCGACGCTTACAAGACGGAAGGCGTCATGATCCCGCGGTTTCTCTTACTGGGTCGATCTTCGACGAGTCACGAAAGTGGCTCCGGGTCGCTGTGTCACTTCCAGTCCATGATCCGGTTCGGCCAGAGCCAGGAACACGGGTGGTTGAAGCCCGAGATGCGCGATTCGATCCGTGCCGCGGGTCGACGGGACGCCTGCCCGGCATCTCGATCCGCCGTAGAAGGTGTTGGATGCCCACGTACTGCGTGAGACCTCCGGGGTCTCACGTCCGAACGGCCCGGACCGACGAGCTGAGCGCTGTGGTGCGCCGTCTCCGGTCGACATCTCGAGGAGGAACGCCAACATGATCGCTGGTTCGTTGCTGACCGCATCAGTCAACCTGAACGGTCCCGGTCGGTACCTTCACTGGTCCATCTTCACCGTCTCAGAGGCCAATCTCGTCCTCATCGCCGTGATGGTCGTGATCTTCGGCGCAGCTCTGGTCATCCCTTTCCCCGGACACGGGCGAGACCGTCAGGCGTCGCCCGCCGAGGTCGCTGACGGCGACGCTGGACCCTTGCCCGCCAGCGAGGGTCTCGGGGATGGAGGCGACGACGCCGACGCCGGCATGTGGACGGCGCGGCTCAGGCGCCTGGCGCTGCGTCACCTACCGCCGGGCAAGTTGCTCCCCGACCGCCAGCCCGCCTACGTCGCCTCCTGGATTTATGTCTTCGGCGTGGCCACTCTGGCCGCACTGGCCGTGGTGATCGTGTCCGGCTTCGCCATCGCGCTCGGGGGCACCTCCTGGTGGCACACCGACCCTGTCGGACATTTCTTCAACAGTCTTCACATGTGGAGCGTCGAGGCCTTCATGGCCTTCATGGTCATTCACCTGTGGGGGAAGTTCTGGATGGCCGCCTGGCGCGGCAAGCGGGCCCTCACCTGGGTCACGGGTGTGGTGGCCTTCATGGCCTCGGTGGTCGAATGCTTCACCGGCTACCTGTCCCAGCAGAACTTCGACTCCCAGTGGATCTCCACCAGCGGCAAGGACGCCTTCGACGCGGTCGGGGTGGGCGCATTCTTCAATCTCATGAACGTGGGACAGATGCTCCTCTGGCACGTGGTGCTGATCCCCGTGGTGCTCGTGGCCATCGTCGGTGCACACATCCTGGCCGTGCGCGTCCGGGGCGTCGTCCACCCCCTCCCGGTCAAGCTGGCCCGGGGGGGCGCCGCCCGGCGGGCCGCGGCTGTGGCCGACACCGCCTCGTGGCGAGGCGCGACGCGCCGCTACGACATCTTGAAAGAAGCCACCGTCGCCTCCGTCGTCGCCCTCGTCCTGGTCGTCGCCCTGGCCTCGCTTCTCTCGTCCCCCGATGTCCCGCCGGTGACCGTGTCATCCTGGGCCCAAATCGCTCCGGCTGACTTCGTGGCCACCGCGGCCACCGAGCTGGCGGGCACGAGTGAGACGGCGACCTATGGCCCGCCCTATAACGACGCCACGGGTAGCACCCAGAGCCTTCTCTTCGCCCCCGCCAAGATCGCCGGCGTCCGCCAGCCCATCGATGCGGCGGAAACGTTCGTGCTGGGCCCCTTGTCCAAGATCGCCCCCACCAATCCGACGCTGGCCGCCGCCCTCGATCGTTACCAGGGCGCATCCTCGACCACACGCGGTGCCTGGGACGCCGCCTATCTGAAGGCCGTGGCCAAGGTCAGTTTCGACCACGGCACTCCCGTGATGCCCGCGGCCCCCGACGGTCCCGTGCCAGCCATGCTGGCCACCGAATTGACCCTGGCTCGCAGCGGGGCCATCGACGCCGACCTCCTGGCCAATCACGCCTTCTACGGGACCGACTTCACCAAGCCGCTTCTGTTCTTGGAGGATGGCCAGTACTTCAGCAACGTGGCCACAGCTCAGCACCTCACCGGGGCCCAGTGGGGTGTCATGAACGAAACGGGGAGCTATCCCGGCCAGCCCTGGCTGTGGCTCTACACCCTCTGGTACCAAGTGCCCGGCTTCGTCAGCTCGGCCAACGTCGACCTCATCGCGATCTACCTCACCGGTGCCGCCACCATCCTCCTCCTGGCCATCCCCTTCCTCCCCGGACTGCGGGACATCCCCCGCCTCGTCCCCGTCCACCGGCTCATCTGGCGTGACTGGAACCGACGCAGCGGTCCTCCGAAGGACGATGCGGCACGAGGCACAGATGCGACGACATCCACTCTCGAGGCGAGCGCCGCGCCCGATCGCGAGTAACCGGAACGCACTGTCCGCCAGCAGCCTCGCGTCCTGATCGCCAAGGCGCAGGGCCGACGTTCAGATGGCCGTTCGACCGCCGTCGATGGTGAACACGCTTCCAGTGATGGAACGGGCTTCGTCGGTCATGAGGTGCACGGCCAGAGCAGCCACATCACGCCCATGCACGAGCTGACCAAGAGGTACCCCTTGGAGTTGGCGTTCGATGTGCCCAGCGAGGCCAAGAGTCATCGGCGTCTCAGTGAGTCCGGGTGCGATCACGTTTACACGAATTCCCTGCGGCGCAAGCTCGAGCGCCAGACTCCGGGCGATGGCGTGCACCCCAGCCTTGGCCGCGACGTAGGGCAGAAGCCCGATACCCGGGCGCAAGGCGAGTGACGAACCGGTCGCCAGCAGCAAGCCACCTTCCGCCCCGAAATGTGGAATAGCGGCACGAAAGGTGAGCATGACGCCGGTGAGGTCGACAGCCAGAACCCGATTCCACTCGTCGAGATCGAGGTCGGTGATGGAAGTCGCCGGGACCAGAACGCCGGCGTTCGCGTGCGCGACATTGAGCGGCCCAAGTTCGTGCACGAGGTCGTCGATGGCCGCGGTGACCGCATCGGCATCGGAGACGTCGGCCGATCGGGCTGCGGCGCGCCGACCGATCCCTCGCACATGATCGATGAGCGAAGCAAGCTCGCTGGCGTCGAGACCGATCGCCGCGACATCGGCTCCTTCGCTCGCAGCTCGCAGCGCGGTCTCGCGTCCGATACCGCTCTCCGCGCCAGTGATAAGCACGACATGACCGGCAAGGCGGGAGGACGTCAGGTCAGCCATGATCCCCGATCATTTCGTCTCCGAGATGGGAGTGAACCGGGCTCGAGTTTACGGAAGGTGACCGGGCACCGGACTGCCTGGGTATCGGTTCTGACCCGCCGGGATCCCGGTCACCTGCCCGACTCCCGCGTCACACAGGTACTGGAGTTCGATCTGTCTCGGCGCTGAATCAGCTCACCTGCCTGCCCAGCCTGAGGTTCCGTGTCGCCCGTGGCTATCCTACGACCCATGGCTGATCAGGTGAGTGTGACCCAGGAGATCGGTGCGCCCGCGGAGAAGGTTTGGGCGATGGTCTCCGACCTGACCCGAATGGGGGAGTGGTCGCCCGAGAACGAGGGGTCCACATGGCTGCGGGGCGCGACGGGCCCGCAACAGGGCGCAACGTTCCGAGGCGCGAATCGCAACGGCAAGAAGAAGTGGACGACCCTGGGAGAGATCACCGACGTCGAGCCCGGTCGCTTGCTCGCTTTCCGCATCACCGCCGCGGGTTTCAAGGTCGCCGAGTGGCGCTACGAATTCGAGACGACCGCAACCGGGTGTCGGATCACCGAGACCTGGATCGACCAGCGCGGCCGCATCGCGAAGGCGATTGGCACGCCGGTGAGCGGAGTCAAGGACCGCGCCGCGCACAACCGGGCCACGATGGAGAAGACCCTGGAACGTCTCAAGTCGACAGCGGAGTCCTCTCCCGCCTCGACGAGCTGACCGCAGGGCGGGGCCGACCCGGAGGGTGCTCGGATCCACCCGGCCCTCATCGTGCATCCGGGGATGGCCGGGACGGAAGATTTGCCGGCGCGGGGCCTTATCCGCCCCCCCCTCGGATCATGGATCTGCCACCGAACACCCGAGGCGGCCGCATTTGGGAACGCCCGAAGTCCGGGATCGGGGCAGGCTGACCGGGGAATCCCCGCCCTGACCGGTCTTGGTGCATCGTGGTGCGATGCGAATCGCGGTGATCGGAGCAAGTGGCTTCGTAGGGCGGGCGCTATCTGTAGAGCTCGTCGCAGCGGGACACGACGTCCTCGGTCTCTCACGTCACCGTCCCGAGATCCCCGGTGTTGAAGGACGCGCCGTCGACGTGGCGGACGGGGAAGCGCTACTCGAGGTCTTGAGGGGGTCTGAGAGTGCCTTCTACCTCGTGCACTCGCTGAGCGCCGAGGACTTTCGGGCTCGCGACCGCGAGCTCGCCGAGAACTTTGGCAGAGCGGCGGCGGCAGCCGGAGTCAAACGCATCGTCTACCTCGGTGGCCTCGGGAACGACCCGCAGTCCGAGCATCTGTCGAGCCGCCAAGAGGTCGGTGTGGCGTTAGCCGGTGGGAGGGTTCCGGTCGTCGAGCTGCGGGCCGCGGTCGTCCTGGGAGCGGGGAGCATCTCCTTCGAGATGCTCAGGTATCTCACCGAGCGGCTTCCGTTCATGATCTGCCCGCGCTGGGTCCGCACAAGGATCCAGCCGATCGCCTCGGCCGACGTGGTGCGCTATTTGATAGGAGCACTACGGGTCGAGCCGGGGGTCTATGAGATCGGTGGTGCTGAGGTCACCTCGTACCGAGAGATGATCGGTGCCTACGCGACCGCTCGTGGTCTTCGCCGTCGACGCATCCTCGACATCCCTTATCTCACTCCGAGACTGTCGTCATACTGGTTGGATCTGGTCACGCCGGTCGATCGCCGGATCAGTCATGCACTCATCGAGAGCCTCATGACCGAGGTGGTCGTTCACGATCGGGCGCGAACCGATGTCGCCTTCGCATTCGAGCCAGCCGGGCTGGCCGACGGGCTCTCGGCCGCCCTCGATGACCAGGCGAAGGCTCTCGACCACGAGCTTTTGAGTCGCGAGAACGGGCTCTGCGATGGTGTCTACACCGTCCGGGTATCGGCTCCGCTCTCGGACGAAGCGGCGGTGCACCTCGATGCGGACCTCGACCGCATCGGTGGCAGCTATGGCTGGTACGGCCTCACGTTCGCCTGGCGGGTGCGAGCCATGCTCGGTCGCCTCGTCGGGGAACGGTGGACCCTCAGCGCCCCCCCTGCGCTCGTCGAGGGCCAAAAGGTCGACTGGTGGCACGTGACGCGACGCGACCCCGGGATGCTGATATTGCGCGCCAGCTCCTGGTTCTTCGGAGAGGCCTGGTTCGGCTACCAGTGCAGCCCGGGTGCCCTTGTTCAGGTTGGGGCATTTCGCCCGCTCGGAGTTCCGGGCTTCTTCTATTGGAAGTTGCTCCAGCCTGTGCACCGCAAGGTCTTCGGAGCCTTGGCTGACTATCGAGTGAGACGTGTGAGTCCCCGCTGACGAACGCGCCGCCGACACCCCGATCAGGAGCATGTGCCGACAACAAGGCGATGCCGTGTGATTCCTGTATGCCTTGGACCGGGCGATACACACCGATCCCGCTCCACCGGTGTCCCCGGAGCGACTGCTCCATATTCACGACGCAGACCGATGCTGCCTGGTTCGATGCGAAATGACACTGGAGGCGCTTGACCCCTGAGTTCTCCGTTTCCGACGAATCCGACGGCGTTTGCCTCGACTGACGTCGAGAGGAGCACCCACGTCAGGTCATGGACTCACGGTGAGACCTTGGCCGAGGACGCCGAGCCGGTGATACTCCTCGAGCCACACCGTGAGGTCGGGGGCAGGCAGCGCTCGGCTCCAGTGGTAGCCCCGGCCCACGTCGCAGCCAACACCGAGGAGAAACGCCAAGCCGTCGTCCGTCTCCACGCCCTCGGCCACCACCCTCTTATCGAGCCCGTGAACCAGATCGACGATGCCCCGAGTCTTTCAGCGACCGGTGGCTCGACGGCCAACCGGCAGAGGCTGCATTCACCCCGTGGAGACGAACGCCGTAGCGGCTGGTCCAGACGGTGTGGTCGAAGCCTTATGAGCGAGTAACTCCAGCCTCCCAATCGAGGAACTGACTACTTCGTCGGACACCCGGCGGAACACGACGATCCAGTCCCAAATCGGCGGCGGGTCATCGAACCGACAGCACCCCCCGGGGGGACCGATCACGTACCCCCTCGATCCCGAGGCCAGGGCTCGTTCTCACCTGGGACAGGACGGCAATCGGTTCTAAAGACCGAACGCCGTTTGGGTCGATACCCCAGATAGCCGCACACGTGAAGGGCTGCTGCGCGCATGACATCTGAGGAGACCCGCCCGCCCGCGAGGGTGGCGTCCGATCACGTCTCACGGCAGCGCGGAATTCCTGCTCAGTGACCGCGTCTCATCGAGAGCCCTGATGGACGTGACACGTCGTATAACGGGTTGGGATCCGATTGTTGGCTCGCGTGTTGGCTTTTCCGGGCTTCCGCACGATCCCGCCGGCAAGCGTGAGGCGGCGAACCTTCCGGTCTAACCGTCGAATTCAGAGCCGCCGCCAGGCAGCGCCACGGCCAGAGCCGTCGTTGGTGATACGGCCTTTCTCCTTGAGCTCGCCGAGGACTATCCGAATCGTGTTGTCACTCACGCCCGGAACGGCTCGACGTACTTCAGCGATGGTGAACGTGGCGGGAGCGTGTAGGAGGACGAAATCGCGTACTCGGTCCTGCTTAGTCGCCCCCGCGGTGCCAACGGCAATCCGCTCCTCGAATCGGCCATACGCTTCGCCGACCTGCTCGAGGAGGTAACGAGCCCACGGCCATACATCGTGGTGCCCGTCATCAAACCAGCCGACGGTGGATGCGCCGAGAGCGCGGTAGTAATCATCTTTCGTGTCGTAGATCAGCTGCTCCAAGCTGACGTAGCGGCCAACACTGTAACGGGTTCGGTTCATCAGGTACGACGTGGCAAGGCGCGCCACGCGGCCGTTGCCGTCTGAGAATGGGTGAATACAGAGGAGGTCCAGGGCGAACGCGGCGGTAATGATCAACGGGTGCGACCCGGCCCTCTGCAGAGCAGCGAGGCTGCGGGCAACCAGCTCTTCCATGAAGAACGGGGTCTCAGCCGCACTGACCGGCTGGAAGCGGACCTCGCGAGACCCGTCCGGTAAGCGGTCGACGACGAGATTGTCGTCCTTCTTGAAGGAGCCGCCTCCTCCTTCGGTGAAGGAGAACAGGAGCCGGTGTAGATGCAGAATGAGCCCGACGCTCAGCTCTCCTGGGTCCTCTTGATGGAGGTAGTCGAGGGCGCCGGAGTATCCGGCGAACTCGGCCTCGCTGCGATTGCGGAACCCCCCTGGCACCCCGGAGACGAGTTTGGGAACCCGGGCATCTTCGACGACGACGCCTTCGATTGCGCTCGACGCGGTAATGGACTCGACGCGGGCCTGCTCTCGCAGGGCGTCGAGAAGCCGTGGCAATTGGTCCGCGTAACGGCCTTCCGCACCGGCGGCTCGGTCGATCCGTCGCAGGGTGGCAACGACATCGCCAGGAACGGGGTCGAGGGTCTGGGGGTGTTGGAAGCTCCTCATGGAATCCCACAATCCTACCAAGATTGGCAATAATTAGTAGGTTTATGGGGTTCTGTGAGTTGGTTTCCCTCCGTCCCGCCGCCACCCGGTTCCTGGTCAAAGGACCAGCGAACCGATCGTCTCCAAGGATCGGCTACTCCGGGTCCTCTTCGAGGGCGAGGGCGGCGGAGCCCGCCGTGATTGCCTCATACAGCCCGCTGAGCGCATCGGTGACCCGCTCCCCGTCGGCGGCCAGGGGCTCCGGGTCGAGTTGGCGCAGGACGAGATCGGGCGCGACGGCCAGCCGGTGTCGAATCTCGATGATCCCAAGGTCGGTGCCGACTCCCCACCAGCTCATGTGCATAGACGCCCGCGTCCGGGCGATTCGATCGGGATCGGCCATCGGCCAACCGAACGGTCCGGCATCGGAAGGTTCGGTCACGACACGCGATTCAGGGCCACCCTGCGGGCGGGAGCCGCGACGGCGGGCCCGCAGACTGTCGAGCAGTTCCTCCTTGGTCCGGCCCCGCCAGGCGAAGATCAGAAATGGATCGCGGTCAAAGGCCTCGGCGAGAAGGTAGTAGACGGCGGCGATGTGTTTGCACGGGTTCTCCCAGTCCGGACACGAACAGGCCGAGTCGAGTTCGCCCGCAGAGACCGGGAACAGTGATGTCGACGAGTCGCTGAATGCCTCTTCGATCTCCTCAGGCATCTCGTTCGCCAGCAGCCTGGCGCCGAAGACCGCGCTCGACGCCATCGCGGACTCGATGGCCTCCCAATCGGCGGTACTCAGCACCTCGTTCTCGATGAAGACCCGGTAGGGCTTGGCCCTGGAACCCTGCACCGAAGCCTTCACCTGGCCGGCGGCGATCTCCATGGTGAGCACCTGGCCGGACCGGGCGTACCGTTTGCCGCGCTGGAGGCGGCTGCCGATGCCGAAGCTCTCAAGCACCGTGATGAAGCGCTGCGACCACCAGGTGTCGCCGATGGGCCCCCGTTTACTTCGTGCTTGGAGGCCACCCTCGACCGCGATCGGGGTTGACGGCGGGGGCCACCACCCGGCGGGGGGTGGCCCGGACCGACCCGCACCACGGGACGACGGGCGGCGGCCCGGCATCAGTCCTCCCCCACCGCGTCGGCCGACAGGGCGACGATCTCGCGCAGCTGCTCGGTGGACATTTCGGTCAGCCAGCCCTCACCCGAGCCGACGATGCGGTCGGCGAGGGCTCGCTTCGCTTCGATCATGGCGTCGATCCGCTCCTCGATGGTCCCCCCGCACACGAACTTGCGCACCTGCACATTGCGTCTCTGTCCGATCCGGAAGGCCCGATCGGTCGCCTGGTCCTCAACTGCCGGGTTCCACCACCGGTCGTAGTGCACGACGTTGGTGGCCGCCGTCAGGTTCAGGCCAGTGCCACCCGCCTTGAGCGAAAGTAGGAACACCGCAGAGCCGGTGGCGTCTTGGAACTGCCCCACCATCGCGTCCCGCGCCTTCTTCGACACCCCGCCATGGAGCCACAGGATGTCGCAACCCAGTCGTTTGCGGAGATGCCGTTCAAGGATGTCTCCCATCTGTGTGAATTGGGTGAACACGAGGGAGCGGTCACCCTCGGTCGCGGCTTCCTCCAGCACCTCGACGAGGCGTGCCAGCTTCCCCGACCGACCCGCGAGTACCGATCCGTCGCCCAGGAAATGTGCGGGATGGTTGCACACCTGCTTGAGCTTCGTCATGGTGGCGAGGACCAGCCCACGGCGTTCGATGCCCTCGGCCACCTCGATCCGGGCCAGCATGTCATCGACGACGGCCTGATAGAGGGTGGCCTGCTCGCGCGTCAGGGTGCAGAACTCCTTCATCTCGAGCTTGTCGGGGAGATCCGCGATGATCGACCGGTCCGTCTTCAAACGACGAAGCACGAAAGGGCCCGTGATCCGGCGGAGGCGGGCTGCGGCCTCGTCGTCACGATCGCGCTCGATCGGGATGGCGAACCGATCCCGGAAGGCCTTCTCCGACCCCAGCATGCCCGGGTTGAGGAACTGCATGATCGACCACAGCTCGGACAAGCGGTTCTCCACTGGCGTGCCGGTCATGGCAACACGCTGCTCGGAAGGGATCGCCCGAACGCTCTGAGTCGTTCGGGTCGAGCTGTGCTTGATCTGCTGCGCTTCGTCGAGCGCGACCCGTCGCCACGACACCTGCGCCAGCAGCTGCTGGTCGCGGGCGGCCAGCCCGTAGGTGGACAACACCACATCCACCGTGGCGGCACGCCCGACGAAGGACTTCCCGTCGAGTCGATCGGGTCCGTGGTGGACATAGACCGCGAGTTTCGGGGTGAAACGGGCGGCCTCGCGCTGCCAGTTGCCCAACACCGACACGGGACACAGCACGAGCGTCGGGCCCACCGACCTCGTGGTGCCCCCCCGGTCCGCCGGTGCCTCGGCTGCACGGGCGCGCTCCTCGACCAGCAGCGCCAGGAGCTGGGCCGTCTTTCCGAGACCCATGTCGTCGGCGAGGCAGGCCCCGAGACCGAGCCCACCGAGAAAGGCGAGCCACCCGAGCCCGCGTTCCTGGTAAGGGCGCAATGCACCGGCAAAGCCGTCGGGCGTGGGGATCGCTGCGAGACGTCGGTCGTCGGCTCCGGCGAGAAGATCCCCGAGCCACCCGTCCGCTTCCACTGCGACAATCGGCAGGCTGCCCGTCGCCTGCTCGAGTCCCAGAGCCGTGCGCAGAACCGCGCCCGCCGTCATGTGAGCTGTCCTCGCCCCTCGCCTTTCGACCGCCTCGATGGCGGCACCGAGATCCTCCTGGTGCAGCTCCACCCAGTGCCCGCGCAGCCGGACGAGCGGCTGCTTGAGGCGCGCCAGTTGACGTAACTCCGAGATCCCGAGCTTTTCGTCCCCGAGTACCACCTCCCATCGGATGTCACAGATACCTTCGAGCCCGATGGTGCCCGAGGAGCCGGCGGTCTTGGAACCCGTCCGGGCTTTGAGTCGAAGACCCAGGCGTGATCTCGAAGAATGCCACCAGGGCGGCGCCTGCACCCCGAATCCGGCCTCTTCGAGTATCCCGGCACTGTCGCGAAGGAAGGCGAGGACGCCTGCGGCGTCGGTCACCTGATCGCAGGGTGTCATCTCGGACAGGGCCGGGATGAGCGAGGGGACGAGCCGAGCGGCCCGGCCCAATCCCCGGAGCAGACACTCATCGGGGTGCTCCACGTGACGCTCCAGGACGGTGAGCTCAGGACCGTCGCTCCACACCGTCGCCGCCGAGACGAGCAAACTCGGATCGTCCACGGCCTGCAGTGCGAACTCGATCCGCCATTCGTCTTTGCGCTCGGGCTGAACCTTCCGACGGCGACGGGTCCTTTCGGAGTCACCATCCCCCGCCGCGGCGAGATCCTCGACATCGTCGGCGGGGGGCACGATGCGGAAGCAGGTCCGCACCGGTTCCGAAAGCGTGCCCGCCGTGGCTTGCCAGGTGCGCAGTCTCTCGGCGAGCACGGTGAGCTCGGCGCCGTCGGCCTCCACGGTTCCGTCCGAGGAGATCAGGGCGGCCAGCCAGGCGTCGACGGCACCCGGTGTCCTCAGTCGGCGTCGTCGGTCACCGCGTGGTCGATCGGGCGCGAACTGCCGAACCATCGCATCGGTGAGGCCCCACATGAACGAGCGGAGGGCCCCGTCGGGTGTCTCCGGCTCGGGCTCCCATCGGCGGTCACCGTGTTCCTCGGGGCGGGTGGCCGCGGCGGAGAACGATAAAGGAATGGCCCACCGCAGCCCCTCGATCCGACCACGGTCGTTCTCGTCGATGAGCGGACGCCAGTTGGCCCTCCATCCTTCGGCGGTGAGATCGAGCGTGGGGATCACCCGTCCCCGGGTGGTCAGCTCCAGGATCATGTCCGCCGCCAGGGCGGCGAATCGGAAGTCGGTGGCGAGGGCGATACTGGCCGCGTCGGTGGTCGAAGGGTCAATGGGGTTGCCCGCAGCCGTCGCCATCTTCGAGAGGACCGCCCAGACATCCGGCCAGTCGAGAACCAGGCCCGGGGCGGACCACACGGCGAGATCCCGCGGGACAACTGGGCCCTCGAACACGGGGTCCGAGGATTCGGCATCGAGCCAAGGTGAACCGAGCGGCCCTCCAACCGCGGCGGGCAGCCTGAGCATGAGTTCGACCTCCGCCGCATCGGACAGCCTTACAGCCACGGGTCCCCCAAACTCGGTGGCAGCTCGTCGGATGCCATCGGCGTCGAGGGCAAAGGGGTGGGGCCTCGGGCTCGGGCGTCGAGGCGGGCGCCCACGACGAACCGGACCGGTTCGGGGCCGACCACCTTCCTCGGCCCACAAGGCGAGACGGCCGACAGAGGTCATCCACACGGCGTGGAGAACGATCACCCCGGAATCCTGCCCCGTCTGTGTGACGATCGACTCCACCGGCGCGGTGAATGGCGAGGTTCCGCTCGTCGCCTATGTCAGGAAAGCGTTGGAGCGTTGGAGCGGTGGCGCCCTGCCCGTGCCACGGGTCCGCAATTGGCCGGGAAGATGTTGGCCTTCCCGGTAATCCAGCCGGAATTTCTGCTCCTTGAGCTGGCCTTTCGCAATCTCGCTGCGTTATCGCCTCTCGAGATGTTGCTGGTTGATTCGACAACCAATTCGCGCCCGCCGCTCACCTGCGCTTTCTAGCGCGCTTGGAGGGACTCGAACCCCCAACCTCCTGATCCGTAGTCAGGTGCTCTATCCAATTGAGCTACAAGCGCCGATCATCACCCCGGACCGGGCGATTCGGTCCGCTCCAGAGACAGCCGGTCATCCTATCTGGCCTCAGAAAGGCGGCGCCCCCGGCCGCTACCGGCCGGGGGCGGTCCCGAAGCGCTCCAGCGCCGCCAGGTTGGCAGCCGACCCCAACAGCTCGACGAACCCGGCGTCCTCGCGTTCGCGGGCCGCGGTCACCTCGGGGTTCCGGGTGGCCAGCAACAGCCGCTTGCTCGCCATGAGGGCACCGAGGGGCATCGCCGCGATGGTGCGGGCCACGGCCAGGGTCTCCCCCATGAGCGACTCGGCCGGGAACTGTGCCAGGGCCAGCCCCGCCTCGACGGCCTCGGGCGCGCTCATCCACGCCCCGGTGAAGAGCAGCCGGGCGGCTCGCTGCCACCCCATCGTCCTCGGGAACATGTAACTGCTGGCCGCCTCGGGCGGCACACCGAGCTCGGCGAAGGGAACCCGGAGCCGGGCATCGTCGGCCATGAACACGAGGTCGCAATGGGGAAGCAGCGTGAACCCGAGCCCCACCCCGACCCCGTTGACCGCGGCCAGCAGCGGCTTCTCGAAGGACTGCACCGCGTCGAGAAGTCCCCGGAAACCCTTGGCCGCCTCGGGCGACGCCTCTCCGGTGACGAGGGCCGCCATCTCCTTCAGGTCCTGGCCGGCGCTGAAGCTCGACCCGGTTCCCGTCAGCACCGCCACGTGGCACGGGTCTGCCCGGGCGGCGTCGACGAGCGCATCGGTCACGGCGTCATAGAGGGCGAAGTTGAAGGCGTTGCGGGCCTCGGGCCGGTTGAGCCGGATGACGCGCACCGCCCCGTCGTCGATCTCCTCGATCACCACGATGGGCGCCACCCCATCGCCTCGGTCACCGGTCACGGGCGCATGACCTGACCGCCGTCGACGTTGAACACGTGCCCGGTGACCCACTTGGCCTCGTCGGACAGGAGGAACAGGCACATCCCCACCAGGTCGTCGGGGGTGCCCTGGCGTTTGAGCGCCAGCGAGCCCACCAGCTGCTTCATGTAGTCGTCGGGCACCACCGAGCGGGCCGCCTCGGTGTCGGTGGGCCCCGGGGCGATGGCGTTCACCCTGATCTTCATCGACCCGAGCTCGTGGGCGAGCTGCTGGGTGAGGGAGTTGATGCCCGCCTTGGCCCAGCCGTAGTACCCGGCGTAGAGGTAGGCGGCGGTGGAGGACTGGTTGACGATGGCCCCCCCGCCCCGCTCGGCCATCGACGGGTAGCACGCCCGGATGCACACCAGCGCGCCCATGAGGTTCACCTCGAGGAAGCGCTTCAAGTAGTCCCAGTCCACGGTGAGGAGGAAATCGAGCTTCATCCCCCCGAAGATGGCCGCGTTGTTGACGAGCAGATCGATCCCCCCGAACCGCATGGCGGCGGCCTCGGCCATGGCGGCCACCGAGTCGTGATCGGCGATGTCGACACCGACCGCCACCGCGATCCCGCCCCCGGCGTTGATGGCCTCGGCGGTCTCCTCGGCGGTGGCCTCGGCGATGTCGGCCACGACCACCGACGCCCCCGCCCCGGCGAGGCCCTCGGCGTAGGCGCGCCCGATGCCCCGGCCCGCCCCGGTGACCACGGCGACCTTGCCGGCGAAGTCGTAGGTCGTCACCTCGCCGGGTCCTCCGGGGCGTTCTCCTGGGCGGCGCGCCACCGGGCGATGACCCGCTCGGCCGACCCGCTGATGTCGGTGGCCAGGGGCCAACCCACGTAGTGGGTCAGGTGGATCACGATCTCCCGCACCTGGTCCTCGTCGAGCTCGCCGTTGGTGAGCGCGCTCTGGAACTGGACGTCGAGGAGCTCGGCCTTCCCGAGCGCAGCCAGCACCCCGATGGTCATGAGGCGACGCTGGAACACCGACAACCCGGGCCGGCACCACACGTCGCCGAACAGATTGTCCACGGTGTAGGCCACGAAGTCACCGGGCACGTCGTCGGGGTCGACGGTGAAGTTGTAGACCTCCTGCATCTTGGCCCGGCCCTTGGCCCGGTCGGGCTTGGGCGGCCGACGCTCCGTGGTCATGCCGGCTCCGCCACGACCTTGGTCTCGAGGTACTCCTCGAAACCCGCCACGCCCATCTCCCGCCCGATCCCCGACTGCTTGTAGCCGCCGAAGGGCACGTCGGGGCTATACCACACACCCCCGTTCACGCCCACCGTGCCGGTCCGCAACCGCCCGGCCACGGCCATGGCGCGGTCTCTGTCTCCCGACCACACCGACCCCGACAGCCCGTAGGGCGAATCGTTGGCGATCGCCACGGCGTCGTCGTCGCCGTCGTGGGGCACAAGGACGAGGACGGGACCGAAGATCTCCTGTTGGGCCACGGGGGAATCGTTGCCGATCCCGACGATGAGGGTGGGATCGATGAAGAACCCCTTGTCCCGACCGGGGGGACGGCCCCCACCCGTCACGATCTCCCCGCCCTCGTCGCGGGCCATGGCGATGTACCTCTCGACCCGGTCCCGCTGCCGGGCGTTGATGAGCGGCCCGCAGATGGTGCCGGGGTCGGTGGGGTCCCCGGCCCGCAGCTTGCCCAGCGCATCGGCGGTGACATCGACCGCGGCGTCGAACTGCGCCCGGGGGACCAGGAGCCGGGTGGTGATGGCGCAGCCCTGCCCGGCGTGCACGCACACGGTGAAGGCGGCCACGCCACAAGCGCCGCGCAGATCGGCGTCGTCGAGCACCACGAAGGCCGACTTGCCGCCGAGCTCGAGGAAGACACGCTTGAGCGTGCCCGCGGCCTGGGCCATCACGGTGCGACCGGTGGCGGTCGATCCCGTGAAGCTCACCTGGTCGACCCGGGGGTCGGTGACGAACCTGGCGCCGAAGGCGGGTTCCGACGAGGGCACGATGTTGACAACGCCGGCGGGGATGTCGGTCTCCTCGGCGATGAGCCGCCCCAGCACCGTGGCGCACCACGGGGTGTCGGGGGCGGGCTTGAGGATCACGGTGTTGCCCGCCGCGAGGGCGGGACCGAGCTTGGCCAGGTTGATCTGATGCGGGACGTTCCAGGGCGTGATGGCGGCCACCACGCCGGCGGCCTCCCGATGTACCCACCGTCGGGCCGGCATCCCCAAGGGCTCCGCCTTGCCCAGGTCGGTTACCCACTCATAAGACTCGGCCAGATCGGCGACCCATCCCAAAGACTCCACGGGGTCGTCGAGCTGCGCCGACCGGGTCATGAACACCGGCGACCCCGTCTCGGCGATGGTCATGGCCCGGAGCTCCTCGGCGTGGGACCGCATGGCCGCCTGCAGTTGGCGCAGGCACCGAACCCGAAAGGCCACATCGGTGGACCACGTCGTGGAGTCGAAGGCCCGCCGGGCCGCGGCCAGGGCGCGCTCGGCGTCTCCTTCAGACGCGTCGGCGGCCACGCCCAGCACCTCCTCGGTGGCGGGGTTGGCGGTCTCGAACACCGCTCCCGTCGACGACGCCACCAGGGCGCCGTCGATGAGCAACCGCTCTTCGCCGAAGGACGCTCTCATGACCCGAGCCCGAACACGTCATCGCAACGATCGTCGGTCATCTGGGCCAGAGGGAGCTCGATGTGCAGTGTCCGGGCCAGCTCGAGGGCGGCCTTGAGGTCCTTGTGGGCCAGGGCGGCGCCCGCCCCCATGGCGTCGACGATGGCGGGGTGGCTGTCGGGGGGCAGGGGGGCGACGGTGTCGCGGAACATGAGCCGCGAGGCGCCGCCGATCAACTTGTCGCTCTCCCTGATCACCTCGGCCAACTTGGCCAGCTCGATCCCGGCCGCCTCGGCCAGCACCTGGGCCTCGTAGGCCGCCAACCACGACCCGTACTGCACGAGGTTGCGGGCCAGTTTGGCCTTGAGGCCGGCACCGAGAGGGCCCATGTGCACCACCAAGGAGGTGAAGGCGCGCAGGACGGGCCGCACCCGCTCGATCACCGCCGCCTCCCCGCCCACCATGGCCACGAGGGTGCCCTCGGCCGAAGCCTGGGGGCCGCCGCTCACCCCGCAGTCGACGACGTCGACGTCTCGGCGCGCCGCCAACCCCGCCGCCACCTCGACGGTGCCGGGCGACACGGTGCTCAGTATCACCACCACGGATCCGGGCGCCGCCCCGGCCAGCGCGCCTTCCTCCCCGTCCAACACGGCCAGGACCTGATGGTCGTTCACCACGGCCACCACCACCACGTCGGCCCGGGCCCCGAGCTCCGAAGGACTGCCGGCGACGTGGGCTCTTGCCGCGAAGGGGGCCGTGACCTCGGCCCGGAGGTCACATACCACGAGGGGGAGCCCGGCCCGCGCCACGGCCTCGGCCACGCCCCGGCCGATGTCGCCGAGCCCGATCACCCCGACGGTGGTCACCGGTTTCCACCCCTTCGAGACCGTCTCCGCATTCCCATGATTCCCCTCTAGCCAGACAGGTGTCTGGAACGTAGTCTGACGCTATGGCCGACCGCAATGACTACTCGGGTCCCTTCGATCCTGACTTCCGCTACGAGGACCTGTCCAAGGAGGCCCTGGTCCGTCTGGCGCGCGAGTACGCCCTCATCGTCCACCTCCTCGACCGCTCCATGTGCGCGGCCATCGGCATCCGCTACGGCGCCGACGTGGTGAACGAGCTCGCCATCGAGGAGTGGGCCGGGGCGAGCCCCATCTACGGCGAGCGCCTGCGCGAGGTCATGGGCATCGAGGGCGACGGCATCGAAGCCATCTTCAAGGTCCTCCAGCTCGACCCGGGCTTCCCCCACCACTACATGGACGTCCACTACGTGGTGGAGGACGACCACCACGGCTACTTCGAGCTCCGCAGCTGCGGAGCGCTCATGGACGTCGAACCCTGGGGCGACAAGATGGTCACGGGCATGTGCCACACCATCGAGGACGGCACCTTCGACGTCACCGCCCAGGCCGTGAACCCCAAGGCCCGGGTGCGCGCCGTCCACCGCCCCCCGCGCGTCCCCAAGGACCGCGTGCCCCATTGCCGCTGGGAGGTCGTCATCGACGACGACACCGAGGTCCTCCCCGTGGCCGACATCACCACCATGACCCGCCACACCACCGCGGCGACCTTCCGCTTCCCCCCCATGCGCGACGGCACGCCCCACGTACCGCCCGAATTCGACACCAGGGACCGCACCGTGACCGACGTCGAGATCGGCCGGGCCCGCCCGTGACCGAGGCGCCGATGACCGAGGCGCCGATGACCGAGGCACGTCTGACCGAAGGGGCCGTGACCGAGGCCCCGATGACCGTGTCGGCGGCAGAAGCGTCGCGCCGACGCCTCACGGTGCGCCAGGTCGCCGTGGTCGAGCAGCTCGTGGAGGCGGCCGCCGACGAGGCGCGCGAGCGCGGCTACGACGGCATCACCGTCCGCACCGTGGCCCGCCGGGCCGGGGTGGCGCCGGCCACGGCCTACACCTACTTCGCCTCGAAAGACCACCTGCTGGCCGAGGTGCTCTGGCGCCGCATGCAGGCGCTCCCGGTCCCCGACGTCGACGAGGGGGCCACCGCCGTGGAGCGGGCCATCGTCGAGCTGCGGGTGCTCGGCCTCTTCATGGCCGATGACCCCACCCTGGCGGCGGCGTGCACCACGGCCCTGCTCGGGAGCGGTCCCGAGGTCCAGGCGCTGCGCGTCCTGTTCGGCGCCACCCTGCACGAGCGCCTGAAGGCGGCGCTGGGAGACCGGGCCGACGAAGCGGTGCTGCGCAGCCTCGACCTCGCCTACAGCGGGGCCATGCTGTGGGCCGGCATGGGCCACATCCACTTCGAGGACGTGCCCGAGGCCCTGGCCGACACGGCCCGACTGGTGCTGGGAGGATCGCCGTGACCGACGCCGGCGTCGGCATCGTGCCCGGCTCCGATGCCGGGGTCCGCTACAGCCCCTACGACTACTCGGTCCACGAGAACCCCTATCCGACCTACGCCCGGCTGCGGGCCGAGGCGCCGCTCTACCGCAACGACGAGTTCGACTTCTGGGCCCTGTCGCGCCACGCCGATGTCCTGGCCGCCTTCCGCGACCCCGCCCATCTCTCGAACCGCTTCGGCGTGACCCTCGACCCCGCCGCCTACGGGCCCCACGCCCATAAGTCCATGTCCTTCCTGGCCATGGACCCACCCCGCCACACCCGCATGCGGTCGCTCGTCTCCAAGGCCTTCACGACCCGGCGGGTGGCCGGGCTCGAACCCGAGATCCGCGCCCTGGCCGTCGACTACCTCGACGCCGCGATGGCCATGGGCACCTTCGACATGGTCGGGGACGTGGCCGGGAAGCTCCCCATGGACGTGATCTCACAGATGATCGGCGTCCCCGCCTCGGACCGGGCCGAGGTCCGCCGCCTGGCCGACCTGCTCGTGCACCGTGAGGAAGGAGTCTTCGACGTCCCCCGAGAGGGGATGGAGGCCGCCCTGGTGTTGGCGGGCTACTTCGCCGACATGGTGGCCGAGCGACGCGCGTCGCGACGTGACGACCTCACGTCGGGGTTGATCGACGCCGTGGTCGACGAAGGGGTCGACGCTGTGCCCCACGGCGACCGGCTGAGCGACGACGAGATCATCTCCTTTCTCTTCCTGATGGTGGTGGCGGGGAACGAGACCACCACCAAGCTCCTCGCCAACGCCTGGTTCTGGGCGTGGCGGTTCCCCGACCAGAAGGCCAAGGCCCTCGGCGACCCCGGGCGCGCCCCGCAGTGGGTGGAGGAGACCCTGCGCTACGACACCTCCTCCCAGATGCTGCTGCGCGTCACCACCGGCGAGGTGGAGCTGCTGGGGACGGTGATCGGTGACGGGGAGCGCGTGCTGCTGCTCATCGGGTCGGCCAACCGCGACGGTGCGGTGTTCGAGGACCCCGACCGCTACGACCTCGACCGCGACACCTCCAAGCTCATCAGCTTCGGTGGCGGCCGCCATTTCTGCCTGGGTGCTCCTCTGGCCCGACTCGAGGCGCGCGTGATGCTCGAGGAGCTCGTGGCCCGCGTGGCCGACTACGACATCGACGCCGAGCGGGCCCGCCGGGTCCACTCCATCAACGTCCGGGGGTTCGCCAGCCTCCCCACCTCCGTCACGGCGCGCTGAGAGAGGATCTCGTCCGTGCCCCGGTCCCGATTCGTCGCCCACCCCCCCCGCCGAGGATCGGTGGTGGCGGGCGCGTCCTCGGGGATCGGCGCCGCCACCGCCGCGGCCTTGGCCGAAGCGGGACACCCCGTGGTGCTCGGCGCCCGCCGGGTCGAGCAGTGCGAAGCGGTGGCGGAGGGGATCCGGGCCGCCGGTGGAGAGGCCCACGCGCACCGACTCGACCTGGCCGAGGCGGCCTCGGTCGAGGAATTCGCCGCCGCCGCGTTCGACGCCGTGGGCCCCGTCGACATCATGGTGTCGAGCGCCGGGCACGCCGAGCCCGGCACCGCGCTGGGCACGACCCCCAAGGATTTCGCCCACACCGTGGAGGTCAACCTCCTGGGGGCCCACCGCCTGGTCGCCGCGTTCGCCCCCGCCATGGCGCAGCGCCACCACGGCGACCTCGTGTTCGTCAGCTCCGACATCCTGCGCCTGCCCCGGCCCCTCATGGCGGCCTACACGGCGTCGAAATGGGGACTGGAGGGGCTGGTCCGGGCCATGCAACTGGAGCTCGAAGGCACCGGGGTGCGCGCCACCATCGTCCAGCCCGGTCAGACCCTCACCGAGATGGGCACCGACTGGGGACCCGACACCACCGCCGAGGCGCTCGTGGAGTGGGCCCGGTTCGGGGCGGCCCGCCACAGCCACTTCCTGCGGCCCCCCGCCGTCGCCGCCGCGGTGCTCGCCGCGGTGTCGACCCCGCCCGGGACCCACCTCCCCATGATCGAGGTCCAGCCCGAGGCTCCCGTCCGCACCGACGGGGCCCCATCGGACCATGCACCGGACCATGCGTCGGACCACCGCAGCACAGGAGGCACACCATGACCGTCGACATCGGACTGCGCGAACCGCCCCAGGTCTCGGGCGGAGAAGGCGAGCACGGGCATCTCGAGGAGCTGCGCGTCGACCCCATCGCGCTCATGCGGCGGGTGCGCGACGAGTGCGGCGACGTGGGCCAGTTCCGGCTGGCCGATCGCGACGTGGTGCTGCTCACCGGGGCGCAGGCCAACGAGCTGTTCTTCCGCGCTCCGGAAGAGGTGCTCGACCAGGCCGAGGCGTACCCCTTCATGACCCCGATCTTCGGCGAGGGCGTGGTGTTCGACGCCCCCCCCGAGCGCCGGCGCGAGATGCTCCACAACCAGGCCCTGCGCGACAAGTTCATGCGGGGCCACGCCGCGACCATCGCGGACGAGGTCGAGGGCATGGTGGGGACCTGGGGCGAGGAGGGCACCATCGACCTTCTCGACTGGTTCGCCGAGCTCACCATCTACACGTCCTCGGCCTGTCTCATCGGGAAGAAGTTCCGCCACGAGCTCGACCGCCGCTTCGCCGAGCTCTACCACGACCTCGAGCAGGGCACCGACGCCATCGCCTATGTCGACCCCTACGCGCCCATCGAGAGCTTCCGCCGCCGCGACGAGGCACGGCTCGGGCTCGTCGACCTGGTGCAGGGGATCATGGACCGCCGGGAACAAGGGCCTCCCGCCACCGAAGACGACCGCGACCTGCTCGACGTGTTGATGTCGATCCGCGAAGCGGACGGCACGCCGAAGTTCAGCACCGACATCGTAACGGGCATGTTCATCTCCATGATGTTCGCCGGCCACCACACCACCTCGGGCACGGCGGCGTGGACCCTCATCGAGCTGTTGCGCCATCCCGAAGAGCTCGCCGCGGTGCGGACCGAGCTCGACGAGCTCTACGCCCATGGCGAGGAGGTCAGCTACCAGGCGCTGCGGGCCATGCCCCGCCTGGAGTCGGCCATCAAGGAGGCGCTGCGCCTGCACCCCCCGCTCATCCTGGTGCTGCGCGTCGTCAAGGAGGAGCTCGAAGTGCAGGGGTACGCGGTGGCGCCCGGCAAGCTCGTGGGGGCGAGCCCGGCGGTGTCGAACCGCATCCCCGAGGACTTCCCCGACCCCGACGCCTTCGTCCCCGAGCGTTACCTCGAGCCCCGGGCCGAGGACCGGGCCAACCCCTGGACGTGGATCCCCTTCGGCGCCGGGCGCCACCGCTGCGTGGGGGCGCCCTTCGCCATGATGCAGTTGAAGGCCATCTTCTCGGTGTTGCTGCGCCACTGGGACTTCGAACTGGCCCAGGACTCCGACACCTACCGCAACGACCACTCCAAGATGGTGGTGCAGCTGGCCCAGCCCTGTGTGGCCCGCTTCCGCCGGAGGGTCGCCCTATGAGGGTGACCGTCGACCGCGACCTGTGCCAGGGTCACGGGGTGTGTGAGTCCGAGGCCCCGGCGGTGTTCACGGTGTCGAAGAAGAACGTGGTCGAGGTGCTCGACGAGTCGCCGGCCGAGGAGCTGCGCCCCCAGGTGGAGGCGGCCGTGAAGTTCTGTCCCACCCATGCGCTCAAGATCGAGGAGGACTGAGGTGCCCGCGTTCGCGTACGAAGAGCTCGAGGAGATGGTGCAGCGCTGGTTGGAGACCAACCGCCGCGCCCAGGAGGCCGGCGACTGGAAGCCGATGTCGGAGATGTACACCGAGGACGCCACCTACGGCTGGAACATCGGGCCGCACGAGGACTTCATGGTCGTGGGGCGCGACGACATCCGCGACATCGCCCTGGGGCTCGAGATGGGCGGCCTCGACGGCTGGACCTACCCGTATCAGAAGGTGATCATCGACCCCCACCAGGGCGAGATCATCGGCCTGTGGAAGCAGATCGCCGACACCACCCGGCCCGACGGCTCGCCGTATGTCGTCGCCGGCCTGGGCGGGAGCTGGTTCCGCTACGCGGGGAACTGGAAATGGTCGTGGCAGCGCGACTTCTTCGACGTGGGGAACGCCACGGCCCTGTTCATCGAGATGATCAAAGCCGATGCGCTCTCCGACGGCATGCGCCGCCGCATGGAGCGCGCCACGTCGGAGGGGCTGCTCCCCGGGCATTACCCCTTGGGCCAGGCCCCCGTCGCCATCTGGGACTGACCGGGGACTACTCCGGGGGCGGGAGGCCGATCGGGTTGGGCACCGGGACCGCACCGGTGGCGGCGATGGCCTTGGCCAGCGGGGCGAGCATGGCGCGCAGCGCCTCGGTGCCCTCCTCGCCCAGGCGTTCCCACGGTTCGGCGGCGAGGAGATCGGTGAGGTCCTCGATCTCCTGACGGGCGGTGGATCCCGAGACGGTGGGCGACCCGTCCTCGTCGAGCCAGCCGCGCTCCATCAACGTGGCCGCCGACGCGTCCCACTGCTCGTCGTCCCAACCCCGGGCCGCCTGGAGCACGGCGCGGGGAACGGCCCCGGTGGCGGCCATGGTCACGAGGGCCTGGCGACCGTCGAGTCCCGCCGCCACCAACGCCGTCACGTGCCCGTCGCCCCGGTGCTCGCGCAGCACCGTGGTCGCCTGCCACAGCGCCAGGTGGGGCTCCTCGGGCCAGTCCAAGGCGGCGTTGGCGGCGGCCAGGGGCCGGCCGTCGGTGCTGAGCCCCTCGACGGCCTCCATCGCCAATTCGGCGGCCCGGGCCAGCTCGCCGGCCATGGCGCCGATGTCGGCGCCCACCCCGTCGGGCCCGAGGATCCGGCCCAGGGCGCGGTCGACCCCGGTGAGCCGGGCCTCGAGAACCCGGCCGGGCGAGGCGAAGGACCAGGCGTCGGGCAAGGCCCGGGCGACACGGTCGGGGTTGAAGCTGAAGAAGGTGGCGTCGACCACGGCGGGGCCGACCGGGCCCATGGGCGCGGATCGCCCCGCGAAGTAGCCCATCCAGAAGCCCTTGAGGCCCGCGCTGCTGTATTCCTCTCTGCACTCCTCGGCGAAGTACGTCACGGCATGCAGCGGCTCGAACAGCTTCCACATGGTGCGGGCGGTGCGGGGGGCGTCCATGGGGCAATGTTGCCAGGCCGGCGCGGGCGCCGGCGGTGCCCAGAGCACGAGCGCGACGGGAGGGCGACGATGGACATCCGCGGATCGGTGGTGGTGGTGACCGGGGCGTCGTCGGGTCTGGGACGGCGCTTCTCCCTCGACATGGCGGCCAAGAGGGCGATCGTCATCGGGATCGCCCGACGCCGGGAGCTCCTCACCAGCCTGGCCCAGGAGATGCAGCGGACGTCTCCGGATTCCTCCGCGGTCACCTGCGACCTGCGCGACACCGACCGTTTCGTGTCGGTGCTGGGTGACATCGAAGCCAGCCACGGACGGATCGACGTGCTCGTCAACAACGCCGGCATGGGACCACCGCGCGGGGAGGGCGAACCCGGCCTCCCCGTGCACCGGGAAGTGATGGAGACCAATTACTTCGCGGCGGTGGCGGGCACCTTGGCCGTCTTACCGGGAATGCTCGCACGACACCACGGGGTGATCATCAACGTGTCGTCGGACAGCGGGCGCGCCCCGAGCCCCCACGAAACGGCCTACAGCGCCTCGAAGGCGGCCCTGAGCGCCTTCACCGAAAGCCTCTCCTTCGACACGGAGGGAAAAGGTGTCCACCTGCACGTCCTGTACCCGGGCTGGGTGCCCACCGCCATGGGGTCGGGTGCCGTCGAGGACGGCATGCCCATGCCTCCCCGCATGGTGCGACGCACCGAGGAGCAGGTGTCCCGGCTCGTCCTGGCCCGCATGGGCGGGCCCAAACTGGACATCGATGCGGCGCCGATCGCCCGGCTGGCGCCGGTGGGGCGGGCCCTGTTCCCCGCCGCCTACCGCAAGGGCGTGCGCAAGGCGAGCGGCTGAGCCGGTCAGACGACGAGCTGCACCCGGGACACCGTGACGGCCTGACCGCCGAGCACGACGCGGTCCCCGTTGCGCCGCATGCGGACGATCCCGCCGCGCGCCGAGACCTGCTCGCCCACCAGCTCCTGGCGACCGAGCCGCTCGCCCCAGTACCCCGCCAGGGTGCAGTGGGCCGAGCCGGTCACGGGGTCCTCGGCGACGCCGCTGTTGGGGGCGAACATCCGACACACGCAGTCGATGCCGTCCCGGTCACCGGGAGCGGTGACGATGACCCCTCGTGACCCCAGCGCGGCCACCGCCCCGAGGTCGGGGCGCACGTCCCGGACGGTCTGCGCGTGGGCCAGCTCCACCACCAGGTCGCTGCGCGCCCGGGCGAAGGCGCGCACCGTCGGCGCGGCGTCGGTCCCGGCGTCGAGGCCCAGCGTGGCGGCGAGCGACGGGGGAGCCGGTTCGGGGGTGGTGGGATCGGCGGGGAAGTCCATCTCGATCCAACCGTCATCGGCCCGGGAGCACACGAGGACGCCGCTCCTGGTGTGGAACGTCCCGGCCCCGCCGAGCACGTAGGCGGCGGCCAAGGTGGCATGGCCGCACAGATCGATCTCGATGGTGGGCGAGAACCAGCGCAGATCGTGATCGCCGTCGGGTCGGGGGACGACGAAGGCCGTCTCCGACAGGTTCATCTCGCGGGCGATGGCCTGCATGCGCCCTTCCTCGGGAAAGGCGTCCACCACCGTCACCGCCGCGGGGTTGCCGGCGAAGGGACGATCGGTGAAGGAGTCGACGACGGTGAGGTCCATGGATCACGATACGCCGCAGCGGCCCCGGGGCCGGATCTGACGGGGCGTTAGACTGCCACGATGACCACCGCCAAGTCCCGCGTCCCCGCCGTGGAGGGATGGTTCACCACCGACGGCGACGCCCCGGCACTGCTCGGCAGCCGGTGTCGCACCTGCGGCACCTACGCCTTTCCCGGCCAGACCTTCTTCTGTGGCAACCCCGAGTGCGAGGGCACCGAGTTCGACGAGGTCCCCTTGAGCCGGCGAGGGAAGGTGTGGTCCTACACCGACGCCCGCTACACGCCGCCGGTGCCCTATGTCGCCGCCGATCCCTATGTGCCCTTCTGCATCGCGGCGGTGGAGCTGGCCGCGGAGAAGATGGTGGTGATGGGTCAGGTCGTCCCCGAGGTGACGGTGGACGACCTCTCGGTGGGCACCGAGGTCGAGCTGGTCCTGGACGTGCTCTACGAGGACGACGACCACGAGTACCTGGTGTGGAAATGGCGGCCGGTGACGGCCGGATCGGGGGGCGCAGGTGCCTGAGGACCGCAGCGTGGCCGTGCTCGGGGTGGGCATGCACCCCTGGGGCAAGTGGGGCCGCAACTTCGTCGAGTACGGGCTCGCCGCCGCGCGCCACGCCCTGTCGGACGCCGGGGTGACGTGGTCCGACGTCCAGTTCGTCTCGGGTGCCGACACCATCCGCAACGGCTACCCCGGGTTCATCTCCGGAGCCACCTTCGCCCAGGCGCTCGGCTGGTCCGGTGCACGCGTGTCGAGTGCCTACGCGGCCTGCGCGTCGGGCGCCACCGCCATCGCGGCGGCACGCGCCCAGATCCTGGCCGGGCTGTGCGACGTCGCCCTCGTGGTCGGCGCCGACACCACCCCCAAGGGGTTCTTCGCCCCGGTGGGCGGTGAGCGGCGCGACGACCCGGACTGGCTGCGCTTCCATCTCATGGGTGCCACCAACCCCACCTACTTCGCGCTCTACGCGCGCCGGCGCATGGAGCTCTTCGGCGCCACCGAGGACGACTTCGCGGCGGTGAAGGTCAAGAACGCCCGCGCCGGGGCGGCCAACCCCAACGCCCGCTACCGCAAGGAGGTGACCGCCGAGGAGGTGCTGGGCTCGCCCATGGTGGCCGACCCCCTGCGCCTCATGGAGATCTGCGCCACCTCCGACGGGGGCGCCGCCATCGTCTTGTCGAGCATGGACTACGCCCGGCGCCACGGCGGGGGCTCCACCCCCGTGTCGATCCCGGCGGTGTCGACGGTCACGCCCCGCTTCCCCCAGACCGTGATCGAGATGCCCAACTTCGCCACGGACTCCGCCGTGGCCCTGGGAGCGGTGGGCGGACCGGCCTTCCGCCGCTCCATCGCCTTCTCCGCCTACGAGGAAGCGGGGATCGGCCCCGAGGACGTCGACGTGGCCGAGGTCTACGACCTGTCCACCGCCCTCGAGCTCGATTGGTACGAGGACGTGGGCCTGTGCAAGGAGGGCGAGGCGGAACGGCTCCTGCGTGACGGCGACACCGCCCTCGGCGGCCGCATCCCGGTGAACCCGAGCGGCGGGTTGTCGAGCTTCGGAGAAGCCATCCCCGCCCAGGCCATCGCCCAGGTGTGCGAGCTGGTGTGGCAGCTGCGGGGCCAGGCCACCGGCCGCCAGGTCGAAGGGGCCCGGGTGGGCGTCACCGCCAACCAGGGGCTCTTCGGTCACGGCTCCAGCGTCATCGTCACCACCTGAGCCGACAGTCGCGCCCTTCTTCTTGTGCCCGACGTCGCTCTCTTCGATGTAGCCGACGGTGTCGCCACCGTCACACTCAACCGCCCCGAGGCGCGCAACGCCTTGTCGAGTGAGCTCCTCGCCACCCTGGCGGCCGTCGTGGCCGAGGCCGAGAGCCGCGACGACGTCGACGTGCTCATCCTCACCGGAGCCGATCCCGCCTTCTGTGCGGGCCTCGACCTGAAAGAGCTCGGCGCCGACGGCGGACCCCTCAAGCGCGCCCCGACCGGAAGTGCGACCGAAGGCGCGACCGGCAGCACGCCCGGGAGCGTGACCGCCCAGCGGGGCCGGAAGGGCACGATGCTCCCCACGTCCAAGCCGATCATCGGTGCTGTCAACGGCGTGGCGGTCACCGGGGGTCTCGAGCTGGCGCTCAACTGCGACTTCCTCATCGCCTCGGAGCGGGCCCGGTTCGCCGACACCCACGCCCGGGTCGGGGTCCACCCGCTGTGGGGATTGACGGTGCTGCTCCCTCAGGCGGTCGGCATCCGCCGCGCCCGGGAGATGAGCGCCACGGGGAACTTCGTCGACGCCCGGACCGCGCTCGACTGGGGTCTCGTCAATCACGTGGTGGCCCATGACGAACTGCTCCCCACGGCGCGCCGGATGGCGGCCGACATCATCTCGAACGATCGGCGGGCGGTGCGCGCCATCCTCGCCACCTACGAAGAGACCAGCCGGGTGACCGGCGCCGAGGCGTGGGACGCCGAAGCCCGCGGCGCGGCGGCGTTCCAGAAGGGCGGCGTGGACCCCGACGACATCGAGCGGCGCCGCCAAGGCATCGTGGACCGGGGTCGCTCGCAGGTCTGAAGTTCCAGGCCCGGGCCACAGGCGGATCGGCGCTGGACCGAACCGACGCCAGGAGGAAGACTCCAGGCCAGTGACGCTCGGGGGGGCACGCAGTCGCAAGCCCGACTGCACGGTGAAGCTGCCGGTGCCGGTGGATGGCGCGCCGTGAGCACTGTGTCCGACACGGTCAGCCTGTGGCCGTCCCTGGTCGACGCACGCCGCCGGCGCATGGTGGCCGAGGGCCGGTGGCGCGGACCGCTCACCTTCGACGGCCGCGGCCTCGAGGGGGTCCTCGTCGAGGAGGGCCAGAAGGTGGTGGCGTTCGCCTCGAACGACTATCTCGGCCTGTCCCTGCACCCGGTCGTGGTCGCCGCCGCCCACGAGGCGCTCGACCACTGGGGCACGGGGGCGGGCGCCAGTCGGCTCCTCACCGGGACCCGCCCCGTCCACGAGGAGCTCGAAGCCGAATTGGCGGCGTGGAAGACCACCGAGCGCGCCGCGGTGTTCCCCACCCGGTTCGCGGCCAACCTCGGAGTCCTCGACGCCTTCGGCGACCACGGGGTGCGTATCTGTTCCGACGAGCTCAACCACGCGTCGATCATCGACGGAGCGCGGCTCTCACACGCCGAGGTCGCCGTCTACCGCCACCGCGATGTGGAGCACCTCGAGGAGGTGCTGCGCGAGGCGACGGGGCCCGCCCTCGTCGTCACCGAGGTGGTGTTCTCCATGGACGGCGACATCGCGCCCGTCCGGGACATCGCGGCGGCGTGCCGCCGGCACGGCGCGCTGCTGGTGCTCGACGAGGCGCACGTCGTGTTCACCCCCTACGCCCCCGAAGACCTCGAGGGCGTCGACGTCCTCCACGTCGGCACGCTGTCGAAGATGCTCGGTTCGCTCGGAGGTTTCGTGGCCGGTCGTCGGGCCTTCATCGACCTCCTCGTCAACCGGGCCCAGTCCTACATCTTCAGCACCGCCCCCACCCCACCCGACGCCGCGGCCGCCTTGGCGGCGCTCCGACTGCTGTCGACAACCGAGGGCGAGCGCCTGCGCAGAAGGCTCGCCGCCCACATCGAGCACGTGGCCCCGGGGCACCGCAGCCCCATCATCCCCATCATGTTGGGGTCAGACGAACGGGCGGCGCGGGCGTCAGCGGCGCTTCGTGACCACGGCGTCTGGGTCCCCGCCATCGGGCCGCCCGTCGTGGCCCCCGGCACCGCCCGCTTGCGCGTCACGCTGTCGGCCGCGCACAGCACGGAGCAGATCACCTTGCTGTTGGCGGCGTTGGCGGCCGTCCCTGCGTCGCCGGCCGAGGCCGGGGTGGAGCCGGCCCCCACCGTCTAGGAGTGGGGCGGGACGAGCACGATCTTTCCCAACTTGCCGCCCTGGGCGAAACGCTCATAGGCCGGGGCGGCCTGGTCCATGGGCATGGTCGCCTCCAGCACCACCCGCACCCGGCGGGTCTGCAGCAGCGGCACCACGTGGTGCTCGACGGCGCCGGCGACGACGGCCTTGTCGACGAGAGAGCGGGCCCGCAGCGTGGAGCCGCTGATGCGCAGGCGCCGCTGCATGAGCCCGAGCAGGTCGATCTCGGCGCGCGCCCCGCCGCCCACACCGATCACCGCGATGCGTCCGGTGACGGCCATGGCTCCGAGCACCCCGGAGATGCTGGCCGCCCCCACGAGCTCGAGGACCACGTCGAAAGGCCCGAGACCGAGCGCTTCGTCGGGGTCCGCGGCCCTGGCTCCCAAAGAGGCGACGGCGTCGCGCAGCTGGGCGTGGCGCACCGAGGCCACGCACCCCGCGCCGGCCGCCACGGCCAGCTGCACCCCGGCACTCCCGACCCCGCCCGCGGCGCCGGTCACGAGGACGCGCTCGCCCACCGCCAGCCCGCACTGGGTGAACAGGGCGTCGTAGGCGGTGGAGAAGGCCTCGGGAAAGCCGCCCGCCTCGGCCCACGTCGTCTCGGACGGCACCGCCATGGCACACCGTTCGTCGACCACGGCCAGCTCGGCCTGCGCACCTCCGCCCACCACGGCCATGACCTGGTCGCCGAGGGCGAAGCGCGTGGTCCGTCGCCCGATGGCCACGACCTCGCCGGCGAGCTCCATGCCGGGGATGTCGGGGGGCGACCCGGGAGGGGCGGGATAGAACCCGAGGCGCTGCATCAGATCGGCGTTGTTGATCCCCGCGGCGCGCACCGCCACCACCACTTCGCTGTCACCGGGCTCGGGGTCGGGGTGCTCTTTCCACACGAGCTCCCCGTCGACGATGGTCACGGCCTTCACGGTCGCCCCCTATCCCGGCAGTCGGGACCGGCGGGCGGCCTTCTCTGCCTTCTTGCGTCGGCGCATGGCCCGACGGCCGGGGACGCCGGCGATGTACCCGAACACGACGCCCGCCGCCAGGCAGGACAGCACCACCCAGATGAGCCGCGCCTTGTGCGTGAAGAACCAGAAGTGCACGGTCACCCGTTGGGAGTTCTGGATCACGAACGCCACTACCAGGACCACCACGACCACGACGAACAGACCGCGGATGGCCCGGCGGCGACGCCGGCTGATCACGTTGTCGATCTCTTGGTGCTCGGGGCGCGGGCCGGGCAGCCCGCTCACGGCGCGTCACCACCCGGGGCCATGGCGGCCGACGGTCCGGGGCGCGGGGTCACGGCGCGCCGGGCTACACGCCGATGTGCGACTCGTCCCATAGCCTGATCCCGCCCAGGATGCCGGCGGTGTTGTCGACGATCGAGACATCGGCGCCCAGGGTGCCGTGGATCTTCTTGGCATTGCCGCCCCCGACGTAACAATGGTCGAAGAACGACAGGGCCCGGAAGGTGGCGACGGCCTTGCGCACCCTCTTGTTCCAACGCTGATTGCCGACGTCCTTGCGCGCCGCGTCGCCGATCTGCTCGTTGTAGGTGTCGCCCTTCAAGAAGGGATGGTGGGCGAACTCCAAGTGCGGCAGGAGGCGCCCGTCGTAGAAGAAGGCGGTCCCCACCCCCGTGCCCAGCGTGAGCACCAGCTCGAGGCCGTGGCCCTTGACCACCGCCGCGCCCTGGATGTCGGCGTCGTTGGCCACCCGGGTGGGCTTGCGCAGACGCTTGGTGAGCGCGCCGGCGAGGTCGAACGAGGCCCACTCCTTCACGAGCTTGGGGTCGATGGTGGTGCCCGGCCCGTGCTCGGTCACGAAGTGCGGCGCCGAGAGGACGAGCCCGTTGCGGACCATCCCGGGGAACCCCGCCGACACCCGATCCGAGGGGGGCAGGGGTGCCACCAGCGCGGCGAGATCGTCGAGCATCTTCTGCGGCGGGCACGGATAAGTGGTCTTCACCACCACCCGGTCGGCCACCATGGCGCCGGTGGCGTCGAGCACCGACGCTTTGAGGCCTGTGCCCCCGATGTCGATGGCCAAGGTGAACGGCGCCTGGGGCGAGTGACCGGGGGCCGGCGTCGGGGCCGGCGTCGGGGCCGGCGTCGGGGCCGGGGCCGCCACCGCGGCGGGCGTCGCCGCAGCCGCCTTGGCAGGCGGCGCTTTCGTGGGCGTCGTCTTGGCGGGAGCGGCTTTGGCGGGGGGAGGGTCGGTGGGCTCGGCGTTGACGGGCGGCGGGTGGGGGGGGGCGTCTTGGCCGGGCACGCTGGTCGTGTCGCTCATGGTTCGGACCTTTCGGACGGGGCGCCGGTGACCACGCCCGGACCCACGGCCCGGCTCCTGGCGGCGGCGGAGAGCACATCGGCTTCATGGTGATCCCAGTGGTCGAGATGGAGGGCGGCGTCGAGGGGTAGGCGTGTGCGCCAGCCGGCCCGTTCGAGGTCGGGGGTGTCCTGCAAGGTGCCCACCGGCCCGACGCACAACCACGCCACGGGTCGGATGCCGTCGGGGATGCCGAGGAGCTCGCGCAGGAACGACTCTCGATAGAACGACACCCAACCCATCCCCCACCCCTCGGCGGTGCACGCCAGCCACATGTTCTCGATGGCGAGGCACACCGAGTACAGCCCGGCATCGGCGATGGCGTGTCGACCGAGGACACCGGGCGCACCCCGGGCGGGGTCGTAGGTGACCACCACCGACAGGCTGGCCTCGAGGATCCCGTCGATCTTGATGCCGGCGAACCGTTCCGCTTGGTCCCCCTCGAGCGAGGCGGCGAACTCGCGGCGCTCTTCTTGCACATGGGTCCAGAACGCCCGGCGCACGGCGTCATCGGACACGAGGACGAAGTCCCACGGCTGGGAGAGGCCCACGCTCGGCGCGCTGTGCGCAGCGTCGAGCACGCGCCGCAGAACCTCCTCGTCGACGGGCTCGCCGTTGAACTCGGCCCGGACGTCGCGCCGGCTGTGGATCACGTCATAGAAGCCGGGGAGCACGATCGCACCTTACAAGCGTCCGAACGGGGGCTCCCCGCCAGGCGGGGGTGGAGGACCATCGAGGCTCCCGGCGAGCCCCGGTCGTGCCTGTCCCGGCGGGGTGTCGGCGGGGCGGCACCGCCGCCGACGGAGGGGGCGTGCGGCACCTGCCGGAGTAGCCTGCGGTGGCAATGACCGAGGCCGCCTGGACCGGGGACGCCTGCTCGCTGGTCGACAGCTTTCGCAAAGGCGAGATCACCCCGCCCGAGGCTCTCGAGCTCTCCCTGGCCGCCATCGAGCGATCGACGTTGAACGCGTGCAGCCACGTCGACGCCGATGCGGCGCGTCGCGTCGCGCAAGAAGCCGACGTGACGCTTCCTTTCGGGGGCGTCCCCGTCGGGATCAAGGAGCTCGAGCCGGTCGAGGGCTGGCCCTTCACCGAGGCGTCGCTCGTGTACGCCGACCGCGTGGCGACCTACACCTCGACGCAGGTGCGCCGGCTGTGCGACGCGGGCGCGGTGCTCGCCGGCCAGACCACCGCCAGCGAGTTCGGTGGCATCAACGTCACCTCCACGCGCCTGCACGGCGCCACTCGCAACCCCTGGAATCCCGAGCGCACGCCGGGTGGCTCCTCGGGCGGGTCCGCGGCGGCGGTGGCAGGAGGCCTCCTCCCCATCGCCTCGGGGGGCGACGGGGGCGGGTCCATCCGCATCCCGGCCGGCTTCACGGGCATGTTCGGCCTGAAGTCGACCTACGGGCGGATCCCCAAGGGCCCGTTCGTCCACCAGATCCCCCACACCGTCACCGTCGGCTGCATCACGAGGTCGGTGCGCGACACGGCACGGTGGTACGACGTGTGCAACGGGTACGACCCCCACGACACCCACAGCCTGCCCCGGGTCGAGGGGTGGGAGGACGGTCTCGGCCGGCACCGCCAGGACCTGCGGGGCAAGCGGGCCGTCATCTCCGTCGACCTGGGTGTGGCCGTCGTCCACCCCGAGGTGGCGTCGCTCGTGACGGCCGGGGCCGAGGCGCTCGTGGCCGACGCCGGGTTGGCGCGCGTGGACATGGCGGTGACGTTCCCGCCGGCGCTGTTCGAATGGGCCATGTCCAACCTGGTGACGCTGGCCGCCGATCTCGGTGACAAGTACCCGGCGTGCGAGCCCGACCTCACCCCCGAGATCATGCTGGGGCTCAACATCGCCGCGCACCACTACGACCTGACCATGGCGGCCACGGCCGAGCGCTTCCGTGTCGGCGCCCACGAGGTGATGGCGAACCTCCTCGACGAGGTCGACTTCATCTTCTGCTCGACCAACCCCGACGTGGCCTTCGGGGCCGAGGGCCCCATCCCCACCACGGTGGGCGACATCGACCTCATGGAGAAGTTCGGCGACATCATGCGGGTGGGTGCCAACCAGGGGAACCTCACCTTCCCCGCCAACTTCGCGGGCAACCCGGCGGTGACCATCCCGGTGGGGACGTTCGACGGACTTCCCGTGGGGATGCAGGTCATCGGCCGCCACCACCAGGAGGAGCTCCTCCTCGATCTCGCCCTCATGGCCGAGCGCGAACGGCCCTGGCCCTTGGTGGCGCCGGGGGCACCGTGTTGACGACGCCTGGCCTGCGCCTGACCCGGAGTTGAGCGGGGATGGCGAACGTCAACGGCACCCTGCACCCCGAGAGCCCTGATCCCCCCGTCTCGGGCCGGTTCTTCACCCGCCACCGGGGGCTCCGGAACTTCCTGCTCGTGGTGCTGGCTGTCGCCCTGATCGTGATCGGCGTCGTCATCAACACGAGGACCAAGGCGATCCAGCGACAAAAGGCACTCGCACCCTTCTACGACACGTCGGGGTTGCACACCGCCGGCCCCCTCGGCCAGGTCGTCCGCAGCCAACCCCTCGGGTTCCCCGTCGAGAACGGCACGGCGCTGCGGGTCCTCTACCGGACCCAGCGCTCCGACGGGTCGAGGACGTTCAGCTCCGGCATGGTGTTCATCCCCGACAACGACGCGGCCGGCACCCCGCGGCCGGTGGTGGCGTGGGCGCACGGCACGGTGGGCCTCGGCCCCCAGTGCGCACCGTCGCGCTCGGCCAATCCCGTGTTGGACATCTCGTGGGTGTCCACCATGCTGGCCCGCGGCTGGGTGGTGACGGCCACCGACTATGCCGGGCTGGGCACGTCGGGAACCTCGGGCTACCTCGTAGGCGACGACGAGGCCGACGACGTGCTCAACAGCGTCCGGGCCCTGCAGTACATCCCCTCGGCCCACGCCGGCACCTCCTTCGCCGTGTGGGGTCACTCCCAGGGCGGGAGCTCGGCGCTGTTCACCGCGGCCCGGGCTCACGCCTACGCACCCGAGCTGCATCTGGTGGCGACGGTGGCTTCGGCCCCCGCCGCGGAGCTCGCGGCCCTCTTGAACCAGACCTACACCTCGACGATCTCCTGGATCATCGGACCCGAGATCCTCACGTCCTGGCCCGCCACCTACGCCGGGCTCCCGGTGCGTGCCGTCCTGACCAGCGCCGGATACAGCAACTACCGGCGCATCGCCCAGAAGTGCATCACCTCGGCCGCGGTCGAAGGCGCCATCCGAACCCTCGTCAAACAGCGCATCTTCTCGGTCAACCCGCTGACCGTGGCGCGGTGGAGGACGGTGACCCAGGACCAGACCGCCCCGGTGCTGGGGCCGTCGCAACCCCTGCTCGTCGTGGTGAGCCTGGGGGACCAGGTGGTGCTGCCCGACACCAACGCCCTCTACATCAAGCGCGCCTGCGCGGCGGGATCGGACCTGACCTCGCTGTGGCTCGCCGGCATCGGCCACGTCGAGCTCCCCGGGACCATCGCCCCCGCCGTCGTCAACTGGCTGGGGGACAGGTTCGCGGGCCGTCCCACGGCACCGACGTGCAACCAGCCGCTCCCCATCGCGCCGGCCGCCTCGTAGGCGGGCCCTGAGGACGGATCCTCAGGCCGAGACGCGCACCGGGAGGGTCTCGAGGCCCCGGAGCACGATGTTCTCCTTGTAGGAGAGCTCGTCGCTGATGCGCTCGATGTGCGGCGCCCGCCGCAGCAGGGCGGGCAGGGCGATCTGCGCCTCGAGCCGGGCCAGCGGGGCGCCGAGGCAGTGATGGATGCCGAAGCCGAAACCGAGATGGTTGTTGTCGGTCCGGGTCACGTCGAAGGTGTCGGGGTCGTGAAAGGCATCGGGGTCACGGTTCGCCGATCCGAGGAGCAGCATCGAGAACTCGCCGGCGGCGACCCGGGCCCCACCCACCTCCATGTCCTCGAGTGCCACCCGCCCGGTGAGCTGCACCGGGCACACGAAGCGCAGCATCTCCTCGACCGCACCCCGGACGACGGTGGGATCGTCGCGCACGCGCGCCAGTTGGTCGGGACGCTCCATGAGGACGAGCGCCCCACCCGAGATGAGGTTCACCGTCGTCTCGTGACCGGCGACGAGGAGCAAGATGCACGTGGACAGAAGCTCGCCCTGGGTGAGCGCGTCACCCTGCTCCTCGGCCTGGATCAGTCGCGTGAGCAGGTCGTCACCGGGCTGGCGGCGCCGCTCCTCGATCAGCGAGGCGAAGTACTGCACGAACGACAAGATGGCCCCCAGCCGTTGTTGCACGGCCTCGGGGGGCAACAGGAAGTCGGGATCGAGCCCCCGGGCCAGGGCATGGGACCACACCCGGAACTGCTCGTGGTCCTGGGCCGGGACCCCGAGCATCTCCACGATGATCTGCACCGGCAGCGGGTAGGCGTAGTCGGCAACGAGGTCGACCTCGCCCCGCTCGAGGGCCGCGTCGAGGAGTCCGTCGCAGATCTCCTCGAGCCGGGGCCGCAGGCCCTCGACCACTCTCGGCGTGAAGGCCTTCTGCACCAGTCCGCGCAGGCGCGTGTGGTCGGGTGGGTCACGGAACAGAAACGGTGCCATCTCGGCGAGCATGGCTTCGGGCCCCTCCTGCAGGGGGGCATCGGTGACCCGGAACTCACGGAATGTGTTCTCGTCGATCTTGCGCCCGTCGCTGCTCGAGCGCCGGTCGCGCAGAAACGACAGGCAGTCGGCGTGGCGGGTGAACACCCAGAACCCCAGGGCGTTGCGATGCACCGGGTTGCTCCGCCGCAGCTCCGCGTACACGGCGTAGGGGTCCTCGACCCAGGCCGGGTCGAAGGGGTCCCACACCAGGGTTCCCGCCGCGGCGGCCTTGTCGCGCACGGCCCGCGCCGCTTCGCTGAACTCGGCGGTGCGCTGGGCCACGAACTCCGCGATCCCCGAGTCCGGACCGCCCGCCGGTTCCCCCCTGGTCATGGACCTACCGTACCCACCACCTCCGCCCCCACCGTCCCCGCCGCGGGGACCGACCGGCGCGGGCGTCGCCGCCGGTGGTGGCCCGGGCCCGCAGGGACGGGTCGTCCTGCCACGGGCGCAGCCGGAGCCGGATGGGCGGAAGATGGCCCGACACCGCCACGGCGTCGCCGGGCGGGACCCGGCGCAGGGCGTCGGCCGGGGCCAGTCGACGCAGGGTCGGGGAGTCGGTGCGCGACGTGGCGCCGAGTCCGTCCACCGTCGTCGCCCACGTCCGCAGCTCGGTCTCACCGATGAGCGCGCTGGCGTGCTCGAGGGTCGCCGGATCGGCGATGCCCGACAGGAAGACCTTGACGCGATGGTTGTTCACGACGCTTCCCGCCCGCGCGCCGTATCGCGACTGCAATTGGGCAAGGTCCTGCCACACCGTGACGAGCTGGACGCCGTGCCCCGCCGCCGTCGACGCCAGGACGTCGAGCTCGGCCAGCGGCGCCACGTTGGCGGCCTCGTCCAGCACCACCAGCAGCGGAGGATCGAGCGGCTCTCCCTGGCGCCCGGCGCGGGCATAGGCGGCCTCGACGACCTGGGCCACGAGCGTGGCGAACAGGGGGCGTAGGCGCCGTTGGTCGTGGGCGGGGGCGCACAGATACAGCGTGTCGTTGGCGTCGAGCAGTCGGACGGGGTCGATGCGACCGGCGGCGAAGGCGGCGGGCGCTCCGGACTCGCTGGCGGCCACGGTGGGATCGGCGAAGACCTCGACCACCGTCTCGGCCGTGGTGTAGACCGCGCTGCGCTGACGCTCGTCGCGTCCCCACGCGGCGCGCATGGCCTGGAGGGCGGACGGCTCGCCCGCCGCGCTGAGCACATCGAAGACCTCGTCGACCTCCTGGGTGTCGACCCACCGCACGACGTCGGCCATGGTCCCGCCCGCCGCCGCGGCCGCGAACAACAGGGGCGCCAACAATTTGGCCGCCGTGGCATACCAGAAGTCGCCGTCGCCGAGCGCGCCGGGCGAGGACCGCGCCACCTCGGTCAGGGACCCGGCGCTGCGGCGGGCGCCCTCCCACGTGGACGACGCCTGGAGGGGCGACCAGCTCGCCGAGGCCAGTCCCGTCGAGGCCGAGGGGTCGTAGACCCATACCCGCCCCTTCCCGGCGCGCCACTGCAGGGTGTTGCGGGCGAGATCGGACTTGACCGAGGCGGCCACCACGGGGCCCTCCCACTCGAGGATGGCCGGCACCGCGAAGCCACTGGTCTTGCGGCTCTGTGTCGGACCCACGACCAGGACCGAATGTCCCCGCTCGGCGGCGACCAACCGGTGGTGCGCCGTGCCGAGCGTCAATCGACCGGGGCAGGGCGCGGCGACGACCAGCGTGGCTCGCAGGTCGCGTCGTGTCGCCCACCGCGACAGCTCCAACTGGCCCGACCGAGGAGCTCGGCGCGTGCTCCGCCGACGCGCGGCACCGGGTGAGAACACCGGCGCGCCGGGCCCCTTGCGCCCGGGGGGTGGGCCGGCGCGCACGCTCGTCGGGCGCCAGAGCCGATACCCGCCCACCACGGCGATGGCCACCCCCACCTCGGCCCACCCGTTCACGCGTCGGTGCCCACCGGGCCCAGATGGGCGCGGCCGTCCATGTTGGCGTCGGTGTCGATGATGTCCATCTCGAGGGGCGACAGTCGGTGCTGGACCAGGAAGGAACGGCCCCCGACCTTCCACAACGCCACCCCCCGCCGGAGATGGGGGACGATCTCGGCCTCGGTCGACGACAACCCGAGCAGGGCGCCCGCCCGCTCGACCTCACCGGGTGGCTGCGCGTAGACCACGCGGGTCTCGGAGTCGGCCAACAGGCCCTGAGCCAACCCGACCTGCTCGGAGCCGACCGCGCCCGTCGTGTCGAGATCCGACAGCCGGTGGAGCACGGCGACGTTCGACACCCCCCGGGCCCGCGACAACTTCCACGACGACTGCAGCCAGCGCGCCACCGACAGGTCGGCGAGGATCGCCCACGCCTCGTCGACGACGACGACCACGCCGTCGGCGCCGGAGGATCCGGCCGCGACGCCGAGCCCGGCCTGCAACCACGCCGCGGCGCAGGTCATGAGGATCCCGAGGGCCGCCGAGTGGTAGACGGCGGACAGGTCGAGGACCACGAGGGGCGCGTCGAGCCGGATGCCCGGCGAGGTGGGACCGTCGAACATGCCCCGGAGATCGCCGGCCACGAGCCGTCGGAGCTCGAGGGCGACGTTGCGGCCATCGGCGGCCAGGCCCGCCACGTCGGTGCCGACTTCGCGCGCGGCGCGGGCCTCGGGCCGCAACAGCGCGTCCACGACCATGGGCAACGTCGGCCCCGATGCGGTCGTCCCCGGGCCCCGCGACGGTACCGGCGCGGAGACGTGGGCCACGGCGAGGTCGAGCGCACTGCGCTCGGTGGGAGAGAGGGGCCGCCGCAGACTGGCGGCCGACAGTGACGCCAGCAGCTCGCAGCGTTGGCGCGCCACGTCCTCGTCGTCGGTCCCCCCACCTGTCCCCGACGCCACGGCATCGAGAGGGTTGACGCGGATCGAGCCGCCCGGGCGCAGCGCCACGGGCTCCACGCCCCAGGCGCGCGCCAACGCGCCGTATTCGCCTTTGGGGTCGACGACCCAGGCCCGACGCCCGAAGACGGCGAGACGCCACAGATAGGTCTTGACGAACGCGCTCTTGCCCCGCCCGATCTGTCCGATCACCACCATGTTGGGGTTGGTGAGAGAGCCCGACCGGTACAGCTCGAAGGGGTCATAGGAGAACGTGGCCCCCAACAGGTCCCGTCCCACCAGCACGCCACCGCCGCCCGCGGCCCCACCGATACCGAGACCGAGACCGGGCTCGCACAGAAAGGGGTAGACGGCTCCGAGATTTCTGGTGGTGGCCTCGTGGGCGGGGACCGACATGACCGGCGCGCTCAGGCCAGGCCGCGGCCGAGGGGAAGGGTGCACATGAAGGTGTTGGCCTGGTCCCCGTAGCACCGCCGGAGCTCGAGCCCCGCCCGTCCCGCCGCCTGCTCGACGCGACCACAGCCGTCCTCGAGCGCATCGGGGTCGGGCGCGCTCACCGTCACGTACCCCGAGAAGCGGTATTGACCATGGCCGTCGGCGAGCTCGACCTCGCGTCGTTCCAGGATCTCCTCCTCGCGTCGTCGTCGGGCGGTGGCCAGGAAGCCTCCGCGCCGGCGGATCTCGGCGTCGGCGATGTCGGCGGTGCGAGCCTGCTCCACCTTGCGCGCCGCCTCGATGGGCCCGAGCGGCTCCATCACGACCGACATGGTGCGGCGGATGTCCGAGGAGAGCAGGAGCGGCCCGAGGAAGTCGGGGCCGGCGTCGGTGCGCGGCCACTCCGCCACCCAGTACGTGGCGTGCCAGGTGCCGTCGACCCGGAGCCGGCTCCATTCCCCCGCCACCCCCATGGGCCAGGGCGAGGGCTCCTCGGGGGGAGAAGGACGCGGGGAACGACGCGCTCCCGAAGGTGCCGCGTCGGGCCGGGGTGCAGTACGCCCCTCGTAGGCCCCCCGGACGACGGCCGCCAGCGCGTGCGGGGTCAGGACGGCTCCCGCCTCGATCGAGGCGTCGGCCAGTCGCCGGCGCAGGGCGGCGACTTCACGCAGGAGGACCGAGCATGCCCCCGTGCTCCCTCCGCCCGCGCTCTTCACGGCGCGCCCGGCCCGACCGGCGTGGACGGTCACCCCCAGCAGCACCTCGTGCCGCAGCGACGCGCCCGCCTCGGCTTCCACCAACGCCTGGTACGACGCCGTGGCGGTGTCGTATCCGGCGTCGTTCGTCGCGGCCGGGACCGACACCGACACCGCCGACGCCATCTCGGCGGCGGGGAGGACGCGCTCGATCCATTGCACCCGGTGCACCGCCGATCCGTCACGGGCCAACGACGCCAGGACCTCGGACCACGCGCTCACCCGGCGCGCCTTGTCCTCCTCGCCGAGGAGGACGAAGCCCGGATCCGACGCGCCGAGGACGGCCGTGAAGGTCCTGCGGGTACGGTCGTGGAGGACGCCGACTCCGACGTCGGACCCGGCTCCGGTCGCGCCACGTTCCGTCGAGCCACCCGCCGTCGCCGCCACGTCGACCCGGATGAGATGCACGCCCGAGAACGGGCGCGCCCCGGCGGGCGACCCTCGAAGCCTCGTGAGGGCATGACGCAGCGCCTCGGGAGCCCACTGTTCCGCGGTTCGGCCCGCGATCGGCCACGTCGCCACCCCGACACCGATCGCCAACGCGGCCAAGGCCACGACCACCCCGACCGCCGAGGGCGACATGCGCAGCACGCCCACGCCCACCACGAGGGCACCCGCCACCGCCCCGATCTGTCCGCCGCGCCAGCCGGCGACGAGGCCGCGCCGCTCGAGAGGCCCGAACCGGTATCGCGTCGGCGCCGATTCACCCACCGCCGCGGCCTCTCTCCTCGGCGCCCTCGGCCCGGTGGCGACCGGTGTCCGTCTCGACGCCGGGTCCCCGGGGCGAGGCGGCTGGCCCCGTCGTCACGTCCGAGGTCGACCGGGCCGGCTCACGACGGGGGTGGCTTCGCTCTCCCCCCGCCCCGGGCGCCGCGCCGGTGACCCCACCGGTTGCGCCGGTCTCCGCCGCCGCTCCCCCGGCGCCGAACGCCACCGCGCCCGCGCCGGTGACCCCGCCGGCGATCATGGGGAGGGCCGAGGTGACCGCACCCGTGACGCCACCCCCGCCTTCGGATCCGACCCGGCCCGCGCCGGCGGCATCACCGTCTCCGGATCCCGACTTCATGTGACGGACCTGGTCGAGCGCCAGGTTCCCGCCTGTGCGCACGGGGGAGACCGCGGCGCTCTTGAGGCGATGGCGCGTCGACTCCAGATGGGCGACCGCCCCCGCCTCCGCCGCCGGCACCAACCGCAGCAGCGTGAACGGAGAGAGCACGGCGATCACCAACAGGGCGATGCCGCTCACCACCGAGGCGAAGCCCCCGCCGTTCCCGCTCCCCGAGACCCCCAGCCCACCGGCGACCGCAGCGGCGGCCAGTGACAGCACCGCGGCGATCACGAGCTTGGACAGCACCAGCGCAACGAGGGTGTCCGCCAGGCGTCTGCACCAGTGCGCCACCGAGGGCCATACCAGCGCGGCCAAGGCCAACGGCAGGAAGAGCACCGCCACCGACACCGCCGCGGCCCGCACCACGAGCTCGAGCCACAAGGCCAGCGCGGCGCTGGCGACGACCAGACCACCGATGAAGACGACGAAGCCGGGAACGGCCGGGCCCGTCACCAGCGCGGCGGGGATGAGGAACGTGAAGAGGCCGGAGAACAGGTTCGTGGTGTCGACACCGGCACTCGACAGCACCGTGGCCGACATGGCGTCGGTCACCGCCAGCGCCATGCGCACGAGCGTCACCGCCACGCCGGTGAGGAGCAGGGAGAGAGGAAGGTGGACGAGGAAGGTGCGCAGCAGCATCGAGGCGCTCTGGCGATAGACGGCCTGGATCGCGGCGCAGCACGCCATGGGCAACACCACCGCGGCGGCCAGGCTCGCCATCACCGCTTCGTGGGCGCCGAACCACCCGGCGCCGAGGTCGACCGACGTGGTGCCCGACATGGCCCGGCCCACCTGGGCGATCAACCACACCGCGCCCGACGACACCCACCGGGCCGCCTCGGAAAAGATGGCACCGACCCCGGCGCTGACCCCGGCCCCGGCCGCGTTGCCGACCGCTCCCGCCACGGTGTCGCAGGCGGGACCCACGACGGGAAGCGACCCGGGACACAGCGCGAAGGCTTCGAGCACGGTCAGTGCACCCCCTGGCCGGCGTGGAAGAAGAAGTTGACGATGGCCGGCGCGGCTCCGATCAGCAGGGCGGCCAGCGCGGAGACGAGCACGGTCCGGCGCCCGTTGAAGGCCTGGTGGTAGTTCTGCGCATGGGCGCCGAGAGCCCACGCCGCGGCGCCGATCACGAGGCCCACCAGGGCCATGATCAGCGCCCACCCGCCGAGCCCGTCGGTCAGCTGTTGGAGGACCGCCCCGCCGGGGAGATTGCCGGGATCGGGGTTGAGCGTCACCGTCGAGACCGCCTCGCGCACTGCCCACAGCACCATGCCGGTCCCTTCCCCGTCGTGCTCCACCGGCGTCGGTTCCCGGATGAGCGGTGTCCGTCGAGGGTAGGCGGATCCCAACAGTGTTTCAAGCTATTTCATGTCTTTTTATATCTTTCTCCCCCAGGGCCGGCGGGCCCGACGTCGGGCCGTGGGGAGGCCGTGGGGAAGAGGCCCGGGCGCGACCGCGCCTGTCATGCTTGTGCCGTGCTCGGCGCAAGCAGCGTGTCTTCGAACCTGGTCGTCGCCGGCTTCATCGCTCTCGGTGTGGTGGCCATCGTCGGGATCATCGTGGCCACCATCCTGGGACGGAGGTCAGGGCGCCGATCCCTCGAGCAGCGACTCTCCGCCCTGGCGTCGCGACTCGGCGTCGACGCCCCGGCCGAGGACCACGGGATGGGGATCGAGCCGGCCCTGCACCACCTCGAACTCGTCACCGACCGCGCCGCCGAAGCGGTGGCGGAGTCGTCGTCGGACGCCATTCGACTGCGGCGCGCCCTCGACACCCTCCCCCAGGGCGTCATCGTGTGCGACGAGAACGGCACCGTCGTGTTCCGCAACGCGCGTGCCGTGGGCCTCATGGGCGGACGCCATGGCGACGCCCTGGCGGCCGAAGCCGTGGTTGACCTCCTCGCCGATGCCTGGAAGCAAGGCTCGGCGCACCGCACGCTCGACCTCTACGGACCGCCACGACGCACGTTGGCGGTGTCCACGCAACTCATCGACGACGGCCGACGCACGTTGGGGGTGATCGCGGCGATCGACGACGTGTCGGAACGTCGGCGCCTCGAGGAGATCCGTCGCGATTTCGTGGCCAACGTGAGCCACGAGTTGAAGACGCCGATGGGCGCCATCGGTCTGCTGGCCGAGACCCTGGCGGCGGAGAAGGACCCCACCGTGGCCCAGCGCCTCGCCAGCCGCATCCACACCGAGGCTTTTCGGATCAGCCGGATCATCGACGACCTGCTCGATCTGTCGCGCATCGAAGCCGAAGAGGCTCCCCCGCGCGAGCCCGTGCTCGTGAACCTCATCATGGCCGAGGCCGTCGAGCGCATGCGCGCCGCCGCCGATCAGCGCGACGTGAAGATCGAGCTCGAAGAGCCCTCACCGCCGGTCACGGTCCTCGGGGACCGGCGCCAACTCGTCTCCGCGCTCTACAACCTTCTCGAGAACGCCGTGAAGTTCTCCTACGACGGCAGCGCGGTGCGTTTCGCCGGGCGGGTCGCCGACGGCCAGGTGCGCCTCGACATCGAGGATCAGGGTGTGGGCATCCCCGCCCGCGACCTCGATCGGATCTTCGAGCGCTTCTACCGTGTCGACCAGGGTCGCAGCCGCAACAGCGGAGGCACCGGGCTCGGCCTGTCCATCGTCCGCCACGTGGCCGCCAACCACCAGGGGCACGTCGAGGTCGATTCGCGCGAGGGTGAAGGGTCGACGTTCCGGCTCATCCTCCCGACACACTCAGAGGTCGTCTGAATCGTGAGCAGCATCGCGGGGCCACGCTCGTGAGCAATACCGCCGGCGCCCATTCCACCCCCCCGGCGCGCCCGTCGCACCGGGGGGGACGGGCCGAGCGCGCCCGCGACACGGCGGACCGGGGCCACGACAGCGAACGCGCCGTGCGGGTCCTCGTGGCCGAGGACGAGGAGTCCTTCGTCGACGCGCTGGTGATCGGGCTCGGGCGCGAGGGCTTCGACGTCTCGGTGGCCCGGGACGGACCCGAGGCCCTGGCCCTGTTCGACAGCTTCGAGCCCGATCTGGTCCTGCTCGACATCATGTTGCCCAAGATGTCGGGCGTCGACGTGTGCCGCTCCATCCGCGCCCGGTCACGCGTGCCCATCATCATGGTCACGGCCAAGGGCACCGAGATCGATACCGTCGTCGGCCTCGAGGTGGGTGCGGACGACTACGTCACCAAGCCCTACCGCCTGCGCGAGCTCGTGGCCCGGATGCGGGCCGTGCTGCGCCGGTCGCCCCTGGGTGCCCCGGACTCCCACGCCTCGGGCGACGAGGCGGTCGACCGGGCGGCGGTGCGCGAGGTGGGCGACATCCGGGTCGACCCCGATCGCCACCGCGTCTTCGTCCGGGGCCAGGAGGTCCACCTGCGCCGCAAGGAATTCGAGTTGCTCGTGCTCCTCGTCGAGAACGCGGGCCGGGTCCTCACCCGCGACACGCTCATCGACCGGGTCTGGGGTGCGGACTACGTGGGCGACACCAAGACCCTCGACGTCCACATCAAGCGCCTGCGGACCCACGTCGAAGCCGACCCCTCGGCACCCACGATCATCACCACGGTGCGGGGCGTGGGATACCGATTCGAGATCCCCGCCGAGGCGTGACCCCACCCCTGGCGTTCGAGCCGGGACGGCTCGGCCCGCTCACACTGCGGAACCGGTTCATCAAGGCGGCGACCTTCGAGGGCGCATCGCCCAAGGGACAGGTCACCGAGGCGCTCATCGACTTCCACCGGCGCGTGGGAGCGGGCGGTGCCGCCATGACGACGGTCGCCTACCTGGCGGTGTCCCCCGAAGGGCGCACCGACCGGCACTGCATCGTCGTGCACGACGAGGTGCTCGGTGACTTGCGCCGGCTCACCGATGCCGTGCACGACACCGGGGCGGCGGTGGCCGCCCAGCTCGGCCATGCCGGCCCGGTGGCCAACCCGAAGTCGAACCGGTCCCCGGCGCTGGCCCCGTCGCGCCACCTGAGCCCTCTCGGCACCGTCAGCCGCGAGATCACCGAAACCGACATCGCCCGCGTCACCGCCGACTACGGGCGCGCCGCGGCGGCGGTGGTGGACGCCGGCTTCGACAGCATCGAGGTTCACCTCGGCCACAACTACCTGTTGAGCGCGTTTCTGAGCCCCAAGCTCAACCGCCGACGCGACCAGTGGGGCGGCTCCGTCGAGAACCGGGCCCGCTTCGCCCGCCAGGTGGTCCGCACCGTGCGCGACGCCGTCGGGGACCGGGCCGCGGTGACGGCCAAGCTCAACATGGCCGACGGGGTGCCGGGGGGGCTGTGGCTCGAGGACAGCGTCGAGGTGGCCCGGCTGCTCGAGGCCGACGGCGCCCTGGACGCGCTCACCCTCACGGGCGGGAGCTCGTTGGCCAACCCCATGTACCTGTTCCGGGGCGAGGCCCCGCGCCAGGAGTTCGCCGCCACCCTCCCCCGGGCGCTGCGCCTGGGGTTCCGGGTGGTGGGACGGCACTTCATGCCCGACTACCCCTTCGAAGAGGCCTTCTTCCTCCCCTACGCCCGGCAGTTCCGCGCCGCCCTCGACATGCCCCTCGTCCTGCTGGGGGGGATCAACGAGCTCGCCACCGTCGAGGGGGCCCTGGCCGAGGGCTTCTCCTTCGTGGCCATGGCACGGGCCTTGCTGCGCGAGCCCGACCTGGTGTCGAAGATGGCGGCGGGCACCTCGCGCGCCTCGCTGTGCATCCACTGCAACAAGTGCATGCCCACCATCTACAGCGGCACCCGCTGCGTCCTCGTCGACCAGAAACCGCGGTGACAACCGCACTACGGTCCGGGCCATGCCCCTCCACGTGCACGAGTCCGACGGCGGTGCCGACCAGCTGCAGGTCCGCCCGCAGTTCGCCCAGCAGGGCGAGATCAGCGAGGTCCCCAAGCTCCGACTGCCACCGGGCGGGATGCCGGCCGACACCGCCTACGAGATCGTCCACGACGAGTTGCTGCTCGACGGCAACGCCCGGCTCAACCTGGCCACCTTCGTCACCACCTGGATGGAGCGTGACGCCGAGCAGTTGATGGCCGAATGCTCGGCCAAGAACATGATCGACAAGGACGAGTACCCGATGACCGCCGAGCTCGAGCGGCGTTGCGTCAACATCCTGGCCGATCTGTGGCACGCCACCGAGGAGGGCGGCGCCACGGGATGCTCGACGACGGGTTCGAGCGAAGCCTGCATGTTGGGCGGCCTGGCCCTCAAGTGGCTGTGGCGCCAGCGCCGCCAGGCGGCGGGTAAGCCCACCGACCGGCCCAACCTCGTCATGGGCGCCAACGTCCAGGTGTGCTGGGAGAAGTTCTGCCGGTACTGGGACGTCGAAGCCCGTCTCGTCCCCGTCGGCCCGGTGGCGACGTGCCTGACGGCGGAGACCGCCGCCGCGCACTGCGACGAGAACACCATCGGCGTCGTGGCCGTGATGGGGTCGACCTACGACGGTGCCTATGAGCCCGTGGCGGCCATCGCGGCCGCCCTCGACGCGCTGGCCGCCTCCACCGGCGTGGACGTGCCCATCCATGTCGACGGGGCGTCGGGCGGGTTCATCGCCCCCTTCCTCGACGGCGAGCTCGAGTGGGACTTCCGCCTGCCCCGCGTCCATTCCATCAACGCCTCGGGCCACAAGTTCGGCCTCGTCTACCCCGGGGTGGGGTGGATCATCTGGCGCGACCGCGCCGCGCTGCCCGACGACTTGGTGTTCAACGTCGACTACCTGGGGGGCAACATGCCCACCTTCGCCCTCAACTTCTCACGGCCGGGCGCGCAGGTGGTGGCCCAGTACTACAACTTCCTGCGCCTGGGCGCCCACGGGTATCGCCAGGTGCAACAGGCCAGCCGCGACACCGCCCGCTGGCTGGCCCGGGAGATCGCCGCGCTGGCGCCCTACGAGCTCGTCTCCAAGGGCGACGGCATCCCCGCCTTCGCCTTCCGCATCGCCGACGCCCCCTACACCGTCTACGACGTCTCCGACGCCCTGCGGGTGAAGGGGTGGCTCGTGCCCGCCTACAAGATGCCCGCCGCCCTCGACGCCGTCGACGTGTTGCGGATCGTGGTCCGCAACGGCTTCAGCCGCGACCTCGCCGGCCTGTTGATCGAGGACCTGCGGCGCGTCGACGACCGCCTGCGCGACACCCACATCGGCCGGCGCAGCGACGTGGGCTTCCACCACTGAGCCGGCGGCTTCGTCAGCGGCGCCGGTAGCCGACGGGGCACGGCCCCGCGGCGCGCGCCACCCCGCCGATCTGGGTGCGCACCGGCACCGGCGCGCCGGCCCAGGCCGGCTCGAGGTCGAAGGCCGCCGCCAGCCGGGAGGCGGCCGCCGTCATCGTGGACAGGGAGAAGGGCTGGGCCGGACAGGTGTGGCGGCCGTGGCCGAAGACGGTGACCAGCTCGACCGCCGCGAGGGCGGAGGGATCGGCCAGCCGCCGTCGGTTCCACCGGTCGGGGTCCCAGACCTCGAGGCCGGGAGCGGCGCTCGTGTTGGTGAGGGGGAGCAGCGTGGCGATGGTCGCCCCCGCGCCGACCTCGTGCACGGCGTCGCCGACGTCGATGGTCACGGACTCGAGCACGTAGCGGGCCATGATCGACCGTTGGGCCAGGCGGGTCGACTCGAGCGCGCACACCTCGGCCCGGGCCCGGTCCCCGGCGCGCACCCGGGCCAGCTCGTCGGGATGGCCCAGGAGGTCGATCACCATCCACCCCAGCGCGGCGAAGAGGTTGGACATCGACGCCACGTGGACCAACGCCACGTCGAGGGCGACGCCGAGGGCGCCTTCGTCGGCGGGCCGGTCCGCCCACGCCCGGGCCACCCGGGAGAACAGCGCATGGTCGGACTCGACGCCGGGCAGCTCCTGCAGGGCCCGGCCGAGCTCCTCGACGATCACGGCCAGGGCGCCACGCTCCTCGGCCTTCCCCGACGCCGCGACCGCCGCCATGGCGTCGGGGTGGACGAAGGACTCCGACCCGTCGAGGGTGTCGAACGCCGCTGACAACCGTTCGAAGCGTTCGCCCCGGGCCGACCCGGGGCCTCCCCACGAGGCCAGGCCGACGCGGTGGCCCAGGCGGCGGGTGAGCTCGAACACGTCGAAGGATCCGGCCGCGCCCAGCTCGTCGACCGCGGCGTCGAGGGCCCGGTGCACGTTGGCGAGGTAGGAGGCCACGTCGTCGCGCCCGAAGAGCTGGTGCGGCAGGGTCCGGCGGCCCACGAAGATCTCGTCGGGGAGCTTGCGGCGCAGCATCCTCCAGTCGGCCACGCCCTTGCTGGCCCGCTCCTCGGGCAATTCGTAGAAAGAGGCCACCCCGACCGGCGAGAAGGTGAAGAGGTAGCGGTCCTCGCCACTGTCGACCACGAAGGTGTCGCCGAGCCGGCGACGGGCCTCGGCCAGGGCGGCGACGGGGTCGGCGACCGCCACGTCCCAGGGCAGTCCGACCGACAGCGCCAGCGGCGGCAGGGGCGAGATCGTCGGCCTGTCCATGCTCCTAGGTCTTGGGGGCTTCGATGACCGTGGCGCCCCTGAGGTAGGGGCCGAGGACGGCGGGGAGCACCACCGACCCGTCGGGCTGCCGACCGGTCTCGATGAGCGCGGCCCACACCCGGCCCCAGGCGATGGCCGAGCCGTTGAGGGTGTGGACGAACACGGGCGGGCCGCCCGAACCGCCCGGGCCGCCCGAACCGCCGCCGGGGGCCGGGGCGCGGTAGCGGATGTTGGCCCGGCGGGCCTGGTAGTCGGTGCACCAGCTCACCGAGGACACCTCCAACCACATGTCGCACCCCGGCGCGTAGACCTCGATGTCGAAGGTGCGCGCCGCGGCGTTGCCGAGCTCACCCGTGCACAGGTCGAGGACGCGGTACTCGAGGTCGAGCTCGCGCAGCAGCGCCTCGGCCCGCTCCACCATGGCGGCGTGCTCGGCGGGGGACTGCTCGGCGGTGGCGTAGGCGAAGAGCTCCACCTTGTCGAACTCGTGGACGCGCAGCAGCCCCCGGGTGTCGCGTCCCGCCGATCCCGCCTCGCGCCGGAAACAGGCCGTGCCCGCCGTCAACCGCACCGGGAGGTCCCCGGCGTCGAGGATCTCGTCGCGGAACATCGAGGTGAGGGGGACCTCGGCGGTGGGGATGGCCCACAGGTCGTCGCGTTCGAGGTGATAGGCGTCGTCGGCGAACTTGGGCAGGTGGCCCGTCGACACCATGGTCTCGGTCCGCACCAGGGTGGGGGGGCGAATCTCCTCGTAGAGCTCGGCGTGGTGGTCGAGGGCGAAGGAGGTCAGGGCCCGCAGCAGCCGGGCCCCGGTGCCCCGGTAGAGGGGGAACATCGAGCCCGACAACTTGGCCCCGCGTTCGAGGTCGAGGATGCCCAGCGTGGCGCCCACGTCCCAGTGCGGGACGCGCTGGTGCTCGTCGTAGCGGCGCGGCGTGTCGGGCCACCGCCTCACCTCGACGTTGTCGTGCTCGGTCGCCCCGTCGGGGGCCTCCTCGGCGGGCAGGTTGGGCAGCATCAGCAGCCGCTCGCGCACCTCGGCCTGGGCCGTCGCCGCCTCGACGTCGAGGGCGGCCTCCTCCTCGCCCACGGCGCGGCTCTCCTCGGCGGCCCCGGCGGCGCGGGCCTCGTCGCCGGTGCGGCGGGCCTCGCCCACCTGGCGCGACAGGTCCTTCACCCTGGCCCGCAACTCGTCGCGCCGTTGCACCACCTCGCGGGCCCGGCGATCGGCGTCGAGGAGGCGCTGGACCTCGACGAGCTCGACCCCCTTGCGGGCCAGGGCGGCCTTCACGGCGTCGGGTTTCTCCCTGGCCAGGCGGATGTCGATCATGGGGCGCAACGGTAGCCTCGCCGCGATGTCCAGCCCGGCCGCTGACGCCGTCGTCGAATGCCGCGACCTCGTCGTGCGCTACGGCCCCACCACGGCCGTCGACGGCATGTCGCTCTCGGCGCAACGCGGGCAGGTTCTGGCCCTCCTGGGGCCGAACGGGGCCGGCAAGACCTCGACCGTCGAGACCCTCGAGGGATATCGGCGCGCCACGGAGGGGACGGTGCGGGTCCTCGGCCTCGACCCCGTGTCGGACCACCGTCGGGTCGTGGCCCGCATGGGCGTCATGCTCCAGCGCGGCGGGGTCTACCCCGTCATGGGACCGCGCCGCGCCCTGCGGCTCTTCGCCGACTACTACGAGGATCCCGAGGATCCCGAGGCGTTGCTCGAGCTGGTGGGGCTGGGCGCCGTGGCCCGCACCCCGTGGCGGCGGCTGTCGGGGGGCGAGCAGCAGCGCCTGTCCCTGGCCCTCGCCATCGTGGGTCGTCCCGAGGTGGTGTTCCTCGACGAGCCCACCGCCGGGGTCGACCCCGAGGGCCGCCTGGCGGTGCGCCGGGTCATCGCCGAGCTGGCGGCCCGGGGGGCCTGCGTCGTGCTCACCACCCACGAGCTGCCCGAGGCCGAGCGACTGGCCGACGACGTGGTGATCATGGCCGGGGGGAGAGCCGTGGCGCGCGGCACCGTGGCCGAGCTCGCCGCGGCCGGCGGCGACGCCGGCATCCGGTTCGAGGGGCCCGCCGGGCTCGACCTCACCGGGCTCGGCACCGCCCTCGGGGACGCCGCCGATGCGGTGACCGAGGAGCGTCCCGGCCAGTACCTGGTGGCGGGCGAGGCCACCGCGGCGCGCCTCGCCCTCCTGGCCCAGTGGATGCAGGGCCACGACCTCCCCCTGACCGAACTGCGGGCCGGGCGCCGGTCCCTCGAAGAGGTCTACCTGCGCGTGACCAAGGGGGACCGGTGAGCCGGGCCCGCCCGGTGTGGCGCCGGCTCGCGGCCCAGTGCCGAGCCGAGGTGGGCATGACCCTGCAACGGGGCGAGTCGCTCCTGCTCACCATCGGGATCCCCGTCATCCTCCTCGTCTTCTTCTCCGAGGTGCACCTGCTGCCCACCGGCACCGCCCACCCCGTCACCTTCCTGGCCCCGGGCATCCTGGCCCTGGCCGTCATGGGCACCGCCCTCGTGAACCTGAGCATCGCCACGGGATTCGAGCGCGGCTACGGCGTGCTCAAGCGGCTCGGCGCCACGCCCCTGGGGCGGCCCTCGCTGCTGGGCGCCAAGATCGTCGCCATCCTCGTGGTCGAGGTGGTCCAGGCGGCCGTGCTCGTCCCCGTGGCGCTCGGTCTGGGCTGGCACCCCACGGTGGGGGGCGCGGGCCGCGCCGTCGTGGTCGTCGTCCTGGCCACGGCGGGGTTCGGCGGCATCGGCCTGGTGCTGGCGGGCGTGCTGCGCGCCGAGGTGAACCTGGCCGCCGCCAACGGGCTGTGGCTGTTGCTCCTCCTCGTGAGCGGGATGCTGGCTCCCCTTTCGAAGTTGCCGGCCGGGCTCCAGACCGTGGCCAAGGCCCTCCCCGCCGCCGCCCTCGCCGACGCCCTGCACCGTGCACTCGGGCTCGACCAGTCCGTGCCGGGTTGGGCCTGGCTCGTCCTCGTGGTGTGGGCGGTGGCGGCGCCCCTCATCGCCGCGGCCACGTTCCGGTGGGAATGACGCGCCACGTCGTCGTGGTGGGCGCCATGGGCGGCGCGCCGGGCCCGGTGACGACATGATGGGAACCGTGCGCCGCCTTCGTGGACCCGCCGGGGCGATCCTGGGCGTGGTCGGGGTCCTCGTGGTGGGGGTCCTTCTCACCTCGGTCGGTCATCACCGGGCCGTCCGCCATCACGTCGCCCGTTCCGAACAGGCCGCCACCACCACCTCGGAGCCGACCAGCGGCGCGCCCATCGTCGGTGCCGCCGCCGACGACGCCACCGGGGGGTACTGGCTGGTGGCCTCGAACGGTGCGGTCTTCGGCTTCGACGCCCCCTCCCTCGGATCGGCGGCGGGCCTGGCCCTCACCGCACCCATCGTGGGCATGGCGGCCACGCCCGACGACGGGGGCTACTACCTGGTGGCCTCCGACGGGGGCGTCTTCTCCTACGGCGACGCCCGCTTCGCCGGCTCGACCGGGGCGCTGCACCTGACCAGACCGGTGGTGGGGATGGCCGTGGACCACGCCACCGGGGGCTACTGGCTCGTGGCCTCCGACGGCGGGGTCTTCTCCTACGGCGCCCCCTTCGCGGGATCGGCCGGCAACCTGCGGCTGAACGCGCCGGTGGTGGGCATGGCGGCCACCCCCGACGACGACGGCTACTTCCTGGTGGCCACCGACGGCGGGGTCTTCTCCTACGGCGACGCCCGCTTCGCCGGCTCGACCGGCGCGCTGCATCTGACCCGACCGGTGGTGGGCATGGCCCTGGGGGGCGGCGCCGGCGCCACCGGCGGGGGGCCCGGCTACTGGCTGGTGGGGGCGGACGGCGGGGTCTTCTCCTTCGGCGTCCCCTATGAAGGGTCGACCGGTGCCCTCGTCCTCGACCGGGCGGTGGTGGCCATGGTGGCCACGCCCGACGGCGGGGGGTACTGGCTGGTGGGGGCGGACGGCGGCGTCTACGCGCTGGGTGACGCCCGGTACCAGGGATCGGTGTCGGTGCTCCCCCTGGCCGGCCTCACCGTGGTCATCGATCCCGGCCACGACGGCGGCAACGGCGGCGACCCGGGCTACATCGACCGGCCCATCGACGGCGGGGGCTTCACCGAGCCCTGCGACACCGCCGGCACCTCGACCGACAACGGCTACCCCGAGCACGCCTTCAACTACGACGTGGCCACCCGGGCCCAGGCCATCCTCCAGGCCGACGGGGCCCGGGTGGTGCTCACCCGCACCACCGACACGGGGGTGGGGCCCTGTGTCAACGTCCGGGCCGCCATCGCCAACGACCTCGACGCCGACGCCGCCGTGTCGATCCACGCCGATGGCGGCCCACCGACGGGCAGCGGCTTCGCCGTCGACACCCCGGTGCCGGTGGTGAGCTCGATCTCGGACAATCGCGCCATCATCGGCCCCTCGGACCAGCTCTCCCTCGACATGCGCAACGCCTTCGCCTCGGCCACGGGAGAGCCCCCCTCGAACTACACCGGCACCGACGGCATCGTCGACCGCTCCGACCTGGGCGGCCTCGACCTCTCCACGGTGCCCAAGGTCCTCATCGAGTGCGCCAACATGCGCAACGCCGCGGACGCGGCGGCCGTGCAGAACCCGGTCTGGCGCCAGAACGCGGCCCAGGGCATCGCCAACGGCATCGAGCAGTTCCTCGAGGGCACCCTCCGCACCTGAGGCAGCTCCGGACCTGAGGCGGCTCCGGACCTGAGCCAGAAGGGGCCTACGTGGGGTCGGGTCTAGCCGGCGCCGGTGCGCAGCATGGCGGCCATCCCCTTGATGAAGGGGTCGGGGTCCTTGGTCTTGGCCTCCACGATGGCCCGCATGTCGGGGACGTAGTGCTCGAAGGACTCGCCCTCCATGGCCGCGACGATCCCCTCGGCCATCTCCTCGGGACTGATCTTGGGCCCGGAGTAGAGGGGGTCGTCGTTGTCGGGCAGGTCCCAGATCTCGGTGTCTATGGGCCCCGGGTTCACGAGCCGGATCTGGATGCCGCTGTCGTAGAGGTCCACGGCGATGGCCTCGCTCCACCCGCACAGGGCGAACTTGCTGGCGGAGTAGGCGGCCTCGTTGGCGTTGCCCAGTCGTCCGGCCACGCTCGACACGTTGACGATCATCCCCTCGCCCCTCGCCGTCATCCGGGGCAGGAGCACCATGGCCATGTGGGCGGGGGAGAAGAAGTTGACCGCCATGACCCACGCCACCATGGCGTGGTCGAGCTTGGTGGTGTGGCGGCGCATGGGGACCCCGGCGTTGTTCACCAGGCAGTCGAGGTGGCCGAAGGCGTCCCACGCCTCGAGCGCCACCCGCCCGGCGTGCTCGACGTCGGAGAGGTCCGCCACCCACATCCTCGACTCCGGAGCCTCGACCCGGCAGTCGGCCAGGACCTCGGCCAACCGGTCCTCCCGGCGCGCCACGAGCCCCACCGTCGCCCCCCGCCGGGCCAGCATCCGGGCCAGGGCGGCCCCGATCCCCGACGACGCCCCCGTCACGAGCAGGCGCGATCCTTCGATCCTCATGTGCGCCAGTACAGCACGGGAGTAGAAACGCGACCATGGCCATCCTCGACGACATCCGGCGCTTCTGGGACGAAGACGCCTCCACCTACGACGACGCCCCCGGGCACCGTCCCACCAGCGCCGCGGTCCAGGCGGCGTGGACCGCCGCGCTCGAGGCCCTGCTGCCCCCGCCCCCGGCCCGAGTCCTCGACTGCGGGGCGGGCACCGGCTTCCTGAGCCTGATCGCGGCGCGCCTCGGCCACCGCGTCACCGCCCTCGACCTCTCGCCCCAGATGCTGGCCCGGTTGCGCGCCGCGGCGGAGGCCGAGGGTCTCGACATCGCCGTCGTGGTGGCCCCCGCCCACGAGCCACCCGACGGGTTCGACGCCGTCATGGAGCGCCACCTGCTGTGGACCCTCCCCGACCCCACCGCGGCGCTGACCGCCTGGCGGGCCGCCGCGCCGCACGGGAGGCTCGTGGCCATCGAGTCGATGTGGGGCGACGCCGATCCCGTCGAGGCCCTCCGGGCCCGGGCCTCGGGGTGGGTGGCGCGCCGACGGGGTACGCCGCCGGATCACCACGGGCCCTATCCCGCCTCGGTGCGGGGTCGGTTGCCCCTGGGGTCGGGCACCCATCCCCGTGCCGTGGCCAAAGCGGCCGCCGACGCCGGATGGACGGCGCCGCGCCTGGTGCGCCTGCGCGACGTGGAGTGGGCGACGGTGCTCGAGAAGCGCCTGCCCGAGCGGCTCCTCGGGGTCACCCCCCGGTTCGCGGTGGTCGCCACCTGAGCGCGGTCGCCGGGAACGACGACGCGTCGGCGCGTTACGTCCGGGCCAGGCGGGTCAGGTAGGTCTCGAGAGTGGCGTGGCTCACGGGACCGTGCACGGTCTTGACGATGGTGCCCGAGGCGTCGACGAACACGGTGCCGGGATAGCCGTCGAGGGTGAACTTCGGCGCCAGGGCGCTGTCGGCGTCGGCGCCCACCGCGAACGACACCCCGCTGGCCCGGGCGAAGGCCAGTCCGCTGGCGTCGGCGTCGTTGCCGTCGACGCCGACGAAGACCACGCCGTCCCCGGCCGCCTGCTCCTGGCGGGCCACCTTCGCCACCATGGGCAGCTCGGCGCGACACGGCGAGCACCACGAGGCGAAGAAGGTGACCACCATCGGCTTGTGGGCCTCGGCCCCGGTGAAGGGATAGGACACCGCCTTCCCACCGCCGAGTCGGGGCAGGGTGAAGGCGGGCGCCCGTTGGGAGCCCGGTCCCCCCGCCCAGGTCAGCCCGGCCCACAACCCCGCCGCCAGTACGACCCCGAGGGCGAGCGACACCAGCCGGCGGCGACCCCGGGGGGGCGCCTTGGGGCCGGCTCCCTCGGTCAATGGAACCGGATGAGCACGTCGCCCGCCATGGCGACGAAGAGGAGCGTCAGGTAGGTGATCGAGTACCGGAACAGGGCCATGGCGGCCCCCGGGGTCTGGTCGCGCCGCAGCCGCAGCGCGAAGACGATGAAGAGGGCGCCGAGCACCAGGGCGCCGACCAGGTAGGTGGGGCCCATGTGGCCCACCACGGCGAAGAGCAGTGTCACCGCCACGAGGAGCACGGTGTAGACGAGGATCTGCTGGGCGGTGCGGCGCAGGGTGGCGACCACGGGGAGCATGGGGACATGGGCCGCGGCGTAGTCGTCGCGGTAGCGGATGGCCAGGGCCCAGAAGTGCGGGGGGGTCCAGATGACGATCACCGCGAACAGCACCACCGGCGCCCAACCCAGGTGGTCGGTGACCGCCGACCACCCCACCAGGACCGGCACCGCCCCGGCCGCCCCGCCGATCACGATGTTCTGGGTGGAGGTGCGCTTGAGCCACAACGTGTAGACGACGATGTAGAAGGCCGTGGCGGCCAGGGCCAGCACCGCCGAGAGCAGGTTCACGAAGGCCCACAGCTCGGCGAAGGCGGCCACCTCGAGGGCCACGGCGAAGACCGTGGCGGCGGTGGGCGTGACCTCCCCGGTCACGAGGGGGCGGTGCCGGGTGCGGTGCATCACCTTGTCGATGTCGCGGTCGAGCACCATGTTCATGGCGTTGGCCCCGCCCGCGGCGAGCGACCCGCCCAGCAGGGTGAGGAGCATGAGCCCCAGGCTGGGGACGCCGCGCTTGGCCACGAGCATGGTGGGGAGCGTGGTGACCAGGAGCAGCTCGATGATGCGCGGCTTGGTCAGCGCCACATAGCTGCGGACCCTCGCTCCGGCGGCCCGGACGGCGTGGGGGACCGCGAGAGACAGCGAGGACATCGGGCGGAGCCTACGGCGACACACCGGGAACAGACAATGCGGGCCCCGGGGCCCGCCCCGGGAGGGGTGTCGGCCCCCCGGTACGATGATCCCCCGGTGCAGCTCGCCACCGTCACCCCTCGGACCTTCCTACGCATCACCCAGGTCACGGTGGTGTTCGTGGTGCTCAACATCGTCACGGGCGCGGCCGTCCGCCTGACGGGATCGGGGCTGGGCTGTCCCGACTGGCCGACCTGCACCCAGCACCGGCTCACCCCCTCCCTGTCGTTGCATCCCGCCATCGAGTTCGGCAACCGCATGGTGGTGGTGGTGCTGTGCATCGCCACCGCCGTCACCCTGGTGGCGGCCCTGCTCCGGGTGCCCCGGCGTCGCGACCTGGTGTGGCTGTCGGCCGGGCTCCTGGGCGGGGTCATCGGCGAAGCGGTCCTCGGTGCGGTGGTCGTCTACACCAAGCTCAACCCCTACGTCGTCATGACCCACTTCATGGTGGGGATCGTCCTGCTGACCGACGCCTTCGTGCTGGCGCTCCGGGCCGGTCGCCCGGTCGGCGCCGGCGCGGTCTCGAAGGTGACCGGGGGCGAGCGCCGCCTCAGCCAGGTAATGGTGGGCCTGCTGGCCGTGGTGGTGGCGGCGGGAACCGCCACGACCGGTTCGGGCCCCCACGCCGGCGGGCCCGGGGCCAAGCGCCTGCCCATCGCCCTCGAGGACATGGCCCGGATCCACTCCGGCCTCGTGCTGTGCCTGGTGGCGCTCACCTTGGCCCTGCTCTACCTCCTCGACCACACCAGCGCCCCGGCGTCGGTGCTCGCCCGGGCCCGGGTGTTGCTGGCCATCATGGTCGGCCAGGGGGCCGTCGGCTACGTCCAGTACTTCACCCATCTCCCGGTGGCGCTGGTGGGCGTGCACGTCTTCGGGGCGGCGGTGGTGTGGATGGCCATGCTGTGGTTCTACGACGGCCTCACCTCCCGCGGCGTGGAGGTGCCGGCCCACGTCGAGGTCGACGTGGAGGTGGAGGTCGTGCCCACGCCGGTCACCCGATGACGGGACCGGGCACCGAGGTCCAGCCCGTCGAGGTGGACCGGCCCGAGGGCGGCGAGGAGCTCCGCCCCGACCGGCCCTGGCTGGTGATCGTGTGGAACGACCCCATCAACCTCATGTCCTATGTCACCTACGTCTTCCAGAAGCTCTTCGGCTACAGCCGCGACAAGGCCACCAAGCTCATGCTCGACGTCCACCACAAGGGTCGGGCCGTGGTCAGCTCGGGGCCGCGCGAGCGGGCCGAGGTCGACGTCTTCCGGCTCCACGAGCACGGCTTGTGGGCCACCATGGAACAGTCCTCGTGATCAGGCAGACGTCGCGATGAGCAGGCGGCGGTTCGTGCGCGATCGCCAGGGCCGCATCCGACCCGGGCTCGAGGTCCCCGAGCGCGAGCTCCTCAAGATGCTCCCCGGACAGGCCCGGGAGCTCGTCGACCACGACGACCCCGTGGCCAAGCGGCTCTTCCCCGTGGCCTATGCCGACGACGAGGCGGCCCAGGCCGACTACCACGACATGATGGGGACCTCGCTGCTCGAGCACCACCAGCAGGCCCTCGACGCCCTCGTGACGACCGTGGACGAGGTCACCATCGACGTGGAGCAGCTGCAGGGGTGGCTGGGAGGGGTCGAGGTGCTGCGGCTGCTGCTCGGGACCCAGCTCGACGTGAGCGAGGAGATGGCCGAGATCGACCCCGGTGACCCCCGGGCCGACCAGTTCACCGTCTACCAGTACCTCAGCATGCTCCAGAACGAGATCGTCGACACCCTGGCCGCCGCCCTGCCCGAGGACGCGACGGGGTGGGAGCCGTGACGCCGCGGCTGCTGACCATCATGGGATCGGGCGAGACGGCGCCGACCATGGTCAAGGTGCACCGGTCGGTGGTCGAGAAGCTCGGCCCCGGGGCGGTGGACGGACTGCTCCTCGACACGCCCTTCGGGTTCCAGACCAACGCCGCGGAGATCGCCTCTCGGGCCGTGACCTATTTCCGCGACAGCGTGGGGGCGACCCTCGAGGTGGCCGGCCTGCGCCGCGCGCGCGACCTCGAGGGCCCCGGCGGGGACGCCATCGTGGCCAAGCTGGCCGCGGCGCCCTTGGTGTTCGCCGGGCCCGGGAGCCCCACCTACGCGCTGCGCCAGTGGCAGGGGACCCTGGTCCCGTCCCTGCTGGCCGAGAAGCTCGCCCTGGGCGGGGCCCTCACCTTCGCCTCGGCCGCGGCGCTCACCCTGGGGGCGGTGACCGTGCCCGTCTACGAGATCTACAAGGTCGGCGAGGACCCCCGCTGGGTGCCCGGGCTCGACCTCCTGGCCGGCATCGGGCTCCCGGTGGCGCTGATCCCGCACTACGACAACGCCGAGGGGGGCACCCACGACACCCGCTTCTGCTACCTGGGCGAGGAGCGCCTGGCCGGGCTCGAGCACGAACTGCCCGAGGGCACCTTCGTCCTCGGGGTCGACGAGCACACCGCGCTGGGCATCGACCTCGACGCCGGGCGGGTGGAGGTGGCGGGCCACGGGGGGGTCACGGTGCGGGTGAAGGGGCGGTCGGTCCGGATCGAGTCGGGCGAGACCATGGCCCTGAGCGCCCTGGTGGAGACAGCCGCGGGCCTGGCCACCGGGGCGACGCCCCGCATCTCGGCCGGAGCGGGCACGGGCACGGGCACGGGCACCGGCCCCGGCACCACCGGCGCGGGCACCGGCACCGGCGCGGCGCCGGGCTCGGCCGAGGACGGGCCCCCGCTGCTCGGGGCCATCCGGCGGCTGGAGGAGTCCTTCCGCGCCGCGCGGGGCGCGTCCGACGTCGGGGCCATGGTGGAGACGGTCCTCGCCCTCGACGACGAGCTGTGGGCGTGGAGCGCGGACACGTTGCAGTCCGACGCCCTCGACCGGGGTCGGGCCAGCCTGCGGGCCATGGTGGCCGGGTTGGGCGAGCTGGCCGCGGTGGGGGCGCAAGACCCCGCCGGGATCATCGGGCCCTTCGTCGAGCTCGCCCTCACGCTGCGGGAGGCGGCGCGCCGGGAGCGCCGGTTCGCCGACGCCGACGCCGTGCGCGACCGTCTGGTGGCGCTCGGGATCGAGGTCAACGACGGCGCGCAGGGCTCGACGTGGCGCCTCCCCGACGACGACAGCGGCCGGTGAGCGCCGGCAGGGACCCTGATAGCCTGCCAAAGCCCTGATCCGGTCCAGCCCCCATCGTCTAGTGGCCGAGGACGCCGCCCTTTCAAGGCGGTAACACGGGTTCGAATCCCGTTGGGGGTGCAGCGAAGTGGGGTCACGCTGATCGGGGTCCTGTGGTGCAGTCTGGAGTGCACGCCGGCCTGTCAAGCCGGAGGTCGCGGGTTCAAATCCCGTCAGGACCGCTGCTGAGGGTACCGTCCTCGGCGATGCGGTCGGGTAGCTCAGTTGGTAGAGCGCGCGCCTGAAAAGCGTGAGGTCACCGGATCGACGCCGGTCCCGACCACGAGCACGAGCGGGGGATGACTGTGGTCGAACTGGGCCAGAGCGCGGCGTTCGGGCAGTCCGACGCCGATGTCCGGTTCGAATGGGGACCGGTCGGGGCCGCTCATCTGGCTGGCGGCGGCGCCTGTGTGGTGGTGATCGACGTCCTGTCGTTCACCACCGCCGTCACGGTGGTCACGGGCCGGGGGATGGCGGTCTACCCCCGGCGCTGGGAGGACCCCGGGGCGCAGGAGTTCGCCGCCGAGCACGACTCCCGACTGGTGGTGCGGCGCCGGGAACTCTCCGCCGAGAATCCGTGGTCCCTGTCCCCTGCCGTGTTGCGGACCGCCCCGGTCACGCCCCGACTCGTGATGCCGTCGCCCAACGGGTCGACCATCGCCGCCGCCGTCGTCTCCACCGACAACACGGTGGTGGCCGCCAGCCTTCGCAACGCGGCGGCGGTCGGCCGCTGGCTCGTCGCCGGGGGGTACGGCACGTCGACGCATCCGGCCGTGATCATCGCCGCGGGCGAGAGGTGGCGTGACGGGTCGCTGCGCCCCGCCCTCGAGGACGGCCTGGGAGCGGGCGCGGTCCTGGGACACCTACGAGCAGCGGGCTGCGGGCTGTCCGCCGAGGCGCAGGCCATGGTGGCGATGGTCGAAGCGACCGGCGACGTGGTGGCGGCCCTGCGGTCGTGCGGCTCGGCCCGGCAACTGGTCAACGCCGGGTACGGCGCCGACGTGGACGTGGCCGCCGAGCTCGATTGCGAGGAGACCGTGCCTGTCGTGCACGAGGGAGCGTTCAGAGCCTCGTAGCCCGGTCTCGCCAGGCCGCTGTGGACAACACCGCCACCACTGCAACGATTGTGCCCACAATCAGGGAGTGGGCGGTGGATCTCGGAGCGTCGGTGCTCCGCGTGACCGGGTGCCGACGCGCCGAGAGAAAACCGCGCGCTCGACGTGCACCGGAGCGGCTCCCGCATTCCTGTCGTCACGACCGTTCCGCGAGTGTTCAGCGACCCATCAGCGACCCATCAGCGACCCATCAGCGACGGATCGACGGTTGTTCGATCGACTGATCGACGGTTGTACGACGACAGGGTCGAGGATGAAGAGCACCGAGCGCGGCGTGCAGAGAAGGTGCAACGCAGGCGGTGATTCGAAAAAAACATCGAAAAAACCGTGTGTTGTTTGGCGCGTCGCCCCGCGCGTAGACCACAATAGGCAGCCATGAACAAAAGAGAGCTTGCCAAAGCGGTGGCCGTGCACGCGGATGTGGACCTCAAGACGACGTCCGCTGTCCTCGAAGGGTTCACCGAAGTCGTGACCGCTGTCGTATCGCAGGGGGAGCCGGTTGCCATCACCGGGTTCGCCAAGTTCGTCAAGGTCAACCGTCCCGCCCGGATGGGCCGCAACCCGGCAACAGGGGAAGCGATCCGCATCAAGGCCTCCAAGAAAGCCCGCATCACTCCGGTGAAGGCGTTCAAGGACGCCGTGATGGCCCCGGCGACCGCACCCCGGCTGAAGCGGGGCGCCTTCCCGACCAACGACGAGGCGGTGCGCGCCGCCGGCAAGACCGCCGCGGTTGCAGCTCCTCGCAAGGCGGCTCCGGCGCGCAAGGTCGCCAAGAAGCGGGCTCCCGCCAAGAAGGCCGTCACCCGCCGGGCGCCGGCCAAGAAGGCTCCGGCGCGTCGCACCACCGCCACGCGGGCCCCGGCACGCAAGGCCGCCAAGAAGACCACCGCCCGCAGGCGGTAGGGATTCACGGGCTCCGGCGAGGGCTCGTGGGAAGCGACAGCAACGGCGGACGGCGATGAGGATCGAAGGCGCCACCATCCTGGTGACAGGGGCGTCGTCGGGGATCGGCCAAGCTCTGGCTCCGATGTTGGCCGAGCGCGGCGCCACCGTCGGGATCGCGGCGCGGCGCGCCGAGCGTCTGGAGGAGACCCTCGCCCTGTGCCGGGCGCACACGCCGGAGTCGCGGCTGTGGGTCGTCGACCTGTCGGACGTGGAGGCGGCCGTGGCGCTCGTCCACGACGCCTGGGCGGCCTTCGGGGCGATCGACTGCCTCATCAACAACGCCGCGGTGGGCAAGCGCAAGGTCGTGACCGATCACACCCCCGAGGACCTCGAGGTGGTGATGCGGACGAACTTCATGTCGCCCATCCGCATGAACCTGGCCGTGCTGCCCCTCATGATCGAGCGGGGTTCGGGGACCATCGTGAACGTGGCCAGTGGCGGGGGGCGGTTCGGGATCGTCCACGAATCGGCCTACTGTGCCGCCAAATTCGCCATGTCGGGGTGGACCGAGGTGGCCGCCATGGACCTGGCCGACACGCCCATCGAGGTGAAGCTCATCCAACCCGGGGCCATCGCCACCGAGATCTGGATCCCCCAACCCGGTGAGCTCCCCGGCCTTCCCGGTGCCGAGTTCGCCACCGCGCAGGAGTGCGCGGCGGGCATCGTCGAGGCCCTTCAGACCGACGGGGTGGAGTTCTTCGTCCCCGCCGACCTGAAGGCGCACGTGGACATGAAGAACGGCGATCTCCAGGGATGGATCGACCTCATGGTGAGCCTGGGCCACGCCAAGGAGCCCACCGCCTCCTGACGCTGGCGTCGAACGCGCCGCTCCACTCTTGCAACGCCGAGTCGAGCGCCCCGTCTGATCCCTACGCGGCGCGGTGGAAGCGACGGCCGGAGACGAAGCCGGGGAGGATGGAGATGCAGGGGGCGTCGACGCCGGCGTCCCAGAGGTCCGGCGCCCGGTGCCACGCCGCGGCCAGCGCCTCGGTGTCGGTCACCTCGCGGGCCACGCCCACCACGAGCACGCTCCACCCCTGCTCCCAGGTGGCGTCGACGGTGTCCGCCTCGAAGGCCACGACGGTGTTGGCCGACCCGGTCTGGAGGTCGGTCCCCTTCCTCGTGCGGAAGACGATCTGGCCGTCGAGGAGGCGGTAGTGGACGGGGAAGATGGCGGGCACCGCGCCGATGGTCACCGCCACGCGGCCCAGATGGGCGGTGTCCAAGAGCTCGAGGCACTGCTCTGCAACGAGGACTTCGAGCCCCTCCCCGTCGGTCAGCACAGGAGCCAATTTGGTCTTCGGCGCCCCTCGCCGGTAGAGGCGAAATGCCCCAGTCCCTCGCCGTTCGGACGTGCCGGTAGGTTCGAGCCGACCGGGATCGGGCCGGGGAGGCAGAGGTGACCGAGCAGGTGGATGTGGTGGTCCTCGGGATGGGGCCCGGCGGCGAGGAGGTCGCCGGTCGGCTCGCCCAGGCGGGGCTGGCGGTGGTGGGGATCGAGGGGAAGCTGCTGGGCGGCGAGTGCCCCTACTGGGGGTGTGTCCCCTCCAAGATGATGATCCGGGCCGGCAACCTGGTGGCCGAGACGCGCCGGGTGGCGGGCATGGCGGGGGCGTCGACGGTCAGTCCCGACTGGGGTCCCGTGGCCCGGCGCATCCGCGACGAGGCCACCGACGATTGGGACGACAAGGTGGCGGTGGACCGGTTCGTCGGCAAGGGCGGGCGGTTCGTGCGGGGGTGGGGGAGGCTCGACGGCCCCCGGCGGGTGGTGGTGGGTGACGACGTCTACGAGGCGGGCCGGGCCGTGGTCGTAGCCGCGGGGGCCAAGCCGTGGACGCCACCCATGGCGGGACTCGACGAGCTGGGCGGTCGGTACTGGACCAACCGGGAGGCCATCGAGACCGAGACCGTCCCGGAGTCGCTGGTGGTGATCGGGGGTGGCGCCATCGGCGTCGAGCTCGGCCAGGTGTTCGCCCGGTTCGGGGCCGAGGTGGTGATCGTCGAGGGTGGGGACCGGCTGGTGGCGGCCGAGGAGCCCGAGTCGAGCGCAGCGGTGGCCGAGGTGCTCCGTCGCGAGGGCGTCACCGTCCGCACCTCGGCCCGGATCACCGGCGTCCGCCACGAGGGCACACCCGGCAACGAGGGGGCCGACGGGCGGTTCGTCGTCGAGCTCGAGGGGGACACGCCCGTCACGGGCCAACGGCTGCTCGTGTGCACGGGGCGGCGACCCGACCTCGCCGGGCTCAACGTGAAGAGCATCGGTATCGACGACACCGGACACGGCATTCCCGTCGACGGGCGCCTGCGGGTCACCGACGGGGTGTGGGCCGTGGGGGACGTCACCGGCGTGGGGGCGTTCACCCACGTGGCCATGTACCAGGCCGACATCGCCGTCGAGGACATCCTGGGCAACGACCCCCCGGCCGCCGACTACCGGGCGCTGCCGCGCGTCACCTTCACCGATCCCGAGATCGGGTCGGTGGGGATGAGCGAAGCGGAGGCGCGCCGCCAGGGGTTGCGGGTGCGGGTGGGGCACTACCCGATCCCGGACTCGGCGCGGGGATGGATCCACAAGGCCGGGAACGAGGGGTTCATCAAGCTCGTCGAGGACAGCGAGCGCGGCGTGCTGGTGGGAGCGACCTCGGCCGGGCCCACCGGCGGGGAGGTGCTGTCGATGCTGACCCTGGCCGTCCACGCCGAGGTTCCGGTGCAGACGCTGCGGCGCATGATCTACGCCTACCCGACGTTTCACCGGGCGGTGGAGGCCGCCCTCGCGGATCTCGTCTCGTGATGGCACGAGCGCGAAGGCGCTGACTCGAAGGGGTCAGGGACCGTCGAAGTCGAACCCGAGGTCAGGCGCGGTGAGCAGGGCACAGAAGGTGACGCCCTCGGCCCCGAGGATGTCCCGGGCGGTGCCGCCCCGGTCGACCACCGCCAGGGCCAGCACCACTTCGGCGCCCTCGGCCCGCACGACCTGCACCGCCTCGAGGAGCGACGTGCCCCGGCTGACGGTGTCCTCGGTCACCACCACCTGGTCCCCGGGGTCGAGCGCTCCGGCCACGCGCCCGCCGCCGCCGTGGTCCTTGGCCTCCTTGCGGACGCTGAAGGCCTTCAGGGCGCGACCCCTGGTGGCGGCCACGCCCGCCGTCACGAAGGCCACGGGGTCGGCTCCCATGGTGAGACCGCCGATGGCGGTGGTCGAGGCGGGGATCACGTCGAGCACGGCGTCGGCCACGAGAAGCAAGCCGCCCGGACGGCACACCGTCTGCTTGGAGTCGATGAACCACTTCGAGGCGCGCCCCGACTTCAAGACGAAGTCACCGGTCTTGACGGAGTGCTCGAGGATGTGGCGGCGCAGCGCCTCGACCGTCACGCGCCACCGTCCATGCGGACACGGCCGCTGCCTTCGATGACGCGGCCCATCACCACCGCCGGGCACCCGGCGCCGCTCAGGGCGTCGACGACGCCGTTTGATCGCGCCGCGTCGACGACGAGCACCATGCCGATCCCGAGGTTGAACACGCGTGCCATCTCGGCCTCGTCGACGTCGCCGAGCCGGCGGATCTCGCCGAACACCTTGGGCTCGTCCCACGCACCCCGGTCCACCACGGCGTCGGTGTCGGCGCGCAGCACGCGTTCGAGGTTGCCGGGGATGCCGCCCCCGGTGATATGGGCGGCGGCGTGCACCGCGCCACCGAGGGTCGCGTCGGAGCCGGGCGCCGCCAGCGCGGCGCGCACGGCGGGGGCGTAGACCACCGACGGCTTCAGCAGCTCGTCGGCGAGGGTGTGCGACGCGCCGGCCCAGGCGGGGTCCTCGAGACCGAGCCCGGCCCGCTCCAACAGGACGTGACGGGCCAGGGTGTAGCCGTTGCACCGCAGTCCCGGTGACACCAGGCCCACCAGCACGTCGCCGACCGCCACGCGTTCGGGACCCAACATGGCGTCGCGCTCGACCACGCCGACGGTGAACCCGGCCAGGTCGAACTCGCCGGGAGGAAGCGCGCCGGGGTGCTCCGCCATCTCGCCGCCGAGGAGAGCCGCGCCCGCCGCCCGGCATCCGGCCGCCACGCCCGACACGAGCTGTTCCATCTGGTCGGGGTCGAGCTTGCCGGTGGTGATGTAGTCGAGCAGGAACAGTGGTTCGGCCCCCACGCACACGATGTCGTCGACGCACATGGCCACGAGGTCGATCCCGATCGTGTCGTAGCGGGCCGCCGCGCTGGCCACGTACGACTTGGTCCCCACCCCGTCGGTGGAGGAGACGAGGACGGGCTGGCGGAAGCGGGCCGGGTCGAAGGCGAAGCTCCCCCCGAAGCCGCCGATGCCGCCGAGCACCTCGGGCCGCGCCGTGGAGGCCACGAGCGCACCGATGCGGGCCACGGCCGAGTCGCCCGCGGCGATGTCGACACCCGCTCCGGCGTAGGTCGCGCCACCGGCGCGCCCTGGTGTCGCGTCCTCGGCGCTCGTTGGGTGGGGCGGGCTCACCTCAGGCGGTGGCAGATGCGGGGGCGGCACGCCCGGATCCCGCCGCGGCCAGCTGCACGGGGACGGGCACGGGGTACTCCCCGGTGAGACAGGCGGTGCAGAAGCCCGCTCCCGGGGCGTCGATGGCGGTCACGAGGTTGTCGAGCGACAGGTATTCGAGCGAGTCGACGTTCAGGTACTGGGCGATCTCGGGAATGGTGTGCTGGGCGGCGGCCAGCTGGTCGCGGTCGGGGATGTCGATGCCGTAGAAGCAGGGCCACGCCAGCGGGGGGGACGAGATGCGCAGGTGCACCTCGAGCGCACCGGCCTCGCGCAGCATCCGCACCACGGCCCGCTGGGTCGTGCCCCGCACGATGGAGTCGTCCACGACGATGATGCGCCGACCGACGATGTTCTCGCGCAGGGGGTTGAGCTTGCGGCGCACGCCGGCGTCGCGGGCGTCCTGCCCCGGCGTGATGAAGGTGCGGCCGATGTAGCGGTTCTTCACCAACGCCTGGCCATGGGGAATCCCGCTGGCGCGCGCGTAGCCCTCCGCCGCGGGCACGCCCGACTCGGGCACGCCCATGACCAGATCGGCGTCGACCGGTGCCTGGCCCGCCAGGAGCTCACCCATGCGCCGGCGGGCGCTGTGCACCTCGCGGCCGTAGAGCCGGCTGTCGGGGCGGGCGAAGTACACGAACTCGAAGATGCACAGGTGGGGGTCGACGCGCTCGGCCGCGAAGAGCTGTTCGAACCGTACGCCCTTGGAGTCGACGACGACCATCTCTCCGGGCTCGATCTCGCGCACGAAGGTGGCGCCCACGATGTCGAGGGCGGGGGTCTCGGACCCGAGCACCCAACCCTCGGGTGCCTCGGCGGGACCGAGCCGGCCCAGGCACAGGGGCCGGAGCCCGGCGGGATCACGCACCCCCACCAGGTGGGTGGCGTCGACGAGGACGAAGGAGAAGGCCCCTTCGAGCAGGGGGAGGACCTGGCGCAGCGCGTCCTCGAGGGCGTCGTCAGGAGTGTCGAGCCCCGCCCCGAGGCCCGCGGCGACGTCGAGGTCCCCCTCAGTGTCGGTGTTCTGCGCGGCGTCGTCCCACGGGGTGGCGGGCGGGAACCGCAGTGCCAGGAGCTCGGCCACCAGATCGCTGTCGGAGGCGACCACGCCGGGGAACATGCCGGCCTGCTCGGCCAGGGCGGCGGTGTTGGTCAGGTTGCCGTTGTGGCCCAGCGCGAACCCGGCCCGGCCCACGGCGCGGAACACGGGTTGGGCGTTGCGCCATTCCGAGGCCCCGGTGGTGGAGTACCGGGTGTGGCCGATGGCCAGGGCGCCGGGGAGACACGAGATGGTGCGCTCGTCGAAGACGGTGGTGACCAGGCCCATGTCGCGCACGACGGTGATGGTCTCGCCGTCGCTGACGGCCATGCCGGCCGACTCCTGGCCCCGGTGCTGCAGCGCGAACATGCCGTCGAAGGTGAGCTGTGCGACGGCCTTGCCCGGCGCGTACAC
>JBEKIJ010000004.1:0-166976 GCA_050011815.1 Acidimicrobiales bacterium | reverse complement strand
TCCGGGGACAACAGCATCTCCTCGTCGATCATGGTGCTCGTCATCCTGGCGGCTCTGCTCACCCAGCCCCGCCGGACGGCCCGCGCCCTCGACACCGGAGAGGGCCGGTGGCAGACGGTCAAGCAGTACCGGCCCATCCCGGCCCAGCTGCGCAAGCTCCCCGAGGTGGCCGCCGCCCGGTGGGGAACGGTCGTCATCGGCGTCGGCTTCATGATCGCGCTGCCCTACATCCTGGGCGTCGACAACGTCTCGTACCTGGTCCTGCTCCCCCTGTACGGGATCGTGGCGGTGTCCCTGGTCGTGCTGACCGGGTGGGCGGGGCAGATCAGCCTGGGCCAATTCGGCTTCGTGGGCGCCTCGGCCGGCGTCGCCGGGGGTCTCGTCGCCAACCACAACATCGACTTCTTCGCCGCCTTGGGCGTCGGCATCCTCACCGGGGTCGTCGCCGCCGTGATCGTCGGCCTGCCGTCCCTGCGCATCCAGGGCCTCTATCTCGCCGTCACGACTCTTGCCTTCGGCTACGCCGTGCCGAACTACATCCTCAACGGGCACTACTGGATCGGCGCCCACCTCCTGCCGTCGGGACTGTCCGCGCACCTCAGCCGCCCCGTGCTGTACGGGAGGATCGATCTGACGTCGGACCGGGCCTTCTACTACGTCTGTCTCGTGTTCCTGGCCCTGGTCATGGTGGCAGCCCTCGCCTTCCGCCGGAACAGGTCCGGCCGGGTGTTGATCGCCTTGCGCGACAACGAGCGGGCCGCTTCCGCCTTCGCCGTCAACCCGGCGCGCACCCGGCTGGCGGCGTTCGCCATCTCGGGGGGGATCGCCGGCTTGGCCGGGGCGCTCTTCTCCTACGCCCAGCAGAACGTGGTGCCCGGAACCTACGAGCCCCAGGCCAGCCTCACCATCTTCCTCGCCGTGGCCATCGCCGGCATCAGCTCGGTGCCCTGGGCGGTGGTCGGCGCCATGGGCATCGAGGTGGCCGTCGTGTTCGGCCCCCGGGTCTATGACCTCTTTCACTCGACCACGATCGAGACCACGCTGCCGCTCCTGGTGACAGGCCCGGTCCTGCTCATCAATGCGTACTTCAACCCGGGCGGTTCCGCCGAGTTCGGCATGCAGAAGCGCGACGACTGGCTGCGGCGGGTGGCGAAGCGCCGCGCCATGGTGGTCCCCGCGCTGGTGGCCGACGCACCGGCGAGCGAGGACCCGGTCCTCGTCCCCGCCATCCTGGCTTCGATGTCCTCCGACGGCGCCGCCCTCGTCGGGGCGACGCCCCCCGGGACCTCGGGCCCGGTGCAGAACCCGTCTTCTCCTCACGGGGCAGCGGCGACGTCATGACCGTCGTCGTCTCGCTGGGCGTGGTGGTGGTGGTGCTCGGGCTCGTCTTCGACATCCGCCACTGGCTCGCCACCCGGGCCGACGCCACGGCGCTGACACTGCCGCCCGCCGCGGTGGTGCTGCAGGGGCCCCCGGCGTCGCTCGGCCCGGACCCGGCGCCGATGGCCGTCGTCGCCCCCGCGTTCGCCGTCGCCCCCGCGTTGCCCGTCGTCGCCAGCCCGGCTCCGCCTCGGGCGACCACCGACGTCGCCACGCCGGCACCGTCGCTCCCCAGCCGACCTCCGCTGCCGGTCACCGGGGCGGGGCCGATGCCGCCGGTCACCGCGCCGGGAGAAGCGCCGCTCCTCGTGTGCCGGGGCGTGCAGGTCGCCTACGACAAGGTGCGGGTGCTCTTCGGGGTCGACCTGGAGATCCGCCAGGGCGAGATCGTCGCCCTCCTGGGCACGAACGGGGCCGGCAAGTCCACCTTGTTGAAGGCCGTTTCCGGCCTCGTCGACCCCACCGAGGGCTCGATCGTGTTCGACGGTCAAGACATCACCCATGTCGATCCCGTCGAGCGCGCCCGGTTGGGGATCGTGCAGGTTCCGGGGGGCCGAGCGGTGTTCCCCACGCTGACCGTGGCCGAGCACTTCAAAGCGGCCGCATGGCTCTTCGCCAAGGAGGACGCCGCCGAGGTCCACGCTCGGACAGCGCAGGTTCTCGAGATGTTCCCGCGCCTCAAGGAACGCTGGCACCAGATGGCGGGGAACCTGTCCGGAGGCGAACAGCAGCAGCTCGGCCTGGGCATGGCGTTCGTGGCCAAACCCCGGCTGCTCATCATCGACGAGCTGTCACTGGGCCTGGCCCCGGCCGTCGTCGAGCAGCTCCTGGAGATCGTCCGGGCCATCCACGCCGAAGGGTGTCCGGTCATCCTCGTCGAGCAGTCGGTCAACGTGGCGCTGACCATCGCCCATCGCGCCTACTTCATGGAGAAGGGCGAGGTCCGGTTCGAGGGGGCGGCCGCCGAGCTCCTGGCCCGCGGCGACCTCCTGCGATCGGTCTTCCTCGAAGGAGCGGTCGACAACGGCGCCACCACCCCTGCGGTTCGGGTCAACGGCCAGGTGACACGGGACGGTGACGGCGATCCACTGGCGTCGCAGCCGGTGGTCCTCTCCACCCGCCAGCTCACCAAGCGCTTCGGAGGCATCCTCGCCGTCGATGACGTCTCTTTCGACCTCCGCCGCGGTGAGACCCTGGGGCTGATCGGACCGAACGGGGCGGGCAAGACGACGGTCTTGGACCTCATCTCCGGTGTGCTCCCTGTCGACGGCGGCCGGATCGACCTGGGCGGCGTCGATATCGGGACGTGGTCGGCCAGCCGCCGGGCCGCGGCCGGTCTGGGCCGGTCGTTCCAAGACGCGCGCATCTTTTCGTCCCTGACGGTGTCGGAGAACATCGCCATGGGTCTGGAACGGCATATCACCACTCGGGACCATCTGGCGGCTCTGCTCGACCTGCCGGCCATCCAGCAGTCAGAGCGTGAGGTCGCCGTGCGGGTAGAGGAGCTCATCGAGCTCATGCACCTCCAGTCCTACCGGGACAAGTTCGCGTCCGAGCTCTCCACCGGGGTACGGCGCATCGTCGACCTGACCATGGCCATCGCCCATGACCCGTCGGTGCTGCTCCTCGATGAACCGTCCTCGGGTGTCGCCCAGCGAGAGACAGAGGCCCTGGGCCCCTTGCTCAAGGACATGCAGCGCGCCACCCAGTGCTCGATCGTGATCATCGAGCACGACATGCCGCTCATGAGCGTGGTGTCCGACGAGATCATCGCTCTCGACCTGGGTCGGGTGGTCACCCGGGGACGTCCCGCCGCCGTCCTCTCCGATGCGCGGGTGGTGGCCTCGTATCTGGGCGAGGACGTGAGCGCCATCCAACGATCGGGCAATGTTCCGGCCACCACGGGTTCCCCCACCCCTGGGCAACAGCCCCTCCGCGAACAGGTGTGGCGCTAAAGCGACGACCCGCCCGCCGAGACACCGGGGTCCACGCGTCCAAGCGCCGCCGGGGCCACGACGTGCGACCCGGTGGAATCACCTGGTCCCGATCAGGTGATGACCCCGTTTCACCGGCCCGCTGCGGCGGTCAATGCTGACAGCGGTGTCATCTCCGATGACACCGCGCCGCGCATGCGGCGTCTGGGGTTCTGGGTTGGCGGCGACCAACGCTGGGAGCGAAGGCGGTGCGAATCATGGGGGATGTCCGGAGCGCGATACGGGGCTGGATCGGCCGGAACCGCACGACCACCAAGATCCTGGTGGTCGTCATGAGCGGGACGGTCCTGGCGGCCAGCGTCCTGACGGCGAGCGTCGCGGTGGCGGCCGGCAATCCCACCCTCTCGGCCAGCCCCGACACGGGCCTTTCGAACGGCTCGGTCGTCACGGTCACCGGAAGCGGGTTCGCCAAGAACTCGGCTGGCAACGTGCTCGAGTGCAACACCGACCCGAGCCAGCCGACGGTCATGGACGGGGCCCCCATCAGCTCCGCCATCCCGGTGAGCTGTACGGCGCCGTCGTACTCGAAGCTCGTCACGACGAGCTCGAAAGGAGCGGTCTCCACGACCGACACCATCGTGGAGGGGACCACGGGTCCTCCCTGCGGCGCGTCTCCCGCTGCGGTCACCTGTCCCACCACCGACAGCGCCGGCAACAGTCCCACCACCGACGCGGCGGCCTATCCGTGCCCACCCACGCCCGCGCAGCAAGCGGCCGGTGACACCTGTGAGCTGACCTACGGAGACCAGAACAATGACTCGGCCAGCGCCATCATCCTCTTCGCCGGCGAGTCGGCGCCGGGACCGACCACGACCACGACGACAGCCCCGCCGCCCGCGTTCCAGATCACGACCACATCCCTGCCCCCCGCCACGGTGGGTGTGACCTACAGCGCCCAGCTCGAGGCGACCGGAGGGGCCACCCCGTACAAGTGGAAGCGGATCGAGGGCTCGCTGCCCAAGGGCCTGAAACTGCATTCGAACGGGCTCTTGTCGGGCACCCCGAAGGCCAAGGATGTCCTCGAGCCATACGCCTTCACGGCTCGGGCCCAGACCCACAAGTCCAAGGGCAACCCCAAGGTCACCGCCACCCAGGGCCTGACACTGACGCTCAACTGAGAAGCACCGACAACCGGCTCGGACCGGCGCCGAGAGGGACTAGCCCTTCTTGACCTTCTTGACGCTTCCGTAGCCGCGCTCGATCGCCGCGGTGATGATGGCCTCGAAGTCCTTGTCGGTCAGCACCCTCGGAGTCCCGAGCGACGCGGACCGCCAGTAGAGCTCGGCCAGCCACTCGAGGAGCTCGAGCCGCTCGACCGCCTGGTCCATGGTGGCCCCATAGGCGACCGAACCGTGATTCTGCATCATGGCGGCGTTGCGCCCCCCTTCGAGCGCCTTGAGCACGTTGTCGGCCAGTTCCTGAGAACCGAAGGTGGCGTACGCCGCGGTCCGGGGAGCCCCACCGAGGCTGAGACAGCTGTAGTGCAGGGGGGGCAGTTCGTCGTGCGTGCACGAAAGCGCCGTGGACGCCATGGCATGCGCGTGGGTGATGGCGAGGGCGTTGGTGCCGAGGTAGATCCCGGTGTGCAGGGGGACCTCGGAGGTGGGAGCGAGGTCTCCGTCCACGACGTTGCCGTCCATGTCGATGACCGTCACCATCTCGGCGGTCACCGTGGCCAGGTCGGCGCCGGTCGGAGTGACGGCGACGAGGTCACCGAGGCGCGCCGAGATGTTCCCGGCCGTCCCGATGACCAGGCCCTCTTCGGCCAGGTGGCGGCTCGCGCCGGCTACTGCCTCTCGTTCGGCGGCTAGGAGCAGACTGCTCATCGGTGGTTCCTTTCGGATCGGCGGGGACGACCCATCGTTGCAGGTGCGTCCATGAGGGGGTAAATCCTCCACGACGTCGGGGACGACCTAACAGCGATAGACCCGCTCGGCGTTGTCGGCGAAGAGCCTGGCGCGGGATTCGCTGTCGAGGCCATCGGTCACGGTGCTGAAGGTGGCGTAGAGGTCGTCGAAGGTGCCGTACATGGCGTCGACCGGGAAGTTGCTGGCGAACATGCAGCGGTCGACGCCGAAGGCCTCGATGGCGTATTCGAGCCACGGACCAAGAGCATCGACACGCATGGACCCGAACGGCATCGCCAGGCCCGAGAGCTTGCACATCACGTTCTCGCCCACGCCGGCCAGCGCTTCGATGCCGGTCTGCCACAGCGCCCGCTCCTCTTCGGAATCGGAACGGGGCCATCCGGTGTGCTCGACCACGACGATCAGGTCATCGAAGCCGGCGAGCTGCCTGGCTGCCACCTGGAGCTGATCGGGATGCGTCATCAGCTCGAACACGAGGTCCCGCTCCCCCAGGGCGTGGAGCACGGCGGGATCGGGGAGCGGCTCGGCGAGGGGGCCCATGGGGCGGACGCCACGAAACCGTGATGCGGTCATCTGCCGGTCGATGAGCTCGATGGCCTCGGCCACGGTGTCGGTGGGCGGGAGACCGCCGATGATGGCGTCGGGGCGCCCGCCGGCCGGCGCGTTGGAATCGAGCTCGATGGTCTCCTCGATCGAGTGGCGGCCGGTGGCGGCCGCGACGTTGACGAACTTCTCCACGTTCCACCGGGCCGTCTCGCTCCTATAGGTGTCGAGGTCGAACCGGCGGAACATCCTCGACGCATCACCGGAGCCCGGTGCCTGCGGATGCGACAGATAGGGGTACCAGTCGGTGCGGGCGGGGTCCCACAAGTGCACGTGGGCGTCGACGATGCGGGTGGGCGGGCCGGCCATCACGCCTCTCTGTCCGGTGGGTCGCCGTTGGCGCCGATGACCTCCCTGATCGTGGCGTCGAGCCAATGCGGAACCGCCGGCCCCCCGTAGGTGACGCTGCCGACGGGTCGGGGGTGGCTGCGAAGGCCCAGCCAGCCGGCACCGACCGCCAGCTCCGCGCCGGCGAGGGCCGTTGCGTCGGGGTGGCCGAGGAGGTGGGCGACGAGCTCGGACACCGGTGGGCCGGCTTCTTTCTCCGACGCCTCGATGCTCGCCGCGAAGGCTGTGACGCGCCCTTCGGTCGCACCCCCCGCCGCTCGCGCCAGCTGCGCCGAGGCCTGGGCCCGGCTCCGACCTCCTGCGGTGACCGCGTCGGTCAGGGTCACGAGCCGGACGGGGCGAGCCGCACCTGCCGCGTAGTCGGCGGCCGCCCGGGCCCAGCCGGCGTCGCCGTGGATGCCCGGCACGATCCCGCCGTGCTCGGCCAGCGCCCCCGCCCAGCCACCGGTCGAGGAGACCGCCTCATGACAGGCGGAGGCCACCACGATGGCGTCGATCGGCCCGGTCGCTTCGACCACCGAGCGCAGCGCCCCGGCGGCGTCGTCGAAGCCGTGGGCGGCCTCGACGCGGTGACAGGTTATGGACCGGTCCTGCAGCGATGCGCTCAGCGACGCGGCCAGTAGGGGCCGGTCGGTCACGACGGCACAGGATCGAACCTGCGCCGATGCGAGCTCGCCGGGGGCGGGCTCGTCGAAGATCGGCCCGAAGCGGGGGTTGCTGGCGCCGTCGCTCGCCTGGCTGGTCTCGGCCCGGGCGAAGGCGCGGGGGACGACGGCGTCGAGCACCCGGGCCAGAGAGACCACGTCGTCGCTCCGGACCACCTCGAGGAGGCGGGGCTCGTCGATGACCGCGACCTCCGAGCCACCGGCGAAGAGCACCTGGCCGTTGCACCACCCGAAGCTGTCGCCGAGGAGGTGGGCGCCGAAGGGCCCGAGGTCCTCGGGGCCCAGCATCGAGCTGAGTGAGATGCCCCCCCCGCTCGAGGACCCGCGCTCGCGACGAGCCCGCTCGAGGGCGGCGGCGACCATCCGGGTGGCGGCGATGGGCGAGATGGCGTTGACGGTCACCCCCGGCGGTGCCAGCCGGCCCAGCTGCCATGTGAGGGCGGCGACGGCCCGTTTGGCGCAGCTGTACGCGCCGGCGTCGGCCGCCCGCCACCCCGAGCCGGAGGTGACCCCCAGGACGCGGCCGGTCTGGGCCGCGGCCATGAGCGGCAGCGCGGCGTTGAGCACGTTGAGATAGCCCCCGAGGTGCACGCCGAGCACGGCCAGGAAGTCCTCCTCGGTGCCACGGGCGAAATGGGTCTGCCGGGTGATCCCGGCGACGTTGACGACGGCGTCGAGTCCACCGTGTTCGTCGACGAGCTCCCCGAACAGCGCGCCGATGGCGTCGCCGTCGGTGACCGACGCCGACGAGGCCCGAGCCGAGCCACCCGCTGCCACGATGCGACCGGCGGTGGTCTCCTCGGGCTCGGGGAGCTGCTCGGAGCCGTCCAGGGTGACGAGGGGGTCCACGGTGACCACGAACCAGCCACCCCGGCCGAGCTCCTCGGCGATCGCCCCACCGATCCCGCCTCCACCGCCGGTCACGACGGCGACGCGCTGACGCTCCCTCACGACGCCGTCGACGGGACCTCGAGCTCCAGGCCCTCGAATTTGGCCTCCTCGAGCCACTGCTCGAGGAGCTCGCGGTAGCCGAACCAGTCCCCCATGCCCCGGCCGTAGTTGCCGTTGCGGGGGTTCATCGCTTCGGGGTGGCCCTCGTTGTTGATCCGCGACGGCGTGCAGGCGGACATGACGGCGCTGGCATCGACGAAGGAGTCGACGATCTTTTGTGTCCACGCCTCCTCGGCCTCGACGCTCACGTCGAACACCTCCACGCCCCGTTGCTCGAGCAGTCCGACGGCGCCGGCGATGAACTTCGCCCCGAGCTCGGCGAGCTGGGTGTAGTTCACGGTCACCACCGCCTGCTGTCCCGGCGCCGGCATGACGAACAGGTTCGGGAAACCACGGCTCATCATCCCGAACAGGCTGGCGGCGCCGTCAGCCCACTTTTCGGCCAGGGTGACACCCCCACGACCGACGATCTCGTGACCGGCGCGACGGAACAGCGGGGTGAGCTCGGCCTCGAAGCCGGTGCCGTAGATGATGCAGTCGACCTCGTACTCCTTCCCGTCGACGACCAGGCCCCGCTCGGTGATCCGTTCGATCCCGCCGGGGCAGCCGATCAACGTGACGTTGGGGTTGTTGAATGCCTGCAGGTACTCATCGTGGAAGCAGGGCCGCTTGCAGAGATACCGGTAGTACGGCTTGAGGATCTCGGCCGTGGCCGGGTCGGCCACCAGCTCCTCGACCCGGTGCCGGTGCGTCTCCATGATCTGGTAGTCGAGCTCCTCGGCGCTGCGCAGGAACTCGGTCGTCGTCATGCCCTCGCGTCGCGGGGGGTGGTGGACGGCGGCGTAGTGGTGCGTCCACCCGTCGTCGACCTGGTCGACCTCGACGGAGCGGCCCAACATGATCGCCTGGAAGTTGTCCATGCGGGCGTTGCGCCAGCCCGGCTCGAGCCCCTCTGCGAAGTCGGGATCGGTGGGCCGGTTGCCCCGCTCCCCGACGGCCGACGGGGTGCGCTGGAACACATAGACGTGCTTCGCCGACTCGGCCAGCGGCCCCAGGCACTGGATGCCCGTCGCCCCGGTGCCGATGAGGCCGACGACCTTGTCCACCAGGTTGGTGAGGGGCTCATGGGGCCCACCGCCGGTGTACTCGTAGTCCCACCGCGCCGTGTGGAACGAAGGCCCGGCGAACTCCTCCATGCCCGGGATGACGGGCAGCTTCAGGAGGTTGAGGATCCCGACGGCCAGCACGTACCAACGGCAGCTGACCTCGTCGCCCCGGTCGGTGCTGATCCGCCACCGGGCGGCCTCCTCGTCCCACGTGGCGCGGGTCACCCCCGTGTGGAACAGGGCGTCGGCCACGAGGTCGAACCGATCGGCGATCGCCTCGAGGTGGTGCAGGATCTCCTCGCCGAATGCGTAGCGCCGGGTCGGGATGTAGTCGAGCTCCTCGAGCATCGGGATGTAGCTGTAGGACTCGATGTCGCACATCACCCCCGGGTAGCGGTTCCAGTACCAGGTGCCCCCGATGCCGCCCGCCTTGTCGATGATGCGGATCCGCTCGATCCCGGCCTCCCGGAGGCGGGCCCCGGCGACGACCCCGGCGATCCCCCCGCCCACGATGACGACGTCCACCTCGTCGACGACCGGGTCCCGCTCGACCACCGGGGTGATGGGGTCGTCCCGGAAACGGGCGAAGTGCTCGTCGGTCTTCAGGTCGCGGATGTCGGCACGGCCCGGGACCAGCCGCTTGTCCCGCTCGGCCAGGTACTTGGCCCGGACCGCCTCGGGGTCGTAGCCAGCGGCTCCGCCGGCTCCCGCCGCCGACCCTGGGCGCGGCGATGAGGGCGGCGTTGGACGGGACTCGGCCATGGTCCAACGCTACCCGTTGGACATGACGCCGGTGTCAGCAAACTCCCCGTGGCCCCCCAAGTTCTTCGGAGGCGCTTTGTGGTCTCGGCGCTCGCGGTTCGCGGGCTACGAAGCCGTGTTCGCGCTCGGGGACGACACCGATGGTGGTGGACGGAACCCAGAGGTCCCGAGCGACAGATTTCCTCGACGGTCTAGAGTCTCGCCGTGCGCGCTGCGGTGACTCTCCACATCGACGCCCCGCCGGACAGGGTCTGGGGCCTCGTCAGCGACATCACCAAGATGGGTGAGTTCAGCCCGGAGGTGATCGAAGCCGAGTGGATCGGCGGCGCCACCGGGCCGAAGGTCGGGGCCCTCTACCGGGGCCACGTCCGGCGCAACGAGAACTGGCCCGTCCTGTACTGGACCACGTGCAAGATCACCGAGTGCGAGCCGGGCAAGGTCTTCGAGTTCGCCGTCGTGATGCGCGACCGGCCCGTCAACACGTGGCGCTACGAGTTCGAGGCCACCGTGGGCGGAGGGACCGATGTCACCGAGTCGTTCGACCTCGGCGACAACATCTTCACCAAGATCTGGCGCCCCCTCGGCGGGATCCTGCGGGAGCGCCGCAACCGGCGCGACATGCTCCGCACCCTCGAACGAGTCAAGGCTGTTGCCGAAGGTTCGTAGAAGGCGCGCCATCTTCAAGGGGTCGCCGAGGAAGGTGCCAGCGTGCGGCTCGAGCTGACCGACGAGCAGAGGGACCTCCGGGCCACCCTGCGGGCCTACTTCGCCGGACTGGGAGCCGAGACGGCACCCGGCAGCGGTCGACCCGACTATCTCGCCACCATCCGGCGGATGGGGGAGGACGGCTGGCTCGGTCTGGGCTGGCCCGTCGAGTACGGGGGCCAGGGACGAGGGCCCGTCGACCAGATGCTCTTCGTCGAGGAGTCGCACTGGGCCGGGGTGGCCCTGCCCCTGCTCACCCTGTCGAGTGTGGGTCCGGCCCTCATGGCGCTCGGCACCCCCGAGCAGAAAGCGCGCATCCTTCCTGGCATCCTCCGGGGTGAGCTCCACTTCTCCATCGGGTACACCGAGCCGTCGGCCGGCACCGACCTCGCCTCGCTGCAGACCCGGGCCGAACGCGACGGGGACACGTGGGTTATCTCGGGCGAGAAGCTCTACACCAGCGCCATCCAGTACGCCGACTTCGTCTGGCTCGCCGCCCGGACCGACCCCGATGCACCCAAGCACCGGGGCCTGTCGGTCTTTCTCGTGCCCACCGACTCCCCCGGCTTCAGCTGGACCCCGCTGCGGACCATGGTCGGCGAGTTCACGAGCGCCACCTTCTACGACTCCGTGCGGATACCGGCCGCCAACCTGGTCGGCGAGGAGAACGGCGGGTGGGCGATCATCACCAACCAGCTCAACCTGGAACGCGTCGCCATCTCCCCTGTCTCGGGCATCCTGCGCTCGATAGCGGAGGTCCGCGCCTGGGCCGCCGCCGAACTGCTGGCCGACGGCCGACGGGTCATCGATCAGGAGTGGGTCCGGATCCTCTTGGCCCGCTTGTGGGCCCGAGCCGAAGCGCTCAAGCTCTTCAACTGGAGAGTGGCGTGGGCGGCCGACAAGGGATTGGCACCGGCCGACGCCTCGGCCACCAAGGTCTACGGGAGCGAGTTCGCCCTGGAGGTGTACCGGACCCTGAGCGAGATCGTGGGCCGCTCCGCCTACCTGGTCGAAGGCTCCCACGGCGCCGTGCTCCGGGGCAGGCTCGAGCGCGAGGCCCGGGCCCAGACCATCTTCACCTTTGGGGGCGGCACCAACGAGATCCAACGCGACCTGATCGCCTGGCTCGGACTCGGCCTCCCCCGGGCGGCCCGCTAGGCCTTCGCCGCGTCGGCCGAACCCTATGACGGGATCGGTACGTCCTTGAGCTCACGCACCGGAACCGGATCGCGGCCGCCTCGTCCTGACCCTGCCGTTGGGGCCGTCCTACGCCGAGGTGGCGACTCCGGCCGATTGCGCTCCCGGAACCGTCGCAGCGAGTGCCAAGAGATCGGAGCCAACCGATCGCCACGCTGACGCTCGGGGAAAACTTGCTGGATGTCCATGACTCACCGCCAGGGACGAACCCTATCCTCGAGCAGACGACGCGGGGCGTTGTTCCCTCAACCCCAGTGGATCGCCACCGTCGGGTGGTCGCCACAAAGGACCTAGGCTCCATGCGGTTGAGGCATGTCCATGAGTCACGTGGAGCGAGACGATGATGAGGACAGGGCAGGCACCTGAGCACGATCCCGACCTTCTGAGCCCCGACGTCTTTCGGGACCAACGGCATCACGAGGTCTTCCAGGCACTGCATGCCAACGACCCGGTGCATTGGCACGTCGACAGCAGCGGCACCGGATTCTGGTGCCTGACGAAGCAGGCCGATGTGCAGATGGTCAGTCGGGACCCTGAGACGTACGTGAGCGCCAGGGGCTTCACGCTCATCGACATCGATCCCGACGACCTCCAGGGCATGATGATGAAACAAATGCTCCCGGGCATGGATCGACCCGAGCACACCCGCTTCCGGCGCATCGTCAGCAAGGGCTTCTCGCCACGCACCTTGCGGTTGCTCGAGGATCACCTGGCGCGAAAGGCCAAGGCAATTGTCGACGGGGTCATCGACCGGGGATCCTGCGATTTCGTGAGTGACGTCGCGGCCGAGCTCCCTCTGCAGGCCATCGCCGAATTGGTGGGAGTTCCCGAAGAGGACCGTCGCAAGATCTTCGCGTGGGGGAACGCCATGATCGGCATAGACGACCCTGAGTTCGGGGGCGACATGGCGACCAGCATGGAGGCGTCAGCCGAGATGATGGTCTACGCCGACGAGCTCCGCCGTCGACGGGCCGTCGATCCGCGCGATGACATCGTCACGATCCTCACGGGAGCCACCAACGAGGCCGACGGGTTGACCAATGCCGAGCTCACGGTGTTCTTTCTCCTGTTGGTGGTGGCGGGGAACGAGACCACCCGCAACGCCACCTCTCATGGGATGCGCGCCCTGATCGAGCATCCATCGGAACTGGAGAAGCTGCGCCGGGACCCGAGCCACGAGCGGATGACCCGAGCAGTCGAAGAGATCCTCCGGTGGGCATCGCCCATCTTGTACTTCCGGCGCACGCCCACCCACGATGTCGAGCTGCGAGGGAAGACGATCAAGGCTGGTGACCGTGTGGTCCTGTGGTACGCCGCGGCCAATCGGGACGCCGAGGCGTTTCCCGATCCCTTTCGCTTCGACATCGATCGGTGGCCCAATGACCACGTGACCTTCGGTGGAGGAGGGCCGCACTTCTGCCTCGGGGCCAGCCTGGCCCGGATGGAGCTACGCCTCATCTTCACCGAGCTGGTCACCCGGTTGTCGGGCATCGAGTTCGACGGTCCCGTCGAGATGTTGCGTTCGAACTTCGTGGGCGGCATAAAGCACATGCCGATCCGCTGGGAAGCTGCCGCTGTGGATGCCGCGCCCTAGCCCGGTTCGAGTCGTCGGAGAGTGGCCGCGGCGCTGCTCAATACACCCAGACAGCTGTCCCGATCGGTGCAAGGTTGTTCGCCCAGATCCAGTCGATCGCCTCGTTGCTCACCCGGGCACAGCCGTGGGAGACCGGCTCGGGCGGTACGAAGCTGTCACCGTGAATGGCGAAGCCGGCGTCGAAGAACTTGGGGCGCCACAGAGATCCGAGCGAGTCGACCACCAAGCCGTTGACCTGCCGGTAGATCTGGAAATGGCCGGTTGGGGTGGTGGCAACCGAGGTGACGCCGTCCTCGGTGTAGGTGTAGCCACCGCCGGTAGAGGTGTTGAGCACCTCGTCGATCTTGCCGTTCGTCACGAACATCACGAGGTCGTCCTCGAGGTCGACCTCGATCACGTAACCGGACGTGCTGCGAGGTCGAGGCAGGACATCTGACGCCAGCGCCTCCTGCGTGGCGGGCCCGACGGTGCCGGTCCGGCTGATGCCCGCAGCCTTCTGCAGCGCATAGACCGCCTGCTCCGTGCTGTCGCCGAAGACGCCGTCGGGGGTCCCCAGCCAGTAGCCGAGGGCCGACAGGCGCTGCTGGAGCGAGAGCACGGCGGAGCCGGTGGCGCCGGGTTTGATGGTCGCCGACGCGATCTGGGTGCTGGGCAGAAGCCAGTACCCACCGCCGCCGGGGGTGGCGGCGATGGCGGCCACGGGGTTCTGCAGCTGCTGGGCGCCCATGGAGCCGAAGAACCCGGCGTCGCCGAAGTTGAACACCCCGCCGTCGGCGGCAGCGAGCCAATAGCCGCCCCCGTCAGGGGTGGCCGCCATGCCGATCACGGGAGCGCTGAGAGGGACCGCACCCATCGATCCCGAGAAATGCGCATCGCCGAAGCTGAACACCCCGCCGTCGGCGGCGACGAGCCAATAGCCGCCTCCGTCGTGCGTCGCGGCCATGCCGACCACAGGCTGGTTGAGGTGGATGTTGCCCGTCGAACCGGCGAACCCGGCGTCGCCGAAGGCGAAGATGCCACCGTCCGACGCCACCAGCCAGTAGCCCTTTCCGCTCGGCGTGGCTTCGATGCCCACGATCGGCGCGTCGAGGCGTACGGCACCCATCGATCCGAAGAACCCGGCGTCACCGAAAGCGAACACACCGCCGTCCGAGCCCACGAGCCAGTAGCCCTTGCCATCAGGGGTGGCGGCCATCCCGACCACCGGTGCGCCCAACTTCGTCCCCCCCATCGAGCCGAACGATCCGGCATCGCCGAAGGTGAACACCCCGCCGTCGGCGGCGACGAGCCAATAGCCGTTGGCGTCGGGGGTGGGGGCCATGCCCACCACGGGGGCGTTGAGTTGCACCCCGGCCATGGAACCGAAGAAGCCGGCGTCCCCGAAGGGCACGGGTTCGGAGGCGACGTCGGGATACGTCGCCGCCATGGCGGCGGTCGTCGTGGCCAACTCGATGGTGGGAATGAGCAAGACGCAGCTGGCCAGGGCTGTGCCCAGCATCATCCAGGGTCGACGAATGGCATGCCGCATGCCACAAGGCAAGCAGTTCTCCGGAGCAATTCGCCAGTCGCCCGCGACGCCCCGGCCAGGCCTCGCGCGGCTCGGGGTCACTCAGGTGCTCACCGTAGGACGCCAGTCCCGCCAGGATCACCCACATGAACGCTCGAGATGGGTGGCATCTCGAGGCCGGCCCCTCCACCCGCCGAGGCACCAGGCGCCCAGCCCCACGGCCCGGCAGTCGGTACGGAGTACCGTGCGGGAACAGAGGAGGCGGCGCATTGGCAAGCGGGGATCGTTCGCGCAGTGGACAGCCGAGAGGCGTCACGACTCACCGGTACGGACCCGATCCCGACCAGTACGCCGAGCTGTCTCTTCCTCGGGGCGAGCGTCACCCGGGCGTCGTGGTCGTCATCCACGGTGGCTTCTGGAGGGCTGCCTACGACGCCTCGGGCGGTCAGCCCCTGGCGGCGGACCTTGCCCGGCGAGGCTGGGTCGCATGGAACATCGAATACCGCCGGGTCGGAAAGGGCGGAGGCTGGCCCGCGACGCTCCAGGACGTCGCCGACGCGATCGACCTGTTGGCCGAGCTCGACCTCGACACCTCTCGGGTGGCCGCCGTCGGGCATTCCGCCGGGGGTCATCTGGCCACCTGGGCCGCCGGACGGGCCAGACTGCGCGCTTCGGCGCCCGGCGCCTCGCCCCGCATCGAACTGACCGCCGTGGTGCCGCAGGCGGGAGTCCTCGATCTGCACACCGCCGCGACGACGAACGTGGGTGGCACGGCCACCCCCGATCTTCTCGGCGGCATGCCCGATGAAGTGCCGGACCGGTACCTGGTGGCGGACCCCATCGGGCAGGTGCCGTTGTCCGTGCCGGTCCTGTGCGTGCACAGTCGCCCCGACGACACGGTTCCGATCGCTCAGAGCGAAGCGTATGTGGCCGCCGCTCGTGGCGCCGGGGCTGATGTCGAGCTGGTGGAGGTCGGAGGCGACCACATGGTGCACCGGGACCCCACCTCAATGGCCTGGGCCGCGGTCATCGACGCGCTACCCCGGTTGATGCGCCCTTGACCACCGTTGACCGACCCATGCCAGGTGCGGCGGAGGCTGCGCTCCTTACGAATAGGTGACCTCGACCTCGGCGTCGATGAAGCGCTGAAGCGCCACCACACCGGCATGATCGGGAGCCGAACCGATCACGGAGTACACGTATTCGTGACTCCCCCTGCGCCAGTCCACCTCGTCCCCGGGCTGGCGGCTGAGAACGACGGAACTGACGCCGGGGTACGCGCTCAGTCCGACAAGCCCCTCGACGGCCGAGACGTGGTGCGCCCACTGGGGTGGCTGCTCCACGATGACGTAGCCCACCCGCTCGCCGGTGACGAGGTCGGGGTAGGTGACCTCCTCCCCCAACGCCACCCGCTGCGAGATCTCGAAGAGATCGAAACCCGGTACCGCCTGTGCCAACACCTCGGGGACGAAGCCACCCAACCGGCCGTTGACCTCGATGACCCGGGGGCCGACGTCGGTCATCTTGATCTCGGTATGGAGGCACCCCGTTCGAATCCCCAGTGCCATGATGGCCTCGGTGGCCACACCGAGGATCTCCTTCACCGTCGACGGGTCGAAGTCGCTCGGGATGACGAGCCCCGTCTCGCGAAACGGCTCAGCCTGAGGAAGCCGACCGGTCACCGCCACATGGCTGATCGTCCCCCCGGCCACCACGCTCTCGACCGACACGTAGTCGGCGAAGTGGGAGCTCGGAGGTGGAGAGGCACCGACCATGTACTCCTCGATCACCATGGACGGCTCCGGTCCGGTCGAGGATGGTCGGCTGAGCACTGCGGCGAGCTGCCCGGCGTCGCCGACCAGGACCGTGTCTCTGCTGGCCGCCCCGTGCCGGGGCTTGAGCACCACCGGGAAGTCGACGCTCGCCGCCAGAGCGTCGAGGTCACGAGGCGTCGGAGACGGGGGGACGACGGCACTGCGGGGCACGGGTAGCCCTCCGTCACGCAAGGCCAGGCGCTGCGTCGACTTGTCGAGCAGTCGCTCGGTGACGACGCCGTCGTGGAACGGGAGCCCGAGCCTGCTGGCCAGGCCCGATGCCGCGGCCAGTTGCTTATCGGCGTAGGCGGCGACGCCATCGGGGTGCAGCGGCCGCAGGGCCTCGGCCACCTCGTCCTCGGACATGCCGGCGACGTCGACGACTGTGCCCAGCTTGCGCAGGAGCCGGATCGCCGAGGTGCCGTCGGGCTCGCTCGAGTCGATGACCCATACGACGTCGCACAGCCCCGCAGCCGATGCCGACAGCTTCATCGGTGAGACCGAACCCTCGCCGTGGACGATGGCGACCAGTGGGCGGGTCGACGCGGTCATAGCGGCATCTTATGAGCGAGCCGTGAGCCAACGATGCCGAGGTGAGTCATGGGGCCGTGGTCGACAGACCCGTATCCAACGCATTCGTCGTTACCGCCTTACGAGGGGGACTGCGATCCGATCGTTGTCACGGGCTGCCCTGGGGCACGACGACATGCCTTTGGAAAGTGAGGTGTGGTGGGTGCGTCCTATCCGCGCCGGTAGCCGAGCTCGCCGAGAAGCGAATCCGGAAGCGTCGGCAGGGCCGATGAAGGCAGGAGATACGTGGACACGTCGAAGAGGTCCTTGTACGCCTTGTGGCGCTTGGCCGTCTCCTCCAGGTATCCATGGCCGCTGCCCGCCGTCCCGGATTGCCGGCCCAGCATCCGGTGGGCCATCAGGGCGTGGCGCTGGCGCCAGATCGTGAACGACTCGTCGATCTCGATCAACGCGGTCAGGATCCGAGAGGGCAGTTGCAGGACCGGCTCGTCGCGGTAGAGGTTGATGAAGAGCGCGGCCATGAAGGCGTCGTAGGAGAGCCGCCGCCTGCCCTCCTCCACGTCTTGCTGCCACCGGGCTTCGTCGAACACCGCGTCGAACTTCCGGACGCTGCTCTCGAAGGCCCTGAGCTGCTTGTCCCGGGACGTCGGGTTCTGCGCCGTGTGTCCGGTGATCTCGGCGCGCTCGATTGTGTGAATGGCCTTGGCGACGTCGCGGTACCTCGCCACAAAGTCGAACGATTCGGTGGACAGGAACGGGGTCCTGGCCAACCAACGCTCGACGTGATCGAACAGCGAGGGTGCTTGCTCGGACTCGTCGACGAGATCGGCGTGGTCGTCTCGGAGCGTCTCCACATAGCACTGCCCCTCCACCTTCAAGCGGTCTTTGGAGAGCAGGCCGAACTTGTTCTCGATCAAGCGGAATTGGACACTCTGGAATCCGGAGGCGGGAACGAGGAACGAGCGGAAATCCAAGAAGTCGAGAGGCGACAACGTCTCGAGGACGTCGATCTGGGCGATGAGGAGACGCTGAATCTGATTGATGCGCTGCAAGCGAGAGAGCACGGTGCCCATGTCCCGGTCGGCGACGACCTCTTGGCTCATGATCTCGTTCACCGAATCGAGCTCGACGAGAATCTGCTTGAACCACAGCTCGCACGTCTGGTGCATGGCGATGAAGAAGAACTCGTCGTGCTTGGGGTCGCCGGCCGCCGCGCTCTTGGGCATCTGGGCATTGAGCAGGGAGTCGAGGTGGAGATAGTCCCAGTAGTAGAGGGTGTCGGTTGCCCCGTTCTCGGCGCCGGCCATCGGACACCCGCCGCCATATTCCTCCGCCGCGGGCTCGGACGACACGTCGCGGAGTGAAGCCACGCATCCATCCCCGGTGCTCAGGTCGTGGGCCGGAGCAGCGAAGTCGACGGTGGAGGTTTCGTTCTCGTCGGGTGGCAAAGCTTAAGCCTTCCTGTGAATGACAATCCTCACCATGGCCCGTTTCTCTCATCCTGTCGTCAACGAATCATCAACATTCGACCAACGAGACAATCCCTCAGGCCCCACTGCCTGCCTCGCCCCCCTCTTCACGGTCCTGACCTGGGCGTATGGGGAACCCCAGTGCCCGCAGAAGGATTCGACCCGGAGGCCACCCCCCCCGCCGCCCGAGACCGGATTCGCCCCTCCGGGACGGGCGTTTCCCCTCTCGCCGAATCCTCGGGCTGGTTCGGGGTGAAGCTAACGTTTTCCTCGGTGCACATCACGAGGTGGAGCGCGGATGCAGTCGCAAGACGTCCCCCACCGATGACCGCAGTCGGGTCATGACATCTCCATCCCCAGCCGTCGTCCGGCAATGGCGAGAGGCCCTGGGTGCCAGCACCAGGATCTGGGAAGGCCCCCGGGGCAGTCATGCTTCGGAACCAGGGCTCTCGATGACCTTCAGTGGGGAGAAGGCGGTCAATCTCAACGTCGTCGTCTGCCACGCACCTGGATCTGCCGTCGTCGAACGCGCGCTGGCCGGAGTCGTCGAGACGGGACTCCCTGGCCTGATCATGCTCGCCGGCCCCGCGCTCGGTGCCGCTCGCGTCCTCGCTGACGCCGACTGGGTCCCGGTCGAATCGGGACCGTTCATGGCCCTCGCGCTCTCTCGGGCCGACCCCGACACTGCGGTGCGTCGACTCGACAGGCAAGGACTGACAGAGCTCCGGTCGATGGTCGAGGAGACCTACCGCCTGTCACCGTCGATCGCCGACCTGGCGCTTCCCGACGCCGCAGCCAGCGACGCGCCCGACGCGGATGCGGCCTTTGCGACGTGGGGACTCTACGAGGGCGACACCATGGTGTCGGGTGTCGGGACGAGCACCGTGGGCGACAACGTGTGCATCTGGTTCATGGCGACCCCTCCCGGACTACAGCGTCGGGGGTACGGCAGACGCCTCCTGACGGGGGTCCTGGCCCAGTGTGCGGAGCAGGGGGCGAGCACGGGCCTGCTCATCTCCTCTCCCGCCGGCGAGGCGCTGTACCTGTCGATGGGCTTCTCGGTGGTCGAGCACTGGCAGGTGTGGTCGCGTCCTCGCTGGGTCCTGGTCTAGCCAGGGACCACGAGTCCTACCTCGCCAACGCCTCGAGCTCGGTCACGAGATCGGCCGTGGACCGATCATCGGCGATACCCGACGCCAACCGTGCCGCCTTGGCTCGAAAGCGGGGCTCGTCGAGCACGTCCCGAACCGTCTGGCGGATCTTCGCCACCGAGGCGGACGGCGACAGCCGGAGGCCGGCCCCGTGATGGACGACGCGTGCTGCGGTGTCGTTCTGGTCGCGCCCCATGGGAATGCAGACCATGGGCACCCCTGCCGCCAGGGTCCTGATCGTGGTGCCGTGCCCACAGTGAGACACCACCAGGGCCGCCCGTCCGAGGATCTGGCTGTGAGGCGCCGACCCGACGACGGCAACGTTGTCGGTCGGGACGACCTGGTCCGCGTCGAGCATCTGGCCCATGGTCACCAGGGCCCGCACCGGCAGGGTCGACAGCGCGTCGACGACCCGCTGCAAGAGTGGCCCCTGGTTCTGATACGTGGAGCTGAAGCCCACCAGCACCAAGGGGTGGTCGTCGAGATCCGGCCACGGCGGCGTCCACGGCAAGGCCCAGTTCGGGTCATCGAGGATCGGACCTACGTACCGAACGTTGGCCGGGACCGACGCCGCCGCATAGTCGAAGGCCGGGCTGGTCAAGACGAGGATCCGCTGCGCGGCGAGGCCCTGGTCGTAGAACGAGGACAGAGGCGCCAGTCCGTAGGCGGATCGAGCCCGGTTGAGCGCGGGCAGGCCGGCGAGAAACAGGCGATTCACCAACCGTCGCAACGCCGCATCGCGTGTCCGACCGAGGACGGTCTTGGCGGGGGCGAATCCGGGACCGATCGGCGGTGTTCCGGCCGTCGGCATGATCCAGATGTTCGGCACGAGCAGGCCCACGGGCAGCGATGCGGCCTGGGCGGCGATCACCGACCCGAAGAGAAAGGCGTCGGGCACCACCGCGTCGGGCCCGAACGACGCGATGGCATCGGCGGTGTCGGCGGCGAAGTCGGCGGCCGGGCCGGCGATGAACCGGTCACGCACCCGCTTCAACAAGGCGAGGGGGTTCTTCGTCTCCCAGTCCTTGAGGAGGTCCTCGGCGGGGTCGAGCGACGTCCGGTGGGGCGCACGCCGCCATGGCGAGAACGTGCAGCCGGCCTTCTCGGCGGCGGCGCCGATGGTCGGGTCGGCCAGCACGTGGACCTGGTGGCCCTGGGCGACCAGCCGTCGGGCCACGCCGAGCTCAGGAGGGACGTTCCCGCCGCCCTCCCACGACGCCACCAGGAAGCGGCGCGATCGTCCTTGCGTCATGGTGCCCCCAGCCTCTGTCCCACCGGCAGTGTGCCGCAGTCCGGGCCCCGGGCCAAGGTGGCCAGCCCGTGCGCCGGGCTCGTGCCAGCACCACATCGAGCCTGGTGACGCCCTCGGCGCACTAGCGTCACGGCCGGTGTCGCCATGAGCAGGCCCACGGCTCGCGACGAAGTCGACATGAGATCGCGTCCCCCCAACCGCTACGAGCTCTTCACCTGTGGCTGGAAGGGACACGTCCTGGTGGGGCTCGATGCCGCCGAGGTCACCGAGGCCGACTCGGTCCTGGTGCGTGTGTACGGGGGCATGCGCTGGTACCACTGCCTCCGGTGTGGCAGCTGGATCCCCCGGCTCCCACCTCGGGACCCGGTCCGCCCACGCGTCCCCTCCCGCCACGAGATCGAGCTGCCCCTTCGAGGGCCCCTGCTGCGTGACCGCTACGTCCTGCGGCTCATCGCCTTCGATCGCGCCGTGCACGTGACCCTCTTGAGCGCCCTGGCCTTCGTCATCTTCTTCTTCGTGGGCAACCACGCCGCCCTGCAACGCGACTACACCCAGATCATCCAGGCTTTCGGGGGGCCGTCGAAGGCGCATCCGTTCCTGGGCCGCTTCCAGCACTACTTCTCCATCTCCTCCCGACACCTCGACGAGACCGGCGTCGCCGTGTCCGCCTTCGCCGCCCTCGAAGCGGTGGAGATGGTCGGCTTGTGGTTCGCCAAGCGGTGGGCGGAGTACCTCACCTTCATCGCCACCACCGTGTTCCTCCCCTTGGAGGTCTACGAGCTCACGTCGGGGATCAGCGCCTTGAAGGTCATCACCTTCGTTCTCAACCTCGCCATCGCCCTCTACCTGTTGTGGGCCAAGCGCCTCTTCGGCCTCAACGGAGGGGGGCGGGCCGAGGAACAGCGCCGGCGCGCCGCCGGGGACTGGGGGCCCCTCGAAGAGGGCCTGGCGCCCGCCCCCTGAGACACCCTCGCCGCCCCCCGGTGCCGTTCCCCGCGGTCCCCCCGGCGCCGTTACCGGGCGTTCACGACGCCGAAACGGGGGGGACACACGGCGCTGCAAGGGTGTGTCTGTTTCGGGTGTCGAGCGCACTCGAGCGACGAGCCGACCGCGGGAGGACCCAACGCCATGAGCTACCAGGCCGAATACATCTGGATCGACGGGACCGAGCCGTCCCCGCTCCTCCGGAGCAAGACCCGGATCGTCGCCGACGGCAAGGAGCCCGGGATCTGGGGCTTCGACGGCTCGAGCACCAACCAGGCGGCGGGGAACGACTCGGACTGCGTGCTGCGGCCCGTGTTCAGCTGCCCCGACCCTCTGCGGGGCCCCAACGACAAGCTCGTGATGTGCGAAGTCCTCCTGACCGACTTCACCCCCCACCCCACCAACACCCGGGCCGCCTGCGCGGCCGCGGCCGAGAAGTTCGCCGACCAGGAACCATGGTTCGGCATCGAGCAGGAGTACACCTTCTTGCAGGGCGGCCGCCCCTTGGGATGGCCCGCCCAGGGATTCCCCGCTCCCCAGGGGCCGTATTACTGCGGCGTGGGTGGCGACAAGATGCCCGGGCGCGACATCGTCGAGCGCCACACCGTCGCCTGTATGGACGCGGGGCTCGCCATCGAGGGGACCAACGCCGAGGTGATGATGGGCCAGTGGGAGTTCCAGATCGGGATCCTCCCGCCCCCGCTCATCGGTGACCAGCTGTGGGTGGCCCGGTGGCTCCTGTTCCGCATCGCCGAGGACTTCGGGGTCTTCGCCACCTTGGAGCCCAAGCCCGTGCTCGGCGACTGGAACGGGGCCGGTGCCCATACCAACTTCTCCACCAAGGCCATGCGGGGCGACGGTGGCTGGGACGCCATCATCGCCGGGTGCGAGGCGCTCGGGAAGAACGTCGAGGAGCATGTGAAGAACTACGGCGTGGGCATCACCGAGCGCCTGACCGGTGCGCACGAGACGGCGCACTGGTCCAAGTTCAGCTACGGCACCTCCGACCGGGGCGCCTCGGTGCGGATCCCGTGGGCCGTGGCCCAGGACAAGAAGGGATGGCTCGAGGATCGGCGTCCCAACGCCAACATGGACCCCTACGTCGTGAGCCGGTTGGTCGTCACCACCGTGTGCGGGGCCGCCCTCTGAGCCTCGGCCCCGGGAGCCGGCGGGCCCGTGCCCGTCGGCTCCGAGGCGTCGACACGCCGGTCGCGCCGCAGCACCTGGAGGAGCTGGTCGTAGGGGCCGAGCAGATACGCCTGGTCGCCTCCCCCGAAACGGGTGCCCCGGCGCGGGGGGTGTTCCAGGGCGCCCCCGCCGCTGGCTCGGCTGATGGCGATCACCCGGGTCCGGGCCGACCGGTCCTGCATGGCCAGTCCCTCACCGGTGCTGGCGCCAACCACGTTCGAAGGGCAGACGCCACGACCGGGGCGCAATGAGCTTCTGGATGGCGGCGGGCCCCCACGAGCCCACCCGGTACAGCTGGACCTCGGGCGGCGCATCGAGCAGGGGCTGGGACAGCTCCCAGAGGCGTTCGATCCCCTCGGCGTTGGTGAACAGCGTCTGGTCGCCGCTCATGGAGTCGTGGATCAGGCGTTCGTAGGCCTCGAGGACGTCCTCGGCGTGGTCGGTCTCGTGCAGGGCGAACTGCAGGCTGAGCTTGTCGAGCTTCATCCCGGGGCCGGGTTGCTTGCCGTAGAACGAGAGGGACAACCGCGACGAGTCCGCCAGGTCGAAGGTCAGATGGTCCGGGCCCTGGGTCCCGACCCCGGACCCGGGTGGGAACATCGACTTGGGAGGCTCGCGGAACGCGATCGAGACGATGCGGGCTCCCTCGGCCATCTCCTTCCCGGTGCGCAGGTAGAACGGCACCCCCGCCCAGCGCCAGTTGTCGATCTCGCAGCACAAGGCGATGAAGGTCTCGGTGTCCGAATCACGGCTGACCCCTTCGCTCCACCGGTATCCCTCGTACTGGCCCCGCACCACCTGCTCGGGGTCGATGGGCCGCAGGGAGCGGAAGACCTTGTTCTTCTCCTCGCTGATGGCCCGGGGCTCCAAGGCGGTGGGGGGCTCCATGGCCACGAAGGCCAGGATCTGGAAGAGATGGGTCACCACCATGTCGCGATAGGCGCCGGTCTGTTCGTAGGTCCACCCCCGGGTCCCGATGCCGAGGGTCTCGGGGACGTCGATCTGGATGTGGTCGATGTGCTGGCGATTCCAGATCGGCTCGAACAGCCCGTTGGCGAACCGGAAGGCCAGGATGTTCTGGGCCGCCTCCTTCCCCAGGAAGTGGTCGATGCGGTACACCTGGTCCTCGACGAAGACCTCCTGGACGAGGGCGTTGAGCCGCTGGGCGCTCGCCAGGTCGGTCCCGAAGGGCTTCTCCATCACGATCCGGGCCCGGTCGGTGACCCCGGCGTCCCCCAGTGTCTGCACGACCACACCGGCCGCCTGGGGAGGGATGCTCAGGTAGTGCAGCCGGCGCGCCTCGCCCTCGAGCTCGCCCTCGGCGGCGGCCACCGCCCTGGCCAGGCCGGCTGGACCTTCGGACCCCGGCACGTACCGGAGGCACCGGCGGAACCGGAGCCAGTCCTCGTCGGTGACCTCACCGCGGGCGAACTCGCCACAGGCCTTGCGGGCCAGGTCCCGGTAGTCCTCGTCGTCGAGCTCGTCGAGGGCGGTGCCGATGATGCGGCACTCGGGGAGCAGCCCCGCCCGGGAGAGGTGGAACAGCCCCGGCAGGAGCTTGCGCCGGGCGAGGTCACCGGTGCCCCCGAAGAGCACGATCACGTGCGGGGGCAACGTGGCCTGGACCTCGGTCATCTCGGAGGGCCTCTGAGGACGGGGGGGCGTGTCATCACTTTGATTCCTACTCGGGCCGCCGACGCTAGGGCGTGTTGGTTTCGGCAACGTTGCCACCATTGGTGCATCGTGTAAACGACCCGGTGCGGCGACGACACCGCGCTCAGCCGGGGGCGAACGAGGGAGGCGCGTCGGAGGCGACCGCTCCCCAGCTGGCGTCGGGCGAGGCTCCCACGGTGAACGCCAGCCGGGCCCCGGTGTCCCAGACCGTCGCCGGCAACCACGGGCAGCTGAACGTGGCCGGTGTCGGGCCGGTGCCCGGTGACGCCGGGCATCCGATGGCGCTCGGGGCGAGGCCACCGACCTCGAGACCCTGCACGTAGGGAGTGCTCGGCGTGGCGCCCGGTGCGTCGATGACGATGGTGCGCCCGCTCCCCAGCGTCATGGTGATGTGGGGGAACAACGGGCTCCCGAGGACGAGCTCACCCCGGCCCGGTGTCTCGGGGTAGAGGCCCAGGGCGGCCCACACGTACCACGAGGACATGGCCCCCAGGTCGTCGTTGCCCGGCTCCCCGTTCGGGGTCGGCCCGTACAGCGTGGTGACGATGCGCCGCACCACGCCTTGGGTTCGCCACGGCGCGCCGGCGTAGTCGTACTCCCAGGGGATGCCGAGCGAGGGTTCGTCACCGGCCCAGTCATAGGGCTGCTTTCGGCCCGCGTTGAGCTCGGTGAAGAATGTGTTCAGCTTGGACACCACCGCGGCGTTCCCGCCCAGCGCGCCGAACAGGCCGGCCAGGTCCTGGGGGACGCTCCAGGTGTACTGGATGGCGTTGCCCTCCTCGAACCCCACCTGGCCGATGCCCGGCATCGGGGAGCGTTGGAAGGCCGGGCCGGGGGGGAAGGTCCCGTCGGCGCGCCGTGCCGCGAGGAAGCCCGTCGCCGGGTTCACCAGGTTCCGCCAGTTCTGGGCCCGCACCGCGAACGTCTGGGACGTGACGCTGTCACCGGCGGCCTGCGCCAACTGGGAGATGGCGAAGTCGTCGATGGCGTATTCGAGGGTCTCTGACCCCCCCACCGTGTAGGGCAGTGACGTGATGTCGAAGGTGTCGGCCTGCACGTACCCCTTGGCCAGGTACTGGGCCAGGTCCTGGCGCTCGACGTGGCCGTCGTTGGTCACGGCGGGGTCGGTGGCCCCCCTGACCATGTCGGCCAAGGCCTGGGAGACGTCGAAGTCCCGGGCCCCGAAGGCGTAGGCCGAGGCGATAAAGGGATCGGAGGAGTCCCCGTTCATCTGGGCGCTCTCGAGGTTGGCGACGGGCCACTTGGGAAGGCCCCCACCCTGGCTGGCGTCGGCCAGGAGCGAGGTGACCATGTCGCTCGTCTGGCGGGGGACGAGGAGGGCCAGCAGCTGCACCTCGCTGCGGTAGATGTCCCATCCCGAGAAGTTCGAGTACTGCGTGTAGCCCTTCGCCACATGCACCTTGCCGTCGAAGCCGATGTACCTGCCGTTGGCGTCGTCGAACACGTTGGGGTGCAACAACGAGTGGTAGAGCTCGGAGTAGAAGGTGCGCTCGTCCCCGTAGGTGCCCCCGCTCACCTGGACCTGGCCCAGGAGCTGGTTCCACGTGGCGGTGTCGCGCCGGCGCAGGGCATCGATGTCCCAGCCCGGGCGCTCGGCCTCGATGTTCAGGCGGGCATCGGCCACGCTGACGAAGGACACGCCCACCTGCATCTGGACCACCCGCGTCCTCGCCGGGAAGCTCACGTACGCGCCCGACCGCGCCGTCGTGCTCGATCGCGACCCGGCGCTCACCGTGGTCCCGTGCCACGTCCCGAAGCTCTCGAATCCCCGATCGAAGCGCGCCGCGAAGTACAGGTGGTAGTTGCCCGAGGTGCCGCAGAAGTCCCCGCTCACCACCGAGCCGTCGACTTCCCGGTCGCCGACGACCGTCACCGCCGAACGTGTCGACCCCGCCGCGCTGTCGGCCACCTTGAACAGCACGTTGGCCGATCCGGTCCCGGGGAAGCTGAAGCGCCCGAGGCCGGTCCGGGTGGTCACCGCCAGCTCGACCCGCACCGCCGGTGAGCCCTCGGTCACGGCGTAGTTCCCCGGGCTCGCCACCTCGGTGGAGTGGGAGAAGGGCGCCCTGGCGGCCGCCGGGTCGTTCCCGATGGCCCCCACCGTGGGCAGGATCGGGATGTCGCCGTACACCGCACAGCCCGGGCCGCTCATGTGCGTGAGGCTGAAGCCACTGATGGCCGAGTCCTTGTAGGAGTAGCCCCCGCCCGTGGTCCGGTCGGGGGTGGTGTCGGGGCTCCACTGCATCATCCCGAAGGGCATGTCGGCGCCGGGGAAGGTGTCGATGCTCCCCACGCTCTTTCCCCCCACCCCGGTACCCACGAAGGTGTCCACGAGCTCACTCGGGGACAGGCCGACAGGTGACGCGGGGGTCGTCGTCGACGAAGAGGTCGGCGCCGCGTCCGTCGATGACCGGGGCGGCGCAGCGGCGCTCGACGACGAGGGCCCACAGCCGCTCACGACGGCGACCGACAGGCCGACGAGCAGTGCCGCCGAGATCGGGCCACGCATCGGCCTGCACGCTACCCGGGTCGGTCCACGACGCCGCGGGCACCGACACCGCGCCCGCCGGGCCCTACCCCTCGTCGCGGTAGAGCAGGAAGGTGCCTGTCGAGCGGCTCACGAGACGGCCCCGGTCGTCGCGCGTGGTGGCCTCGCCGTAGGCGACCTGCCGGGCCATGCGCACCACGTCGCCCCGCACCGTCACCGGCTCTCCGAGCTTGGCCGGCCGCATGGTCTCGGTCTTCATCTCGAGCGTGCCCCGGGTCCGGTCGCGCCCGGGCAGGGCGGCGTTGATGGCGAAGTTCATCGAGGCGTCGAGGATCAGGGAGTGGATGCCGGCCTGGGCGGTGCCGTGGGGGTTACAAGCCAGGGCGGTCGGGGTCCATGTCCCCGCCACCCAGCCCAGGTCCTCCCCGTCGACCCCGTAGGAGGTGAACGAGGCACCCACGAGCCCGATCACCTCCATGCCCCCGTCCCCCAGCCACCGGTCCATGTCCTTCACTCGCCCCGTCACGGCCGTAACCGTAGCGTCGGGCCCCCTCTCGTCCCCGACCCCCGTGAGAAAAGCCCAGCTCAGAGGGAGCACAAGGGGCCCAATTGACCGCTAGGGTGACATCGGGACAAAATCTTGACCGACCAGTCAGTTTCTGAGAGGGAGCCACGCATGACCACCGCCGTGATCGTTGACGCAGTCCGGACCCCCGGGGGTCGCCGCAACGGCAAGCTCCGGGGCTGGCATGCCGTGGACCTCGCCGCCGAGCCGCTCAAGGCGCTCGCCGAGCGCAACGACCTCGACCCCGCTCTCGTCGACGACGTGATCATGGGGTGCGTCATGCAGGTCGGTGAGCAGGCCCTCAACATCGGCCGCAACGCCGTGCTGGCGGCGGGCTATCCCGAGTCGGTTCCCTCCACCACGATCGACCGCCAGTGCGGGTCCTCCCAACAGGCTCTCCACTTCGCCGCCCAAGGTGTCATGGCGGGTGCCTACGACGTCGTGATCGCGGCAGGTGTCGAGCACATGACACACACACCCATGGGATCGTCGGTCGTCCGCGACCTCGGGTTCCCCTTCGGCCCCAGGATGATGGAGCGCTACGCCGAGCGCGGTGGGCTGGTGTCACAGGGCATCTCGGCGGAGATGATCGCCGACCAGTGGGACCTCTCGCGCCAGGACCTCGACGCCTTCGGGGCCCGCAGCCAGCAGTTCGCCGCCCGGGCCACGGCCGAGGGTCGCTTCGAGCGCGAGATCCTCCCCCTGGCGGTGAAAGACGACGAAGGGGCGACGACCAACGAGGTGATCGCCACCGACGAGGGGATCCGACCCGACACCACGGCGGAGGTCCTCGCCAACCTGAAGCCCGCCTTCAAGCCCGACGGCAAGGTGACGGCGGGCAACTCTTCGCAGATCAGCGACGGCGCGGCGGCGGTGCTCATCATGAGCGAAGAGAAGTGCAACGCCCTGGGCCTCACCCCCCGGGCCCGCTTCCACGCCTTCTCCCTGGCCGGGGTGGACCCCGTGACGATGCTCACCGGCCCCATCCCCGCCACCCGCACGGTGCTCGAGAAGGCCAAGATGACCATCGACGACATCGACCTCGTCGAGATCAACGAGGCGTTCGCCTCGGTCGTGTTGGCGTGGGAGAAGGAGCTCCACGGCGACATGGACCGGGTGAACGTCAACGGCGGGGCCATCGCCATCGGCCACCCCCTGGGCTGCTCGGGCGCCAAGCTCATGTGCACCCTCCTCAACGAGCTCGAGCGCAGCGGGGGACGCTGGGGACTCGAGACGATGTGCGAGGGCGGCGGCATGGCCAACGCCACCATCATCGAGCGCCTGGGATAGGGGCCGGCTCGACAACCTGAATCCGGCGGCCCCGAAGTCGGCGCCCCGGGTTCAGCGCGGCGTCAGTGGTACTGGGTGGCGACGACGAAGCCGCTGGCGATGAGAATGATCCCTCCCACCAGGTACCAGTTGCTCGGCCCCGCCGGCATGACGTTGAAGTAGTTGAGGACGATCGTGAGGGCGCCCGCGATCAGCAGGAACAAGATGAGCGGACCCATCCACTTGGGGCTCACCTTGGTGCTGCGCGGGATGGGCGGGGTGTAGCGGCCGCTGGCGGAGGGGGGAGGGGAGACGGCCCGACCCGACGCCGAACGGCCTTTGCGAGCGGCGCCCCCCGGACCCTGCTTGTTGGCCATGGCGAGCAGGATAGCCACGGCGACGACGTCACCCGGGCCCGGGGTACAGTCGGGGAGCGTGGGAGCCCGGGTCCTGCTCGTCGACAACTACGACTCCTTCACCTACAACCTGGTGCAGGAGCTGGGTGCGCTCGGCGCCGATCCGGTGGTCTTCCGCAACGACGCCATCGAGGTGTCGGGCATCCGAGAGGTCGCTCCCGACGGCATCGTGATCTCACCGGGCCCGGGCCGGCCCGAGGACGGGGGGGTGAGCATGGCCGTGGTGGCCGAGCTCGCCGGCGAGGTGCCCATCCTGGGCGTGTGCCTGGGACATCAGTGCATCGCCCAGGTCTTCGGCGCCCGCATCGTCTCCGCCCCCGAGCTCATGCACGGCAAGACCTCGGCCATCTTCCATACCGGGGTGGGCGTCTTCGCGGACATGCCCAACCCCTTCGAGGCGACCCGCTATCACTCGCTGATCGTGGATCGCGACTCGATTCCCGGCGTCCTCGAGATCACCGCCGAGACCGCCGACGGCGTCGTGATGGGACTCCGACACCGTGAGGTTGCGGTCGAGGGGGTCCAGTTCCACCCCGAGTCGATCCTCACGAGCGTGGGCCCCGACCTGCTCACCAATTTCCTCGGCACCCTGGGAGCCGACCGGCGCTAGGTGTTGCCCGTTCCTGAGGTCGTCGTGGTGCTCGAGCACCCGTTGACGTCGGCCACGGTGATCGTCACCGTGGCTCCCGGGCTCACCGACTGTCCCCCATTGGGGCTCTGCGCCTGGACCAACCCGTCCTGGCTCTGCTGCTGCGTGGGCTGACAGACCTCTTCGGGGGTGAGCCCGGCGCTCGTGAGCATCGAGGCGGCCTGGGTCTCGGTGTCGCCGATGACGTAGGGCACGAGGACCGACGAGGGCCCGCTCGACACCACCAGGTTCACGTTGGCGTTGGCCGGCTCCTGGGCACCGGCGACGGGGTTGGTGCTGATCACGTCGTTCTTCCCCACCGACTGCGAAGGCTGGGTCGTGATCGTCCCGCACTGGAACCCGGCTTGACCCAGGCGGTTGCACGCCGTGGTCTGGTCGAGCCCGAGGACGTTGGGGACCGCGGTGGTCGTCGACTGGGTGAAGATGCTGACCGTTCCGCCCGGGGGGAGGGTCTGGCCCGACTTCGGGTTCTGCATGCACACGATGTTCTGTTGCGTGCAGGTGCTGCTGAACTGGACGTTGGCCTGCAGTCCCATCTGCTGCAACTGGGCCTTGGCCTGGATGACCGAGTCGTTCACGAGATCGGGGACGTGGACCGGAGGCCCTTCGGCACCGGTGATGAGGGTCACCTTGTCGCCCGGTTTCACCGTCGTCCCCTGGGCCGGCACGGTCCGCAGCACCTGGGTGTTCGGCGTGTTCTTGGCCGACGTGTCGGGCTGCACGGAAGTCTTGAGGCCCTTGTGCTCGAGGGTGTGCTCGGCCTGGGTCACGTTCTGGCTGGTCACGTCGGGCAGGGCGAAGTCGGGGTTGGCCTTCTCCCCGATGTGCCACCAGCCCACCGAGTTGCCGAGGAAGATGATCACCACCGCCAGGGCGATCAGGAGCAGGGCCAGGATCGAGGCATAGAGCCGGGTCCGGCTGGGCTCCGCCGCCCCCTCGAAGTCGTCGCCCGCCACCGCCGGCAGCGCCTGGGTGCCCAGGCCCCGGACCGCCTGGGTGGCACCCACCGACGGGTGCTGTCCGGTCGGGGGCGAGGTCGCCCCCACGGCGCGCCCTTCGCGAAAGCGGAGCAGGTCGATTCGTAGGTCGTCCCCCGTGGCGTAGCGGTGGTCGGGCGACTTCGCCAGGCACTTCAAGATGATCGCCTCGAGGTCGGGGGGGACGCCGGGGTTCACCTCGCGCGGCGCAGGCGGGTGCTCGCGCACGTGCTTGGACGCCACGGCCACCGGCGTGTCGCCCAGGAAGGGGGGTCGTCCCGTCACCATCTCGAAGAGGACGACGCCGAGCGAGTAGATGTCGCTGCGGGAGTCCACGCCCATGCCCTCGGCCTGCTCGGGGGAGAAGTACGTGGCCGTGCCCATGACGGCCCCGGTCTGGGTCAGGCTCTCCTCGGTGTTCACGGCCCGGGCGATCCCGAAGTCGGTGACCTTGATCGTGCCCTCTTCGGTGATGAGGACGTTGCCGGGCTTGACGTCGCGGTGGACCACCCCGTGGCGATGCGCGTAGGAGAGCGCCCCGGCGACATCGGCGGCGATCTCGGCGGCCCGGTCGGGGTGCAGGGGCCCCGCCGTGCGCAGGATCGACGACAGGGCCCTGCCGTCGACGAACTCCATCACGATGAAGTAGGTGCCGCTGTCCTCTCCCCAGTCGAACACCGGGACGATGTTGGGGTGCGAGAGGTTGGCCGCCGCCTGGGCCTCGCGGCGGAACCGCTCCACGAAGGACCGGTCCACAGACAGCTCGGGAAACAGCACCTTGAGGGCGACCGGTCGATCGAGCAACTGGTCACGGGCGCGGTACACCTCGGCCATGCCGCCTCGGGCGACCAGGTGCGAGAGCTCGTATCTTCCCGAGAGCACTCGGGGGGTCCGGGTGGGCTCCATGCGGGTCAGAGCCTACGTCTCGCCGGAACGTCGCCTGGGCCAGGCACAGGTTGTCTCCTCTTCGGTCGCGGCCGGTCGGACATCGCTGTCACTGTCCCGCCAGTACCGCTTGGATCATGGTTTTCACGATGGGACCGGCCACGATCGCGCCGGTGAGGTCGACCGGTTGGTGCGGCATGGCCACGGCGATGGCCACCGTGGGGTCGGTCGCCGGCGCGAAGGCGATCATCCAGTCGGTCGTCAGGGAGTTGCCCACCCCGGTCTGCGCCGTACCGGTCTTGGCCGCCACGTCCCACGCAGGCGGAAACCCGTCACGCGCCGCGGTGCCCGACGTCACGACCTTGACCATGAGGGCCGACAGTGCGCTCGCCGTGGCCTGCGAGGCGGCCCGGTGCCAGGCCGTGGGCTGGTACTCCTCCACGAGATTGTTCTGGGAATCACGGATCTGGTACATGACGTGCGGTTTCATCACCACACCCCCGTTGGCGATCCCGGCCGCCACCATCGCCATCTGCAAGGGCGTGGCGGTCGTGCAGTCCTGGCCGATGGAGGCGAAGGCCAAGAAGATCTGGGCGGAGCAGTCCTGACCGGGCACCGTCAGGAAATGCGACGGCTCGAAGGGGCTCGGGGGGAGGTCGATGGGGGGCTGCTGGTTGAAGCCGAAGGACTCCGCCTCCGCCGTCATCGACGGGGCGCCCACCCTGGTGCCGAGGAGGGCGAAGCCGGGGTCGCACGAGGGGGGCAGCATCTCGGCGATGGTCCCCCCGCAGGCGCTCCCCCCGTCGTTGCACAGCGGGCTGCTCTCTCCCTGTCCACCCAGGGTCCCGCCCGGGATGCAGCTGTAGAAGGGCATCGACGTGTCCACCAGCTTGGGCGCGTACTGATAGGCGGCGGTCGCCGTCACCACCTTGAACGTCGACCCCGGTTGGAAGGAGTCCTGATAGGCGAGAGAGGTCTCCGGCGTGAACCCGGTCGTGGGGTTCTTGGTGTTGTCGGCCACGAAGGCGTTGTTCACCGTGGTGGCGTCATTGGCGGCCAAGGGGTTCGGGTCGTAGGTCGGATTGGAGTACATGGCCAGGACGGCCCCGGTGGTGGGGTCGAGCACGACGATGGCGCCGTCGCGCCCGCCGAGGGCCTGGCGGGCCGTCTCTTGCAACTTGCTCGACAAGGTGAGGGTGACGGTGTCGGTCTCCACGGGCGTGGTGAGCAGGTCGCCCAGGGTCTTGACCGGTCGGTTGTGCTGGGCCAGATAGGAGTTGTAGGTGTTCTCGACGCCGGTGGCCAGGCCCCCGATGGGCAGGTACCCGGTGATCTGACCGAACAGCGAGCCCATGGGGTACTGGCGGATGTACTTGTAGGAGCCCGACTTGGCCCTCACCGATTGGGCCAACACCACCCCGTCGGCGCTCTGGATGATCCCGCGGGGCTGGTCGTACTTGGCCTCGATGACCGAGGGATTGTACTGAGACGTGGCGTACTTGTTGGCCTGCTTGACCTGCACGTTGTTGAGCTGAAGGAACAGCGCCAAGAAGCACACCACCATCCCCACACCGAGCCAACGGATCCTTCCCGCCATTCAGGCCGCCTCGTGCCCGTCGACGGGGCGGGAACCGGGGGCATCCAACCCGAACGTGGCCGGAGTCGATCCCGGCACCGTCGTCGCCGGCGTGGCACCGGGGACCGTCGGAGTCGTCGCCGTCGAGCAGTAGGCGGGGGGCTGGGCCAAGCTGCACACCGACTGCTGGAGGCTCGTGACATACCCGACCGCGTCTTTGTACGAAGGCTCCTGCACGCCGCTGCGAAGGTCGGGGATCTTGTAGGAGGGGACCTGGCTCGCGGTCACCTCGGTCCGCTTCACGATCTTGGGATTGATGCCGACGAATCCGCCGGGTCGCCCCTGGAAGATCACGACGTGATTGTGGCTCAGGCCGACGAAATAGGAGCTGTTCACGTACCACCGGATCGTTGCGAAACCGGCATAGGCCAAGCCTCCCAGCACCACGAGGAACAGAATCACCCGGAAGGTGATGCGGCGGGGGATGCGGGGTCCGGTGCGTCGGTCCTCACGTCCCGGGGCGCGACCCAGATCGACATCGGGCGCCGAGCGACTGACGACCGCCGCGCCCACGCCGTTGTCGGTGACGGTCCCGGCGGGACTCGGATCGACCGGCGCGGCCGGCGCGGCCGGCGACTCGGGTGCGCTCACCACCATGGTGGCCCCCGAGGCGGCGGACGCCGACGCCGAGTCACCGGGCGCGTCCGACGCCCATGGCGCCGAACCGACGGCCGCCTCGACACCCGGGGTCCCGACGACTTCACCAGAAAGCGGGTCTCCGACCATGACATCGAGCACGACCACGGTGGCGTTGTCGTTGCCACCGGCCTGGTTGGCCATGCGCACCAGGACGTCGGCGACCTCCTGGGGGTCGCGGGTCCCCGACAGGACCTCGGTGATCTCCTCGGTGGGCACCTCGTTGGTCAGGCCGTCCGAGCACAGGAGGAACCTGTCCCCCTCTTCGGGGACGAGCTGCCACACGTCGACGGCGACGTCGGACTGCACACCCAGGGCCCGGGTGAGGATGTGGCGATGCGGGTGCACGGCCGCCTCCTCCTCCGAGAGCTCGCCGCGCGCCACCAGCTCCTCGGCCACGGAATGGTCGGTGGTGAGCTGGACCAGTTCGCCACCGTGCAGTCGGTAGGCCCGCGAGTCCCCCACATTGGCGAGCACCAGCCGGTCCCCGTCGTCGGTGGATACCAGGGCCGCCGCGATCATGGTCGTCCCCATGCCCCGCAGATCCACGTCCGCTCGGCCCCGCTCCCAGACCGCCCGGTTGGCCTCGTGGATGGCCCCGGCCAGTCCGTCGGCGGACGGCTGGCGAGCGAACTCGGCTTGCAGCGTGTCGACGGCCGTGCGGGCCGCGATCTCACCACCCACGTGACCGCCCATGCCGTCGGCCACCGCGAACAGGGTGAGGCTCTCGAGCGCGAGGTCCTCGTTGACCGTGCGCACACGACCCACGTCGGAGGCCGAACCCGACCGGAGAACGGTCAACGAGCCTCCGAAGATGTCACGGGTCGGTGCTCCATGGTGCCAGGCACGGCCGGGCACCCCCTCACCGGGATACCTCGAAGACGGTGCCGCCCACCTGGAGCAGGTCGCCCTTGCCGAGCTTGGAGGTCGAGCCGATGCGCTCGGCATTGACCCAGGTCCCGTTGGTAGATCCCAGGTCCTCCACCCACAACGACCCGTTGCGCCGGAAGAGGCGGGCATGCAGGCTCGAGGTATAGGAGTCCTCGACTCGGACCCCGCACCCCGCGGCGCGGCCCAACGTGACCTCCTCGCCCACCTCGAAGGTCTGGCCGTATCCCTCCGGTGGCTCGATGACCTTGAGGTGGAGCTTGCCGGCCCGACCGCGGCGATCCGCCGATTGGCGCGATCCTGCGCCCGGGGCCGTGGCCTGGGGAGCCGCACCCCGAGCGGGGGGCGGGCGCACCTGAACCCAGACCGCCCTGATGACCCGGAAGAAGAACAGCCATATGAGGGCCACGACCAGGATCTCCAAGGCCCGGAGGAGGTTCTGGTTGTCCAGGGAGGTCAGGAACACCGCCGCAGCCTGTCACTCACGAGGTCTCGAACCGGATGGAGGTTGTCCCCACCGTGATCTCGTCTCCGTCCTCGAGGACCCGCTCCCGGATGGTCACGCCGTTCACCCTGGTGCCGTTGGTCGACTGCAGGTCAGCCACCACGACATCGCTCCCGTGCCGACGGATCTCGGCGTGGCGGCGGCTGACGTTGGGGTCGCTCAGGGCGATCGTGCACTCGGGGAGACGGCCGATCTCCACCGTCTCGTTCCCGAGGACGATGCGGGAGCCGTCCGACAAGATCAAGGAGGCCGCGGCGAGCCCATCGAGACCCTCGCGTACCTCGGCGGTCACGCGATAGCGCCCGGCCCGGGTCGAGGGGTCACTCCGGATCTCGACCTCGACGGGCCCCACGAACACGTAGCCCTCACTCCGGGCGTGCTCCCGCGCCGCGTCACCGAGCTCCCGGGCAAGGACGTCGGCGAAGCTCTGAAAACGGTCCGCATCCTGGGGCGACAGGGTGACGACAAAGACATTGGGCGCGATCAGGCCTCTGACTCCTACACGGCGCAGGAGGTCCATCTCGCGCGTCAGGCGTCGGCCGATCTCCACGGGCTGGATGCCGCCCCGGAGGGCCTTGGAGAACGCGCCTTCCACCATACGCTCGAGACGCTGCTCGAACCTTTGGAGTCCCATCGTGGTAACCCAGCCTACCGGTGCTATCTGTCCGGACGGGGTTGCCCAGATCAGCATCAAGCAGTGTGAAACCACATGAGATCGCTCGCGACATGACGTGATGATTTCGATACGGCGCGTGGCAAATGCCGGGCACCCCCTATGGGCGTTTGGGCACGATAAGCGACCGTTGCGCCCTCGTCGCCAGGGAAACGGCCGATACGGGTCCGCTATCGTGACGCCGTCGCTCACTGACTGACTGACTGACGCACGGACGGACTCACTCACTGACGAACAAACGGACGCACGAACCGACCTGCTCGCTTCAGGGCCTCACGGCGAATGTCAGGGGGTGAAACTCGTACACCACGCCTGTGAACCTGAGCTCATCCAACTCAAATCCCTACTTCCAAAGGGGCTCATGCCCGCTTGGACCCATGCGCGGATTCGGCGGGACATGGTGTCTCTCGGACGGTGGCCCTGGGGACTCGATTACGCGTGAATGCCCATTCGTACCCACTGCACCGTTTGGTCCATTAAGCGGACCCCCCGCCCCATTGGGCATCAACTGCGGTTCCGTTCCTCCAAAGGTTGCCGGAGGACTGACGGGCTGATTTTTCCGGACAACCCCTAGCGTGGTCCACGCGACCGCCACACCCGCAGTCCCGGTCACGCAACCGATCAGGCCACCGACGGCCGAGATCGCTTGCGCGTCCTTGGTTGAGGACATCGCCAGGTGTAGAAGGTGCCACGCGACTGGTCCGATGATTGCGCCCGCGACAAACCCGACGATGAGCCACTTCGCCCGGTCGTTCCGTCCGCCCGTCACTCTCCGCCACTTCCTCGCCCCCCACCGCGGCACGACAAGAGCCGGGTGGAGCTCCCTCGCTCGCTTAACTTCCCATCGCCCTACCCTGCCGACCCTGCTTCGCCTGGCACGCGCTTTGTCGACCCCTTGGGCCGTAGCTCTCGTGCGTCTGCGATTGAGTGAGTCTCCGCCTCCGTGTTCTCAAACAATTCACGTGCGTTGATGGCGGCGATCACAGCCCGATCAGTTGCCTGAACGCGGAGCCATTCGACCAGCTGCTGGTGAGCACACGCCGCCTCCGTCATGTCGTGCACGTAAGCCGTCGCCTTGAGAACCGCCATCTCATTGGTCGTGAGGCGAATCAGGACCGGCTTGTCACGAGGCTCGGCCAACCTGGGCCTCCCCATCCTGGTGCCTCCTCCCCAACCCGGATTTCCGCGTTTTCAGTTTCAAAAATACCTCAGGACCGCCCATTACCACAAGGGTCGGAACAGAATCAGTGATCCTCTCTGAACTGGGCGAACATAGGTTCGTAGCCTTCAGTGCGCACCACGGGCCTTCAAGCCCGGGATTGGCCTGAGGGTGACGGTGCCGAGAACGTAATCGGACTCGCTCGAGTTGGGTTTTCTCCGGCCGGAGATCAGCGGCGACGTGGGTGCGCGGAGCGTTCGCGTCTGGGCTACCTGACCTTCGAACGCTCGAGGGGGTCTGGCGCGAGGCCGCTACGGAGTAGAACGCGCCCTCGCCCTTTGACTAGGGGGGCCCAACATGGCTCGCCTATGCAGTGACACGGTCTCGCTCCAGCGACGATTCGAAGGGAAGTTTCCAGCGACGACGTAGCCGATCAAGGTTGCGAGTCTTTGAACCACCGGACGAGCAGTTCGGCTGCCCGCTGTAACTCTTCAGCGGTGGGCGGGTTCGCCCCAGCCACACCCGATCGAGCGATCACAGCTGCGGTTCGCTCGGCTTGGTCGACGAACGTGTCCACCACCGAGGCTGCACACCAATCCCCCAGATCGTGCGGGCCGCTGCGCAGCGAACTTGCGATAGCTCTCGTCAGTGCTGGATGTGAAATGAGGCGGAAGATGTCGAACAGATCGCCACCGGCCTTCTGGGACCGCGGTCCTTGTCTGCGTGGCGCAGCTTGGAGCTTCATTGCAACGAGGGCCCCAGCATTGGCGAACCGACATGTGACGCTTGCCGACGCATCAAGATAATCCGCGCCGAGCACTCGATTCTCCGCCGTGTCGAGTGCCCATCGGTGCGAGAGAACAAACGCCCGGTCGAGCGCGTCGTCAGGAAGGTTGGCAAGCGGCAGCTCGGCGGCGGGCACATCGCCCACTCCGATGCAGTCGACTTTGGTGCCCTCGATCGTGCCTTTCACCCCAATTACGACCTCCACTGTGATCGGGTCGTCGCCGTGTTGTATAGCCACAGTGTCGAGGTCGTCGGTGACCCGGTGTGCACCCTCGAGTCGAACCATGACGGCAAGACCGCCAATGACAGCAAATTCCGGAGTGGGGACCTGCTGAGCCAGAGCCCCCAGCGCCTGCACGAGACGGATGACCACTGGGCTGGCGGAGATGTGAAGCTCACCAGACACGGAGACTGCCCTCCGGGCTCCAACCTTCGAGAATCTCGCGGCCTCGAGCCTTGTCCAGCGCTAAGTCGAAAGCCACCACGACTGCGGAAGCGACGGGGAAACCGCCACGATAAGCGGCCGTTGGCAGGGACATGGCGTAGGTGGATGGGCAGACGGCGATCTCTGCCGCCGTCCAACCACCCGAAGCCCCGTAAGCGGATGCGATGGCTGCGACGTCGGCGTCGTCGGCGACATAGAGCTGCGGCCAGTTCGTGCCCGCAACTAGCGGAGCCCCGAGTGCTACCGCCCCCACCGTCCCCGACAGTCGGTAGCGGTCGACTGGCTCGGGCATCGGTTCGGCAGAGAGCGGAATCCAACGCGGCCTCCATCTGTCCGCGACGTCCCAGAACAGCTCGGGCACAACTGGGCGGTTCCCGCTCTCAACCAGACCTTCCCGACGAAGAGCGGTGAGAATCTCCGACACCCTGCCCGGTGATCGACCGATCTTCCGAGCCAGTTCGTTGACCCCGACAGGTGCATCCGGTGACGTGAGGAGCGCGAGGCAGACGTCGAAGCCCGTTCCGCTCAAGATGTCGACAACACGAGGTGGGGGGGGTGCGGCGGTCCTCGGAACGTCCGTGTTCACATACAGGCCAGGAGCCCTGATCCATAGGTGGCCTCGCCGGTCCAGCCAGGCGACGCCGGCGTCACTCAGCCATTGCCTTGCAACAGCCGAAATCCGATCGGCGACAACCAGCATCGGCACCCCGGATCGCAGCTGGCTCTCGGCGATGACGGCCGCATCGCCCTGGCGGACGACGCTCATCTCCTTCACGACCAGGTCCGAGCCACCAACACGAACCCCACCGACTCGTGATCGCTCGAAGTCGACGCCGGCTGCAGCTAAGGCCCGCTCCAGATCATCACTCTCTGCTCGTGGATCCACGAATAGAGAATACCTGCTTCCCGTTCTCCCCGACGCCTCCCTCGGGTGCCGCCACATGCAGCGAAACCCATCAAACGTCATGACCAGGGGTCCTTCACCTGATTGTGGCCTGATTGCGCCTACAACAATGTGGGAAATCCAGAGCAATAGCGTGGGAAATCGCCCTGACCAGGACGCAGTCCCCCCAGACCAACTGGGTTTTGTCGGAAGCCCACCCACAACAACAACAACGGGGTCTCGACAAAACCGGCTCTTCGGATTCTGGCGGGGTCCAGCACCTCATCGGACGACGATCGAGCCCCGCACACGCCAGTTCGGCCTGCCGGCGTAGAGCAGCGCACGGATCCGGTAGTTCTCGAAGTTCCGGAACCCGAACCCGATGCGCTTGATGCGCTTGACCAGGTTGTTGAGCGCCTCGGTGGGCCCGTGTGACCCACCCACCCACGGATCAGATTCCACCACCCACAGGTCGGGGCAGACGGCGGCATCTACTCGTTCAACGCCCCATTCGAGGGGTTCGGTGCCCGGACCGGCATGCACGTGAAGAACATCGTGGGCATGGCTTCGGGATAGTTGCGGACTACGAAGGGCCGCCTTCCACCTTCGTTCGGTTGCAGCGCGCTCGCAGTCACCACAGGCGAACCTGCGGCGTACTCAACGACGCGAGCACCTTGGAGGGTTAAATCCACGAAACGAACTCGCGTCGTACCGAGCACATCGAGTTTTCGGACATTACGTGTTCACGACGCCCTCAAGGATGCGAACCCCGGTGCACATCATCAAGAGCGAGGCGCGTGCTGTTTCGGAGGATCGGACCCAGAACTCACTCTCCGTGGGAACCACCGCATATTCCCACAGAAGTGGTGCGCTCAAGGTGTCGCGGCGTGAGGTCGATCACAGGGCATGGATTCTCCCTGCGAGTTCTTGCGCCTGGTCCCCTCGCGTCTTCGTTTCTGCATCCTCCGAGGGAGAGCGGCAATCGTGCTTGCCGTCGTGGCCACCTCGGTGGCAGGCAGCCTGCTCGCTCCGGGCGCGGCGGGCGCAACACCGTCCTTGACGGTCTCGCCGACGTCGACCATCTTCGTCACACCCAGTTCCTCGACCACGCTCAGCGGTCTCAGCATTTCCGGCGACAGTACCGATCAGCTCCAGACCACGGTGGCGACCAATCTCGGCACACTCTCGATCTCGACCACCACCGGCCTGACGTTGGCCTACAACAACAGCTGGACCGGGACCCAGTCCATCACCTTCACGGGGCTCGAGAGTGCCGTGAACGCCGCGCTCGCCACCACGACACTCACCACGAGTGCTACGACGGGGACGGCCCAGATCAGCTTAACCGCCATGGTCGCCCAGTCCGGCTACAACTACCTGGCCTCGAACCAACACTTCTACGAGTACGTGCAGTGCGCAGGGTGCAGCTGGACCACGGCCGACGCCGGCGCCCAGGCACTGAGCCTCGACGGACAGCCCGGGTATCTCGCCACCATCCCCAACTCGACTGTCAACACCTTCATCTCCACCAAGATCGCCAATGCCACAAACGTGTGGTTCGGTGCGCGCTCCTATGAGAGCCTGGCCACTGACGGCTCGCAGGCCTATGCCGTCCAGGGAGGCGTCACCTACGCCCGAGTGTGGCGATGGGTCGAAGGCGCCAACGAGAGCCCGATCGCCGGTGGTGTCATCAGCGAGTGCACGAATCAACTCAGCACGTGCAGCTTCACCAACAGCGGCAGCTTCTACAGCAGCTGGGCGTCGGGCGAACCCAACAACTCTGGAGGATCTGCGACCGTTGCCTACCAGGGTGAATACGTGGCCGTCACCAACTGGAGCGGTACGTCGGGGTCCTGGAACGACCTGAGCCCCACCAACGATGTCAGCGTCAGCGGGTATGTCGTGGAGTTCGGTGGCAAGACCAACAGCAACGCCAGCCTGGGGACCGGCTTTGCCGGCGTGGTCACCACGTCCAGCAACGTCCTCGTCGCCGCGGCGGCAACTGCGCCCGGGGCGCCGACCATCACCGCCACGCCAGGCGACTCGTCGGCCGCGTTGAGCTGGAACCCACCTGCGTCGAACGGCGCCAGCATCACGAGCTACCAGGTCTCCACCGACGGTGGTAGCACCTGGTCCACCATTTCGACGTCGAGCTCGAACAGCATCGTCAACGGCAACACCGTGACGACGGTCAGCGCCACCGTGACCCCGCTCACCAATGGGACGACGTACCAGATCGAAGTCAGAGCGGTCAACAGCGTGGGCCCCGGAGCAGGGAGCAACACCGCCTCAGTCACCCCCGCGGCGGTGCCCGGCGCCCCCACCGGGGTGAGTGCCACCGCGGGGAACAGCTCCGCGGCGGTGTCGTGGAGCGCGCCGGCGTCGAACGGGTCGGCGATCACCAGCTACACCGTGACCTCGAGCCCCGGCGGACAGAGCTGTGTGTGGACGAGCGGTCCCCTCACATGCACCGTGAACGGGATCTCCAACGGGACGCCCTACACCTTCAGTGTCACCGCCACCAATGGCGTGGGCACCGGCCCGGCGTCGTCTGCCTCGACGGCGGTCACCCCCGCGGCGGTGCCCGGCGCCCCCACCGGGGTGAGTGCCACGGCGGGAGACGGGGTGGCGAGCGTCAGCTTCACGGCTCCGGTCAGTGACGGCGGCTCGGCAATCACGGGCTACACCGTCACCGCGTACCCCGGCGGCGCAACGACATCGTGCTCAATCAGTCCGTGCACCGTGACCGGGCTCACCGACGGCACTCCTTACACCTTCCTCGTGTCCGCCATCAATGCGGTCGGTACCGGCCCCTCGTCGACCCCGTCCACGGCGGTAACCCCGGCAGGACTGCCCGGTGCTCCCACCGAGGTGAGCGCAAAGGCGGGTGACGGTGCGGCCACGGTGTCGTGGACGGCACCGGTTTCGAACGGGTCGCAGATCACGAGCTACGTAGTCACCACGGCACCGGGGGGAGCCACGACATCGTGCTCGGCCAGTCCGTGCACGATCAATGGGTTGAACGACGGAACCGTGTACACGTTCACCGTGACGGCCATCAACGGTGTAGGAACCGGGCCCGCTTCGTCCGCTTCCAACGCCGTGACCCCGGCGCTGGCGGAGCTGGGCATCGCGTTGAGCGTGACCCCGCACGGCACTCCCCAGGACCGTACCTTCGTCGTCTCCGGTTCGGGGCTCGAGCCCGGGAGCACGGTGACCATCGTCCTCCACTCCTCGCCTGTGACCCTGGCCACCGTGACCGTCGGGCTCGATGGCAGCTTCTCGGCGACGGTCACGTTGCCCACCGATCTGGCCGCCGGCACTCACACGATCATCGCAACGGGAACCTCCCCATTCGGATTGCCGGTGACGTCCTCCGCGCAGTTCGTCCAGGACGCGCCCGATCCCCCTGCCCCGGCCTTGCCCACCACTGGATTCAACGCCGGCACCGGGACCGCGCTCGGGGTCTTCGCCCTGCTCACAGGACTCGGGCTGATCAGGCTGGGACGCCGGCGCGCCCGCCGCGCCTGAACCGGTCAGGACGCCGGGCATCCGACGACCCGGACCACCGACCCGGGACCTGTCTCGGGCGGCCCGTCGGGAGTTGGATCAGCCCTGGTCGGGAGATAAAAGCGTGACGGGAAGGCCCCTCCGGCGCACCCGACCATGGTTCTCGAGAGCACGCTGTGCACCAGGGTCTCAGCCACCACGGCCCGCTGCATGAAGTCGGCGATCTCGTGCCACGAGCGCGACCACATCAGAGTCACCGAGATCTCCCAGGCTGCGGAGCCGGGGTGTTCCTCGATCAGCTTCTCGGTCTCGGCCAGGCGGTCGGGGTGGTGCGTAATGATCTCGTCGAGCGGGAGCCGCAGGTCGACAACCGGTACCCGTGGGGCGGGACGCACTTTGTCCACCTGCAAGTGCCGAAAATCCCATCCGCTCACTCCCGCCTGGACAAAGCTGATTCTCAAGCAGGGAACTGGCCGCTCTTCGATCGGGAAAGCCGCAACGGCATCCACCTCCGCGACGGACCCGCGATCTCAACACGTGAAAGTCGGCCACCACGGCCGTCCCCGTGATTCAGGCCGAGCCTCCCCCGAAGTGCGTAGTACTGGTCGCTAAGAATTCCGGCGCCAAAGTCTCATCAGTTTGACGGCCTGCCTCGTGAGCACAGGGCCCGGCCGATTCCGGCGCGACGGCTTGATCAAGGGCCTTTATCGAAAGGGAACCCGTCTGGCGTTGCCGTGGCGACGAAGGATGGCCGAGACACTCGATGGAGCAAGCCCGATTCCCAACGTGGCCAACTCACCCCGGATCCGGCGGTTTCCCGGGTGGCGTCCTTCCTTGCCAGGCTGAGGGCGCTTTTGACCCTGCCGGCGGGCACGCTCGGTCGACCTGGGTGCTGGGGATAGGTCAACCGGCGCCGAGCCAGGTGTCGGTGCCATTGGGGCAAGGTCTCGGGCTGGACGAGGAACCTTCCCATGCGTCGATGGCTAGGCAGCCTGCTCATTCCGGCGAAAAGCGCCGGGTCCGGAGGCCGCAGCACCGGCTGAGCACCCGCAACCTCGTGACGAAGCAAGACCACCTCTATGGCGGGCTCTCTCCGTGAGGTCGGTGAAGTCGGAGCAACTTGAGGATTCGGACGAACCCCAGTCAGAAGTAGGACGACGCTATGACTCAGTTTCAAGGTGAGCCAGCTGGCTCCGAGAGTCCAGCGGAGTCGGCCCGGATGGGATTTTCGCCACGCACAGGGTCAAATGAGCTGGCCACGCTGTCCTTTGACAGGTTCACCAGACTAGATGCATCCTGGTTATTACCACATACGGTGACTTACTCTTACTTCAAGTGGTGGGCTACACCCTCTCACCGGGGGCATGCCGCGAGGGGGACCACATGGATCGGCACGATTGGGTCGGATCACCGACGTTGGTTCCTCGTTCTCCCGAGGGCAGAGCACAAAAGTCGCGGCGAAGCCGATGGGGGATTCTGGGATCGGCTGGACGACCATTCGGTCACTTGAGGCCGGACGGCGCGAAAGCCTCCGCCACGGCGGTATGCCCGGTCGGCTCATCAGCGTTCAGCTGTCCCGGACCCCTGAGTCGCAACTACAAAGCGTCGATCGCGGAGGAAACGGGATCGACGTGTCGGACGGAGTCGACGTCTGCTCGGCAACCTGGAAGACCAAGAACGTGGCGACCCGTCGATTCGGCACTCTCGGCGCTCGTGCTTGCACCGCCGCTTCCGCTGAAGCTTCTCCTCATCGACCCTCCACCGTGTCCTCATAGATTGCTCTAGCGAGATGGCGAGCTTCTTGGCCGAATATAGCGATGACCTCTCACGTGATGGCGTCGGGGACTGCGGTCTACAGCCAAGGAAGAACACGCGGTTGATGGCTCTTTTCGGCACGCGCCCGGAGACGATCAAGATGGCCCCTATCGTCGCGGAGATCGCGCGTCGATCGTGCGTCGATGCCATCGTGTGCGTCACGGCGCAGCACCGCGACCTCCTGGACCAGGAGCTCGAGATGTTCGGGATCGTCCCCGACTACGACTTGGACGTCATGCGGTCGGATCAAACCCCGCTACAGGTCGCGGCGCGAATCCTGACACGCCTCGAACCTGTGCTGGAGCGAGTACGACCCGATTGGCTCCTCGTCCAGGGCGACACAACGTCGGCGATGGCCGCGGCCCTTACGGCCTTCCACTGTCGGATCCCGGTAGGACACGTGGAGGCCGGCTTACGCACCTTCAATAATGGTAACCCCTTCCCCGAAGAGGCCAACCGTCGCATGGTGTCGATCGTCGCCGATCTCCACTTTGCTCCGACCGAACTCGCTCGTTGCAACCTGCTGCGCGAGGCCATCTCTCCAGAGGCAATTCGCGTGACCGGCAACACCGGCATCGACGCGTTCCGGGAGATGGCACGGCGGCCGTACAACTGGGCGGCCGGCCCCCTCCAGACGATCCCACGCGGACAGCGACTCATCCTGGTGACGGCGCACCGGCGCGAGAGTTGGGGCGAACCGCTCGAGTCCATCTGCCTCGCGGCGCGCACGATTGCCACTTCGGTCGAGGATGTACACGTCGTCTTCCCGGTCCACCCCAACCCGAACGTGTACGCCACGGTCTGGCGCATCTTGGGCGACTGCCGAAATGTGACCCTGTTGCCTCCGCTCGATTATCAGTCATTCGTCCAGCTCATCGGCGCCTCGTACCTCCTGCTCACCGATTCCGGTGGGTTGCAGGAGGAAGCGCCCACCCTTGGCAAACCGGTTCTCGTCTTGCGAGATGAGACGGAGCGACCGGAGGGTGTCGTGGCCGGTGTCGCCCGTCTCGTCGGTACCGACCGTGAGCGGATCCAGAGCGAGGCGATCCGCTTGCTCGCCGACGACGCCGCGTACTCGCAGATGGCACGGTCGGTGAGCCTGTACGGCGACGGCCGCGCCGCAGGCCGAATCGTTGACGCACTCCTTGCCGCGACACCGAGCACGCCGTCGGCATCGCCACCACGGCTGACGGACCCTGTTCATTGAAGTCGGCCGTAACGAGAGGGCCGAGCGTCCGTGACCGATCCACTCTTCTCTTCCCGGCACATCGTTCGTACCGGCGCCTACGGAGGGTGACGCCCAGAACGATCGTGCAGACTCTCGCGCTCCTGCTCGTCCTGGAGGGGGCGCTCCTTTTCCGGGCTGACTGGATCAGCGCACTAGTCGGTCGCGCTGCGCTTGCTCTCGTGCCCCCGCTGCACACGCCCGTCACACTTGTTTCCAACTCTTACTTTGGTGTTCGAGTCCAGGTGCTCTCTTTCGTGCTTCCCGCCTCAACGTACTGGGTACAACTCCTCTGGCTCGCCGGTGGAGCCCTCGTTCTAGGCGCGGCCGTCGCTGTAAAGAAGATTCCAGTACCCGTTCGCGTGTTTGCCGGGTTCGCGGCCGTCCTTGTTTGTGTGAGCGCCTACTACGTCCTCGTATTCGGCCACATCGGCTTTGACGGCTACGACGTTTCACGACTGTACATCCGTACGGCGATGGTGGTGTGGCTCCTACTACCAATCCTGCTGACTGCTTCCAGCGTTGCTCTTCCCTTTACGATGTTCGAACGTGCGGCGCTACTTGTAGGGTGCGTTGGGGTCGATATCGCCTTCTCGCTGGTTCGCTATGCCTTCTTCGTCTGGTTCATCGGTAGCGTTGGGCCAATCCCGATGCCAATGCTGTATCTCTTGCTAGGCCCAGCGCTCGACTTCCTCTATATCATCGGCATTGCATCGGTCGCGCTCGTACGTCTCAGTTACAGGCTCGATCATGCCGAAGGCCCGGAGACGTGGACGTGGACCTAGCGCTGAAGGTCTGGGTGTGCGTTGTCATCAGCGTCATGATGGTGTACGCGGTGCGCCATTGGCTGATCTCGATTCGGCGCCTGGTCGGATCTCAGCGGCCTTACTACCAGGATCTGCTTGACTCCGACCTGCCCTCGGTCAGTGTCGTGATCCCAATGCACAACGAAGAGGCCGTGGCGGACCAGATCCTCAATGCTCTTCTCGACTCAGCGTACCCAAAGCACCTGCTTGAGATCGTTCCTATCGATGATCACTCCGATGACCATACGGCCGAGATCCTGCGGCGATATGAGGCGGAACACTCGCAAGTAAAGCCACTCTTTCGCAACGACCGAGTTCGCGGCAAGCCCGCGGCACTCAATGAGGCACTCACGGCCGCAACAAACGAGATCGTGCTTGTCTTCGACGCAGACTACAGACCAGGCCCGGACGCGGTGCGAGCACTTGTCATGGCATTTCAAGATCCCGAGGTAGGGGCGGTTATGGGCCGCGTTGTTCCCAGCAATGCAGGGGCGACACTGCTTACCCGTTTGCTCGACCTGGAGCGTTCCGGCGGTTACCAGGTCGACCAGCAAGCCCGGTACACCCTCGACTTGGTCCCGCAGTTTGGAGGAACGGCAGGTGGCTTTCGACGCTCCGTCGCCTTGTCGTTGGGTGGATTCGGACCCCGCGTGAGCGCCGACGACACGGATCTGACGGTGCGCCTCTATCTCAATGGCTGGAAAGTTGCCTACGCCAACGGGGTCGAATGCTACGAAGAAGTTCCGGAGACATGGGACGCGCGATTTCATCAACTGCGGAGGTGGTCGCGTGGGCACAACCAGGTCCTGTTGCGCCACGGCGCTTCGTTGCTCCGATCGCGCTATCTGCGGCCCATTCAACGACTCGATGGCATGCTCATGTTGGTCGTCTATCTGGTGCCGCCTCTCTTGCTGAGTGCTCTCGCCGCGGAGTTGGTCCTATTCTTGCAAGGCGACCTCCTTCTTCTCCCGACCGTGATCCTGGCATTCTTCTTGGTCACATACAGCGAGTTCGGGAACTTCGCTCCCTTCCTGCAGGTCGGGATCGCCGGTGTTCTTGATGGAATGGCGGAGCGGGTGCTGTTCCTGCCTTTTTTCTTCTTCGCTTACCTCTTCAACCAGTTAGCCGTTACGTGCGGCCTCGCCGACGCGGTCCTCGATATCGTTTGGCGTCGTGATCCCATTTGGCGAAAGACGCCAAGGTTCCGTCGATGAGCTCACAGGTGGCCCTGCTCCTTGGACTCTTTGTCTTTGCGATGCTCCTCCCTTTCATCCCTGGAATACGGGAACTGCGTCGGCCACGCGACACACTGTCGCTGCCAGTCGACAATGGGTACATTCGCAACCCGCGTCATTTCGCTCGTGCACTGCGCAACCGCCTGGCTCCGCAAGTAGCAACTGCAAAAGGCGAGGGCGAAATCCCGCTCCGCCGGCATGAGCGGATAACGATCTGCGACCTGCTGGTCGTCCCTCCCGGCGCGACCGCCCCGGACCTTCTTGTTGTGCGCCACGATCTCGATGCTGCTGCTGGCGCATCGATCCGTGAGGCCTGGGTTCAGGGCGACGCCTACATGGGAGCGGGAGTGAGGATGCGTGGTCTTGCCTGCGACAGAAGCCTCCGGCTCGGACCGAAATGCACCGTGGATCGTTGGGTCGATTCCGAACACGACACCCATGTTGAGCCTGGATGCGATCTCGGCATGAGTGCCACCGCAGGCGGTGTCTTGCGTATCTCGCCTGGTTGCACCTTCCGGCGACTTTGGGGCCAGCCGATCAGGACCGTCGGAGGTCGGCTCTCCGACAGCGAGCCGGAGCCCCGCCGGACCATCGAGAACGACGTCGTCTGGGCCCGTGATCGGCTGAGCGTTCCCCCTGGCGCCCTTGTCGATGCCGGGATAATCGCGTATGGGCGCCTTGTCATCGGACCGGGAGCCGTGGTCCGAGGGACGGTCAAGGCATACGGGGAGCTTGTTATCCACAACGCTGCTCGGATCGAGGGCGACGTAATCGGTCGGAGCTCTGTACGTCTCGGGAAGGGCTCCCGCGTCGACGGTAACGTGTTCACGGAACGGGACGTGTATGTGGGCGCCAACGTATCGGTCGGACGGGAGGGAGCCTTCAAGACAGTCTTTGCGGCTCGACATGTGACGCTCGGGCCGCACGTGTCGATCTATGGCTGGGTCGTGGCAGAACTGGGCGGCAGGGTCGAAGCGATCTGATGTGGAGACGGTTGGTGGTTATCGCGATCATCGCCGCGGTCCTCACACCCGTGCTTATTGACGCGCAGCGCTACGCGCGCAGCTCCACCAACAGTGCAGTCCGGCTCCTCTTGGTGCGAGGGGAAAGCACGAGCGCTGTTGACGCCTCTGTCGCCACCGCCTGGAGCGAGTCCGCCCGCGAAGTCGGCATACCGTTCGAGTGGATCAGCGCCGATGACCTCGTAGACGAGAATGCTGTTGCCGCCGTCCGATCCGACCCGGCGGTCGTCTTGCCCGATGCCGCAGCACAGGGACTACCGGACGCAATTCTCGATTGGGCCGAAAGTTACGTGTCCCACGGTGGCCACCTGCTCGTCGTCTACGACGCCGGCACACGCGACCAGATCGGTGGCGTTCGCCCGAGCGGCCTGTTCGATCCGCTGCTGGGGATCAGATACTCGGGGCACGGTGGAGCCCCGAGATCCGCATACACAACGGGACAAGTCGGCTTCAAGAACGGAGCGGAAGCAGCGCTGTGGAACATACCCCCCGGGAAAATGACTGCGGACGACATCCTCTCCGGCTACAGCTATGGCCCGCTCACCTACCCACTGGCCAACGCTCGGTCGAATACGGCTGACCTAGATGTGGCCGCACGATCGGGCTCGATTCCGGTACTCGCAACGCGTCGCTACGGAAGGGGGACCGCGGTGTGGTCCGCGCTCCCCCTCGGGCGGTTATGTGCCTACGGTACCGACGCGCTACCGATTGATGCCGTGCTCCAGACCGTCGCGGTCGGTCTCGGGTTGCTTCCGCGCCTGCTGCTCGCTCCCGGGGGCGGCGGCGGTCTGGTCATCGTCTGGCACGTGGAATCAAACTCAGACTGGTCGGCGATCCCGATGATGGAGCAGTGGGGGCTCTTGCCCCGAGGCATCCATCAAGAGTTCGACATTGCGGCCGGACCGGACGTGATCTCGCCGGGCGACGGCCTCGGGTTCGATGCATGTGGCAAAGGCCGCCGCACTCTCTCGCTGCTTCTCCAGCAAGGTGAGACGATCGGCTCAGACGGTGGCGGGACACAGAACCTTTTCGCATCGCAGCTCGAGCATGGAACGATCACGAACAACGAATCCCGCGATCTCGTCGTGAAAAACGCCAGTTGCCTCACCAGCGTGACGGGACAACCCATGCAGGACTACACGGCGCCGCTCGGCGTGTATCCACAGCCGCAGATGACGCGGATCATCCAACAGCTTGGCTTTGTCGACTACTACTACACCGGAGATACCGGTGCCGCGCCAACTTTGGCGTTCTGGGACGGCAAGCTTGTCTCGACGAGTGTGTGGGCGTTTCCCGTGACACCAGATGGACGAGACGCGGCGCTGGCCGACATGGCACTCGATCACGTCTCCGCCAGCGCAGTCGAAGCCTGGCTGAAGAGCGTTGCCGAATATGTGGCGAGCCAAGGAACGGTTCGGCTCCTCTACAGCCACCCACCCGACTTGGAGACACCAGGATACGCATCCGCCTATGCGAGCTTTCTCGGATATGTCGCCCAGCTTCAAAGTACAGGGCAGCTCACCACCGAGCCGATGCATGTCTATACAGACTTCCTAAATCGCCGGGAGCAAGCGCAGATGACGGTTGACAGAACCAAAGGCGGCATCCGACTGACGATTACCGACCGGAAGGGACTCCGAGACCTTGCCATAGGAGTGCCGAATACATGGCACCCGGCTCGAATCGCTGGGGTGACGAAACGCGACACCATCGGCGGCGAGCAGTCGTACGTCGTCCAAGACGACTCGCGGCGAGTCGTGCTGCGATTCACAATGTAGTCCCCTAATCTTCGTGATTCGCACCACCGGCTGATTGTGCGCAACAAACCAGCCTGCCCGACGATGGCATCGATTGATACCCTGGCCCCACGCTCGTCAGGGGACCAAGAGAGACTTCATCCCCGATCGATAATCGACGATACTTAATCAGCTTGCTTCAGGCGAGTTCATAGCAAAGCTGAAGGGTGATCAAGGGAATGGGTGCCTACGAGGTGAGACCACCGACGAGATTGAAAGGAATCGGTACTCTTGCGACCGTTTCTTTCTTTGTCCTGATCGGCGGGATTGCCGCGCCGGGCGTCGCCGCCGCAGCACGGCCGGCCGGAGCGTCCTTCGTCGTGCCCCCGGCCTCACCGCCGCCCTCCCGTAGTTCATTCCCCGTACCCATGGGGGATTCGTCGCTCACAGCCTCGGAGCTCTCGTCGGCGACGTTGGCGCAGGTTACGTCCGACGCCAAATGGATCGTCGGGAACCAGTTCGCAAACGGGGCAATCGCCCAGGGCACGACCCCGAACTGGTCCAGGTCGGTGTACATCGAGCCCTACACTGCGAATTACGCGGCGATCGGCCTTGCCCGAGCAGCGTCGGTGACCGGTGATCGCACATTCGCACGTGCGAGCTGGCGCTGGCTCAAGTGGTACGCCCACAACGAGCAGCCGGGTACGGGCTTCGTGAGCGACGCGACGATGCCTCATCCGTTCGTGCGCGGCGACTCGTCCACCCCCTTGGGAACGATGGACTCGACCGACGGCTATGCCGGGACGTTCCTCCTCGCCGCATATGACACGATGGTGGCTGACCCGAGCACTGCCGCACTCAAAGATCTCGCGGCCGGAATCGGAGGAGCGGTGCATGCCATCCAGGAGACCCAGCAACCCAACGGGCTTACTTGGGCGACGCCGACATACCAAATGGCCTACCTGATGGACGACGCCGAAGCTCATACCGGACTTCTTGCAGCAGCCAGCTTGGAGGCAGGACTCGACAACCCTACCGCCGAGACGAGCGATGAGGCCGATGCTGCGACGATGGAAAGCGGGATCCAGTCTCTGTGGGATTTCACCACAGGTTCGTTCAACTGGGCCGAGACCGGCACCGGCGTGCAGGCTACGGATTGGAGTTACCTCTATCCCGATGCTGCGGCACAGGCGTGGGCAGTCGGCCTTGGGGCCGCAACGCCTGCACAAGCAAGCGAGTTGACGTCCGAGGTGGTGAACCAGGATGTCCTGTGGGACGACCCCACCGCGATGACGTCCTTCAGGGGATCATCGCCGAGTGCGGTGGGTTACTGGCCCGGGATCGGGTGGGCCTTCGATATGGTCGGCGACACAGCGATGGCGCAAGTGAGTGCTTCGAGGATCCAGGCCGCCGCCTCGGCCGTTCATGACGCGTGGCCCTACACGACTGAGGACGCAGGGCAGTTGATCGTCCTCCTTACCGGGGGCGTGAACCTTCCAGCTCGGTGCCCGCCCCTTGGTCCCGTGGAGAGACAGCAACAATCGGGCTGCAACTCGACCCTGCGGGCGCCAAGAACGCATATGGCACGCTGACCTGGGATGTGACGTCTTGATTGCGACCACAGATATGTGGGATATCGAGAGGAACAGCATGGGAACAAGCGCAAGTTAGGCAACCCTCCCACCACGTCAGAGGAGTTGTGTCGACAACTCAAAGGCACGCACACAACGCACGTACGCACGAGGAGGATCGGTGACCGGAGGAACGACCGACAGGAGTAAAAGGTCCCTGGGCCAACGGGCCCGCACGCTGGTCAGGAGGAAGTCGGCGCCATCTTGATCACGGCGAAGGCGGCGCCGTCGGGGTCCATGAGCACGGCGAAACGCCCGGGAGGAATGTCCGTCGGCGGCACCACGGTCACAGCACCGAGCCCACTCGCCATCGCAGCGGTGGCGTCAGTGTCCTCAGTCCCGAAGTACACGAGCCAGTGGGCCGGCACCTCAGAAGGCACCATGTCAGGCATCGTCATCATCCCCGCGATCGACTTCTCCCCAAGCTTCCACTCGGTGTACCTCATGCCGTCCATGTCGAGGTCGTTGGGCGTCCAGCCAAATACGTCTGTGTAGAAGCCCTTGGCTGCCGGCAAGTCACGCGTGTTCAATTCGTTCCAGGCGAAAGAACCTGGCTCGTTGACCAATTCCGCCCCTTTGAACGCCTTCGGCTGCCAAATGCCGATGGCAGCTCCGGTCGGGTCGGTAAACACCGCCATGCGTCCGATATCCGTCACGTCGGTCGGTTCGACAAACACGGTGGCTCCGGCCTTCTTGGCAAGATCGACGGTTGCATCGGCGTCTTCCACCGAGACGTAGGTAACCCATGCGCTCGGCTGACCCTCCATCATGAGTCCCATGTTCCCGGCCACGGTTTTCCCGCCTTTGCGCATCAGGGTGTAGTGGCCCATTTCCTCGCCCTGATCTTCGGCCTCCCACCCGAAGAGGCTGCTGTAGAAGGAGTTGGAGCCAGCCAAGTCCTTGGCGGCGTGGTCGACCCACGAGGGAGTTCCGGGGGCAAAAGAGGCGAACTCGGGCATTTCGTTCCTCCTGTTCCAGAAGAAGGTTGGCCATCCCTCGGTCGCAGAATACTCATGTCGTCGCCAGCGTGCGAAAAGTGTCGTGATGCTGGCAGGCGCCGTTCTTCTCGGGATGGCCGCCCGGCGGGCAGTCATCCTCCTGGCCGGGCCCGGAGCATCGCTTCCGGTCTCGCTGCGAGATCGGAGAGCCGGCTTCGGCACGCGCCGCGTCGAGGAAGCGCACCGACTGTTCTCCTGGCTGCTGGGTCGCCAGCGGTAGCGACCGCCATCCGATCGCCGCGCTAAGCCGTCGGCCATCGGCGCACAACGAACCGCACTTCTGAGGTGCTGAGAATCGCATCCGGCGGGTGCCGAGAATCTCGTCCAGTCACTCCGGCCTGGGAGCTCGCAATGTAATTGCGTCCACAAAGGCGTGGGAAATCGAGGGTCATAGCGTGGGAAATGGTGCCTGCGTAACGCCCTCAGTGCCTGATGAAAGGGTTTTGTCGGCAGCCCACCCACCCACCCACCCACGCACTCTCGCACCCACCACCCACCCAAATACCTACCTAAACCCACCTAGGAACCCCATCAGAGTCACCTTGTCTTGGACTTCGACAAAACCCCGGCGAGACGGGCATTCGCCACGGGAATCCAGAACCAAAGCCGGCCTCTTCGTCACCCTCCGTCCCTGAAGCGCTTGACTGGGGCCTGATCTGCCTTGTCTGCAGGCCTCCAAGCTCAGCCAAGGCGCGCCCGAACGCTTGTCCGGCGCCCATTTGGCCATCAAGCACGGGCGCCATCGTCACGCTTGGCGGTACTTCCTTCCGACTTCTACGAATTCGGTGCGACAGGGACGCGGTGGCTCCTCACGGGCGCGCGAGGAACGATGCCAGGGTGCCCTCGGGCTGCGGTCAGGGTAAGAGGAGGATCTTGCCCAGCGTGTGACGCTGCTCGAGATCTCGGTAGGCCTCGCGCACGTTGGTCAGGTCTTGGCGATGGGGATCTCAAGACGTCCCCGGGCGATCAACCCGGCCAGCTCGTCCAGTACGTCGGTGTTAGCGGCAGCGGCGCTCCCGTCGGTCTTGGCCCCGCTCGGGCGAGCCACGAGGTTGTCGACACCGGCGACCACCAACTCCGCGTGGCTGCTTCTGGTGTCGACGAAACCGAGGACCTCATCCCCGCTCAGAAATCCTTACTTCTCGTCGAGGTCTGTAGGTAGAAGATGCCACGTTTCCGGGGGCGTCTCGGAAAGCGCCTTTGCCTGCTCTTCGTAAGCGAAATCGGTCGCAGTCATCCGCTCTCTGTGCTGGCGCATGTGCTCGTCCCATGACGCCACCACGAATATCTCCTCGAATTCACCCCGTCGCTCGCCATTGCGGAACAACCCCCACTGAGTGGCGCCGGTCCGAAGCCGCATTTCGCGAACACGATGCATGCCGCGCATGAAGTCGGGCTCACGATCGGCCGCGATTGTGTAGACCGTCCGTACCACCACTGGTCCCGAGTCTGCCTCGGGATCCAGTGCCACATCCGGATCGGGCCGAGCGACCGGTCGCCGGTCCATGTTCACGGTGTCGACCAACGGCCAGACGCGAACCGATACCGCGCCGAGAATCATCAGCCCCGCGGCGACGAGGAACGCCACGGTGAGTCCCGACGCGTCGGCCAGCGCCCCCCACGCCAATGCTCCGAAGCCCTGCGCCCCAAAGAGCACCATCTGGTAGACAGACAGCCCCCGCGCCCGCACCCAGCGGGGCAAGAAGAGCTGCAGCACTGTGTTAACCGTCGCCAGCATCCCGACCCACGCCATGCCGGCGGGGAGCAGGACAATGACGACCACAGGGGTCGACCGCACCAAGACTAACGCCACAAGCGCAACCGCGAACACCGCACCGATCAGTTCGATGAGCGCATTCGGCGACACCCGGGCGCGCGCCTTGGAGAGCACCGAGGCTCCCACGATGGCCCCAACTCCGAGGGCGCCAAGCAGCAGCCCGTACCCGCCTGAGCCGAGTCCGAGGCGGCGGCTCGCCACGAGCGGCAGGAGTGCCCACAGCGCGCTGGCCGGGACAAGAAAGAGACTGGCTCGAAGCAGGATCCGACGGACCACGGGCGAGTAACGGACGTATCGCCCGCCGGCCCGAAGGGCCGACACGAAGCGCTCAGGGATCTGCGGGACGGTGTCAGGGCTCGGCCGCCACAGAGCGACCACGACGCCGTAGACGAGGAACGTTGCCGCATTTACGGCAAAGACCGGCCCTACGCCGATGTACGCGATCAGGATTCCGGCGATGGCGGGCCCGATCGCCCTGGCGAGGTTGACGTTGATGGAGCTGAGCTGTGCGGCTGCCGGGATCTTGTCGCGTGGAACGAGCTCGGGCACGAGGGACTGGTAAGCGGGGGTCACCAAGACCGACCCGGTGCCTATCACGAACGTGAACATGAGAAGCAGCGCAGGCGACATACGGCCGGCGATCGTGAGCGCCGCCAGCGCCGAGGCAGCGATGACGAGGCCCCCTTGCACCGCCATCAGCAATCGTCGTCGATCGAGCGTGTCTGCCAGCACGCCTCCGACGATGCCGAACATGACGTCGGGGAGCATGTCGGCGGTTTGGACGAGCGCCACAAGGATCGCGGCATGGGCGGCGTGGACGAGGAACCACTGGGCGCCGACGGTCTGCATCCAGGCGCCAACGTTGCTGACGAGCGATGCAAGCCAAAGCCAGCGAAAGACGGCGATGCGAAGGGGAGCCCACGTCGACGAAGTTGTCTGCCCTTCAGCCATCACGCCCGCACCCTCAGATCGTGGCAGGACCTGCGACGTCAGGCTATGGCACCTAGTGGGTGCAGCGCCGACCAGATGGGGATAGCCGACGAGTTGGGCGTCTACCAGCCTCGCGGTCATCATGGCGGCCGCGGCCGTCGAGACCTGAAGCGCGGCAGTCGGAGCAGCGCGATGCTGATGGAGACCACGGCCTACAAGCAATCGACCAGGAGGGACTCATGGCAGACGACAAACCCGAGCCGGTTGCCGTTCTCGGCATCGGCACCATGGGTCATGGGATGGCAATCTCGGCGCGGCGCGCAGGGATTCCGACGATGGTCTGGAACCGTAATCAAGAAGCCACTCGAGACCTCGAAAAGGTCGGCGCGCAAGTAGCTCCAACGGCTGTAGACGCAGCGAGGTCCGCGGCGATCGTCATCACGATGGTGAGCGATACCGATGCCGTCATCTCCGTTGCACGCGACGAGGGAGTGCTCGCTGCGCTTGCTCCGGGTGCGATTCTGGTGCAGATGAGTACCATCGGCGTTGCTGGGATCGAGCGCGTGGCAGCGATGGTGGCGGCGGAGCGTCCCGACGTGATCTTGCTCGACGCGCCGGTGTCGGGAAGTAAGGACCCCGCCGAAACCGGTCAACTGACAATCTTCGCGTCAGGGCCCGACGGGGCCAGGGCGCGAGTCACACCTCTGTTCGACGCCCTGGGTCAGCGCACGATCTGGGCCGGCAGCGCAGGGAGTGGTACTCGACTCAAGCTTGTCGCCAACACATGGCTCGCCTTTGCGGCGGAAGCGGTGGCCGCCTCCGTGGCACTCGCTCGTGGCCTAGGGCTCGAGCCCGACGAGGTCGTAGACGCCCTCGAAGGAAACCCGCTCGTGTCTCCTTGGCAGGAAGCCAAGTTGAAGCGGGTCGCCAAGGGTGATTTCTCGGCTCAATTCGCACTTTCCCTCGCTCTAAAGGATGTACGCCTCGCTGAGCAGGCGGCAGATGGTCGCCTCGGTGCCCTTGCATGCTTGGCCGACGAGTGGCAGCAGGCCGTCGATCAGGGCCTCGGCCACCAGGACGTGACCGTCGTGACGGGCACACTCGAACAGAAGTGGGGAGGGCGATGAATAACGACGATGATGCGCGAGCAAGCGGATCCAAGTGCTTAAGGGCAAAGCATCACCCTGCCCGACAAGGCCGATTCGACTCGTGATCAAAGGCCAGCCCCAGTTCGGTGTGCTGATCCCGGCATCCAGCGAATAGATTCGTCCCCGGCACCGAGATGGAGCAGCCGACGACATGACCAGCTACCACCCCGAAAGGGACCGCTACCGGTCCATGACCTATCGCCGCTGCGGGCGCAGTGGACTCCTACTGCCCGCGGTGTCACTCGGACTGTGGCAGAACTTCGGCGACGACCGGCCTATCGACATTCAACGCGCAATCGTGCGCCGAGCCTTCGACTTGGGCATCACCCATTTCGATCTGGCCAACAACTATGGACCCCCGTACGGCAGCGCCGAGACCAACTTCGCCCGCATCCTGCACGAGGACTTCCGCCAACTCCGCGACGAGCTGGTCATCTCCACCAAGGCCGGGTGGGATATGTGGCCGGGACCATACGGCGACCTCGGCTCCCGCAAGTACCTCCTCGCCAGCCTCGACCAGAGCCTGCGGCGTCTCGGGCTCGATTACGTCGACATCTTCTATCACCATCATTACGACCCCCTGACTCCCCTCGAGGAGACTCTCGGTGCCCTCCACACCGCCGTGACCTCCGGCAAAGCCCTCTACGTCGGGATCTCCTCGTATTCCGACCAACGCACGGCCGACGCTGTCACCATCCTCCGTGAGCTCGGTACCCCTCTGCTCATTCACCAACCTTCGTACTCGATGCTCAACCGATGGATCGAAGACCGCCTCCTCGATGTTCTCGGCGGTGAAGGTATCGGTTGCATCGCTTTCTCCGTCTTGGCTCAAGGCCTGCTCACCGACCGATACCTCAATGGCATCCCCCAAGGCTCGAGAGCTTCTCAGGGCGGATCGCTCACTCACGACATGCTCAACAACGACAACCTCGCCCGCATCCGGGCCCTCAACGACATCGCCCGGGGTCGAAGCCAGTCACTCGCGCAGATGGCCATCGCCTGGGCCTTGCGTGACCCTCGAGTGACATCCGTGTTGATCGGCGCCAGCAGCGTGACCCAACTCGAGCAGAACGTCAGCGCTCTTGCCCAACTCGATTTCACGTCCGATGAACTCGTCGCCATTGATCGCTACGCTGTCGACGGCGGCATCGACCTGTGGCGTATCCCGGCGACCTCATAGGCAAACCGCTATAGCGAGCACCGCGTCGGGTGTACCACTCCCGGCCGGCTGCAACGCATTGACAAACCCAGCTGACCTACCCAGATTGCAAGCTGATACGTCCGGGGAACAGCCCGGGCTTCTGGGGCTGACAGTTAGCCCGAATCTCGGAGCTCATCAGCCCACACCGTCATCACCCTGAGCCGGGCTGCCCCCCAGGTGGTGATCATGGCGGTGTCGAGGGCATCTCGACCTCGTGCGATCACCACCCGCCCGATACGCGGCTCGTTGTTGCGGGGGTCGCAAGTCCACCACCGGCCTTCAAGCCAAACCTCGAACCAGGAGCAGAAGTCCATGGGAAGCTCAGGTGGGATCACGGCGATGTCGGGCAGGTACCCGGCAACGTATCGGGCAGGAACGTTGAGAGCCCGACACAAGGTGATGCCAAGCTGGGTGATGTCGCGACACACACCTGAGCGTGACTCCCATACATCGTGAGCGGTGGTAAGAGCTGTGCTGGCGCCAGGCTCGTAACGGATCTGATCGTGAAGCCAGTCGCATACGGCCTGGACCTGGGTCCACCCTGGTTCCACCAAGCCGAACAACTCCCACGCTGAGTCATGAAGCAGGTCGGGCCAGCAGAACCGACTCGGGAGCAGGTACACGAAGGCCTCGTCGGGCAAGTCTTCGATGGCGCTCTGGGTCGCGCCTTTGTCGGCATCGTCGAAGCTCGGCGGCACATCGACAGTGGCGTCATAGCGCAGTACCGATCGGCCCGCCGGCAAGGTGAGGCGGTCACAAGCGTTGCCGTAGGCATCGAAGTACGTCCGAACCGAGGCGGGAGGCTCCCAGGTTTCGGTGACGACCTGCTGTTCGAGGTTAGAACGTGGTCGCACCTGCCACAGCGACGGCGTTCTCTGCGCTGTCTCGTACTCGATCTCGCAGCCGACCCGGACCAGCATCCCACCCAGCCTGGTCCAGGTTCGTGAACGTATCGCTACCGGCGCATGTCAGGTGTGTGAACTTGCTACTCCGTTGCCTCATGGCCGCGTCGGTGCGATCTTGGGCAGCCTCCGTCGAGCGCTTGCCTTCGTCCCTGTGCAACGTGCCAGCCAGGTGGAAGACCAGCCGTGGGTGTCACGAGTCTTATCCGGTACGTCACCAGGGCTTTCCCATTTGATTGGGCCAGTACGTGTATGGGAAATCGGAGACAACAGCGTGGGAATTGACCTCGCCCGGACTGTTGTCTTTCCAGGTCGGAAGGGTTATGTCGATGGCCCACCCACCCACAATCCCACCCCGAACCCATCCACCTAGTCGAGACCCCTAGGTAAATCGGTGGAGTCGCATCGACAAACCCGGTGAAGAAAGCCTCTGAGTCGATTCCGGCGGTGATCGACACCGTCGAGAGGGCGATGGAGTCCAGCACGTCGGCCGACCGGGCCAGCGAGAAACGCATACAGGTCGGATCGGGTCCGGAAGGTTAGGCGTCCCTTCGGGGCCTGAACTGAGACGCATCGACAGCTGGCATCGGGGCCCCCGACGGCACCACTAGATTGACCGTCTCATGGCACTCGATCCCGTCGTGCTCGCCGGCGTCCCCGTGCGACGCGTGGGCTTCGGCGCCATGCAGCTGCCGGGGCCGGGCGTGTTCGGCCCGCCTGCCGATCGGGACCAAGCCGTGGCCCTGCTGCGTCGGGTGGTGGACGCCGGCGTCAACCACATCGATACGGCACAATTCTACGGGCCGGTTGTGGCCAACGAGCTCATCCACGCTGCCCTCCACCCTTACCCCGACGACCTGGTCATCGTGTCCAAGGTGGGGGCTGCCCGCGACGACCTTGGCGGGTGGCTCGGCGCGCAGACACCCGAGGAGCTGCGCGCCGGGGTGGAGGCGAACCTGCGCACCCTTGAGCTCGACCGCATCGCGGTGGTCAACCTGCGGCGCCACCCCGAGACCGACGTGCCACTGACCGAGCAACTCGACGCCATGTTCGCTATGCAGGCCGAGGGCCTGATCGGCGCCGTGGGGCTGAGCAACGTCGAGGTGGGCGAGTACGACGCCGCTCGGCGGCAAGGCGAGGTGGCGTGTGTGCAGAACGCCTACAACATCATCGACCGGACCCACCAATACCTCCTCGACACCTGCAACTCCGACGGCGTCCCCTTCGTGCCGTTCTTCCCCCTCGGCTCCGCCTTCGACGCCGACCGCCCCGTCCTGAACGCACCCAACGTGCGGGCCGCCGCGACCCACCTCGGTGTGACTCCCGCCCAGGTGGCCCAGGCCTGGCTCCTCGACCAGGGCCCAACCGTCCTTCTCATCTCGGGGACCTCGTCCCCCGCCCACCTCGAGGAGAACCTTGCCGTGGAGGACGTCGTCCTCGACGCCGAGGCGCGAGCCCTGCTGGAGGGATAGAGGCGCGGGGTCGACCACACGCCCGCGATCGCGTTCGGGAGGACCCATTGATTCGGCCCTGTGGGTGCCGAGATGCTCATCGGGGCCTCCCGACCTGGATCCGTTCCTTTGTGTTGCACTCAAGAGTTTGGGGGAAATCGAGAGCAACAGCGTGGGAAATGGGCGCGAACCAAGGGCGCTCCCCGCCAGGTCAAAGGGTTGTGTCGACAGCCCGCCCTTTGACCTACTGAGCTTAAGGCTCTCGACAACCAGAGCGAAGTATCGGCTCGCCCGCGCCCGCGACGGAGACAGTGATCACAACCGCCCTCCCCGACCTCGTGAACCTTCCCGTCGCCGTCAAGTTGACGTTCTACACGGTGCAGCCCCCGACCTCTTCCAGGGCTGTACCCCCGGTCCTGGCAGGCAAGATGGTAGACATCCGAGGTGGGACTGTTCGCCTCAACGATCAGGGCGGCCACCAATCGTGGGAAACACGAATACGCCGATCGTATGGCCCTTCGTGATCTGCCAAGACTCGGCTCACCCGGTCTGGAAATCCTCCCTCGGGGATTGTCACTTCGCTGGCTGGGAACCGCCAGCTTCGAGTTGACCTATGAGGGCACCCGGCTGCTGATCGATCCGTACGTGACGCGCCTTGGCCTCAGAGACCTGCTCCGAGGGCAGGTGGTGCACTCCTCTCGGGAGGCGCTGTCCAAATGGGTGCCGTCGGCTGACGCCGTGCTGGTTGGACACACTCACTTCGACCACGCCCTCGATGTTCCCGCAATCGCCGAGCGCGACGGCTGCCCGGTGTACGGCGGTACGTCGGTGGCCCACCTGATGGCTCTCCACGGCTTACAAAGACAGGCCGTCGTCGTCGGGCCGTACGAGCCGCAGCAGATCGGCCCGTTCTCCGTCACGTTCGTACCCAGCGTCCACAGCAAGCTGCTTATGGGATGGCGGGTACCGGCCGCCGGGGAGATCACCTGTGACCACCTCGACCGAATGGTCCCTCGGGCCTTTCGCTGCGGACAGGTCTGGGGCATCCATGTGAGTGTCGGAGGTGTCACCTTGTACCACCAGGGCTCCGCCGACCTCGTCGACGACGCTGAACTCCCCCGAGGTGTTGACGTATTCCTGTGTGGTATTGCCGGCCGCCAGTGCAGCCCCCGCTATCTCGAACGGGTCATCCCCCGACTCGACCCCCGGGTGATCGTCCCATCCCACTTCGACGACTTCTTTACCGCACTCGACATGCCGATGGGCTTCACCATGGGAGTCAACCTGGCCGGGTTCCCCGGTGAAGTCGCAAGGGTGTCCGGCGCAACGACGGTATGCGCGCTCGACGCCAGTGACACCGTCTACGGTGGAGTCGACGGACCGGTGATGCCGACAGGCCGCACCTGACCAGGCCCGCCGATTCCGCGCACCCCTCCCGGCAATGGCAAGTGCTCGATGTGGAACTCATTGACCACTGCCGAGTCGACGCCGTCATTCTGCGCCCGCCTTGGATCAGGCTTTGCCGGATCGTGTCTTCTTCCGCAGAGCCCCGGCGCGTACGTTGAGTTGTTCGATTTCGGTCGACGCCGCCACGGCGAGCACGCGCACGTCGGGTACGGTCTCATAGTCGCCGGTGACTCCAAACGACAGATGGCCGTTGTAAGAGAGAATCGCTGTGCTCACCCGGACGCCGTGGCTTATGGGAACAAACGGGCGGTTCTCGAGCATCTCGTGACCGAGGCAGTAGAGAGGAAACTGCGGCCCGGGCACATTGGTCGTGACGGTGTTGATCGACCGTTGCGGGAGTCGGTGAATGGCCCGCGTCACCATCCGGGTTACGGGGCCCACGACCATCGGTGGGGCAAGGTTCCCAACGGTGACGATCGCCTCGCCGGCTTCGGCCATGTGTGACACCTTCAACTCGCTCATCTCCTCGTGGACGGCCTGGAGGCGTTCGACGGGGTCGGCGATCTGCACCGGAAGGTCGTAGAGCAGGGTCGAGACCCGGTTGTCAGGCACGCCGTGCCCGTCGTCGTGTCGCGTCGACACCGGCACCAGGGAGCGGACCCGGGCTCGGTCGGCGTCCTCGCCGCGTGAGAGGAGCAGCTCCCGGTAGCCCCCACTGACCGCGGCGAGCACGACGTCGTTGATTGTGCCACCAAACGCCGAGCGGATCCTCTGGACGTCACCGAGGCTCGCCGACGAATGGGCCCAGGCGCGGTGGGGGCCGATGCTGCCTTCGATCGACAGCTGTGGGGTGGCAGCGAGATCTCCGGCGAAGCGGGCGAGTCCTCGGACGGTCGCAACGGTCGAGCGGATGGTGTTCTTCGGGTGAGAGATGGCCCGGGGAAGCCCGCGCGCAGTGGCCAAGACATCGGAGGCAAGACCCCCCCAGGCATCGAGCACCTTCATCACGCCCGGGGGTTCGCGCTGAGGTTCCCATAGCTCGGGCACCGCCACCGTGGTGGTGTCGACCTCGAGTTCAAGCACCACGCGGAGCAGCTCGATGCCGGCGATGCCGTCGACCATGCAGTGATGGATCTTGAATACGAGCGCCCAATGGCCGCCCTCGAGACCCTCGACGAGCCACGTCTCCCACAGTGGGCGGTCGCGGTCCAGCGGCTGGGACATGATCCGCCCGATCAGGCGGCAGAACGCAGCGTCGTCACCGGGTGCTGGCAGGGCTGTGTGCCGGAGGTGATATTCGAGGTTGAAGTGGGGATCGTCGACCCAAACCGGTCGGCCCAGCTCGAAGGGAACCGACCGCACCCGCTGGCGGTAGCGGGGGATCAGGTGGAACTTGGCGGCGAGCATCGCCGCGATTTCGTCGAACGACGGCGGCGGGTCTCCAAATACGCAGGCGGCGCCAATGTGCATGTGTCCGATCCCGTCCTCCAGGTGGAGGAACTCTGCGTCGAGCGTGCTCATTCGCTCCATCGGTCTCCTTCTTCTGTCGCTGAGAACAGGTCCACCCTCAGCGAGGTCGGCGAGGGGAGACCGGAAGCGGGTCGGAGTGGGCCGGATCACTGAGGTACTCACGAAAGACCTTCGCCATAGTCGCCGCCTGGTAGCCGTCGACGAAGCGGTGGTCGATCATGAAGGCCAGCGGGAGCACAGGCCGGACCGCGGGCTCTCCATCGACGGCCAGCACTTTGTCCGCAATGGTTCCCACCAGGACTGTCACCGGCGGGTGAGCAAAGGGCGGGATCGGGGCGAAGACAGCGTCGAGCCCGTAGGTGCCGACATTGCTGACGAGGAAAGAACCATAGGGTCGACCCTCGAGGCCCAGGAACGGGATCGGCAGCTGGAGGCTCTCTGTGACGAACCCGATGAGGTCGGTCACCAGCCGAAGCGTCATGGGTGGCAAGTTCTTCACCATCATCTTGGTCCGCTTGAACTGCGGATCCTCGTCGTGGCGAATGAGGTCAGCCCGCTCCGTCAGTTCGGTGGCGATCTGCCAGGGGGTCTTCTCGTCCACCCGCCGCACGACCGCGCCCGACAGGTCGGTGGAGACCGCCTCGCCGCCCGGCACTGGGTCGGTGCGCAGCGACACGACAAAAAAGCCGTCCACAGTCGGAGACGAGAGGAACCGACCGAATACGACACGACCGTTCAATCCGGGCATGGTCGAGAAGACTTTGGCCGACGCTCGCCCGACGAGATGCATCGGGGTCACGTGTACACCCGTGGTCTTCTGGACGGCGTCCATGTACTGAAGGAGACGCTCGGCGTCTTGGTCGATGGTTGCCAAGATTGCCGGGTCCTTCCTCGGTCGCCAACTCGCCATGGCGATCTTCCGCCAAACCGAGAAGGGCAGCGGGTCCTTCGTGACAGCCATCAGTCAATCCTCCTTCCGAGGTCATGCTCCCTGCCCGCGTCGTTACTTTCTCTCCTATCACTTGGCCAGATCCAGGAGCAGAGGCTTAATGCCCGACAAGCGCGTGCAGGCCTCAGCGGCTTCGGGCACGTTGGTGATAATGCGCTGGTCGGCCCTAGCGCTCAGAGATCGTCTCGGTCACGGTGTCGAGCAGTTGGTGCGACAGGTCGGACAGCGCGCGAGCAGCAGCGAGTTCCTCACCGACCATCGGCATATCTGGGTCAGCCGGGTGGCGTCTTGCGCGCCCGGCACCTACGAATGTCGCACCACGGATGGTGAGCGACGCCCGCGCCTCCGTGTGGCGGTCGTCCTCGCTGAATGTGATCTCAATCTCACTGGTCTCGATCATCTCATCCCCTTCCCGCAGTCGTCGTCACCAGGCAATCCCCGCGGGCACCACAGGCGTTGGCGCCGGTCTCCGACCGGTCGGCTTCGGCCCCTCGAGAACCTCCGGCTCCAGGCTCAGAACAAGCCCCAACCAGCGGTTGATCAGGCCCTCTTCGACTTCATCGAGGAGGTCGACTTCTCATCCGGTTCACTCAACGCCTTCTCCGTGACATCGAGGATGTTCTTCGCGAGTCCCGTCGAAGTACTGACCAGTTGCTCGGTCATCTTGAAGGCCGAGTCGATGATCTTGCGCCGAGGTCCGTCGTCGCCACCTAGATGGGGAAACACGCCGTTGACTGTGTCCAGGAAGTTCCGTACCGCCTCGAGCGATGCATGCTCGGCATGCTCGATCGTGTCGATCAGACGTGTGTTACTGGTTTCTGTCATCTTCACTTCTCCCTAGTCCAACTCACTCCTGTGCAGTCCACTCTGGCAAGATCGGCCCACCACGAACAGGGCCTTTCGACCACTCGTGGAGCGTGGGCGGGGCGCGATCCCGGGCATGTGCCGGGTACCCCGCCCTCCTTGTCCCGGGAGACGTGCTCCGAGGCCCGAGATCGACTTGTTCTTGACATTCGGGTCCGTCGTGGTTGGTGCTCGCGGGGTGACGATCGACCATAGGACGACAGCGGCTTCACCCTCCGATCCGTGAGTCCTTGGATGGAGATTGTCGGCACCCACAGACCCAGTTGAGGTTGAGCAAGGGTCGTCGATAGCCGGATCGACCAGCGGATTGATTCGGTTCGACCCGGCATCAGGGCCGTTGGGCCCTATCCCGAGGTGCCCCCTCGAGGGACAATTCGACACATGCTTGGCACGGTGCTCGACGTGTTCCGCCTCCGCCAGTACTTCAACGTCATCGCCCAGACCAAAGAGATCGTGACCGGGGTACGCGAAGACGCCGGCCTGGTCAACGACGCCCGGCGTGCGGTGATGGCCCTCCCTTTTGAGCGGCGACGACAGCCCAACCTGCACCCGTTCCCGCCAGCACAGGCCCTAGAGATCCCCGACCTCGAGCGGTGCCGGCTGGCTTTGCTAGCAACCGGCGGCAGCGGTGCCCTGGCCTCGGTGGTCGGAGCCGCTCGGGCGCTGGAAGAGGCGGGCATCCGCCCGGCAATCATCTCGCTCTGTTCGGGGTCGGCCCTATTCGGCTTCCCTATCGCCGCCGGCATTCCGGCTGACGAGGTCGCTGCTTTCACGCTCGGGCTTCGCCCCGACGACTACGTCGATGTCGACTGGCCAATGCTGGCTTCCCTACTTCCCCGATCTGCGAAAGGCTTTGCAGGCATCATCCGAGGCGAGCGAATCGAGGTGTCTTATCAGCGACTACTCGGCGACATGACCCTCGCTGAGATGCCGATCCCCGCCTACGCACCCATCTGGAATATCGAGGAGAACCGCCTCGAGTACATAGGCCCCAGCACCTACCCCGACATGCCCGTAGCCCGGGCTGTCCATATGGCGGTCGCCCTGCCCTTGTTCATCGAGCCGGTGATGCTCGACGCCGGCCACTGGTGCGATGGCGGCATCGTCGACATCTTTCCGGTGCGACCCGTCCTCGACATCGAGGAGCCGCCCGAGGTGGCGCTTGCAATCAACGGCTTCTACCCGCGGGGGTTCGTCGGCGAGGACGCGTCTGGCTGGCAGAACCGGCGCGCCAGCATCCTCTACATCGCCAGTCAAGTCCGCACCTGCCAGCAAGAAGAGCTGGCGAGGACCAACCTCGCTCGCCTCGAACACGAGACGGACGTGATGATGATCGAGCCCGTGCCCTACGCCAAGGTCCGGGGAGCGGGGTTCTATCGGCAGTTCCTCAACACCACGGAGTGGCCGGACTTCATGCGTGCCGGCCGCATCGAGACCCGACGCGTCCTGGCCGCCCGGGCCGGATCCGGTCGTCCGCTCGATCGGCACTTGTAGCCCGATCGTCGAGTACCGGGCGGATGCGGTTCCCTACGTCTGACTGGCATCTCCACCCAGGCGAAGGTCGGCGATCGCGGGGCCAAGATCGCTTTGCGGTACGAAGCCCAGTACATGAGCGTTTTCCGTCCCATCCGTCGGGCCCGGAACCTGACGAGCCAAGCAAGGCGACACTGGAGCGCGTCGCCGGTGGCAACTGAGAAGGCTTCCCCGTGGCCCCTGAGACGCCAGTGGGATCCTGCCGCACATCCGTCAGCGCCCGGCGCCTTGGTGTCACACTCGCGGGATCCAGCCCTGTTCAAAAGGGGGACAATGAGATCTCAGGAAATGCGGGCAGCGGGTCGCCTGGCAACGCGCACGTTGGCCGACACCGTGAGTCAAGTCGAGCAGGTACACCGAGCCGTTACCGCCAGAGCGTTCGCACTGACCGCTCCGGCCACCCTCCCTGTGAGAATCGTCCACCAAGGCGTCGCCACGGGCACCTACGCCGTGATCCGAGGAGCTGTCCTCGTCGCCGGCCATGCGATCAGCGAGCTTGTGGGCGTTGCGACGAGGTCAACCCGTCCGGCCGGTTCGACACCTCGGAGCAATCTGGCACAGGCCGTGCTCAACGCCACCTTGGGAAGCGAGCTAGCTGACCAGGGCAGTCCATTGGCGATCCAGATGGCTATCCGACACGCCCGATCCGACGTTGTATCTCGCAGCGACACGCTCGAAGTCGCCTTCCCCGGCGCGACCTCGAAGGTGGCGGTCTTCATTCACGGCTTGGGCGAAACTGAGGAGTCGTGGCGCCTTCACGCCGATCGCCATGGCGACGGCACAGAGTCCACCTATGGATCGCGTCTGGCGCACGAACTCGACTACACCCCAGTCTATTTGCGATATAACACAGGCCTCCACATCTCCGAGAATGGTCAGCACCTCGCGACACTCCTCGACGAGTTCGTCGCAGCCTCACCAGTTCCCGTCGCCGAGTTGATCCTGGTGTGTCACTCCATGGGTGGGTTAGTGGCTCGCAGCGCGTGCCACTATGCGCAACAGAGGAGGCACTCGTGGGTCTCGACGCTGCGCCACGTCTTCTACCTGGGCACCCCACACCTGGGGGCGGGTCTTGAGCAGTGGGTCAGCCGATTCAGCGACGTGCTTCGCAGGCTCGACGAAAGCCGACCGCTGGCTTCGATCCTCGACAGACGCAGCGCAGGAATCAAGGACCTTCACGCTGGATATCTGCTGGATGACGATTGGCGCGAGGAGCGCCCCGCGCCAGGGCGCCAACCCAGTGACGTCCCCCTCATCCCTGGGGTAAACCACTACGCGGTCAGCGCCACCGTGACCACCAGCCGCCGCAATCCACTCGGTCGATTCGTGGGGGACCTTCTCGTCCAGCCCGCCAGCGCCCGTGGCCGATCCAATCGGGGTGGGCAAATGCTGTTCACCGCCGACCACACGCGCCACTTCGGGGGGATGCACCATTTCACCCTTCTTAACCACCCCTTGGTCTACGAAGCCATACGGGAGTGGCTCGATCCCGGTGGGCGCCGACAACCCCCCCGTCCACCCCACCCACCCACCCGGGGCTCCCGACCAAGGTCACCTTCCTTGATGGGGCAAACCCCGGCGAGACGGGCATATCGGCCGAGGGAATCCAGAACCAAAGCCGGCCTCTTCGTCACCCTCCGTCCCTGAAGCGCTGGACTGGGGCCTGATCTGCATCATCTGCAGGCCTCCAAGCTCAGCCAAGGCGCGCCCGAACGCTTGTCCGGCGCCCATTTGGCCACCAAGCCCGGGCGCCATCGTCCCGCTTGGCGGGCTTTCCTTCCGCCTTCCACGAAATTCGGTACGACAGGGACGCGGTGGCTCCTCACGGCGCGCGAGGAACGATGCCAGGATGCCCTCGGGCTGCGGTCAGGGTACGAGCACGATCTTGCCCAGCGTATGACGCTGCTCGAGATCTCGGTAGGCCTCGCGCACGTTGGTCAGGGGGTAGGTCTTGGCGATGGGGATCTCAAGACGTCCCTGGGCGATCAACCCGGCCAACTCGCCCAGTATGTCGGTATTGGCAGCAGCGGCGCTCCCGTCGGTCTTGGCCCCGTATTCCTGAGCCGCCGCCCGGTCGATGATGGTGTTGATGCGGTTAGGCGCCACTCCCAAGCCGACGGCCATCTCGACGTACCCGCCTCCGAAGGTGTCGATGAAGGCATCGATGGGCCCGTCGCTCGCTTTCCTGATGCGCTCGGCCACCCCATCGCCGTAGACCACCGGAATCACGCCGTGACCGGCGAGCCAATGATGATGCTCCTCGCTGGCCAGGCCGATCACGGTGGCGCCGGCGTCGATGGCGAGCTGCACGGCGAGCGAACCGACGCCACCGGCCGCCCCTGATACCACCACCGTGTCACCCTTGACCAGGCCCACCGCCCGCACCGCGGCGTAGGCGGTCGTTCCAACCACAAACAGCGAACCGGCCACATCCCATGGCACGTCGCTCGGGCGAGCCACGAGGTTGTCGACACCGGCGACCACCAACTCCGCGTGGCTGCTTCTGGTGTCGACGAAACCGAGGACCTCATCCCCGACAGCGAACCGGGTCACATCGGGGCCCACCTCGGCCACGATGCCGGCCAAGTCACTTCCCTCGCCCGAAGGGAAGGTCGCCGGCCACATGGAGTGGAGCAACCCTCTGCGGATGGAGGCCTCGCCTGGATTGATGCCAGCCGCCATGACCTGGACGAGGACCTGGCCAGGCCCAGGGACCGGGCGGGGCACGTCCACGACATTCAAGACGTCAACGTCGCCGTACTCGTCGAGTCTCACTGCCAGTGGCACAAGCAGCTCCCTTCTCAATACCACCACCAACCTCGCCGGGGACCGGTTCATTCCCAGCCATCGAGCGGACAGCCCGTCGTGAATGCCGGTCCATTGAGAACTTCGGTCGCGGTCATCCGCTCTCTGTGCTGTCGCATGGACGCATCCTCGATGCCACGGAGGGCAGCTTCCATGCGAAGGCAACGGGTTTGGACATCCCGGCTATCACTCGATGGGCGATGCTGCCTGTTGGTCGAGGTCCGATGCGAAGCGCCCGTGTCCCCATGACCGCCCCGACCATTTCTGGGCCTGAAGTGTGGCGAGGATCGTCTCTGCGACTGGTCCGGTCCTCTCTTGCAGGTGGACACGGGCGGCGTTCGTGACGCTCAGCGCCAGGCGCGCGCTCTGCTTCCCCTCCGATACGTGCAGCGCCTCGACGTCCGCCCCGACCAGCTCGGCCACCCCGAGAGCGGCTGTCAGCACGCCGTGAACCGCTGGCGAGTGGTCAAGAGCAGCGAGCAAGATCGGCCCACGTTCAGCGTTCATCGGACCCGTCCTGGTGAGATGGTGACATTTCTCTTGAGTTGAACCGTCATGGCAACCAATCCAGGGCCCTAGCGTTGTGTCATCACACGAAGCCGTCCGAACAGATAGAGGCCCGAGTCAACAGCGATGGCGATGAAGCACCTGGGACACGTTCGATGGAGGATGGTGGAACAACCATTGCTGTCTGGGTCGCAGTCCGTCCTGGCGCTTGCCAGCCTGGTCGACAAATCCAGACCCGCGGCAAGACACCGCCACCTGACGGCCACACCGTGGGACTGACCGGCAGATCGGTGACATGAGCACCGGCATCTCCAGTGATCGGGGTGACGGACCCTCACCAACACCCCGGAGCCGCCTCTCTGCACTGCCGCCGGGGTTGGACCGGCGGTTTGAGGCGGTCGTCGTTTGGAGTACCGCCGCCGCGATCTCGGCGCAGCTGGCAAAAGCCCTGATGGCTCTCGCCGAGGCGGGTGCCCTTGTGGGTGTGCTGGCTCCCGAACCCGTCGAGGACCTGGCCGAACGACTAACGAGGCCCTCCGGCGGTGCCGCCCCAATCCTCCTCGCTGACAGCGGCGGGACCGGTGTCGCCATCGTCGACCACTCGGGAGTTCAGCGCCTCGGGGAACCGCGGCGCGATGGGGATCTCGCCGCGCTCGATCGAGTCGGCGAGGCCCTTGCCGAGACGCTGGCCGGACTGGGATTGGCGGCCACGGCACTCCCCCGCCCCGCCAGCTCCCCCAAGGTCGGCGTCGAGCTCGTCTACGACCCGGCACGACGAACGACATGGAACAGGCTCAAAGAACTCCTGCTGGCCCACGGCATCCCGGGCGTGGCGCACATCGCCGACCTCGCCATCGAAGAGGCTCGTCGGGCCGGGCTCAACGACCCGCGGGTGGTGGTCGAGGGCACCAAGGTGGAGATCGCCCTCGTGGATGCCGGGGACGTGGCCCAGGGCATGCTCGAGGAGCTGTGGCGGCGGGGGGTCGACCCCGGGTCGGTCCTGGTGGTCGTCGATGGGCTGGCGGGCGTGCCCCACCGCCCCGCTCCCGTGGTCGCCCCGGACGTGCGAGCCGCGACGGTCGTGCTCGTGAACGGCAACCGGGGTTCGCCACGGTCGGGGATGGTGGTACTCACCGGTGGCATGGCACGATTGCGCCAACTACTAGCCGACCAGCTGCGTCGACGGCGCCAGCAGGCCCTTCCCGAGGCCACCACCTCCTCAGGCTGGTCCCTCGCCGTGGAGGGATTCGACGTCGAGCACGAGCGTGTCCACGAAGCCCTTCTCACCCTGGCCAACGGCCGGTTCGGGACCAGCGGTGCGCCCCTCGCAAGTCACCTGAACCGGCACTCTTGTGTCATCGCCGCCGGCGTCTACGACGGGGACGGCCCAAGTACCCACCTCCTCACCGGACCCGTCGCCTTCACGCTGGGCAAGTTTGACGCCGCGGCGCCACTGCGGCGCGTTCTCGACCTGCGCATCGGGGTCCTTCACGAACGCTCCGGCGCCCCCACAGATGCCGTTGAGAGCGTGCGGTTCGCCTCGCTCGCCCGGCCCGCCATGGCCCTGCTACGAGCCCGATATCCGACTGCTCTCCGTGCCGGGCCTCCGCTGCTGGCGGCGGCCGACGACCCCACCCATGAGCAGGGTCGCGTCGGCAAGGCCGTGTGGATACAGGTCGCTGGCTCCACGGGCGGGATCGTGGCGGCGGCCGCGCAGACTACGTCGGCGAGGCCAGGTTCGGTCGATGGAGAGACACCTCGCAGAAATGTTCTCGATCGCGTGGTCGTCTACCGATGCGACACCGACACCCTCCCTGATCCCTCTCCTGCCGTCGATGCCGTCAGTCAGGCCGCCACCATGGGCTTCGACCAGCTATTCGCCGAGCATCGCCAGGCATGGGCACGCCGGTGGGAGGACGCCGACGTGGTCGTCGAGGGAGATGACGAGTTGCAGTTGAGTATCCGCTTCGCGCTTTTCCACCTTATGGCGTCGGTTGCTGACTCCGGGGAGGCCGCTGTCGGCGCCCGAGGCCTGACGGGGACGGGCTACCGGGGCCACGTGTTTTGGGATGCCGACACCTTCGTGCTGCCCTTCTTGGCCGCGACGCATCCGGCCTCGGCCCGGGCCATGCTCGAGTACCGCCTACGGCGGCTCCCCGCTGCCATCGAGGCGGCGCACGCCGCGGGCCACGCCGGGGCCCGTTTTCCGTGGGAATCTGCCCGCACCGGTCGCGACGTCACGCCGACAAGCGCCCGAGACCGGTCTGGACAGATCGTCCCCATCCGCACCGGCCAACTCGAGGAGCACATCGTCGCCCAGGTGGCGTGGGCGGCGTGCTGCTACTGGGACTGGTCCGGGGACGAGGAGTTTGCCCGGGGGCCAGGCTGCCGAATCCTCGTCGAAACGGCTCGGTACTGGGCGTCGCGAATCCGCCTCGAGCCAGATGGGAGCGCCCATATCTACGGAGTCATCGGTCCCGACGAGTACCACGAGCCCGTCGACGACAACGCCTTCACCAACGTCATGGCCCGGTGGAACCTGCGCCGCGCCGCCCAGGCCGTTGAAGCGTACGACCCGGACGACAATGTCCACGTCGGCGAGCAGCAACGCTGGCTTGATCTTGCGGACTCTCTGGTCGATGGCTACGACCCTGACACCGGGATCTACGAGCAGTTCGCCGGATTCGGGCGGCTCGAGCCGTTGGTCATCGCCGAAGTGGCTCCGCATCGTCCCATCGCCGCCGATCTGCTGCTCGGGGCCGAGCGAACCCGCGGCGCACAGGTGATCAAGCAGGCGGACGTCCTCATGCTCCACCACCTTGTCCCCGATGAAGTGGTGGCCGGCAGTCTTGAGCCCAACCTCCGCTTCTACGAGCCCCGCACCGCGCACGGCAGCTCGTTGTCCCCGGCGATTCACGCCTCGGTGCTGGCCCGGGCGCGGGACTTCGACCGTGCCCTGCAGGCGCTGCGTATCGCCGCGCGCATGGACCTCGACGACCTGACCGGCTCCACAGCCGGAGGCTTGCATCTCGCCACCATGGGTGGGACGTGGCAAGCACTCGCGTACGGATTCGGCGGCCTCCGCCCGCGCGCCGGCATGCTCCACGTCGACCCGGTTCTGCCTCCGTCGTGGTCGGCGCTCGAACTGCGGGTACAGTTTCACGGCAGCAGGGTTCGCATCCGCAAGGAGCGAGCCCACCTCTCCATCTGGAGCGACAGGCGCATTTCTGTGATCGTCGGCGGCACACCGTTTGCCGTCGGACCCGGCACGCTGTCGTTTCGTCGCCGCGGACCGCAATGGGAGCCGATGACATGAGAAAAGTCGTCGCCGCCATCGACAACTCGGCCGCCTCGCGGCCGGTGTTGGCCATGGCCCAGGCCGTCGCCTCGGCCCTCGGCGGTGCGCTCGATGTCGTGCACGTCACCGAGGACGGCGACGAGACCGCTCGTGCCTCGGCCCAGGCTGCAGGCGCGACCCTCCACACGGCCGTCGGTGATCCGATTGAACAGCTCGAACTGGTGGTAGCTCACAAGAACGTCGTGGCTCTCGTCCTAGGAGCGCGGGGCGGCCGCGCTGGTCCTCGGCCAGCCGGGCACCTCGCCCTCACGCTCGCCAGTCGAACCGACAAGCCCGTCGTGGTGGTGCCACCGGACGCCCAACCACCCGAGCGTCTGCACAAGGTCCTTGTGGCTATGGAGGGCACGCCCGGCAAGGCCCGCGCCCTCCAGCGGACCATTGAACTCTCGACCGGCGCGGGTTTCGAAATCGTGGTGGTCCATGTCGATGAGGACATCCCCAGCTTCACCGACCAGATTCAACACGAGACGGAGGCCTACGCCCAGGAGTTCTTTGCCCGCCACCTCCTGGGCGCACCGCAGGTCCGGCTGGAGCTACGGATCGGCGTGCCGGCCGTCGAGGTGCTCGCCGCCGTCGAATCGCTGCAAGCGGAACTCGTAGCCGTGGGTTGGCCCCACACGACCGATCCCAGCCGCGGCACCGTGGCACGCGAGATCCTGGAACGGAGCTCGGTCCCCGTCCTCCTCGTCGCGGTGACCTGACCTGAGAACCCGGATGGGCGACATGGCCGATGTTTGTGCCATGAGAGTGGTACGCAACTCCGCCGGCGCCGGCATCGTAGAGGTTCGATGCAGATGACCGACTCTGTCAGATGAGACTCCGGGCACGGGCGACCAGGCCCACGCTCGGTTCGATCTGCACGGCAAATGCATGGGAAAGCAGAGCAACAGCGTGGGAAACCGCCCTGCCGGAGCGCCGTTCGGGGACAGAACGCCCCCCTCGCCCACACACCGGCCGGCCGGGCCGGTTACCTCATGACCTTCAACTTCGCCGTGGCCAGATTCGAGATCGCAAGTCCGAGGAGGGTGGCCTTGAGGGAGACCTTGACGTTGAGCTTGCCGTTGCTCCGAGCGACGAAGGTCCCTGACAGCTGGGGCGGCGTCAGGGTTGTACCGTTGTAACTTGCCGGCGTGACTGCCGCGTCCGTGGTGGCTCGATGGCCCTTGATCTTCACCTCGACGGGTATGGGACCTCCGCTGCTACTGCCACCACCGAGGTTGGCGTACAACGACACCAACGTCGCTAGCCACCAGAAGGTCTTGGCTCCCGGGGCATCACTGACCGCAACAGATTGACCCTGGATCGCCGTGCTCTTCGAAAGAGCCAGCGTGGGTGCCGGAGGCAGCAACGGGTCTCCGTAGTATTGGAGCACACAGGTTCCAATGGTGACCGGTTTGAAGCTTTCGAGATCGATCATGGCCACGGCGCATCCGATCAGCCCCGCGTTGATTTCCGCCGTCGTCGGTGGGCAGGTGGCATTCGGGTCTGGCGGGTTGGACTTCGGGATCTGGTAGTTGTAATCCAGGACGCCCTGTGCATTCGAGGTGGGGAACGCAATCGACTGCGGGTTCAATTCCGGAAGGGCGGAGATGACAGCCAGGAGCCCCGGGAGAGACGTCGTCTGCCCCTGCAGGAGTGGCGCAGCAGCAGGGTCGATGGCGACCAAGAGACTGGCCTCCACCAACAGGTAGGGATGGTTGGCGGGGAAGCCCGTGCAATCGATGTTGACGGTCCCGCCTGGCTCCTCGCTGATGACCAACTGCCCAAAGACCGCGCTCGGGCCCTTGAACACACATTTCGGGCCAGCAGCGGCGGCGGCTGACGGCAACCCTGCACCTGCACCGCCGGCGATGACGACAGCACATGTGACAAGGACCATGCACCAAGCGACGAGGACGCGCAGAGCCAGGTTACGGATCCGGCCCCGCACGCGATGCCTCACGGGGCCGGAAGGTCCTTCACCGGAGGTGTTGTCGTTCCTTGCATCCATGGTGCGCTCCTTCTGGAGACGAATGTCGCCTCCGCCGATCGTCTTCATCGAATGCGTGTGAAGCTTGTGGTGCCGTTGGCAGCGGTTGGCTCGGTCGCTACGACGGTGCGTGTCTTTCGCTTACCCGCGCCACACGAAGGGAGGACCCAGGTGCCGGGCGCCGTGAACTACCGGGTCTGGCCCTGGGCGATCGATGCCGTCGTCGGGGCCGCCACGAAGGTTGCCAATGTGCTCGAGCAGACGAATGCCGGCGCGGACATGAGAGCCTCGGTCACCCTGCCCGCCGTCGTTGTCGAGCAGCAACGCAAGAACACGCGTTAGAACTGATCTCAGCCAGCCCCGCCACATCCTGGCATCCCCCGTCTCTACGCTGGGCGAACCCGCCAGCGGCCTCACACCCCGTTGTGATGCTGTTGTGATTGTTGACGGGCCGGGGCCGTGGAAAAAGGGGGGAACCACTTGGGACGAGTAGGTGAAACCACCTGTCTAGGTCTTCCAGCCCTTGTCAGGCGCTGGCCGGCCCTCAAGATCTCCCTAGGTCTGTTGCTTTCGACCTTGAGGGGAGAAAAGGCCCCCTGAGCTACTCTGCGACATTCCCGACTTCGCGGGCTCGCCGTCCAGCCCGAGACCTTGCTGCGTTGGCAATGGGACCTCGTGCGCCGGCGCTGGACCTATATGGCTGAAAATTATCGGTACGGGTCACGTGGCACCGAGTAGCGCGTCAATGTTGCCGTTGGCGGCGTCGCTCGCATCGGCCAGGTATGGAAGCCCGTAGGCACCCTCGATGGAGTGCAGAACGCCGGCGGTATTCACCGGCGTGGGGTCCTGGCGGGGGTGGGTCTTGAGCGCAGCGCTCACCACGATGGTGATGATATGACCGCCGCCGCTCTCACCGGCACTGCCGATGCCCGAGCTGTCTGAGTCCATGCCCTCGTCCCACTCGACCACGATCTTGCCGCCTTGGGCGTACCAGGCGGTCGACTGCACCTGGGCGACGAAGTTCCCGATCCAGGCGTCTCCCACGGAGGGGTTCACATCTCCCCCTGCATCTGTTTGTCCGTCGTGCATGTCGTCGGTGCCGTCGGGGGTCATCCACATGAAATCCGGCGGCGACGTCGAGTTGAGATCGGTCATGATGTTCGTCGACGGCACCACGTTCGACGCGAAATCCGCAAGCGAGGTGACTGCCGGGAAGTACACGAACGGGTTGTGATGCTGGTAGTACTGACCACCGCAGCACGTCGAGTCCCCACCTGTGTACCCAGCCGAAGCCATGGACTCCATGTACGCCTTCCAGGAGATCCGGGCTGTCTCCAGTTGGTTCACTAAGGTCTGCGCGCTGGCCGGGATGCTCTCAGAGGACGGCGTGCCGTCATCGGTGACCCCGTAGTTGGAGCCGGAGAGCAAGTCGAGGTAGTTGGGCAGCGACGGATGCGCGATGGAGAAGGAATCTGTCGCTAAGCCGTATTCGGTGGCTAGCGCGTTGACGTTCGGGGCATCGGGGTTCCCGATGAGGTCGCTCTCGCTCTCGTTCTCCATCATGATGACCATGATGTGCAATGAGGTGGAACTGTGCGGCGTGACAGTTGTCACCGCCGGAACTCGAGCAGCTTTGACCGGGAATGCGATCGACCTCGAATGTGCGTGTGCGGGTGTGGTCGATGATGTCGTTACGGGAGGCGCGGATGTCGAACTACTCACCGCACGGGGTGCTGGCGACGAGAAGGCAACGGCCGGGGGAAGAACCGGTGGCGGGGTCGTCGTCGTTGTCTCCGACGGTAGGGGCGGGCCTTGGTCGCTGGTCGGGGCAGAGAAGAGGAGTGGGCCCAGGCCCAACACAAGTCCCACAATACCGGTCAAGACCACTGGTGCACGTCTGCCGGATTGCCGCCGTCGATGCTTTGCGTGGCGCGCAGACAAGAGGAGAAACACAGGGTCGGCCCGGCGCAGATGCCGCGCGTGCCGTGCCGTCCCATGGCTCACCGTCTAGACCTTGGCAGGGTTCTCCTGCCCTGTCTAAGAAGGAGGTCAGGACACGCCTTTGCGGCATCAACTCTGCGCTCAACGGTGGTCACGATCGCAATCACCGCGGTGAGAGGACCGCGGCCGTCCGCCTGACTAGTAGTTCGAGCTCCTCAACTTGCACCCGCCGGTTGGGATGTACGCCTAGACCAACCGCAGGGTGGCTCAGCGAGATCCCTCTAGAGGTTGAACGCCGAATTCATACTCGGCGCCGTGGCGGCTTGCCCGAGGAGCGGCAGGTCAAGAAGGCTCTCAGTAGTGCGCAGCAGAGAGTAGTGGTCAAAGAACGTCGCAGAGGTAGTGCCAGCTCGTGTGCTTGGGCTCACGATAATCGTGGGTACCAGGCAGCCTGCACCGGATGGGTCGGCCACGCAATTCTCGCCCGCGGGGTCCTCGGGTTCACCCTCATCCCACGTGATCATCACGGCCACGTGGCCAGCCTGGTACTCACCGCTGTTCAGAATCGTGGGCAGGTTATCGGCGAGCCACGCGTCCCCGTCGGCGACGGTGCCGTCGTGCATGTCATCGATCAGGTTAGGCGTGACGAACGAGAAATCGGGGAGCGCGTTGGCTGCCAGGTCGGAGGCGAGCTCGCCATAAGGCACGTCGTCGCTTATCTTCGAACCATGGCGAACCACCTTCTTGGGCTTGCAGAAGGGAAGCTTTGAAAAGTACGGGGGCGGGTTGTGCCGGACGGCATACTCGCCCGCGTTCTTCTTGTCGCAGTCCTTGGGAATGGACTCCTCGTAGCCCGTCCACGTCTCGCCCTGGCTGAAGATGCTCGCTGCTGTCGTAGAGCACCTTCTCGATGGACTGCAATCCGAAAGAAACTGGCCCAGCGATGAGAGCGGTAGTCCGGAGGTGGCCCCCACGTAGTTGGGCAGACTGGGATGGGTGAGGTTGTGGTAGTTCGTGGCCAGCCCACACTCGGATGCAACACTGTTGATGTATGGCGCTTGAGACGAGCCGATCACTTCGCTCGCACTCTTGTTCTCCATCCACACCCAGATCACGTGCTGATAGTCGACTGAACCAAGCGACATCGTCCCGCAAGGAGCCGGCTGCGCTCCGGCAACCGAGGGCTCTGTGAGGCTGACCGGGACGATCAGGCCCATGAGAAGGGCGACCAATGGTAAAGCGACCCAACCCCGACGCACCTTCGCCCCCCCCGAGAACTCATCAAACTCTACTCACTAACCCGTGTTGCCAACTATAGGAAGACGAAGGATCCTTCGTCCACGGCGTCGCATCCTCGTGCGTTGAGTCGGGAACCTGCCATTCGCGCCTCGCCAGCAGGATTACTCCTCGCGCTGCCGGGCGCCAACCACGCTCTCGAGCACGCCGGCCCGGTAGGGCCGGCACAGGTCGTTCGGCTCGTCAATGCCCTGGTCGAGCAGCCGGCTGGTGGTCCGGGACCGAGGCCATAGGTTGGACGGCGCGTTCGACAAGGCTCCCGGTCCGAGGCCGGCGGGTTGTTCGAACCCCGGTGCGGGCGCCGAGAGCGACCGCTTTCTCCGAATGCTCGGTCGGATCGATCCGCCGGGAGTTCCTGGAGAGATCCAAACGAACACCAGGCGGCCACCAGAATGATCGATGGATCACACGTTTCTGGCGACTTCCGGTCCGGTGATCCGCTCGATGAGTGGGAACGCGGCCAAACCAGCGAAAGGGGTCAACGCCTTCGCCGGGTGGGCTGAAGGGGGATCACGGCGCAGCTAGTCCACGTCGGACTCGGAATTGGGCGACCGGAGGAATAACGATTCTGGAGTTGTCGCTCCCGGTTTCGTCGCGGTGGCGGAGAGTGGTTGCTGGATGTCCGGACGGGAAACGGCGAGGTACGAGACGAAAACGAACACAGTGAAGGCGAATACGAGTGCGGTGGGGCCGTCTCCGAACTTGATCCCGCTGAGATGACGGGGCTTGCTGATGTAGTCGGCGAAGGACGCACCGAGAGGGCGCGTGACGACGTAGGACATCCAGAACGCGACGATGCTGTTCAGGCCGAACTGCCGCCATGCCAGGGCTGGGAGCAGGATGACGACGCCGAAGAGGATACCCGAGGCCAAGTAGCCGAGGTGAAGAGAAGTCGCAGTGAAGTCGCCGAGGGCGGTGCCGAGGGCGAAGGTGGCGAATACGGTCGCCCAGTAGAAGGCCTCGCGCCGCTGGGTCGTGATGCTGTGGATGGACAGCGTTCCCTCGCTGCGCTGCCACAGCAAGAAGATGGCGGCCAAGATGCCCGCCCAGAGCAGAGTTGTCCCGGCATAGGGGATGCCGACGTCGAGGTGCAGAAAATCTGCAACCCCGGTTCCGAAGATGGCGATGGCAAAGGCCAGGAACCAGTACGCAAAGGCCCGGTACCGGCGAGTGCTGAACTGCAGCACCAGGCCGACGACGAACACGCCCACCTCCGCCGCGCCGCCGTTGATGTTGCCGTAGATCCTCAGATAGTCCGACGTTGCCTCTCCACCGGCGGTGGTAAGAATCTTCACCACCCAGAACAGGAAGACGACTTCGGGGACCTTCGACGCGAGGGGAGCGGGAAAGATGCGCCCGATTAGGGGCACTTGGCCACTCGTCGGCACAGGGTGTCGGTTGGGCGCCGAAGAGCAGAGATCATGGCGGGCGGGTTCCACGTGGCAGACGCCTCCCTGAAGGAAGTGGCCGATCGACCAAGTTTAGGAGGTGGCCTCCGAAGCGCGAACAGCGCCCCCGGGCGCCCCCTCCTCCGGGTGTCAGGTCTGTATCCCACGCTACCGACACCGCGATGGGCGGGGCCCCCGGGGCCCGACGATCATGGCCAAACAGCCATCAGGCGGTGTTGAGAGGCGGTTTGCCGGCCCGCAGTGTCGGCGGCCGCAGCGGCGCGATCGTCTCGATCTCATTTCGTCGGGGACCCGACCATAGTGCCGGCGGGGCGTCGATCGCCCACGCCAGGGCGTACGCTGCCGCCTCGTAATTGACACGCCAACCCACAAAGTCGAGCCAGGCCTCCTCGATCGGGCGCTCCAGCGGGAAATTCACCTTGCGGAGCCGCTCTACGGCCTCGGTGAAGTCGTCATAAGAGAGCAAGATGCCGTCGTTCGGGTCGGCGTTCTCAGGGACGGGGATGCGGAGCGCCCGAGCGATGTTGCCGAGGCAGGTGAAGCCTCCCCGCAGGCACAGCCGCGCTTGCACCAGGCCCGACCCGTCGGGCAGGAGGGCCAGGTAGAGAGCAGCGGCGTCCAAGATCGCCAGCTGTGATGTCACCCACGACGACAGCGGGCGCGGGGAGCGAAACCAGACCAGAGAGACATACGTCGTGTGACTCTCGGACACGTCCGCCGACCACTCTTCCCACGCTTCGAACAGCTCCGGAAGCTCGCCCACGGCGGACACGCCGCTCCCGAGGCCGTAATGGGTGCGGGCCAGCAGCTCCGGGCCCCAGGACGGAACGCCGGCACGCGAGTCGAGCATGGTGATGAGCCCCTCGCGGCGGTTGAAGGCGGCGTACAGCGTCGGGAGGTAGCCGATCTGCAGCGCCACCGTGCCGAGGCCGGACAGCGCGGCGAGGGCATCGAGAGCCGCCACCCCGCTCGTGTGGGGGGAGAGGTAGCCCAAGGTGCACAGTGCTGACCCCGCCTGCTCCATGGCGCCGCCCAGTGGGGCACCGCGGTTGAAGGGCCACATGAGCAACCCGAATCCGAGCTCATAGAGTGCTAGCCACGCCACGATCTGCAGGATCAGTCCGATGGGAGCCTGGATAGCCAGGATTCGGTCGCGGCGCTCGTAGGAGCCGCTCCTGTCGGCGACGAAATGGAAGACGTCTCGGTTGACCACGAACACGGCCCGGGTGATGTGGCTCCGGATACGGCGGGGAACGACCACGGTACCGACCACGCTCCAGCCCGTGGCCAGCACGATAAGTGCGCCGATCACCGCTCCTATGACCCGGATAGCCATGCCTCAGCATCGCACGGCGCACCGGTACCCCGCCGGGAAAAGCGGCACAAGAGCCGGCCGCTTGCAGCCCTCCCAAAACAGGTCGCGGTTGCCCGTTCCTCAGCAGCAATCTGGCCTGCGATCGTCACCGTCACCACGAGGATGCCATCCGGCTCAAACGGCTCCGGACATGGTTGCGGCGGATCGGAGCGCTGCGTTGCCGGGGAAAGGTCGCTGCCCCGAGATTCACTCTGTCTCTGGCGTCGTCACTGCCCGGGAGCCGTGCGGAGCCGAACCACGACACTTCTCGTGCGTGATGACAGTGTCACCGTCCCGGTCTGTTCGTTGATGCTGCCCGACGAGGTTGCTGCGATGTCATTGGTGAACGAGGGAAGCTCGAAAAGCACTTGCCCCGACGGCGTTTGGCCGTTCAGCCTCAGCGACACCGAGGGCCCACTGATCGAGATCCTGACGCTCAGCCTCTTGCCCTCGGTCGTAGGGAAGTTGGTGACCGATATCGATGCACCATCTCTCAACCACTGCGCCGGGACACCTCGGCCCACAATCAAGGTGCCGTCCGAACTCTGCGCCACCAGTGAATCCAACAAGACCTTGTTCGCCTGGGAGATCCCCCAGGCGTGGGGCGATGACCCTTGGCCCGTGGCAGGGTGCTTCCCGATCCACGGCGTGTCAGCGGAAGGGGCGCTCGAACTCTCCCACCACGAGTACGGTCCACTCTGGCTGTTCTCGATCATGAACTCGTAACTCAGAATGCCCTGGTCGCGATAGGCGGTGCTGGCCAGTGCCGCGCTCCCCATGCCCGCGTTGTAGCCAGTCGAGTAGTAGTCGCCCGGAAACCCCCCGAAAGTGTCCGGCGGAAGCGTGCCCCTGAGACGCTGGAAGCCGTAGGCATAGGTGGCGTCGATCAGGGAAATGCCCGGACCGTTGCGCGTCGCTCCAAACAGAGACGCGTTCCAGGCCCAGCCGCCGAAGCCGAACGGCGACGTCCAGTTGGCGTCCTCGGGATTCGAGCACCTGTTGGCGGTGTTGGGGGCGAGAAGCGAGCAGGGCAGGTAATCCAAGCCATAGTGGCTGATGGTCGTGTCGAGCGCCTGGTTTGTCGCCGACAGCAGACTGTCGTACTGCTGCGTCGCCCACGCGACCTCGGGGCTGTCCCCGATGCGCTCGGCGAGATAGCGGTAGGCCGCCAGGCCCGTCAGGGCTTCGTAATCATCGGTGGTCCAATAGCCCTGGGTGTCTATGTCATTCGTGGATTCCATGATCCCTGAGGGTCCGGTCCGGTCAGCGGCAATATCGCGCGCCGTGTGTTTGATCGAAGCGAAGTGATCCTTGACAAAGTTGAGATCTCCCGTCTTCATCAGGTAGATCGCCCAAGGCCAGGCATAGGTCCACACTCCGTCTTGGTATTGGCCTTGGGTTCCAACGGCGTTGCCCGCCTCAAGGAGCAGTGCGTGAGCGTCGGCGAAATATCCCTGGGTAAAGAGGTTTGTCAGGATCCCGATGACGTCGTGACTGAACTCGGACTCGTAACCGTTGACGCCGGTGTTCAGGTCGTTGCCACTTCTGGCGATCTGGGTGTAGATGAAGCCACTTCGGTAGGCATCGTCAAGGGAGGAGTCAGGGACACTAATTCCGGCGATGCCGGCAAGTTGCTGGTCCCAGAATCGCCGCATGTGCGCGAAATGTTGATCGAAGCTCCCCGCGGTGGCCAGCTCCTGAGTGCTGGGCCACGGGTAATAGTCCCCAAAACGGTCGACGGCCACGACGTAGTCGTGGGTGACCGACGCATGGGGCTTCACCGAGTTGGGGGCGGTATCGAGGGGTACCAAGCCGGCAGACGCGTCAGGATCTGCCATGACCACGCGGTCCGTCGAGTTCCGGACTGCTACCCGGCTGTAGACGGCGACGTAGGCATCGCCGTTGATTTCCAACTTGTCGGCGAACTCGGTGATGGAGACGATGGCACCAGAGCGCCGGAAGGTGGTCACTTGCGCGGGGAGGTACCCGTCTGCATCGGTCCACGTCGTAGCGGTGCCGTCGTAGATGCCGAAGCCGAAGTCCCTGTTGATGTCATCTTGGACGTAGAAGGTTCCACCGAGGCAGGTGACAACCCCTTGATAGTTGCCCTCCCATCCGATCTCCGACGCCGTGCCGTCGGCGCCGGTGAATGCATCGGTATTCATGTTGTATTTACAGTCGTACTCTCCGGCTGGTCCGCCGCCGGTTGTGCGGACAGCCGTAGGAAGGCTTCCCCCGCACCCGGTAAGCGCACTTCCTCCCGCCAACAAGATCAGGCTGATCCATCCCACTTTCCGCCATGGGCGCGCAGCGTGATTCTGCCAGGTCGTCCTGCGGTGGGGGCGAAAGGCCGCCGGTGTTCGGACACCTCGCGCCTCTCCGGACAGCACGGAGTTCACATTCAGCCGTGGCCGAAGCGGGCCCGAAGTTCATCCGCCACCGCCTCGGGGGTGGGCATGGCCGCGATCTCTGCTGCGGCCTGTCCGGCGGCCTCGGCGTAGCTCGGTTCGTTCAGGATCCGGCGTACGGCGTTCTGAACATTCTCCGCCGTCACCTCCCCGGGGCGAAGCACCAGGGCGGCACCGGCCATCTCGACCATGGCGGCATTGTCGAAGTTGTCGGCCCCCTGGGGAATGATCACCTCGGGCAACCCGTGGGCCAGCGTGCCGAACGTCGTCCCCGCGCCACCGTGGTGGACGACAGCGGCACACGTCGGGAGCAAGGTGACCTGGGGGATGAACCGTTCCACCCGGGCATTGCCCGGGACCGGGCCGAGGTCGCCGGGGTCCTGGTCGATGCCGACCGTCGCCACCACTGCGACGGGCTCGTTGGCCAGTCCGTCCAAGACGGCACGGAAGATGTCGAGATTGGCGTTGAAAAAAGTCCCGAGGGTGACGTAGACGAGCGGGCGGGTGCTCCGCTCTGGGGCCATTTGGGGAGGCAGGGTCGGCTGGAGCGTCAACCGATCGCCGGAGGGGATGTTGAGCGACTCCAGGGACGGAGGGCAGATCTCGATAGTGACGTCTCGATAGACGCCGGCGTAGCCGGGAGTGTCCCGACCGAACGAGCGCCACAGCGGGGACACCGCGTCGTCGACGAGCTGCATGATCCCGTGGTCCGGGATGGAGCTGAGGAGTTGGTGGACGCTCGGAACACCGAGCAAGTCCGCGGCGAGCGGGCCAGCGAGGGCGTAGGTCTCGAACACGATCACCTCGGGGTCGAACGCCCGACCGCAAGCCACGACGTCGTCGATCATGTCGTCCGCCGCGATCTCGCCGAAGAGCCGAGGAAGGAAGTAGTGGTTGATTCGCTCAGGGGCGATCCCGTCTCCGGGGTTGCCACGGATCCGGGTCTGGAGCCGCCCGAACCATTCCCCCTCACCGTTGCCGACGGGAACGAACCGGGCGGAGGTCCTTCCGACCAGGGCCGCTGCTTCGGCTGCCGCGGCCACGGTGACCTGGTCACCGCCGGCAAGGAATGCCTCGACGAGCGGCAGGAGTGGGCTGAGGTGTCCTGACCCCGGTGTGGAGACGACCAGAACCTTCATGATCACCAAATCGTGCCACTTTGGGGTCAGACCATGCACGAAGGCCGGCGATCGCAGGCCCCGGCTTCCTGTGGGGCTCGAGGGTCGGATGCAGGCACTGACCTCGTCGGTCAGACTGTGGTCGGAGGTGACGTCATGCCTTACAACTCCGGCCGGATCGCCCACGACGCCGATGCGCACATCATGGAGACCCCAACGTGGCTCCGGGACTATGCCGATCCCTCTGTTCGCGACCGGATCGCGACTCTGACATACCCCGGTGGGAACGAGCTGCGTCAGACCGGCGACCCCGACGAGCAGCGCCGGAACCTGTTGGTTTCCTTCGAGAGGCTCGCGGCCGTGCACAAGTCTGACGACTACCTGGCTCGAGAGTCCGAGGAGATCATGAGCCGCAAGAACTTTGCCGCCACTGGGTCGTTCATCGCCGCCGACCGCTCGCGTGCCCTCGACCTGCTGGGGTTCTCAAGCCAGCTCGTGTTCAACACATTCCACAATCGGCGTCTCCACGACTGGGAGCACGGCGGAGACCTGGAGCTCGCCTACGGGGCGGCGGCCGCCCACAACCGTGGCATGGTGGAGTTCTGCTCGGTCGATTCCCGACTTCTGCCCACCTGCTACGTGCCGCTCGCCGACTTCGGACTGGCGCTCTCCATAGCGAACGAAGCCATCGACATGGGAGCGGCCGCCCTCCTCGTCGCCTCGGGCTGCCCGCCGGGGCACTCGCCCAGTCACATCGGCCTTGACCCGGTGTGGGCGACCGCCCAGGAGGCGGGCATCTGCGTGGTCTTCCACGTCGGGGGAACCGGAGACCTCATCGACCGGAACTACTTCCACAACGGTCTGCCTGTCCCACCCGACTTCCACGGCGGTGAGGAGAACTTCCGATCGGTCGACTACATGGGGATCCCGGGGCCGCCGGCACAGACCCTTGCCACGATGATCTTCGACGGGGTCCTCGAGCGCTTCCCCCGCCTGCGTATCGGTGTCATCGAACAGGGCGCCGTCTGGGTGCCGTCGTGGTTGCGGCAGATGGAAGCGGCCGTGGAGGCCTTCACCCGGCACGAGGAGCGCATACGCGCCCTGTCACTCAGGCCGACAGAGTACGTGCGCCGGCAGGTGCGATTCACCCCCTATCCCACCGAGGACGTCGGCTGGATCATCGCGCAGAGTGCTCCGGAACTGTGCATGTTCTCCTCCGATTACCCCCATGTGGAGGGCGGCCGCAGGCCGATCGAGCGCTTCGAGGCCACCCTGGCCGAGGCGACCGAGGACGCGAAACAACGCTTCTACAGCGAGAACTTCCTCGACCTCCTCGGATCCGCGGCGGGTGCCCTCGCAACCTGATCGGCCTTCATCCTGCGCTTCTCGCCGCACGAGCGCAGGCACCCGGGGTGCTCGAGAGCGGTGCTTCGGGCGTCTCCAGAACACTCCCTCCCCAGGGGGTGACGGGGATTTCGTATCGGCGCGTTCAACATCGACCCAACCGTGGCGACTTGCGTGAAGACCGGCGGTGGTCGCCTAGGACTGATTCGTCTCGGCCTGCAACCACTCGATCGGACGAGCGAACGTCGGCGCGTCGGGGGTGAACTCGCTGTGGTCGTTGAACTGACCTAAGTGCCCCACGATCTCCTGGTCGAGGAAACGAACGAATAGATCGACCAAAGGGGCGGCGAGTTGTGTCCCCCTCCCTGCCAAGAGGCGTGAGCGCGACTCCTCCTGACTGAGTCCGGGACGATAAGGCCGATCCGTCCGCATGGAGGCGTAGGCGTCGCAGACACTGAGGATCTGCGCTTCGATCCGGATCTCGTTGCCCCGAAGACCCTTGGGATAGCCGGTGCCGTCGAGTCGCTCGTGATGCTGCCCGATGATCTCGGCGATCTCCCGCATGCCGGGAGCTGCCGACACGAGCAGCTCCCCCTGGGCGGGGTGGGCCCGGATGAACTGCCATTCCTCGGGGGTGAGACCTTCGGTCTTTGTCAGAATGTGCATAGGAACCGCCACCTTGCCGACGTCGTGCAGACGTGCCGCCAGGTCGCAGCGCCGCTGGGTGAATTCGTCCAACCCGAGCTCGTTCGCCATGGCGATCGCCCAACGGGCGATGGCGCTCCCGTGCTCCACCGGGGCCTGGTACGCGTCCACGAGATCGGCGAGCGTCTCGAGATAGCTCACCACCGGATCCACCGGCCCACGCCGAAGAAAGCTGGGAAGTGGATCGAAGCTCCCGACGACGAGCCTGTCCCGGCCGGCGCTCTTTGCGGCATAGAGGGCACGGTCGGCTGCGGCGGCCAGATCGGCCGGGTTGCGCACGTGGTCGGGATACGTAACGATCCCGGCCGACACCGTCACGGGAATCTGAAGATCCGCCGAGACGTCGAAAGGCTCCGCTTTGATCGCATCACGCAGACGCGACGCGGTGCGTTGGGCTTCCACCATCCCCGCACCAGCCAGGAGGAGGACGAACTCCTCTCCTCCGTAGCGAGCCAGCAGATCGCCCTGGCGCATCTCACGTCGCAGGCGATCAGCGATTTCGCGGAGCACCAGGTCTCCCGCAGCGTGCCCGTATCCGTCGTTCACCGACTTGAAGAAGTCGATGTCGAACAGGACCATGCTGAGCGGAAGCCCGGAGCGCTTCGCCCGGGCGCAGTCAATCTCAAAGTGGATCTCGAAATACCTCCGGTTTCGGAGCCCGGTGAGCAGGTCGACAACCGCTATTCGTCGCTGCTCGCTGACCATCCCCATGAGCCGAAGGATGACCAAGACAAACAGAAGGGCCGTGCCTGCCGCGATTACCGGGAAGACGAAGAGAGTGTTGCGCCCCTGCTCGACAAGGAGCACGCTCGGCACGGCGACCGCGGCGATGCCCAGGCCGATGAACCGGGTCGCCGTCGGAACCCGACTCTTGATGGGCGACGGATTACTCACTTTGCCCATGGACGGATCGAGCGCACTAGCGCCCATGAGCAGGTAGTAACCCACCCACATCCCGTCGAGGAAACCGCCGGGATGGTACGTCCCGGCGATCTGCTGAAGCGCATACACGGTATCCGTGGCGAAGAGCAACACCAACGCCGCGCCGAGCAGCCAGAAGGACCTTGTCTTCCTCTGCGTCCCGACGAGCAGCCACAGGGCCATCGCCAGCATGATCACGTCCATGATCGGGTAGGCAGCGGATGTGGCCCGTGACAGGGCGCTCTGGCCAGGCGAGTTGATCGATGGGGCTATGACGAAGATCCACGACAGCATGGTCGCCGTCACGGCCAGCACGCCAGCATCGATGAGAGCGGCGCGGTCACCTCCCGGAGACTGGCGACGGATGAAGATGGCTAATGCGGCGATGAGAACCGGATAGTGAAGCAGATAGAAGACGTCGGAGACAGAAGGGTACTGCGTGAGCTTGAGAAGATCGTTGCGAACGTAAAAGGTGACATCTCCCGTGGCGTAGACGGCCTGACTGACCAGAACGAGGTACCAGGCCAACGGACGTGTAGGCCTCCTGCGCCAGATCCCGGTGACAATGGCAGCGACAGCCGAAGCGCTCACCAGGCAGTACAGGGCCACCTTCCAGACTGCTTCGGGACCCCCGCGCCCGCCCGGGACGAGGTAGTACCCCACCAGGACCGCAGCACCGCCGACGACATAGAAAAGAGGCAGGTACGGGCCCGCTCTCCCTGCGTGCCAAGATCTGCGAGGCTGAACCGCCGAGGTCTCCATGTCGGTGCGCGGACCCGACCCCCAAGGTCGGCCCCGTCTTCTCCTCCTTCCGAGTCGGCTCGGCCGTCTCAGGGCATTAGGGCCGAAGGACCCAAATCGAATCTCGATTCCGACCGGCTTCCGCTCGACGTGCCCCTCTATGGTCCGGCGCCACCTGCCGCTACGTGCGGCCCCGGTCCCGCGCTCTTCGGATCCGGCGGCGCGTGCACGCGGCGAGATAGCTCGGGGCCCTTCGTCACAAGTGTCGCGGGACCTTCGGCCCGTACCCTCGCAGCGTTAGTCACAGATTTAGTGCCAGACCTCAGGTCGCCACACGTGGATCTCGATCTTCCACTCATGGATGTCGTCTCTGGGGCGCGGGGCAGGAGCTGGCGCCGGTGGAGGCCGGGGTTCATGATGCGCGTGCTCGCGCTCTTGATGCTCCCGCTGGCCGCAATGGGCCTCTTGGCGGCCCACGACACTGCCCAATACCGGTCCGATGCCACCGTTGCCAGCGGAATCCGGCGGCAGGTGCCGATCGTCGATGCGATGGTACGACTGTCGGAGCAACTCCATAACGAAGAGCTCTCCGCCGGCATCGCCCTTCGGGCGTCGGAGGTAGGCCTCAGCCCGGCCTCGATCTCCCACCTCCTCGGGTACAACCAGGCGGTCAACACGGCCAGTCTTCGAGCAGGCACGGACTCGGCCATTGCCGCCCTGGGTCGAGCATCTCCGGTATCGGCCGCCCAGATCGACTCCTTACGTCGTCAGGTGGACTCCAAGACAATCGATCCCGGCGCGGCCACGCAGGGATTCGTGACACTCGATGGAGAGGTGGGAGCGAGACTCGGACCTCTCCTCTCGAGTCTCGGCGATGCGGCCGAACAAGTCGGCGGAGGCGGCGGGCGGCTGAGCAAGGCCCTGGGGAATCTGCAGGCCTCGACCGACGCCCTGCGATACGGAGCAGCCCAATCCACCGACTTCATCGATGTCGTGCTCAGCCCGGCTGATCAGGCGTCGGCGGCGTTGGTCCGATTCGGTGCTGACACGGCACAATACGACGCCGCTGCTTCCGTGCTTGCCACCACATCCGCCGGCAACGTCTCGGCAACTTGGCAGCGAATGAAAGCGCGTTCTGATGTCGGTCTGTTCGATCAGACCCTCACCACGATGCAAGAGGGGCGGGGGGGTCCGTCCGGGGCTGATGCGATCGCCGCAGTGTTCAAAGGGGCAGTGACCCGAGACGACGTGCTCTTCAGCATCGTCGGGTCGACAAGCCAGGTGGTCGGACGGACGGCAAGTTCGCTGCAGTCATCGTCGGCAGCCACATATGACGAGTGGCTCCTCGGAAGTGTCCTGCTCGGTCTAACCCTCGTAGGCGTGGCGTTCATCTTCGCCCGGTCCATTACCCGCCCCCTCGCCAAGTTGGCGGAGTGGGCCCGATCGGTGGGCACCGGTCACCTCGCAGTCGAACCGGCGCCGGCCCGCGGTCCGCGCGAGACGAAGCTTGTGGGGGAGGCATTCAACAACCTCGTCTCCAATCTGGTGCTGCTGGAAAGCAAGGCGCGCGCCCTCGCTTCCTGCGACTTCGACGATCCCGTGCTGGCCGAGCAGCTCCCCGGGCCTCTGGGGGAGTCCATTGCCGGCTCGGCACGACTCCTCTCGGGATCGATCGAAGAGCGCAAGGCCCTCGAACAGCGACTCGCTCACCAAGCACTCCATGACACGTTGACCGGGCTCGCCAACCGGACGTTGTTCCTCGATCGGGTGGGTCAAGCCCTGCGCCGAGCCCAGCGGCACGCAACGCCGCTGGCCGTGCTCTTCCTGGATATCGACGACTTCAAGACCGTGAATGACAGCCTCGGCCACGCCACCGGTGACGAGCTCCTCGTCGCTGTGGCGCAACGCATTATCCAGGTCGCCAGGGCCGGCGACACTGTTGCCCGCCTCGGTGGTGACGAGTTCGCCATTCTCCTCGAATCCGGGGACATGCCCCGAACGGCCGAGGAATTGGCCGGTCGAATCGCGCAGGCCCTTCAACCCTCGTTCCACTTCGGCGATGCCGAAGTGGCGGTGCGTGTCAGTGTGGGCATTGCCCTGGGCCAGCCCCCTGACGATGCACCCGGCGACCTGTTGCGGGATGCCGATGTGGCCATGTACATGGCCAAGCGCAATGGAAAGGGTCGTTTCGAGATGGCCCACCCGGGTATGCAGGACGAGGCGTTGAAGCGCCTCGCCATCACGGCTGACCTGCGTCATGCACTCGACAACGGCGAACTCGCAGTGTTCTACCAACCCATCGTCAAGGCAGGCGACCTGACCCCGGTCGGCGCCGAAGCCCTCGTCCGTTGGCACCACCCCCGCCGTGGCCTCATTCTCCCTCATGAGTTCGTGGAGGTCGCCGAGTCGACGGGCCTCATCGTCCCGCTCGGAAGCTGGGTCCTGAAGCAAGCCTGCAACCAGACGGCGGCGTGGCTACGGGCCGGCGTCGTCGACGATTCCTTCTACATCAGCGTCAACCTCTCGGCTCGCCAACTGGCCGAACCAAGTCTCGTCGATGACGTTGGCGGCGCTCTGCGAGAGTCCGGACTCCGCCCCGCCGCGCTGGTGCTCGAGATCACCGAGAGTGCCCTCATGCTCGACTTCGACGCGGGCTTGGCCCGCCTCCAATCCCTGAAGGACCTCGGGCTGCGACTTGCCCTCGATGACTACGGCACGGGGTACTCGTCGCTCAACCGGCTGGGACAGCTCCCGGTCGACATCGTCAAGATCGACAAGTCGTTCATCGACCGACTCACTCAAAGCCGCGAGGGGAGTGCTCTGGTCCAAAGCGTCATCGACGTCACCAGCGCCCTCGGATTGAGCACCATCGCCGAGGGAGTCGAGGAAGAGGACCAATGCACCGCTCTCGCGGAAATGGGATGCAGCCACATCCAGGGGTACCTGTTCGCCCGGCCGATGCCGCCGACAGAGGCTGCGGGCGCGTTACAGCGGCTCGGAGCCGATTGGACGTCATCGACCGAGCACGGCCACGAAGACGAGGATGATGAGCACGAGCACGAGCACGACGCCAAGCTGACCGCCGCACACTCCCCTTGACCGGTGGCAACCGGTGTCGGACGGTCGCGCTACCAGATCCAACAGGCATGGTTCGAAGCCCGGATCCCTCCATCGGCCACGACCCGGGTGATTCGGCGCTGGAGCGCCTCAACGGCCCGACTCTGCCGGGAAGGGGCGCCCACACAGGGACCCGCGGGGGCAAGCACGACCCGGGCGCCTGCAACCAGGCCACCAGCGTCCACCGTCAACCCTTCACATACGAGAGCTTTTCGGCCACTTTTCCATCGCGCACGCGGAACACGTCCACGCCGCGGACGTGACCACCATTCCAGCTGTAACGCCACAGTTGCACCACACGGTCATTGGCCGCGAAGGTCTCCTCCGGTTCGAACCGTGAGGTGGCGTCGCTGAAGATCTCCTCCCACGCCCGTCGGATGGCGGCACGGCCCACATGGCGCATGCCGTCGGGGGCCGGGCCGGTGGCGTCGAAGACGCAGTCGTCAGTCACGAGCCCCAGGGCGGCGTCGAGGTTGTGATCGGCCCAGGCTGCCCCGAACCCCTCGACGACCTCGAGGGCCGCCATTTCCGTCCTGGGTTCTGTCACTTGGCGTAGTTGCTGGCGCCGAACCAGTCGACGACGACGACGGGCTCGTTCCCGATCACCCAGGCGTCGTGTCCGCTCGGCAGGGACGTGACATCTCCGGGGCCAGCGATGAACTCGGCTCCGTCGTCCATGCGGACGGCCAACTGCCCGCTCACGTGGTACTGGAAATGCGGCACCTCGCAGCTCTCGGTTCTCACGATCGGCTTCACGTCGTTGGACCACCGCCACCCGGGCTGCAGGACGAGACGACCGATCTCCCCGCCCCCGGCCCTCACGATCTCGGCTCGGCCGTTCGGGAACTCCCGGACCTCATCGGGCTTCTCGAAGCTTCGGTGTTCAGTCGCGTGCATGGCCGCCTCCCTCGCTCACCGGCGCATACTGGAAACGGTGCTAGACTTACCTACTAATAGGTAAGGAGTCAAGAGATTTTCGGGGGACGCAGTCGATGAACACGGGCGAGGTCGAGAGGGTCGACACGGCGACCCAGATCCTCGACGTGGCTGAGCGCCTCGTCCAGGTCCGGGGCTTCAACGGCTTCAGCTACGCGGACGTGGCCGCCGAGTTGAAGATCACCAAGGCGGCGCTCCACTACCACTTCGCCGGAAAGGCAGAGCTTGGAGAGGCACTTGTCGTTCGCTACGCCACCCGGTTCGCCGAGGCATTGGTGGGGGTGGAAGCACGCTCTGTCGATGTGCGCGCCAGGCTCGATGCCTACGCCGATCTTTACCTCGACGTGCTGCGCGAGCAACGCATGTGTCTGTGCGGGATGATGGCGGCCGAGTACCAGACCCTCCCGGCTCCAATGCAGGACGCCGTTGTCCGATTCTTCGACGAGAACGAGCGATGGCTCGTGGGTGTCTTGGAGAAAGGCCGGAAGGAGGGAACGCTCACGTTCGCAGGGCCGCCAAACGAGACGGCCCGGATGATCGTCAGCGGCCTGGAAGGGGCGATGCTCGTGGCGAGGCCCTTCGGCGATATCACGCGATTTCAGAGTGCCGCCCGACACTTGCTCTCCGGACTCCAATCCGCACCAACGAGAGTTCCTCGTTCTTGAAATAGCTCGAGCGGGAGCCGCCGCCGGACGTGACTCGTTTGCGAACGGACGACGCCTCACAAAACGCCGCAGGGCTCAAGGATGGGCAGTTCCCGGATCCATACCGCGTTCCGCGACGTAGCGGACGATCACGGCTCTCAGCGTGGTCATCACCTGTTCAACTTCGCCCGCCTCCAGGAGAGCTCCGAGGAATTCCAGCTCATCGGGGGGAACGTGAGTGCGGAAGATGGGGACAAGCAAGCCCGCAATCACCTCCGGAGTGAGGAGACGCTCGGCTTCCAGCCGCGTGGCCACTTTGCGGAGCTGTTCGTCTTGGGTGATCCATGGGGGGAGTGAGTCGACGGCAACGAGAAGCTCGACCGCAATGCTTCGAAACAACCCATCGCTCGAATAGACCACATCATCTCCAATGGAAGTCCCTCGCCGCCGGATTCCGTCAAGGTTTCTTGCCGCAAGGTATCTTGTCACCGGTGACGCACACCAGGACAAATCGGGTCGAGCCCCACAAGAGACCCACAAGAGCCCCACAAGAGACCCAGAAGATCCATGACCCGGGGGTAACTTTTCCGGCGATGACCATGGACCAAGACAGAAAGAAAGTCCTCACGAGCGTCGACGAGTTCGTCGAGGCCTGTGCGCAATTCCGCAAGACCCTGAGTGCGGTGAGCACTTCCAACCGACGGGCTCGGACGCTCGTCGAGAAGGGGAGGCCGGTACGCGAGGTCCTTGCCGCCATACCGACCGGCGCGATCAGAAAGACGATGACGCAGCAGATAGAGGAGCTGGAGGCGGCTCGCCACAACGTTCGGTTGGCCGTGTTCACCCTCGGGCTCGACGAGGGCCTGAGCATCGGCGAACTGGGCCGAACGATGGGTTTCTCCCGTCAGCTCGCCTCGATCTACGCCAAAGAGGCCCGAGGAGACACGTAGCGGGTCTGGGGCCGGGGAACACGACCAAGGGGCCGGGGGATTTTGTCGCTCACCGGCCATCCGCCCACGGTGCCCTTCTCCGAGCTCGACTTCGTGATCCTCCACCGGCCTGAGCGGACGGAAATGGCCCATATTTGTGATCCGCCGACCGATTCGCTGACGTATACCCAATCGACCGTCACAGACAGGAGGACGGCCGTGGGTGCCGACAACTCCGAAACGGTCCACGGGACCACCCTGAGGCCCTGACCGATCGGGCATTGGAGGAGCCGCCAGCGCGGAGATCGTCCAGATCATCGCCAGCGCCTGACACACGAAGACTCTGTGAGAAGGGCCCTGCGACGGCGTATGCGGCGCCCGCCATCGCCACGCCGTGGCGCCTGCTCTCGATCAAGCCCGCCTCGCCGTCGCTGATTCCGCGCCCCCTACTCGGAGCCCACGACATGGAGCTACGGGCTCGTGAACCGACATCGCCCCTGACCTGTGGGTGCCGAACGCTCGTCCAGGGCGCCCGACCTGGGCGGGTCACGAGAATCGTGCCCGTGGGCGCGGCTCACCCAGAACCAACCGGGCGGGGGAATGCGCCGGAACGGGCGACCTGCCCGGGCAAGGGATGACCCAGTGCCTCCGCCAGCCAGCGCGACGCTTCCAGCAAGCCCTCGAGCCGAACCCCGGTGACAACGCCCATCCGGTCGAGGAGGTGCACGAGGTCCTCACTGGCGATGTTGCCCTCCGCGCCGGGGGCGAATGGGCAGCCGCCGATCCCGCCGATACTGGCGTCGAGGGCGGCCACCCCCGCCGCCAGGGCGGCCACGGCGTTGGCGAACCCGGTATTGCGGCTGTTGTGCAGATGGACCCTGACCGGCAGTCCGGTGTCGGCGGCCACCCCTCGCACCAGCACCTCCACCTCAGGAGGCACCGCGCAGCCGATGGTGTCGGCGAGTCCGATCTCAAAGGCCCCCGCGGCGGCAACCTGGCGGGCGAGCTCCCGGACCCGATGCGGCTCCACCGTCCCTTCGTAGGGACAGCCGAAGGCCGCCGACAGGGTGACCGACGCACCGACCCCGGCGAGGGTGGCCTCCGAGGCCACGCGTGCCCACATGGCCACGGCCTCCTCCACGCCCATCCCCTGGTTGCGGCGCGAGAAGGTTTCGGTCACCACCACCACCACGTTGACCTCGTCGACCCCAGCGGACAGGGCACGCTCCAGTCCCCGCTCGTTGAGGACCAGGCCGGCCAGTCGTGAGCCGGTCCGGCGGGAAACCCCAGCCATCACTTCCTCGGCGTCGGCCATGGCCGGGACCAGGTCGGGTCGGGCAAAGCTGACCGCCTCCACCCGGGTGACCCCGGCATCCAGGGCGCGCTCGATGAGGGACACCTTTGCTTCGGTGCTCAGGCGAACCGGCTCGTCTTGAAGCCCGTCGCGCGGCGACACCTCGACCAACTCCACCGCTCGAGGTGGAGCCGCTCCGGATGCGGCGTTCACTGAGGGGGAGCGGTGATGTCGAGGCCGACGTCGCGAGCCGCGGCACGGTCACCGCCGACCACCTCGACCACCGGCTCAGGGCGGTCATCGAATTCGGTGCGCAGTGCCCGCGACATCACCGCATGCTGGAGGTAGAGGGCGGCGATGTAGGTGAGCTCGAGGATCTCCTCGTCCCCCAAGTGAGCATGGAGGGCGGCGAAGAGCCCGTCGGGCACCCGGCCCCGGTCGAGCACGAGGCAGTCGGTGTAGGCCAGGACGAGGCGCTGGGTCTCGTCGTAACAGGATCCGGCCGCCCAATGGGGAATCGCCTCGATGATCGCCTCGTCAACGTTCTGAGCACGAAGTGCCTTGCAATGCTGGGAGAAGACGAACTGGCTGCCCGCCGCCCAGCCCGCTCGGGCCTGAGCGAGTTCACGCAGCGTCGGGTCGAGACGCCGTTTTGGACTCTGGTAGAGGCCGAACCCCTGGACCGCATGTTCGAGGACGTCGGGCACCAGGGCGAACACCGTCCACCAGTCGCCCGGTGACCCGGTGGCGGTGCCCGGCTCGGCCACCGGATCGCGTCCCTCGAAGAGGTGCTCGTACATGACCTGGACGATGGGCGCCTCGGCTTCAGCCTTGGGCACCTGGCGCAGACGGGGCACCGGGGTCAGGTCGCCGCTCGGTCGACGGCGCGGGCCGGTCGGCGTCCGATGTCCGCCTCACCGTCGTCGATTCTCTCCGCAGCGCGGGCCAGGTGGTTGATCCCGCAGAACTCCGATCCGTGCTCTTCAGCCATGCTCTCCTCCACCACTCCCCACACCCGCTTCAGGGTTCCCCTCGTCCCCCAACCTCGACGGAGCGCCTCCCTACACTCGCTCCATGACCACGATGGAGCGAAGGGGCCCCCTCGCCGGGTTGCGGGTGCTTGAACTGGGCAACTTTATCGCCGGACCCTTCGCGGGCCAGCTGCTCGGCGACTACGGAGCCGACGTCATCAAGGTGGAGACCCCGGACCGGGGCGACCCGATGCGCACGTGGGGCATCACCCACGAGGGCCAGGGGCTGTGGTGGCCAGCCATTGCTCGCAACAAGCGCTCCGTGGCCATCGACATGCACCGTGCCGCTGGGCAGGACCTGGTTCGGCGACTGGCTGACCGAGTCGACGTGGTCCTCGAGAACTTCCGGCCCGGGCGCCTTGCCGAGTGGGGCCTCGGCTATGAGGACCTCCAGAGCACGAACCCGGGGATCATCGTGGTCCATGTGTCGGGATTCGGACAGACCGGTCCACGCGCCGAAGAAGCAGGCTTCGGGTCCATCGGCGAAGCGATGGGGGGCATCCGGGCCACGACAGGAGACCCCGATCGGCCCCCCGCCCGCTGCGGAATCAGTCTGGGCGACGCGCTGGCCGGATTATTCGCGGTCGTGGGCACGCTGGCCGCACTGGCCGAGCGGCACGCCAGTGGTCGGGGCCAGGAAATCGACGTGGCCATCTACGAGGCCGTGGCGGCGCTCATGGAATCCACATTGGCCGACTTCGAGGTCGCCGGCGTCACCCGGCGACGCACCGGGGGTGTCCTCCCGGGTGTGTCCCCGTCCAACGCATACCCGACAGCTGACGGATCTGAGGTGTTGATCGCCGGCAACGCCGACTCCGTCTTCACGCGGCTGTGCACGGCAATGGGGAGGGCTGAGCTGGCTCGGGACCCGCGGTTCCATGACCACGCTGCCCGTGGGCGCAACATGGAGGAGCTCGACGAGCTCATCGCCGACTGGACACGCAACCAGGAGACCGACGCCCTCCTGGCGCTGCTCTCGTCGAGCGGTGTGCCTGCCGGCCGCGTCTACACCCCGTCTGACATGGTGGTCGACCCCCACTACATCGCACGCGCCATGGTGGTCCGCGCCGCGTCCCGGGCCGGGTACGAGGTCCCGATGCCCGGGGTGGTGCCAAAGTTCTCCCGCACTCCGGGGGGCATCGCCGACGTCGGCCCCGGCCTGGGCGAACACACGGAGCAGGTTCTGCGCGAACTCACTGACATCGGGGATGCCGAGTGGTCCTCCCTCGTGGCGCAAGGCACGGTGGCTTGAGACCGGGCAGGTGGAGACGGTTGGCACGACCTGCGACTCTTGAGGTTCTGTCCCCGTCAATGGGAGCTCTGGTTGATCAGGCCAACGTGGTACGAGTTGATCTCGATCGCATCGACCACTTTGCCCCGGCTTCGGTCAGAGTCAATCCGATATTGCGAAATACCCGTCGAATCTGGGTCTCCGGGTCGGGCGAGAACACGCCGTTCGGAGGAGAAAGTACCAACGCCGAACCGCAGTACCGCGATTCGTTTTCCCCGGTCGTCGGCTCGGAACCGACCGGTCCCGACGGTGCTCCGGGATCCTTCCTCATCAGAGGCGCACAACCCTCGATCTCGATACCCTCGCGCCAGGCTTGCGGGTCTCCGGCGACTCGCTGACACGGACGCGGGGTGGTCATGGATACGTGGCAAATGACCGACGAAGAGCGGACGGCGCTGGCCGATGACCTGGCGACGCTCGATGACAACCAGTGGAACGCTCAGTCGCTGTGCAGCGAGTGGAAGGTCCGGCATGTCGTGGGCCATCTGGTCGGCGGCGCGGACGTGAAGACGGGCCCGTTCCTTGCAGGGATGCTCAAGAGCGGCCTCAACTTCAACCGCTTCATGGCCCGTGAAGGGCTGGCACTGGGAACGGCTCCTCCCGACGAACTCCTGAAACAGTTCAAGAAGACGATCGGGACCCGTCGCACGCCGCCAGGGACGAAGCCCGAGATCATGCTGACCGACCTCGTGTGCCACAGCGGGGACATTCGCCGGCCGACAGGCATGACCCGGAACGTGCCGGAAGCCACGTTGCTGATGGTGGCCAACACGGTGAAGGGAATAGGGTTCCCGATTCACACCAAGAAGCGCATGGCCGGTCTGCGCATCTCGGCCACGGACTCGGACTGGTCGGCAGGGGACGGTCCATCCGTCGAGGGCCCCCTGGCGTCGCTCATCCTCGCCCTGGCGGGACGCAAGGCGCCGCTCGAGGACCTCTCGGGCGAAGGGATGCAGACCCTCCAGCCCCGCATGTAGCCGCGGCGGCGTCGCCGGTGTGCCACTCGTCATGGCCTGCCTCCTCGAGACAGCCGCGGCCGGACACCTTCGTCCCGACCGGTCCGCGTCTATCTTGGTGTTCTCCAGGCGGGAGGCTTTCTTGACCACCCAGAACATAGCGATGACCCTGAAGTCACCGAGGTCGGGAGGAGAGCCATGAAACGACTGCTCCTCGGTGGGTTGCTGCTCGTCGTAGCGGTGTTCTTCGTGTTCATGGCGATCTTCTGGACTGACTCAGCTCACTGGTTCCTGCGGTACACCGGAGCGGATGCCGAGTCGGGTACCTGGTACGGCTTCTGGTCTGGGTTCGGTGGGGCGATTCCTGACTTCCTCATCCTCGGCAGCATCGTCACCATCTACCGACACCACAATTGCCACGTCAAGGGATGTCTCCGACTGGGCAAGCCGGTGGAAGGCACCCCGTATCTGGCTTGCCCGCTTCACCATCCCGCTCATGAAGGGAACAAGCGATCGGTGTCGGAAGAGGTCATCAAGCTCGCTCACAAGGCCCACCTCGAGCGCGAAGCAGCGCGATGACTTTGCGGATGGTCATGTCCCCGCAGTGACATTCACGAGGGGGGAGCTCCCTGATCTGGTTCGACCGGCCCGCTCGTGGCGGCTTCGGCGTCTGCAGCCGAGTCGACGGCATCCACCTCGGACGACGTAGCACCGAGCCGACGCTCGACGTCGGCGAGCCGGTCGCTGATGACCGCTAGCTGCTGACCCAAGTCGGCATGCCCCTTCTTGAACTCCTCTTTGTTGGCGTCGGTGTGTTCCTTGATGAACACAGAAGCAACGGTGGCGGTGAGTACGCCGATGAGGCCGATTCCGAGCAGCATGAGGACGACGGCCACCACACGGCCACCTTCGCTGACGGGGAACCGGTCCCCGTACCCGACGGTGGTCACGGTGACGATGCCCCACCACAAGGCGTCGGGGTAGTTGTGAATGTTGCTCCCTCTGGCCTTCTCCTCAAAGAGCAGCACCAACCAGGCCCCGAGGAACAGGGTCACCGCCGCGGCGATGAGTACCCGGAAGAGGCTGTGATGCTTGAGGATCGTCTCCACCCGCAGCTCCCCCTCATGGAGAAGGAGGCCCATCCTCTCGATGCCGACGAAGTGCCACCCCTGGAGGGGGGGAACGACCACCGTGGCCGGCTCGACCCATCGCCGCTTGAGATAGCCGCGACGATCAGGGGTGACCACCAGGCGCACGAGGTACTCCACGAACGCGACGGCCCAGAGCGCGAAGAGGATCCCCACCAGGACAGTGGAGGCCGAGCCGTTGGCGTCGGTCGTGAGGATGGTGATGGCGATGATCAGCCAGGCGATCCCCAAGAGGGACATCGGGTACTTCGTGGCCTGTTCGATGCGTTCAACGAGATCGTGGCGTCCACCTGAAGGCTTCGCGCCGGCGATCCTCTGTCGCCTCTCCTCGTCTTTGCGCTCTTTCTCCTTGAGACGCTCCTCTTCCAACCTCTCCAGGCGTTGGATCCGCTCGATGGACGACGGCTTCTTGTCCGCCGCGCTGCTGCTCGGAGTGGTGATCGCCTCGGTGGAGTCCGCCACAGAGAGCCCAAGCTAGTAGGTGGGCCCCTGACGACGAGGAGACCCTCGGCCTCGCATTGCGCTCAGGATCATTCGGCCAGGAGGCGGGGCTCGGAAGCGCCGATATCCTTACGTCGTCCCGGGAGGCCGACGGCGGGTGGCCCCGGGTAGCGAGGTGGCTGGGTGCAAGATGACATCGTGGGGCGGAGCGGGTGGGAAAAGTGACGATATACGGACCTGACATCTACACCGAGCCCGACGGTGATCCCGACACTCTGGCGAATCTCGGCCCCCTGCGACCGATGGCCGGGGTCTGGGAGGGGATCAAGGGCTCGGACCAACACCCCGTTGTCGAGGGGACCGAGGAGAACTCGTTCATCGAGCACTACGAGCTACACCCCATCGACCGCCAGACCAACGGGCCCCAGCTCTTCTACGGCCTGCGGTACCACACCCACATCACCAAGCCCGGCGAGATCGAAACATTCCACGACCAGGTCGGCTACTGGCTCTACGAGCCCGCCGCCGAGGCGGTGACCCTGACTCTCGGCATCCCCCGGGCCCAGGTGCTCCTGGCCTCGGGCCCAGCCGGGCCCGAGGCCACCGACTTCGAGCTCACGGCCACGGTCGGGTCCGAGGTCCATGGGATCTTGTCCAATCCCTTCCTCGACGAGGCGTTCCGTACCCTCAGCTATCGGATCCACGTCACGGTGAACGGCGATGGGACGTGGTCGTACGAAGAGGAGGGGGTGCTGCAGATCCCCGGCCGGGAAGAACCTTTCAGCCACATTGACCGCAACACCCTGACGCGGGTCGGCCCACCCGAGCTCAACCCCTTGGCCCGGGCGGCGGCGCTGTCAGGACCCGCCCTGGACAGCGCGGGCAGCCTCGGCATCGGCTCGTTGCGCACAACCGGGGAACGCCTCTGAACGATTGTGGCTCTGGGCCCGGCCGCTTGCGAAGAGACCGGCTGCAACCAAAGCCCCTCCGCCACCCGGAACCGCCTGTCGCATTTCCGACGACAAGCGGTTCCGGGTTCGCGGGACTGCGCTTTAGCCTGCGGTGGCGGGCACCGGCCGCTCGGCCGAGAGTGCCGGAACGGGCAACGGCGTCGGCTCGATTGCACCACCGATCTCCTCCAAAGCCCGATCGACTTCCTCGGTGTGCTTCTGGGAGGACAGCATCGAGGCCTCGAGATCCATCTCGATCTCTGCAAAGAGCCCCCGGTTGCGCCGGCTGACCACGAAGAGCCACCCCGAACCGGCCAGCATGTAGGCCAGGAAGATGTACGGGAAGATGTCCACGGGGAACGGCGGCACCGGGTAGAAGCTCCCGATGAGCGGAACCATGAGCAAGAGGCAGGCCATTGCCGCCACCACGATGTGGTGGGCTCTCAGCTCTCGCAGCTTCTTCAAGTACATCGGGGCGGCGACGGAGATGAGGAAGTACGCCGTCAGGAAACCGAAGGCAGCCAGGGTCCCGGCGTCGCCGAACGTGGTCAGCGGATTCGTGAAGATCTCCAGTACCAGGGGGATAGCCACGATGGCGAGAATGTAAGACGTGATCGCGACGTGCGGCGTCTGGTTCTCCTCGTGTGCCCGACCGAGGTGCTTCGGAAAGATCGTGTGCCGGGCCATCGGGTAGATGATCCGAGACCCTGCGTTGAGACAGGACAGCGTGAGCGAGAAGAAGCTCACCATGGCGCCGAGGGCGACTGGGATCTTGAAAAAAGTCACGCCGTAGATCTTGGAGAGGACCGTCAAGGGCAGGGCGATGTTGTTGAGCGGGGTGCCGTAGTGCCGGGTGCCGAACACCTCGACATAGCTCATGATCACCATGAACAACCCCGTGACGAGCAGGCTGATGATCACCGCTCGTGGCACGTTCTTCAGCGGGTTCTTCGCCTCCCCCCCGAGTGTCGTCGCACTCTCGAAGCCGACGAGAGAGAAGATGCAGATCACGACGGCCAGGCTCAGGCCATGGAAGGTCATGCCCTTCGCCTTCACGATGGTGGTGTCGATCGTGATGCCGTGCTTGAACAGGACCACGGCGGCGAGGCTCAAGATGCAGGCCACCGATACGATCTCGAACACCAGGGTGAGCAGCGACGAGACGTGGATGTCCTTGTAGGCGATGAACCAGCACACCCCCGCACTGAGCAGGAAGAAGATCACCGGGGGCACAGTCGTGTGCACGCCGATGCCTTGCAAGAATTGCTGGGCGAAGATCGCAAACCCCGTGAGGCCGGCGACACCGATGAAGAGATACGCCCAGATGAGGCTCCACCCCGATATCACACCCGCCTTGGGTCCGAGCCCCCGTCCGGTGTAGCCGTACATCGACCCCGCCAAGGCTGATCGTTTGGCGAACTGGTTCAGGCACCCGACGACGAAGAGCAGCATCACCGTGCCGAAGGCATAGGCGAGCCACGTCCCGTTCCCGGCGTCGCCGAAACACAAGGCGATGATCAGGACGGCCGTCATGGTGGGCGAGATCACCGCGATGGACTGGGCCAGCACGGTGGGAAAGCCCAGTGCATTCCTCCGGAGCCCCTGTTGCCTTCCGGGCGGAGCTGGCGGTGTTTGTAAACCTGTCGTCTCCATGGCGCTCAGCTTCCTCTCTTCTCGCTATGAGGCGGGATGAATTGCATCTATGACAAATCTCAACGAGAAGCAGAGCGAATACAAGACCTGCGGCGTTAAGCGCTATTAAGCCCTCGTGTCAGACGTGTTTCCGATCAGACCGACGACGGGATGCTGGTAGGAACTTCGGTAGATTTCTGGGGGAGCAGGCGCGCGAAAGTCGGCGCGGAAGGCCACGCGCATTATCTACGAACAGCGAGGGAATCAGGACGTGATTCCAGAACCCGGTCTGCGCGTATTCAGGAATTGTTTTGTCGGCGCAGCGCGCACCGTCCCTAGGCCGGGAGCACCCCTTCAGGAAACGACTGATCTTCGAGCAGCAGGTCTTCGTAGAAGGCGCCGAACTGGCGATCGGGGTGGGCGATGGCGATCTCGAGGACCCAGAGATTGGGATTGGGCCGAAAGGGAACCTCGGCCAATGGTCCGTCGTAATGCGCCGAGTGCGGGTAGTCGGAAAGACGGTGCCCCGAGAGGTCCAGATTCAGCTTCCACCCACGGTCGGCCGTCGCCTTTTCTGCGTAGCGGTAGAGCTCCTGTCCGGTGATGCGTTCGTCGAACCAGACACGCCGGACGTCTTCCCAGATGGCCCGGACATCCCGCTTGGCGCGATGGTGCTCGGGGTCATCTCCGAACACGAAGGTGTCGCCGGCGTCGCCTTCGGTATCGCGGAAGATGGGCCCGATATCGACGAAGAAGATGTCGTTCTCTCCCAGGACGACGCCCGGTTCGGATCGCTCCATGAAATCCTTGGTGGTGTTCGGGCCACACCGCACGATGATGTGGTGCCAGCCTCGGCGCATGCCGAGGGAGGTAAGGATGGCCCGAGCGGCCTCTTTCGCCTCCTCCTCGGCCATGCCGACCTTCACTCGCTCGGCGATCATGTGCACAGCGCGACGAGTTCGAGCCCGCACGTAGAGAAGCTCTTGGAGCGAGAACCTCTCGCCAGTCGCTTCGACGCTGTCCATGTGGGTCACCGATGCCATGTCACGACCTCTCTTCTGGTCCTCGAGTGTTGCTAGTGGATGGGCTGCACATTGCGGGTGTCCTTGGCCGCAACCAACAAGACCTCAGCGCCCTGCCCCTCGGCCCCCAGGCGATGCGGGCGCTCGGCATCGAAGTGGGCGGCGACCCCTGGGCCCAGATGATGAACCTCGCCGTCGTATTCGAGACGGAGGATGCCCTGGAGCACGTACAGCCACTCCTCACCACGGTGGTGGGCCGGGGGTGTCAAGGGGCGATCCGGATCCACGGCGATGCGCAAGGCCTCCAACGCCGAGGAACCTGCGTACCCACTACACGGCGCGATGGAGAGCCCCTTGGAGTCATGTCGTGGGGTACCCATGGTGGAGATGGTGAGGGGGCTCGGGTCCTGGTCTTCACCCAGGAGGACACTGACGGGGGTTCCCAGCGCGCCCGACAGTGACAGCAATGCCGCGATCGACGGCTGGCGCTCGGCGGATTCGAGGCGCGACAGGTGCGCCTTGGACAAGCCCGACAGCTCCGCCGTCTGATCGAGCGTGAGTCCAACCCGCTCCCGGGCCGCCCGCAGACGCTGACCCACAGAGATGAGCACGGCTCCGGCATCTGGTGCCATGCCACCACCATACGGGTCTGTTGTCCCTGAGACAACCTAAGTTGTCACAGTTAACAGGGCGGAAACGTTGGCGCCGCGCCGGCCGGCACCTCCCGGACCGACCCTGGCTACCGATCCACGAGCTGCTCCCGATCGCGCGTGGCGACCAGCTCGGCGAATCGTGTCAGGACGCTGGCGCGATGAGGCATGAGGGCCCGCAGCGCGGCCCGGCTCTCCCCGGCGATCACCTCGGGGGTGGTTCCGGCCCGCACGGCATCCTGGCCGAAGGCGTCGAGAAACGCAGCGACCGCGCCATCATCGACCTCCAGGTGGAACTGCAGACCCCAGGCCCGAGCACCGATCCTGAAGGCCTGGGCGGGGTAGCGAGGACTGCCGGCGAGGTGGACCGATCCGGGTGGAAGGTCGAAGGTGTCCCCGTGCCAGTGCAGGACCGTGAGGTGATCGGGCAGCGCGCTCAGCAGCGGGTCGGCGGCGGCCTGGTCCGTGAGCTCGACGGGGGCCCACCCCACCTCGGCCCCGTTCGCTCCCGGGAACACCTTCCCACCGCCGGCCAGGGCGAGGAGTTGCGCCCCGAGGCACACGCCGATGGTGGGCACCCCACGGGCGATCGCCTCGGCGAGGAGATCGAGCTCCGCCTGTCGGGTGGGGAAACCCGAATCGCTGTGCGCGGCCATGGGGCCGCCCATGACTACGACCCCGGTGAAATCGGCGATGTCGGCAGGCAGGCGCTCGCCGCCATAGACCCGGCGGATGTCCACCACGACACCGGCGGTGGCGAGCGCCTCACCGATGGCATAGGGGCCCTCGGGCTCGACGTGCTGCACAACCAGACACGACGGTGAGGAGTCGTCCACGTTGTTGTTGCCTTGAGCCATGGACCGCAATCTAATCCCGAGCCCGCCGCGCTCTACTCCACGTTCCACCCGAACGTGATCTCACCCCGACCGAGGCTGATGTCCCTCGGCACGGCTCCAGGGCCCGCTCACCAGGTGCCCCCCTTTGATCACCGCTTCCAGACGCCCCGGATCGCTCAGGACCCCGATGTCGACCGATGGGTCGCCGTCGACGATCAGGAGATCGGCCAGCTTGCCGGGCTCGACGGTTCCGAGGTCGTGGCCCCGACCCATCAGCTCGGCGCCGTGTCGTGTGGCCCAACGCAGGACGTCGAGGGGCGCAATGCCGACCACGTCGACGTAGAAGGCGAGCTCCTCACCATAGATTCCGTGCGGGAACCCCATCGCCCCGTAGTCGTCGCCCACCACCAGCCGCATGCCGGCCTCGTTCGCTCTCGGCAGCCAGGCAAAGGAGGCATCCAGGTCGGCCTTGAGTGAATCGGTGAAGCCGAGACGGCTCCCCGACATCGACTGCCACAGTCGGTAGGGGAAGAACATGGAGGGGGCCACCGCCGTTCGGGTCTCCACGATGCGGGCGATGGCCTTGTCGTCCATGCCGTCGCCGTGGTCGATGACATCGATGCCGCAGTCAAGAGCCATGGCGATAGCCTCGCGGTTGGCGATGTGGCCCCGCACCAGCGCGCCCCGGTCGTGGGCAGCTTCGATCGCGGCCCCCATCTCCGCCGGTGTCATCTCGGTCCGCTCGGCGGGGCCCACGGTTCCGTGACCGCCGGTGACGAACATCTTGATGATGCGGGCACCTTCCCGGATCTCGGCACGGACACCTCGGCGGAACTCGTCAGGACCGTCGCAGATCCGCAGTGCTCCTCGTCCCCCGAGCTCCCAGTACCACGGGGCGCTGTCGTTCACGTGTCCGGTCGTGCTCACGTCACGGCTACCGGGGACGAAGCGAGGCCCGGCGACAGCGCCCTCGGCGATGGCCCGCCGCATGGCCGGATCGATGGCGAAGGGTGCACCGGCGCTCACCGCCGACGTGAAACCGGCGCGCAGGACTCCCTCGAGGTTCCGCACCGCTCGCACGGCCTGGAGGGCCGGCGGCTCCTCCAAGCCGAACGGGGCCGGCTTGGCGCCGAGCTCGTGATAGGTGGCGTGGAAATGGCAGCTGACCATTCCGGGCATCAACGTTCGACCGGCGAGGTCCAACACCCGGTCATCGGGGTGGGACTCAACCGAAGCCACGGGATCGACCGAGACGATCCGGTCGTCCTCCACCACAACGGTCGCACCTGGCTGGGCCGGGTGGTTCCCATCCAGGAGGTTTGCGTTGGCGAAGATGAGTCTTGCCATGTTCCTCAACGTTCCCCGCGTGTCACCACTGTTCCGATCCCGCATTTCTAGTGCGTGAGGCCGAAGGATCCCACCCGGACCGCCACCTGGGACGGTGCGCTGAGACGAGGTACGGCGATCAAGTGTCGTCTCCCGGTCTGGTCCTTGTCGCCAACCGAGCCAGACGAGGTCAGCCGAAGTCGGCCTTGAACGCGGCCAAGGCACTGGGGAAGCTGCCGTCGGTGATGTCGTCCTGTTGGTCCCCGTCGAACGAGAAGATGCTCGTCCACGCGACGTCTTGCGTCGTGATCCAATCGGCGAACTGGTTGACGAAGTATGGGTCGTCGCCCAACCCGTGCCCGTCGCTCCGTATGGCCACGCCCCATTCAGGGAAGACGATCGGTTTGCCCTCTTGCGCCGCGAACGACGACAGCCAGTCGAGGCCCCATGGACAGGTGAGCTGGTTCGACCATGCGGTCTGCGGATTGAGCGGCTCCACCCACGATTCGTCGTAGACATCTGTGCCGATGTAGTCCACATAGGCATTGCCCGGATAGGCCTCACTCGGGGTGTACTGCCCGAACATGGCGTCGGCACTCGGGTTCCAGACGAACTTGAACGATTCGCCTGGCACAGATCGCATGGCACCCACGATGTCCCGGAAATACGCCGCGAAGTCGGCGGCGCTGCGGGCATTCTCGACGCGCCACTTGTACCAATTGCCGTTGAACTCCCATCCCAGGCGGAGGTAGGCGTTGCCCTCGCCCGCCGCCACGAGGTTCCGGGCCAAGGTGACGAAGTGCGAGTCATAGGCGCCCCGGGCACCTCTGACCAACGACGTCCGTCCCCGGCGGGGGAGCATCGGCACCGCGAGGACCAACTGGTAGCCCGAGTCAGCCCAGGCACCGATCCCGCCGGCATCCTCCAGGGCCCCCCAATTGGATCGGCTGAGGAAATCGGTGCCGAGCGTCATGTGCGCGCCGGTCGTCGAGCCGAATCGGGCGACTCCGAGGGGGTTGTCGGTTCCCGCATAGGCCCCGAGAGGAATCGATGACGCCCGCGACGGACTGGCGGCGGCGGTGGTGGACGAAACCCCGACAACAAGAGCCAGGGATACCGATACCGACATCGAGAGCATCAGGGCGCTGCCGAGAGTCAGACGGCGGCGGCGAGAGCCGTCGGTTCGAACCGTGTGACGACGACCACGGCCCGAGATTCTCCGCCTCGAATTCACGAGAGACCCACCTCGTGCCGGCGACGAGAGACCCGTCCCATCGATGACCCCACCCCCCGGTCGTAGGTCCCGTCGGCCACACCCGATCTCGGGTAGGCGCACAACGCCACGACCCACCTCGATCGGGGAACCCCGACTCGACAACCTACGCGGCCAGAACTCAGGCTGTCCACAGGTAAGTCCCAGACTCCTTCCAAAGGGCCGGACCTCAGGGAGACGGGGAGCCGTCCCCTTCGAACCTGAGGCTGAAGAACGGGTTCTCGGGGGCCGTGGCGACAGCGAGCAGGGCGGGTAGCGCCGGCTCTTGCCGACGCCCCTGGTCAAGCGCTCGGCGGGCGGCCTGTCGGTTGTTCTCGTACACCAGCGCTTCTTCTTGCGCCCGCGGGTCGACCCACACCGCCGCGATCAGGAGCAGGTCGTCGACGTCTCCGGCGACGACCACGTCGTCCGCCACAGCCCACAGCACCCCTGAGGCCACGCCCGCCTGGGCCGCGCCCCAGGTCAAGTTGGAGTGGCGTTCCCCGGTGAGCTCGGCCTTGTTCACGAACAACGTGAACGGTTTCACCGGCAGCCCGGGGCGAACCACGGTCACAAAGGCGACGTGCCCGGGGCGGGGGGTGGCCAGAGCGGTGGTGAACGACGTCTCGACCGGACCTCCCTTGCGACCCAGGACCGTGTTGATGTGGGCCGCCTCGGCACCCGATCCGACGAAGGCCTCACCGAACTGGGTGTCGATCAGATGCGTCATGGGAGCTTCATTATCACGTAGGGGGCCACGAGGAAGGGGGCTGCGCCAAGGCCTCGGTGCGCCCGTAGCGGTCCAGTCTGAGAGCCTCGCTGCTGACGGTCCCCGGTTTGGTGTCGAAGGCGAGCAGACCGACGTGACGCAGCGTTGATCCGGAGATCGGTGACACCCGGTGCAGTGAGTGCCGGCCCTCGAAGACCAACAGTGTCCCCGGCGTCATGGGCAGGGTGAGGACCGGAGCGTGGTCTCCCTCGAGCACCGCCCCGACATCGTCATATCGCTCGTCGTCGGGACATCGGATGCGCGGCGCGACTTCGAAGTCCCCTCCCACCGATGCAGCCTGGATGGCCAGAGACACCACAAAGTCCGTCTGATCGAAATGCCACTGGAGCTCGTCGCCCTCGCGCATGACCGCCAGATTGAGGGCTCCGAAGGGGTCGGCGTACGCAAAGAGCGGGCCCCGGTCCAAGATGGCGGCGATGAGCTCGACCATCGGCGCCCACTCGTAGAGCAGGCGCAACGGTGAGGAGCGCGGGATCAGGTCATAGGCGACCGCGCCCACGGAGTACGCACCTCGGGTGCGCCGCGGGTGTCGCTTCGGAAACGACGGGACGGGAGCCTCGAGATACGCGGTGGCCCTCCCTCGGGACCGATGGGCCCGCGGCGCCAAGGACTCGGCGTCCGCCACCAATGCCGCCACCCCCGACGGCTTCACGAAGCCGATGAGTTCGGCGGCTCCCACCGTCGCCATCTGGGCCCTCGCCCCCTCGACCACGTCACGGTGCCTCGGGCAGCCGGGATCGAGCACGGGGTAACGGTCGAGGTCCACGAGCTGGGATGCCGCAGTGGCATCAAGACCCACGGTCAGCTCCCTCGTGTGACCGTCACGGGGACTCCTGGGGCCGGCCGGCGCGCAGGCTCCTACGCCGACCTCTCGTCCACCGAGGCGAGCCAGAGCTCGTCGGAGCTGGGCCCCATCGTTTCGGGAGTTTCGTCCGGGTCGGGATCGGCTCCGACCGCCTGGCCGACCAGGGCGACCTGCTTCTGACTGGGCGGTTCGGCGACCGAGAAGCGCAGCTCCAACCAGTCGCGCGGCGGCCGACTCTGCCGAAGGCTGCCCGCGTGGGGTCGGTGCCAGGCGTGGCCGGCTTCGTCGGTGAACCAGATGTCGAGCTCTGGGCTCGAGTTCGCATCCTTGATGGCAATCGACCTGAAGATGGCGGTCTCTGCGGTGACAGAACCGTCCGGGGGAACCGGCCCGACACTCATCCGGCGATGCTCCGAGCCCAGGGTGACCTGGAAGAGGACCCGGCCGATCGGCTGGCTGCTCACGTTCCGCAACGAGACCTCCACGCGCACCGTGGGGTTGGGGCGGTCCTTGGGAGGAAAGCTCATCTGGCGATCCGTTATCCACGCCGACACCGATGCGGCCTGCCGGGACTCGCGCTCTTTGCGAAGCATCCCCAGTTGCCACACGACCACCGACAGGACGCCGACCGTCACGGCACTCCCCACCCAGGTGGCGACGTCACCAAGCTGAATGTGCATCACCGGGATCGTACCGCCGGCACACCCGCATCTCGGTGACCATCACCTGCCGGGGCGCACGAGGCCGGAGCCGGGCGACCCGACCGAACGAGCACCCCACCGGTCTGTCGGACCGTGCCTCCACGCCACCGATAGCGTCCCCCGGCACCCGGCGCCAGGCCGGCGTGTCGTGTGTCAGTGATCCATGGAGCCGGGCTGCGGCTCGGGCATGGCTGTGTTACTTCGTGTTCTGCAGGAGGAACGCCGTCGAGACCGGGACACCTGTGGCCGAGGCGACCACCCAGTACAGGCCCTTGATGGCATTGGCCGAGAGCACCGGCGCTGTCGCCACGCCCGCGGCGTTGGTCACGGCGGTGGCGGAGCCCCACAGATAGGCCGATTGTGCTGACTCAGGCGGCACCGAGAAGGTCACCACCACGCCGGGCACACCGGCGCCGGCCGTGTTGATGACCTTCACCTGCAGCGGCGAGCCGAAGAAGGTGTTGATCCGGGCGGACGCGTCGTAGCCGCTCATGGCGGTGATCGCGGTCAGGATGGAGGGGCTCGTGGCGCTGCCCCACGATGGCGCCGAGCTGCCGTCTCCCGAGTACGACGCCACGATGGTCGACGCCGGGGGGTTGGGGCCGTTGCAACTGGCGACGCCGTTGGAGAGCGTGGCGCTGCACACGGACCTGAGGCCGGCCGAGAAGACGACCGTCCCGGTGGGCCCCGCTGTCCCGGTCACCGTGGCCGAGTAGGTGAACGACGTCGTCGATTGCTGCTGCATCTGGAGGGTCGTGGTAGACGCCACCAGGGAAGGATCGGTCTCGACCACACCCTCTCGACCTGCGGCGCCCAGGTACGTACCGACGGCGATGCACACACCGGCCCCCGGACACGCGATCGGCGAGAAGGACGGGTCCGAGCTGGCGTTGGCGTCAGAGGGGAGCGGGGCGGCGGTGACGGCCCAGGATCCGGCGGCGAGGTTCCACAGCAACCCGTTCACGGTTCCGGTCAGGTCGGACTGGCCGACGGCCACGCACGTTCCCGCTGTCGGGCAGGCGACATCGTGCACCTCGATGTTGGTGCCCGACAGCGTTCCAGCAGGTGTGGGCGCCGCGGACGGGGTCCAGGTCCCCGACGCCAAGGTCTCGAAGATGCCCTGCTCGGCCCCGGATTCGAGGGCCAGGCCGGTCGCCACGCACGCGGTGGAGGCGGTGCACGCCACCGAGGTCAGTTGCACGTCGGTGGAGGGCTGGCCGCCGGGTGTTCCGACCGCGGACGGGGTCCAGGTCCCCGACGACAAGGTGTCGATGAGGCCTTCGTAGTTGCCGTCGAACGTGGTCCCCGCCACCACACAAGAACCCACCGCCGGACAGGAGACGGCCAGGTCGTCATTGGCGATCGACGCCTGCGGCGATGTTCCCGGGGAAACCGGGATCGCCGTCGCGGTCCAGGTCCCCCCCGACAACGAATCCACCATGCCGAGGTCGTTCCCGCCCACGAGGTAGGTCCCGGTGGCCACACACGAGCCCAGGGCCGGGCACGACAGGGCGATGAACTGCGATCCCGACGCCGCGGCGGGAAGAGGCGCCGAGGAAACGCTCCAACTCCCTCCGACGTCGGTGGCGACGAGAGCCTGCTCGCTCCCCGAGGATTGGGTGTAGAGACCCAACGCCGTGCACCACCCACTGCTCGGACAGGCGACCGCCGACAACTGGGCGTAGGCCGAGGAGCCGGTCGTCTCGCCGTCAGCGGGCAAGGTGAGCTCGGAAGGGGACCACACGCCGTTCGACAACTGGAGCACCAGGCCCTGGGTCGCCCCCGACGAGTCGAGATACCGGCCGACGGCCACACAGGACCCGACCGAGACGCACGTGACGGCCTCGAGGTATGCCTGGGGATCACCCGCCAGCGCATTGCTGGGGAGCGGCGACTCGGTGGCGGTCCATGTCCCTCCCGATTCGGAGTCGATCAACCCCGCCGAGTAATAGGTGCTCCCGTTCTTTCCCGGGTAGCTGCCGACGGCGATGCACCACCCGTCGGCCGGGCACGAACTCGACGCCAGGGTGATTCCTCCCCCGGCCACGGCGTCCGACGGGAGGGCCGGATTGACCGAGCTCCACGACACCCCCGCGTCGGCGGCCCCCGGGCTCACTACGACGAGAAAGCCGCTCAGACCCACAAGGGTTGCCAGTGCGACCACGAACGTGTGACGACGCGCCCAGGCGCTGATCATCTTGACCCCCAAACAAGCCTCGGCGGGTCCCACGTTTCACCATCCGGGGTGGGCAACCCGCCTGTTGTTACCCCGACGCAAGTAGGTCAGGCCCGCATCGTCGGCGCATCGTCATGATTGACGATTCACAAGGGGTGGGCGGCCTCTGACGCAATGGCCACGCCTGGCGTCTTCTGACTGCCGGCGGGGCACGGCCGCGCCGACGCTTGTGCCTGCGGTGACAGATGGGGTCAATGGGGTCCCCCATCGACACCGGTGAACGGGCGGTCGCGACACAGAGCGTTGAGAAATAGCAATTCTGTGTTCAAGAGGAGAGCGCGACGGGGGCCCGGAGCATCGTCGTCGCCTATTCCGACGTGCGAATCAGCATGCGCGGCACGACGAGCGGCCCCCGTCCCAGTCGTTCTGGCCAACGAGCTTGCCGCCGATGCCGTCGCTCGGTATCCACCCAGGCAACCAGCGGTCTCCGCAAGGCCATCTTCATCAATTGTGATGAGGGCGCATTGAAGGCCAGTTGCAATGATTGTTTGGGGGCCGAGGGGGTCGATGATGGCTGTGGCACGGCCACGAACTCAAAGCGCAAGTCCTTGCCGCGAGCGAACCGGGGGGCGTGCCCGAACGGTGGCGCGTGTCAGCCTCTCTTGCATTGTTCTCGGCGTGGCTTGCCTGGCCGGTGCGATCGGTTCCCTGATCCTGAGCGGCACGGCGTCCGCACAAACCGGACCCTGGGCGGTCCAGAATCCTGCCGGCAACGAGGCGAACTTCACGGGGATGTCTTGCTTCGTCTCTTCCGAATGCTGGGCGGTTGGCACCGACGGCTCCGACACCAACGGCGCCATCGTCGTCACCACCGACGGGGGGAGCACGTGGGCTGCGCAGACCGTGCCCGCCGGGACGGGACCGCTGGCCGCCGTCTCGTGTGCGTCGACGACCGACTGCTGGGCCGTGGGCAGCGATCCCACCGGCACCAACGCTGCGGTGGTCGTCACCACCGACGGGGGGAGCACGTGGAGCACCCAGACCGTGCCCACCGGGACGGGACCGCTGGCCGGCGTCTCGTGTGCTTCGACCGCCGACTGCTGGGCCGTGGGCAGCGATCCCACCGCCACCAACGCTGCGGTGGTCGTCACCACCGACGGGGGGAGCACGTGGAGCACCCAGAGTCAACCCAGCAGCCTCGCCGGACCCCTCGCCGCCGTCTCGTGCGTGTCGAGCACCGACTGTTGGGCGGCCGGGACCGATCCCAGTGATACCTACGGCATGATCATCGTGACCACCGACGGGGGGAGCACGTGGGGCACCCAGGTGGTCGGCATCGGTTTCGGGGCCGCAGTCACCTGTCCGACCACTTCGCAATGCTGGGCGGCGGGCGGCGATCCCACTGACAGCTTTGGCCAGGTCCTCGAGAGCACCGACGGGGGGAGTACGTGGGGCGCAGTGAACTTCCCCGACAGCCTCGGACCCCTCGCCGCGATCTCCTGCGTCTCGTCCTCGGAATGTTTCGTGGTGGGGAGCGACCCCACCGACACCTTCGGTTCGATCGCGGTCACCACCAACGGGGGGAGCACGTGGACCCAACAGACGGTACCGACGGGGACCGGACCACTTCTCGGACTGTCATGCGCCTCGGCCACCGCCTGTTGGGCCGTCGGGAGCGACCCCACCGACACCACCGCCGTGGTGGTGGCCACGACAAACGGGGGCGCCAGCTGGGTCGCGCAGAGTGTGCCCAAGAGCATCGGGCCGCTGGCCGCCGTCGCCTGTGCATCCCCCTCCGACTGTTGGGCGGCCGGTAGCGATCCCAACGACACCTTCGGGGTGGTGGCGGCCACGACAAACGCCGGGGCCACCTGGAAAGCCGACAAGGTCCCGAACGCGGCTGGACCTCTGACCGGAATCTCGTGCGTCTCGGCCGTCGACTGCTGGGCCGTCGGGAGCGATCCCACCGACACCAACGGTGTGGTGGAGGCCACGACCAATGGAGGCAGCACCTGGACCACCCAGAGCCTGCCGCCCACCGTCGTCGGCCCTCTCGGCGCCGTCTCGTGCGTCTCGGCCGTCGACTGCTGGGCCGTCGGGAGTGATCCCACCGACACCAACGGCGTGGTGGTGGCCACGACCAGTGGAGGCAGTACCTGGACCACCCAGAGCCTGCCGTCCGGGGCGGTTGGTCCTCTGGCGGGCGTCTCGTGCGTTGCGACCGGGGAGTGCTGGTCGGTGGGCACCGATCCGACAGACAGCTACGGCGTGATCGTCTCGACCGCGGTCAGCACCACCGTGCCGCCGACCACGGTGCCGCCCACCACCGTGCCGACCACCTTGCCCTCGACCACCGTTGCGCCGACGACGGTGCCATCGACCACCGTTGCGCCGACGACGACGGTGCCGGTGACCGTTCCCCCCACCAGTGTGCCGCCCACGACCGTGCCGGTGACCGTTCCCCCCACGAGTGTGCCGCCCACGACCGTGCCGGTGACCGTTCCCCCCACGAGTGTGCCGCCCACGACCGTGCCGGTGACCGTTCCCCCCACCAGCGTGCCGCCCACGACCGTGCCGGTGACCGTTCCCCCCACCAGCGTCGTGTCCTCGACGGTGCCCTCGACAACGGCGACGACCACGGTGGCGACCACGACGGCACCGACGACCACGGTGGCGACGACCACGGTGCCGTCCACCACGGTTGCGACCACCACGGCAACGACGGCCTCGACGGCGACCAATTCCGAACCGACAACGTCCTCCACCCTGGCGGCGTCCACATCGGCCGGGTCTCAGACATCGACGTCGACCGCGACCTCGGCATCCTCGGGCTCGTTGGCGTTCACGGGTCCCGGCCCCGGCGTGGAATGGGTGGGGCTGATCGGGGCGGCATTGATCGTCTTCGGCTTCTCGTTGCTCACCCTCGTCGATACACCCCGCCGGATGTCAGGCCGACTGTTCTGGGCCGGCTTGACGACACGCCGCGACCACGGGGAAGCGACGGTGCCGGCCCACGAGGGAGCACTCACTCGCCCCGGCGACCGGAGAACGCGAGTCGCCCTCACGTCACACACAATGAGTGCGAGGGTCAGGAGCGGCGCGTGGCGCGGCGCCAGGTGGCTGCTGGGCCGTTGAGGCCGGATCACCCTCCCAGGTGTTCGACCGTGATGATCTTGGTGGTCCTCGTGGGGTAGGGATCGGGATAGTCGACAACCCGCACGCGGCCCGTGGGGCGGTAGCGCCCGCTCTCGATCACCTCTCGAGGGACGTAGGGGTCGTTTCCCATGCTCCTGAAGAGCCGACTGGTGGGCTCCCAGATCGTGACCCGCTCGTGCCAGCGCAGAAGATCGAGCTTGCGCAGGAGGATCATCAAGGTGACCAGGGTGCCCGACAACACGCCGGCGACCAACGCTCCCAGCACCGTGCCGCCCGGCAGCACCGAGATGAGTCCGAGGAGCACCAGGAGCAGGAGGAGCAGGCCGCTCCACTCGAGCGGTGACAGGGCCTGTCCGGTGGCCGCTTCGATGAGCACCCGGCCTTCACCCAGGCCGATGCCCAGATTGACCAGCTCCTTGTGGACGACTTCCTCGGGACGGGTGCTGGGGCTGAGGGTATAGACGGCATCGGTCAGCTCGACGTACGAGGGCGTGGCGACGTGGTGGTCGACCAGGCGGTAGTCGATCTGGTCGGTGAGGTGCCGATCGATCAGGTCGCGGACCCGGAGCCGGCGGTCTTCGTCGAACACCGCCATCATCTGGTGGATCGACAGGAGCGATGCGTTGCCCTTGGCTACCAAGTCTTGAACCCGGGACAGGCGCTCACGAGCCCGGACGATGGTGAAGGCCAGGAGAACGCCGAACAAGAAGGCGGCCATGCTGGCGAGGGCAATATCGACCTGGACGTCACCTCTCTTCGAACCAACGAGAAACGACGTGAGGGCCACGATCGCCCCGACGACCGGAGCAGGCCAGATGACGATCTCGCCGTGGAAGATCGATCTCCACGTCGACCGGACGACTCCCATAGCGGGCGTACATTAAGCCCAAGGCTGCGAGACCGCCATACCGACCTGGGGCGCTGTGGGGGATCGAGCTTCCTCTTTCACTCCGTCCGGGTGACCGCGAACGGGCTGCCTTCATCGCGCAAGACCATGAGGAGGTTGTCGACAGCGCATCGCGCCATGGCGTCTCTCGTCTCGGTGGTGGCGGAGCCGATGTGGGGCACCACGATGACGTTGGGTGCTCCCAACAGAGGGTCGTCGGGGTCGGGGGGCTCCTCCTCGAGCACGTCCAACGCCGCCCCGGCGATCTCGTGCGTGGCGAGGGCCCGGGCCAGCGCCGCTTGATCGACCACCGCCCCTCGCGACGTGTTCACCAGGAAGGCGCTGGGCTTCATGAGGGCGAAGGCCTCCGCGCCCATCAGATGCCGGGTCTCGGCATTGAGATCGACATGCAACGAGACGAAATCGGCGTCCCGCAGCCCTTCGAGCAGGTTCCGGACCCGATCGACCCCGTCCATGACGGGCAGGTCGGCGCGCCCGTCCAGGTGCGAGACGCGCATCCTCGCCGCCCGCGCCCGCGTCGCCAGCGCCTGGCCGATCCGACCGAATCCGACGATGAACAACTGTTTGTCGGCCAGGTCCCCACCCAAGGGGACCCCGCTCCACCGACCGGCGGTCACGGCTCGCATGCCTTCGATGACGCGCCGAGACAGCATCGTCATCAGCGCCATGGCCAGATCGGCGACGGCGTCGCTCAGCACCGGGGTGATCGTCACCACGATCTCTCGCTGGTGTGCGGCGTCGAGATCTATGTGGTCGAGCCCGACGCTCATGGTGCTGATCACGCGCAGCCTCGGGGCCGAGGCCATCAGGTCCCGGTCCACGATGACGGTGGAACCGACCAGGAGGCCGTCGGCCTCCCCGACGGCGGTCTCGAAGGCCGCTCCGTCGGATCTCCCCGCCGGGAGGAAGGTGACGTCACACTCCGCCAGCTGATCCAGCAGTCTCTCCGCCAGCGGCAGGGCGACCACCACCTTGGGGCGGGGCGCCGCGGCGGTCACAGATAGGCCGACTTCGGCGCCGGACCGGCGGTGGGCCGGACCTGCTGCAGCGCATTTCCGGCGCCCAGGGCCAACAACCCGGCGTCGGACGCCACCTCGACGAGCTGAAACCCCTGTTCCACCCGTTTGACAGCGGTGTGGGCGTTCCCGGCGATGCCCGGTACCACGTCGTGGCGACGACACGCATCGAGCACCCGATCGAGGGCCTCGGTGAAGATCGGTTCGGGGTGGTCCGGAGCCGGAGGGAGGCCCAAACTGACACCGAGGTCCGCGGGCCCGATGTAGACGACATCGATTCCCGGGACCGACACGATGGCCTCGACGTTGTCGACCGCCTCCTCGGTCTCGATCATCACGATGCATGTCACCTCGCGGTTGGCCCGGCTGAAATAGTCGAACCCCGCGTAGTAGTTGGCACGCAACGGTCCATAGCTGCGGATTCCCACCGGGGCGTAGCGGCACGCCGCCACTGCAGCCTCGGCCTCCTGTCGGGAGTTGACCATGGGGACGACGACCCCCCAGGCACCGGCATCGAGGCTCCTGCCGATGATGCCGGGCTCGTTCCGAGGAACGCGCACCAACGGCACGGTGTCTGTCGTGGAGATGCCTTGGAGCATGCGGACCATCTCCGCGAACCCGATCATCCCGTGTTGCATGTCGACGCACACCCAATCGAACCCGACGTTTGCCATGATCTCGGCACTCATGCTGCTCGGCAATGTCAGCCATCCGCCGAGGGCGACCCCCCGTTGAGCCCAGACCGCTCGTAACGAGTTCTCGCGCATCTCGCCCCTTCTCGATGACTGGTGGTCAGGCTATGTCACCGAGGATGCGGAGAGTCGCCCGGATCGTTCACCGGTGCAGTCGATACGCATCCACAGACGTGGAGAAGCCTTTGAGGGTGAGAGGAGCCAGTCGTTCGAAACGGAGGTCGCTCGGGGCAGCCGCCCGGACCTCGGCGGAGACGACGGCGGTGCCCGGATCGGCGACGGCCACCAGCCGGGCGGCCAGGTTGACGTCGGGCCCGTACAGATCACCCATCACCGAGACCACATCGCCGCGGGCGAGCCCCACCCTGACCGGAGGCAGCTCCCCGCCGGCCGCCTCCACCAGGTCCAGGGCAATGCGACAGGCATCGGCAACGTCCTCGGTGACGAACATGGCCTCGTCTCCGATGGTCTTCACGATCTGGCCGTTTCCGTGCGCCACCACGTCCGCCGTGCGGTTGTCGAAGTCCATGAGCACTTCGGTGAGCTGACGGACAGAGAGTGCCGCCGTCGTCTCGGTGTACCCGACGAGATCGACAAATCCCACCGTACGCGGCAGCGTCACGGCCGATCGCTCTTCGTCGGTCGACCACATCCGCTCGGCCACCGCCACGATCTGACGGCGCAGCAACGCATCGAGCGTGCCGACAAAGGCAGGAAGCAACGTCTGGGCCATGTCGGCGTAGTCCTTCACGACCTCGACATACCGGGTCCCGGCGTCGCGGCGCGGCAGCTCGACCCGGAGCCGGAAGACACCGACGAGCGTTTCCGCCACCCGGGCCATGGCATTGCCCGCCACCCGGGCGAGCTGCATGGTCGCCTCTTCGCCCAGCAGGTCCTTGGACGCCACCGCGATGAGGCGGACCGCGTCCGCCTCGCCGGCCGTGGTCGACACCTCGGGATCGGTCGAGAGGCCCAGGGCCCTCAGCAGGCGCTGCGCCTGGGACCATTCGATGCCCGACGCCTCGACGACCTCTCCCAGGGTGGTCCCCATGCGGGGCCGCAGATTCATGTCGAGCGCCAGTTCGCCCAGGTTCGTCGCGGCCGCCACGTCCTCGACGGTGGCCCCCCGGGCCATCACGTACCGAATCAGCTCGAGGCGATCGGCGGCGTCGGCGGCACCGGGGGCATACAGGCCCAGCCGCTCGAGCTCCTCGGCCTCGGGGAGCCGTGGTGCGTCGGTCACCGGTCCAGCATGCCCGACGGGCAGAAGGCCTGGATAACGCAGGTGACGTGGTCCACCTAACATGCCGATCTTGCCCCATATCGTTCGCTCCACCGTGTCGATGCCGACCCGTGCGCTTCGGGTGACCCTGCTGGCGGCCGCGCTGGTGGGAGGGATCACCCTGGCCCCGACACCGGCCAGCGCCCACCCGGGGCCGACCACCACCACCTCGACGTCGTCGTCGTCGACCACGACGACGACCGGACCGGTCCCTGTCACCCTCAAAGCGGCGCAGGCTCAGCAGATGGCCGCCCTCCAGACCCAGATCACCAACACCGGGGCACTCCTCGACCAGCTGGCCGAGACCTACGAGGCGACCACGGCCCAGCTCGGCACCCTCCAACAGGAGGAGGTGGCCAAGCGGGCGCAGGTGGCTGCCGCCCAGACACGGCTCGAGGCCGCCCGCCAGCGCCTCCGGGCCGATGCCCTCATCGCCTACATGGGCGGCATCCCCCTCACCGACATCACCGACATCCCCTTGTCGAGCACGAACGCGGCCGCCGCCACCACCGAGTACGAGCAGGTGGCCATCGCCAACACCTCGGCGGTGGCGGCCACCTACGAGCTCGACGTCCGCACCCTGGCCGCGGCCGACGCCACCCTCGGGGCGGCCGAGACCAGGGTCCAGGCCGCGCTCACCCAGATCTCCACGGCCCGCCAGTTGGCCACCTCCGCCGCATCCCAACAGCAGGCCTCCCTGGTGGCCCTGAGCGCGGGGAACGACCCCACCGCGCCGGGCTATCTGGCCGCCCAGTCCGCCGGGGGGGCCGCCGTCCTGACCGACAAGACCTCGGCCGCGCTCCCCCCAGCCATCTCTTCTGCCATCTGGGCCGCCGCCCTGGAGATCGGCGTCCCCTACGTGTGGGGAGGAGAGACACCCTTGCCGGACCCGAGCGCAGGCTTCGACTGCTCGGGGCTCGTGCAGTGGGCCTACGCCAAGGCCGGCATCACCCTGCCCCGGACGGCCCAGGACCAGTACGACGCCGTCACCCCGGTGCCCGCCGCGGCGGTGCAGCCCGGGGACCTCGTCTTCTGGAACGACGGCACCACGTCGGTGCAGCACGTCGCCATCTACGTCGGCCAGGGGCTCGTCCTCGAGGCCCCGAGCACGGGATCGGTGGTGAGCTACGCACCCCTGTGGGCCACGGGCCTCGTGGGCTTCGGCGCCCCGGTCGTCCCCCCCGTGTCCCCGAGCCCGACGGCCACCTAGCCGAGGGGGGCCGTTGCCGGGGGCGGTGGCGGTGGCGGTGGCGGTGGCGGAAATTCAGTCCGAAGGCGGGGGCTCGGTCCCCGGCTCGGGGTCCCGGGCCCACCGGATCGTGCCGGGGGGACTGGGCACGATGGTGAGCCGGACGCTGTCGGCGAGCTGGGCCACCACGGTCTCGGACCCGACGAGTCGATCGGGCTCGCCCTCGAGATAGTGCACGTCGACCTGGTCGCCCTCCTGGTGCCAGACGATGCTGACGATCTCACGCTCGGCCATGCCGGCCTCTCGGGCGCCAGGGGGGCGTGGTCGGGGTCATCACAACTGATGCTTACCCGGTGAGAAACGAGGCCGTGACACATCGGGCCCGGGGCCGGTGAAAGCCGAGGGCGTGGTCGGAGTCGCCCCGGTGGAAGTCCTGGCCCGAACCCTGCTCACTACACTCGGTCGGCGTGGGACCGGAGGACTCGATCCGTGTCGCCCGGATCACTCGGGTCCTCAACGAATTCGTCCGTCCCCGCCGGCGCGGGCCATCCGCGCCCCTGGAGGTGGCGGCCTACCACGTCCACGGCGAGCCGGTTCCCGCCGCCGAGGCGCTCACCGCCGAGTACCAGCCCTTCGCCGTCGGTGGGTCGTGGGGACCGTCGTGGGACACGACCTGGTTCCGTCTGCGCGGCACCGTCCCCCCGGAGTGGGCGGGGCGACAGGTGGCCCTGGGCTTCACCATCGGGAACGCCGGTTCGACCGGGTTCGGCGCCGAGTCCCTCGTCTGGCGCGACGGTCGTCCCGTCCAGGGCCTGTCACCCAACCACCGTGACCACCTCCTCACCACGACCGCGGTGGGGGGCGAAGCCATCGAGCTCTTCGTCGAGTCGGCCGCCAACCCGCCCTCCCCCTTCGGCGCCAACCCCTGGCCGCTGCTGGCACCCGAACCGCAGGGCGCGCCCCTCTTCACGCTCCAGTCCGCCCACCTCCACGTCCGCGACCCCGATTTCGAGAGCTTCTGGCACGACTTCCGGGTCCTCGTCGACCTGCTGACCGAGCTCCCCGAGACCGAACCACGCTTCGCCCGTCTCTGTGCGGGCCTGGAGCAGGCCTGCAACCTCCTCGACCTCCCCGACATCTCAGGCAGCTGGCACCGGGCCCAGCCGGTGTTGACGGCGTTGCTGGACGAGCCCGCCGCGCCCGGCACCCACACCGTGAGCATGGTGGGACACGCCCATCTCGACACCGCCTGGCTGTGGCCCCTGCGCGAGACGATCCGCAAGTGCGCCCGCACCTTCAGCACCGTGCTCGCGCTCATGGACCGCTACCCGGAGTACCGGTTCGTGGTCTCCCAGGCCCAGCACCTGGCCTGGATGCGCGACGGCTATCCGACGCTCTGGGACCGGATGAAGCAGCGGATCGCCGAGGGACGCCTCGAGCCCACCGGGAGCATGTGGGTCGAGGCCGACTGCAACATCCCCTCGGGCGAGTCACTCGTCCGTCAGATCGTCCACGGCAAGCGCTTCTACCGAGACGAGCTCGGGATCGAGACCAACGACGTCTGGTTGCCCGATGTCTTCGGCTACAGCGCGGCGCTCCCCCAGATCATGCGCCGGAGCGGGATCGACTGGTTCCTCACCCAGAAGCTCTCGTGGAACCAGTACAACACGCTTCCCCATCACAGCTTCTTGTGGGAGGGCATCGACGGCTCCCGCGTCTTCACCCACTTCCCGCCCGCCGACACCTACGGCGGCAACATGAGCGCCCGCGAGCTGCGCTTCGGTGTCGAGAACTTCAAGGACCACGATCGGGCCACCCGATCGCTCTATCTCTTCGGGTGGGGTGACGGGGGCGGGGGGCCCACCGCCGAGATGCTCGAGTCGGCTCGCCGCCTCGCCGATGTGGACGGCCTGCCCCGTCTCGTCATGGAGGGGCCCCGCCGGTTCTTCTCCCAGGCCGCGGCCGAGATCGAGGACCCCGCCGTCTGGGTGGGGGAGCTCTATCTCGAATTCCACCGGGGCACCTACACGAGCCAGGCCGCCACCAAGCTCGGCAACCGCCGGGCCGAGTTCGCCCTGCGCGAGGCGGAGATGTGGAACGCCCTGGCACCGGGGCCCCACTACCCGGCAGCGGAGCTCGACGACCTCTGGAAGGTCCTCCTGCTCCACCAGTTCCACGACATCATTCCCGGATCGGGCATTCACTGGGTCTACGACGACACCGCTCGCGATCACGCCCGCATCCTGGGGGACTCCGGCCACCTGGCCGACGACGCCCTGGCCCGGCACGCCGGGACCATCGAGACCACCGGCCGCCGTCACCCCGTCGTCGTCTTCAACTCGCTCTCCCACCCCCGAAAGGAGCTGGTCTGGCTCGAGGACCCCGGTGCCCTCGCCGCCGACGTGACCGTGGCCATCGGCCCGTCAGGCCAACGCGGCCCCGTCCAACGCACCCCGGAGGGCGGGGCCCTCTTCGAGGCGACCGTGCCCGCCTGTGGGTACGCCCTCTACGACTTCGCCGTCGGAGAGCCCGCCCCGGCGCAGGAGGTCACCGGCGACGGGAGATCGCTCGAGAACGACCATCTCCGCATCGAGCTCGACGACCGGGGCCTGTTGTCGTCGGTCTTCGACAAGTCGGCCCGGCGCCAGGTCCTGGCCCCCGGGGCGCGCGGGAACCGGTTCCAGGTCCACCCCGACTACCCCAATTTCTTCGATGCCTGGGACATCGACCGGTTCGCCTTCGACCAGGTCACCGACATCGACGAGGTCGAGTCGATGGAGCTGGTGGAACCGGGCCCCCTACGGGCCGCCATCAGGGTCACCCGCCGGTTCGGGAGTTCTCACCTCACCCAGCTGATCCGGCTGGCCGCCGGAGGGCGGGTGGTCGAGTTCGACACCGAGGTGCAGTGGCACGAGACCAACCGCCTCCTCAAGGTGGCCTTCCCCGTCGACGTCCGCAGCGCCCGGGCCACCTACGAGATCCAGTACGGCCACGTGGAGCGCCCCACCCACGCCAACACCAGTTGGGACGTGGCCCGTTTCGAGGTCTGCGCCCACAAGTGGGCCGACCTCTCCGAGCCCGGATACGGCGTGGCCCTGCTCAACGACTGCAAGTACGGCTACGACATCCGGGGCAACGTCATCCGGCTCTCGCTGTTGCGCGCCCCCACCTGGCCCGACCCCGTCGCCGATCGTGGCACGCACCGCTTCACCTACCGTCTCTTCCCCCATGCCGGCGACCTTCGAGACGCCGGGGTCATCGATGCGGGCTACGACCTCAACGTCGCTCTCCGACCTGTCCCCACCACGCCGCATCCCGGCACCCCGGCGGCCAGTGCCTCGATGCTCTTCGTCGACGCCGCCAACGTCGTGGTCGAGGCGGTCAAACGCGCCGACGACGATCCCGAGGCCCTGGTGGTCCGGGTCTACGAGGCCTGGGGACGACGCGGTCCGGTCACCCTCCGCGCCCCCTGGGACCTCGGGCGGGCCACCTTCACCGACCTCCTCGAACGGGAGACGGCGCCCGCTCCGAGCCACGGTGCTGCGGTCACCTTCGACCTGACCCCGTTCCAGATCGCCACCGTGAAGCTCGAGCCGCACCGACCCCGAGCCTGAGGCCGGGACTTAGCCCCTGACCAGGGCCAACGGGCTCGGGTGGCCCTCCCGGCCGAGAACCCCCCGGCAAGAGCCCCCCAGGGGTACAGAAGGCGTGGCCACAGGTCGATGCCTCTGATGCGGCTTTGGGAAGGGGCAATGGAACCTGCGTGGTTGGAGCGACTCGCCTTGGAGTTGCCCGACGCGGTCGTGGTGGCCGACGCCGAGGGCCGCCTCGTCTGGGGCAATCCCGCCGCGGAACGGATCTTCGGCCTGGCGGTCACCGACATCGTCGGCCTCAGCGCTCTGGAATTCCTCCATCCCGAGGACCTCGAACTGGCCGCCACGTCGCTCGTGAGCGTCAGGGACAAAAACGTCGGCTCTCCCATCGAGCTCCGGGTCAAGACACCGACGGGCTGGAAGCTCGTCGAGCTCATCGGCGCCAACCTCGTGGGCAAGCAGCCCATCAACGGGCTCGTCTGGTGTCTGCGGGACCTCACCGAACGCCGCCGTTGGGAGGTGGCGACCAATGACATCGAGCAGTTCCGGTCCCTGGTCCACAACTCGGCCAGCATCCTCTTGCTGCTCGACGGGAGGGGAACGGTGCGGTCGGTGTCGGCGGCGATCACCCGGATGCTCGGACACGACCAGGCCCTCGTCGAGGGTCACCCCCTGGAGGACCTCGCCGTCGCCGCCGACCGCCCGGCGTTACGGGCCGCGCTCGACTCGGCCCTCGACAGCGGGCCCGTCGAGGAGGGGCCGATCATCGTCGAGGTGAACCTCCGACGCCGCGACGGAGGCGTCCCGGTCCCCTGCGAGCTGAGCATCGTCAACCTTCTCGACGACCCGACGGTCAACGGGCTGGCGGTGTCGGCCCACAACATCACCCAGCTCCGATCGACCCGGGACGCCCTCGAGCGACTGGCCACCCGCGACCCGTTGACCGGACTGCCCAACCGCAAGCTGATCCTGGACCGGATCGAGCAGATGCAGAAGCGGGGACGACGAACCGGCCACGACGGGGCGGTGCTCTTCATCGACCTCGACCGGTTCAAAGACGTCAACGACTCGCTCGGGCACCGCGTCGGGGACGACGTGCTGCGCCAAGCCGCCGTCCGCTTCCAGAGCGCCCTGCGCGAATCGGACTCGATCGGCCGGCTGGGCGGGGACGAGTTCGTGGTGCTCGTCGAAGGATCGGGAGCGCACCACGCCGAGGCGGCCGCCCGACGACTGCTCGAATCGCTGGCCGTTCCGTTCGCGGTGCACAGCACGGCACGGCCCCGGTTGACCATCTCGGCCAGCATCGGCATCGTCTCGGGGGCCTACTCCTCGGCCGAGGATCTGCTCATGGACGCGGACGTGGCGCTGTACGAAGCCAAGGCGGCGGGCCGCAACCGGGCCATGCGCTTCGAGCCCCATATGCGCGGTGAGTTCCGCACCCGCATCGATCTCGAGCGAGACCTGCGCCTGGCGCTCGAGGCCGGCGAGTTCTTCCTCGTCTACCAACCGGTGGTCGAACTCACCGACGGCACGGTGAAGAGCATGGAGGCTCTGTTGCGCTGGCGCCGCCCCTCGGGGCTCGTGGTGGGCCCTGACGACTTCATCCCCGCCCTCGAGGAATCGGGCCTCATCGTCGAGGTCGGCGCCTTCGTGCTGAGAGAAGCCTGTCTGCAGACCCGTCGTTGGTACGACGCGGGATTGCCGACGGCGGTGTCGGTGAACGTGTCACCCCGCCAGTTCGAGACGGCCGCTCTCGTCGACGAGATCAAGATGGCCCTCGAGAGCTCGGGGCTGGACCCGACGTGGTTGATCCTCGAGATGACCGAGACCACGCTGATGCGCGACTCGGGCGAGTCGGCCCTCCGGCTCACCGCCCTCAAGGACCTCGGCATCCGGTTGGCCATCGACGACTTCGGCACCGGATACTCGTCGATGGCCTACCTGCAGCAGTTCCCGGTGGACATCCTCAAGATCGACCGGACCTTCATCCCCGAGACCTCCACCGACAAGGCGAGCATCGCCCTGGTCCATGCCCTCGTCGAGCTCGGGAACGCCCTGGGGCTCAAGACGGTGGCCGAGGGCATCGAGACGATCGAGCAACTGATGCAGCTGCGACACGAGGGCTGCGATGCCGGGCAGGGCTTCTACTTCAGCCGACCGCTCGAAGCTGCCGATGCCCAGCGTTTCCTCGAGCAGGCCGTCGAAGGCGTCCTGGTCGCCACTCCGGGGCCCGCCGCCCTCTAGTCCCTGGCGGTCGGGCTTCACTGCCCCTCTGACCAGGCACTCCACCCCGAGAGCGGCGCCGCCCCACCCTCGATCCCGGCCAGGTTCCCGTTCAAGATCGGGTGGGCAGGGGCCGATGACAGGATCGTTGGCAGTGCAACGGAGCACGGGCAGGAGGCCCCGAAACCATGGATGAGACGATCAGAGCCATCTTGGCCGAGCACGGGCGCCTGTCCGTCGACGCGGCCCAACTCGATGACGACACCGATCTCTACGGGGTCGGGCTCACCTCGCACGCCACGGTGACCGTCATGCTGGCCATCGAGGACGCCTTCGAGATCGAGGTGCCCGACAGCATGTTGCGCAAGGCGACGTTCCAGACCGTCGGGGCCATGCGCGCCATGGTCGAGGCCGTCGCCACCCAGACCGAATCGGTCTGACCCGACGCCGGGGATGGTGAGGATCGGCGTGAGACAGACGCCGCCTCAGAGCCAGTCCTTGCGCCGGAACACCATGTAGAGGACCACGGCGCACACGATGATCAGGACGGCCGAGGTGATCTCCCCCGAGTCCCGTCCAAATCCGGGGTAGGGGACGTTCTGCCCGTACCACCCCGTGATGGCCGTCGGCACGGCGATGATCGCCGCCCAGCTGGTGACCTTCTTCATGATCAGGTTCATGCGGTTGCCCTGCTCGGTCAGGTTGGTCTCCACGATCGTGGTGACCAGGTCCCGCAGCGACTCGGTCCACTCCGTGGCCCGGATGACGTGGTCGTAGATGTCGCGGTAGTACGGCGCCATCGGTTCGGGCACGATGCCGAGGTCCTGGCGCAGCAGGCTGTTGACGACCTCGCGCATGGGCAAGGTGATGCGGCGGAGCAGCACCAGGCTCTTTCGGAGCTGGAAGGACTTCCGTTGCACGTTCTCGATGGCGCCCCGGCTGTTGTCGAAGAGCTCGTCCTCGGTGGCCTCGACCGCTTCGTCGAGCGACTCCACGGCGCGGAAGTGACCGTCGACGAGGTAGTCCAAGAGCCCGTACAAGAGGAACGACACCCCGAAGTGGGCCAGGTCGTCGGAGCCGTCCCAGCGTTCGACCACGGGATCGATGGAGAAGCCGGGATCTTTTCGCACCGTGATGAGGGCATGAGGAGTGATGAACACCGCGATCTCGTGGGAGACCAACTCACCCGATCCCGCATCGAGCAGCGCCGAGTGGGCCGACATGAAGAGGTGGGTCTTGTAGCGGTCGATCTTGGTCCGCTGCGTCTCGTCGAGGGCGTCCTCGATGGCCAGCGCGTGCAGGCCGAACTCGGTACCGATGATGGCGAGCTGGTCACTGTCGGGCGCGCACAGGTCGAGCCACACCACGCAGTCGGCGTCCTCTTCGAGGTGGTCGGAGATCTCGTCGACCGGGAAGTCCTCTTTGACCAGTGATCCCCCCCGGTAGAGCCGGGTCCGGATGCCCCGGGCCCCCTGGCCGTCGGGCGCCGGCGGCGCCGGTGGGGCGGCGGGTGCCCCCGGGCCGCCCAACGCCGAGGGGACGCCCATGTCCACCTGGGCCAACCCGCGGTGGATGTGCCCGGAGGAGGCGCCCGGTTCGGGTTTCGCCGCCGCCGTGTCGGTCAGGTCCCGGTTCCGATCCATAGGGCCTCCGCTCCGACTCTGTCCCAGGGACGCTACCGACCGGACCGGTCGGGCCCACTGATCCGGCGGAGCCGGCTGATCGGGCGTGCCCTCTCGTTAGATAGTCTAACGACATGGGGGTCCAACCTGAGCCCGGCGCGGCGGCGGTGGCCACGCCGGCCCACGAGCCGGGGTCGGTCGGCCGGGCCGCGGCCTGGCTCTCCAAGCAGGTCGAACTGGCCCTCGGTGGCGTGGAGCTCTCGCTGCCGCAGTACCGGGTCCTCGGGGTGCTGGCGGAGGGGGCCTCGATGCCCTCGGCTCTGGCCGAGCGCCTGACCGTGCGCCGGCCCACGGTCACCGCCGTGGTCGACGGGCTCGAGATCCGGGGCCTGGTGCAGCGCACACCGGGGGGCGTCGACAAGCGCAGCGTCACCCACACCCTGACCCCCAAGGGACAGCGCCTCTTGGCCAAAGCCAATGCCGCGGTGGACGCCCGCCTCCTCGACATCGCCTCGTGTCTCGACGACCCCGCCCTCACCCGCCAGGCCCTCGACGGCTTGGTGCTGTGGCGGGTCGCCATGCGCGCCTACCACTCGGCCAAGGCGGCCCCCCTGTGAGCGCGTCCCGGGCGCCGGGCGCACCGGCAACCACCTCCTCGGCTCCCACCTTCACCGAGGCGGACCACTACGGCCCACCCCGAGGGACCGTCGATCCCGACACGACCAAGACCTGGCTGCGCCGGGCCATGCCCATCTTGAAGGCACACCGGGGGATCTTCATCACCGCCCTGGTCCTGTCCTTCGTGGGTCTCGTGCTCCAGCTCCAGATCCCGGACCTCTTGAACCACGCCATCGACAACTCGGTGGAGCACCACAGCGTGCCACTGCACTTCTACGTGTGGTGGATCGTCGGTCTCGGCCTGGCCGGCGGGTTGTCGGGCTACGTGTCGCGCCTGTTCCTCTTCCAGAGCGCCTACGAGATCGAGTACGACCTGCGCACCATGATCTACGAGCACCTGACCCGCATGTCGTTCTCCTTCTACGACCGGGTCCAGTCGGGACAGCTCATCTCTCGCGCCAACTCTGACATCCGGTCGGTCCAGATGTACATGACCTTCGCACCCATGATCCTGGTGCAGTGCAGCAGCGCCCTCGTGGCGTTCGGCTTCATGTTGTCGATCAACGTCCCCCTGGCCTTCGTGGCCATGGCCACCATGCCCTTCGTGTTCCTCGTCGGCCATCGCATGCGCAGGTCCATGTTCCCGGTGTCGTGGCTCATCCAGGCCCGCCTGGCCGATGTGGCCACCATCGTGGACGAGAACGTGAACGGCGTCCGGGTGGTGCGGTCATTCGCCCAGGAGAGCCAGCAGCTGCGCACACTGGCCAAGGCGGCCGACAAGGTGCAATGGGGTTACGTGAAAGACGCCGACCTGCGCGCCCGGTGGACTCCCGCCATCCAGAACCTGCCCCAGGTCGGCCTGGCCCTCGTCCTCGGATTCGGGGGCTACATGGTCATCCACGGCACCCTCGGCCTGGGTGCGATCGTGGCCTTCAACTCCTACCTGCTCATGCTCCAGGCGCCCTTCATGATGCTGGGCATGATCATCATGATGGGCCAGCGCGCCGCGGCGTCGGCCGAGCGCATCTACGAGATCCTCGACGAGGAGCCCACCATCGAGGACCGGCCGGGAGCGGTCGACCTCGTCGACTGCAAGGGGGACGTGCGCTTCGAGAAGGTGGGGTTCTCCTACGGCCCCGATCTCCCCATGGTCCTCTCCGACCTCGATCTGCATCTCCGCCCGGGCGAGACCGTGGCCCTGGTGGGGAGGACGGGCTCGGGCAAGTCGACGGTGGCCCGGCTCATCCCGCGCTTCTACGACGTCACCGAGGGCACCTTCCTCGTGGACGGCCACGACGTCCGTGACCTGACCATCGAGAGCCTCCGGGCCAACGTCGGCGTCGTGCTCGACGACGCCTTCCTGTTCTCGGTGTCCATCCGGGACAACATCGCCTACGGGCGCGCCGATGCCGACATCGCCGACGTGGAGGCGGCGGCGCGCGCCGCCGGGGCCGACGAGTTCATCCGGGACCTGCCCGAGGGCTACGACACCGTGGTGGGAGAACGGGGCTACACGCTGTCGGGCGGCCAGCGCCAACGCATCACCATCGCCCGGACCCTGCTCGTCAATCCGCCCATCCTGGTGCTCGACGACGCCACCAGCGCCATCGACGTCCAGGTGGAACAACAGATCCACGACGCCCTGCGCGTACTCATGGAGGGTCGCACCACGCTGATCGTGGCCCACCGCCTGTCCACCATCAGCCTGGCCGACCGTGTGGTGCTGCTCGAGGACGGACACGTCGTGGCCGACGGCACCCACACCGAGCTGCTCGCCACCACGCCGCAGTACGCGGAGGTCCTGGCCCAGGTCGATCCCGATGCCGAGGTGGCGCTCGGGTCCGTCCACGGAAACGGCTCGGCTCCCTCGGGTCGCGAGGAGCACTGATGGGCTTCGGCGGATGGGGAGGTGGCCCCATGTTCGGGGGGGGCGGACGCCCGGGGGCGCCGGCGGTGGCGGGCCTGCCCTTCGGGGGCATCCCCTCGGAGCTCCAGGACGGGGTGGACGAACTCCTGGCCGAGGAGCCCGACCACGGCGAGCCCGACGTCGAGTTCTCCCAGCACCAGACCGCCAAGGAGCGCCGGACGCTCACCTTGCGGGGACTGCTTCTCGAGTACCCGCACATGTTGGTGATGTCGACGATCCTCGTGATCGCCACCAGCGTGGCCCTCCAGGCCGGCCCCAAGCTCACCGAGCTGGCCATCGACGACGGCATGGTGCCGGGCCATCGCCACCTCAGCATCGTGCTCATCATCGCCGCGATCTACCTCGGCTTCGTGGCCTTCACGTCGCTGACCCAGCGGGCCCTGGTCAAGGTGACCGGTCGGTTGGCGGCGGGAGTGATGAACGATCTCCGGGTCAAGGTCTTCTCGCACCTGCAACGACTCTCCCTCGACTTCTTCACCGCCGAGAAGGCGGGGGTGGTCATGACCCGCATGACCAGTGACATCGAGAACCTCCAGCAGCTTCTCCAAGACGGCCTGGCCCAGTTCGCCATCCAGGGCCTGACCATGGTGGTCATCACCGTCGTCCTGTTCACCACCAACGTCCGGCTCGCCTTCATCACCGTGGGGCTGGTCGTCCCGATCCTCGTCGTCATGTCGCTGTGGTTCCGGGTGGCTTCTGAGCGTGGCTACGACCGTGTGCGTGACGGCATCGCCAATGTGATGGCGGACCTGTCCGAGAGCCTGCACGGGGTGCGCGTGGTGGCCGCCCACAACCGCCAACGGTTCAACATCGTCCATCACCGCAACGTGGTGGGCGACTATCGCGACGCCAACATCTACACGGCGCAGATCAACGCCATCTACGGCCCCGGCACCCAGCTGGTGGGCTGGCTCGGACAAGCCGCCCTCTTGGGGATCGGCGGGGACATGGTGGTGCACCACACCCTCTCTCCGGGTGCGCTGGTCGCCTTCTTCTTGTACCTGAACCGCTTCTTCGCCCCGATTCAGCTCCTGGTCCAGCAGTACAACAGCTTCCAACAGGGCCAGGCCTCGGTCCTCAAGCTGCGGACCCTGCTCTCCACCGAGGCCACCGTCACCGAAGCACCCGATGCCGTGGAGCTGGCGCCCATCGAGGGCGAGATCGTCTTCGACGGCGTGACCTTCGGCTACGACCCCGGGGTCCCGGTCATCCGGAACGTGGACCTGCGCATCGCCCCCGGAGAGACCGTCGCCTTCGTGGGCCCCACCGGGGCCGGGAAGTCCACGCTGGCCAAGCTCATCACCCGCTTCTACGACCCCACCTCGGGCCAGGTCCGCATCGACGGCCACGACATCGCGGGGGTGACCCTCGACTCGCTTCGCCGCCAGCTCGGCGTGGTCCCCCAGGAGCCGTTCCTCTTCGCCGGGACCATCCGAGACAACCTGGCCTTCGCCCGGCCCTCGGCCACCGACGCCGAGGTCGACGAGGCCATCCGCGCCGTGGGGCTGGGCGAGCTCGTGCAACGGCTGCCCCAGGGTGTCGACACCGTCGTCCACGAACGGGGCCAGTCCCTCTCGTCGGGTGAGCGTCAACTGATCGCCCTGGGCCGGGCTTTCCTGGCCCATCCCCGGGTGCTCGTCCTCGACGAGGCCACCTCCAATCTCGACCTGCAATCGGAGAACCGGATCGAAGCGGCCCTCGACGTCCTGCTCGAGGCGCGCACCGCCGTGCTCATCGCCCATCGCCTGTCCACGGCCATGAAGGCGGACCGCATCGTCGTCGTCGACGAGGGGCGCATCGTCGAGGTCGGCACCCACGCCGAGCTCGTGGCCCGGGGGGGACGCTACGCCGAGATGTACTCGGCCTGGGTCAACCAGTCCGAGCACAGCGCCGACGCAGCGGCTTCGTAGGGTCTCCGATCGACGTGACCAGGAGTCCGTCGGTCGACGTCGCCGTCGTCGGGGGCGGGTTGGTGGGGGCGTGTGTGGCCTACGAGCTGGCCTGCGCCGGGGCCGGCGTGGCCCTGATCGACGCCTCCTTGCCGGGGCGAGCCTCCGACGCCGGAGCCGGGATCGTCTCCCCCGAGACCTTCACCGAACCCGACCGCGAGTGGTTCGACTTCGGTGTCGCGGCGGCAGCACACCTGCGGTCGTTGGTGGCCCGACTGGCCGAGGACGGGTCGGATCCGGGCCCCGACGCCTTCGCCCAGTGTGGCGCGCTGGTGGTGGCGCTCGCCGAGCACGAAGACCCGTGGTTCACCGAGGTGGCGGCCCTGGTGCGCACCCGGACCCCCGCCATCGCCGAGATCCCCGCCGGTGAGGCCCGCGCCATGTTCCCGCCTCTCGGCCCGCTGTGGCGGGTCCTGCACAGCCCCTCGGCCGCCCGCCTCGACGGTCGGATGCTGCGCACCTCGATCCGTGACGCCTGCGCGCGGCGCGGCATCACCCTCGTGCCCATGGAGGCGACCGGGCTCGAGCGCCGGGGCGACCGGGTCACGGCGGTGCACGCCGAGCACGACGTCGTGCCCTGCGGCGCGCTTGTCGTGGCCGGGGGGGCATGGTCGGGGACCGGCGCTCCCTGGCTCGGCGTGCCCCTGCCGGTGACGCCGACCAAAGGACAGATCGTCCACGTGGCGCTGGACGGCACCGGAGGATCGGGCGAGGTCGGGACCGGCAGTGACCGATGGCCGATCGTGCAGCCCATCTTGAACTTCTACCTGGTGCCCTGGGCGGGGGGACGGGTCGCCTGTGGTGGCACCTTCGAGCCCGAGGCCGGATTCGACGTCAGGCCCACCGCCGCGGGCGTGCGCGACCTGCTGCGTGAATGCGTGGCCATCGCCCCGGGGTTGGCCGGCGCCACGCTGTTGGAGGTGAGGGTGGGACTGCGCCCGACGAGCGCCGACGATCGCCCTCTGCTCGGACCACTGCCGGGGCTGGTCAACGTGCACGTCTGCACCGGCCACGGCGCCAACGGGCTGCTTCTCGGTCCCTACTCGGCCGCCCTGGTGGCGGCCGGCGTCACCGGGGGGGCTCCCCCCGGGCAGACGCCCTACGGGATGGGGCGATTCGGCGGGCCGTGAGCACCCGCGCCATGCCTCCGGCCGAGCGCGCCGGCGGGTGGTTGTCCCGCTCCTGTCTCACGCCGCCTCGTCGGCGAGGACGTCGGCGATGCGTTGCCGTGTGCCCCATTGCGCCGGGACCGTCGTCAGACCGGCGACGACCCCAAGGGTTCCGAGGACCGTGACCACCAACAGGAATGCGGGTGGCGGGGAGCCCGCGCTCTTTACCGCGGCCTTGAACAATGCGAGGCCGAGGCCGACGCCGACGATCGTGCCGGGAAGGGCCGAGATCACCTGGGCCACGACGAGTCCGAGGCCGACCTGGCCAGGGCGGGCTCCGAGGGCCCGCATGACCGCGGAGGAACGTCGGGCATCGAGGACCGTGGCCCACGTGGTGAAGACCGCATTGAGCAGGGCCAGAGTGACGAGCATGACGGTGATCACCCCGAGCATCTCCAGGTCGCGGTTCACCACCGGATCGGACAGTCCCCCGGAAATCAGACCGGAGGTCGCCGCGCCGGACAGCTTGTTCGTCGTCGTGGCATGGAATGCGACCACGGCGACGATGCCCGTAACCGTCACAGCCATGTTGGCCGTGCTGAGGAGGGCCCGACGGGGTCGCCGCGCCACCAGGCGCAGCCCGAAGAGCACGGGCACGGGCATCCTTCTCGAGACCCTGATGAGCGCACCCCGGCGACGAGGCGGCCGCGCCACGTCGGCGAGAGCACGGACCGTGCTCGTGCGCGCGGCGCGAATGGCCGGGACGAGCGTCGCCGCCAGCGCCACCACGAGTGCCACGCCGATGACCTCGATCGCTTTGGCTGCAGTGAGCGTGGGCGCGCCCGGAGCGCCGATCAGTGCGGCGCCGGGATCGGTGAGCAACGGAGCGACCAGCCACCCGGCAACGAGGCCAACCCCTGCCGCCATGAGCGCCAATGCGACGTTCTCGATCATGAAGGTGGTGGCGATGAGGGCCGGGGTGCCACCCACGGCCTTCAACAGCCCGACACGCCTCGTGTACTCCGAGAGTCGACGACCGACGAGAATGGCCACGCTCGCGATGGCCAGCAAGGCGAGCAGAATTGCACCAGGTCCGAGGACCGACTGCGCGTCCTGGACGAGCAGTGCGTCCGCGGACGCGACGCCCTCCCACGTCGAGACGATCGGCCCGACCTGATTGGGACCGCCGGCCGGACCGGGGGCGGGCCCCGAACCTCCACTTGTCTCAATGCGATGGCGCGGGCCCGGTCCGCCGGTCAGGGCCGAGTAGCGATTGGCGAACGCCTGTGCGTCGGCCGGATGGCTGAGTTTCAGGTTCAGCGCGAAGTCGTCGAGCGGGTTCGCCGAAGAGGTCAGCGCTCGAGCGTCGGGCTCGGTCGTCCATACAACGCCGTTGTCTCTCGATCCCGCGCCCTGGAAGTTGGCGCACGTATTGGTGGTGAAGTAGCAGAGGTTGGGATAGGGCGCCTGGGCTGCGGTGACGGCGATGCCGACCACGGTGAAGCGCCGGCCGCTCATGGTGACGCTGTCCCCGATGCTCGCATCGAGGGCCTGGGCGAAGGTCCGCTCGATCACCACGCCACCGGGGCGGACCCAAGAGCCCACGATCACCTCCGGTTGGTCGACCGCGGCCGGCGCCTCACCCCGGCCTTCGACGAAGGCTCCGGCACTGCGTCCACCGACCGCGATGGAGGCTGAGGCGATCGGAAAGGGTCCGCTGGAGACAAGGACGCCCGGCGCGTGGATCAACGCCGTGGCCTGCGATGGTGACGTCATGTAGGCGACGACGTCCGGTCCCTTGGTTGCCGCCCGGGTCTGCTGGTAGGGGTGATCGGTCACGCCGCTCAGCGCGAACGCCATCGTCAAGGTGGCGGTCGCCGCCACGATCGCGACGACGAGGAGCAACGCCTGGGCGCGGTGGTGCCGCACGTCGCGCGCCGCGAGCCGGAAGACGAGGAAGACGCGGCCCATCACTCGCCCCGAAGCCCGACGAAGTCGGCGAGGCTTCCGCCCGTGCCGCCCGTCAGCCTCGTCTCGTCGACGAACACACCGTCCCGCATCGAGATCAGTCGATCCGCCGTGGCGGCGATCCGCTCGTCGTGGGTGACGACGACGAGCGTGAGGCCGGTCTCGTGCAACGCCTGGAACAGCCGAAGTACCTCCAAGGTCGCGGTGCTGTCGAGATTGCCGGTCGGCTCGTCGGCCAGCACGAGCGGCGGGTCGTTGGCGAGCGATCGGGCGATGGCGACTCGCTGGCGCTGACCACCGGACAGTTCAGCGGGCAGATGCCGGGCGCGGTCCTCGAGACCGACTCGTTCGAGGAGTTCCAGGGCCCGTCGGCGGGCGCGCCGTGGGGATTGTCCGGCGAGAAGGGCCGGGAGCTCGACATTCTCCTGTGCGGTGAGCTCGTCCATGAGTTGGAAGGCCTGGAACACGAAGCCGATCTGTCGACAGCGAAGCTCGGCCAGGGCGCGCTCCGAGAGGCGGTCCACGCGCCGGTCGGCCAGCCACAGCTCGCCCCCGGTCAGCCGATCCAGGCCGCCGATGAGATGGAGCAAGGTCGATTTCCCGCACCCGCTTGGCCCCATCACCGCCACGGTCTCCCCGGTCGCCACGTCGAGATCGACGTCATCCACGGCCCGGATGAGGCTTTCGCCGCGCCCGTACTCTCTCCGCAGCCCTCGGGCGCGCACGAGCGTCTCAGTCGAACGGTTCATCGATTCCTCCTTCGATCTGTCCATGTGCGTTCACACGCCTCCAGCCAACGCAGGTCGGCCTGCAGGCGGAGGACGATCCCTTCGAGCAAGAGCCCGGCGTCGGAGCCATTGGGCTCGTCCATGGCGGCGCGTTGCACCTCTCTCAGCCGCCGGAGCAGCTCGCGCCGCTGCGCGTCGACGATCGCGATCGGGTCGCCGAGGCCGGCCTGGGCCGCAGCGACGAGCTTCAGGTGGAACTCGGCAAGGTCCGGCCTCGGCCAGCTCACCTCGTTCAGCCACTCGGTGACCCGCTCTTGGCCGGCCGAGGTGAGGACGTAGGCCTTGCGGTCAGCCTCCTCCGTCGCAGCACCTTCGCGGGCGACGAAGCCGGCCTTCTCCAGTCGACCGAGCGTGACGTAGATCTGGCCCGCGTTGATGCCTTCGCCGAGGGGGCCCAGCGCTTGATCGAGCCGGGCACGCAGCTGGTAGCCCTGGGAAGGCTCCTTCGCCAACATGGCCAGCACGACTTCCTGCTGCATCGCTCCTCCGTATAACGGTTATCTCACTTTTATAACGGTTAGGTCCCCGGTCGTCAAGGGGAACGGGGGAGAAACCCCCGCCTCGACGCCGATTGGGACGGGGACGGCAAACCGGTCACCTTCGCCTTCGGAGGCGACGTGCACTTCCCGGCCGGAACCAATCTCGGCGACCGGTTGGCGGCCGAGCCCTCGACCGCCCTCGGCCCCACCGTCTCACGACTGCTGTCGGGGGCGAACCTGTCGATGACCAACCTCGAGTCGGCGCTCACCGATGGCACCTGCCCCGACGCCCAGCCCAAGCAGTACGTCTTCTACGCTCCATCGTCGGCGGTGCAGGCCTTTCAGGGCGCGGGCGTCACGCTCATCACCGAGGCCACCAATCACGGGGAGGACTGCGGGCTCCCCGGGCTGCAGACCGCCCTGAGCGTGCGGGCCCGCACCGGCTACCCGATCCTCGGCATCGGTGAGAACGTCGACGACGCCTTCACCCCGTACCGGGCCACCATCGACAGGGAGAAGATCACCATCATCGCCGCCACCCAGGTCATCGATGCCGACCTGCAGACGAGCTGGACGGCGACCTCCGACCACGCCGGCCTGGCCTCGGCCTACGACGTCGGTGCGCTGGTCTCCGCGGTGGAGGCGGCGCGGCGCACCAGTGACACCGTGATCGTCTATCTGCACTGGGGCACAGAGCTCGACGCCTGTCCCAACCCTCTCCAGGAACCGCTGGCCCAGGTCCTGGTGGCAGCGGGTGCCGACATCGTGGTGGGCACCCACGCGCATGTCCTGCTGGGCGGCGGCTATCTCGGATCGGCCTATGTCGACTACGGCCTCGGGAACTTCGCCTGCTACGACAACTCGCCCCCCGAGAACCAGAGCGGGTCACTGGTCATCACCGCCACCGGCCGACGCATCGACAGTGCCACGTGGAGACCGGCGGTGATCGTGGACGACCTCCCCCAACCCCTGACCGGTGCCGCCGCCACTGCGGCGGTCGGGCGGTGGGACGCCGCTCGGGGCTGCACCGACGTCACGGCCTCGCCGTCGGCTCCGATCTCCTCGCCCTCCACCGAGACGGCACCCGCTCCCGCCGCCGAGGTGGAGAAGCTCTCGACCGACAGCGGCTGACCGCGAGCCGGCGACACGCGAGTCAGCCGGCCTTGTGACCGTGGAGGTGGTCCACGATCCTGGTCGTCGCCCGGGGCAGCACCGCTTCGATCCTGACTCCCTGCGCCGGCGTCAACGTGTGATCGGTCACGGCGTGACCGACCTGCTTGTCGCCCGCCTGGACGAGGGCGTCGACGACCGTGGTGACATCGACATGGTGAGCCTGGGCCACCTGGGCGATCGACTCCCCCGAGCGCAGGGCACCGACCAGAGCCGGCGGCGTGATGCCGATGGTCTTGGCGCTGATCTCCACGACGTTGCGGGCCACGGCCTTGCGGTGCGTTCGTAGCCAGGCCCGCAGGGGATGAGGGCTGCTCGAGCCGGGGCCGGCCGTGGTCGGGATCGAGACCGACGCCGGGGTGGCGGCACCGGCCGGCGAAGCCAGTCCGGCGCTCAGCCCGACGCCCGCCGTCGCGGACAGGACCAGGCCGACGGTGACGGTGGCGAACATCTTCTTCATGTGAGCTCCTACCCGAGATGGATGGTGACAAGGTGCAGTGTTCGGCCGCACTGTGAGGATTCCGTGAGCGAACCTCGCTGTTCCGATCAGGGCTGTTCCGATCAGGGCTGTTCCGATCAGGGCTGTTCCGATCAGGGCCGGGGCGATGGGCGGCGAAGGGCCTCCCCGCCGATGCGCTTCTAGGATCCGACGGTGAGACCGATCCCCTGGTGGGCCCTCGCCTCGGCCGGAGCGGCCCCGGTTCTGCTCGTGGGGGGCTGGACCCTTGCCGATGCACTGCAGCCACCGGGGTACGACCCCGTCCGCGACACCATCAGCGCCCTGGCCGCCTTGGGGGCGACGGACCGCTGGGTGATGACGTCAGCCCTGGCGGGTTTGGGCGCCTGTCACGTCGTCACCGCGCTGGGCCTGCGACCGGCCCGGCTCCGCGGCCGGGTCGTCTTCGGCGTCGGGGGTGTCGCCACGGTGATGGTGGCGGCCTTCCCCCAGCCCGCCCACGGGAACTCCCTGTCCCACACCGTCGCCGCCACGGTGGCATTCGTCGCCCTGGGGGCGTGGCCCGCACTGGCGGCGCGCCGGAGCCCGTCGCCCCTGCTGTCGCGCCCGGTCTCGCTGGCCGCTTCGGGCGTGCTGCTCGGACTGGTGGCGTGGTTCGCGGCCGAGCTCCACGGAGGCCAGCGTGGACTGGCCGAGCGCGCCGCGGCGGGCGCCCAGGCCCTGTGGCCGTTGGCGGTCGTCGTCACCACCCGCCGGGTTCGGGTCCGAATCTCGTCGACCGGGACCGCGTCGAATCGGTGACCGCCGTCAGGCGGGAACCCTCCCTCGAGCCGACCCCGTGGCATCGGCCAGGAGCTTGTCGTCGTCGGCCAGCAGCTCGTGGGCCAGGTGGCGGACCATGACGCCGATCTCAGGGTGAGCCTCGGGATCCCACCCGTCGAGCAATTCCGTCAACCCGGTCCGACGGGCCACCTGGAGCCGGTCGATGGCGTCTTGACCCCGGTCGGTCAGGGAGAACTCGCACTCCCCGGGGGCCTGCACCTTCTCCACCAACCCCTTGGCCACCAACGCGTCGATGCCGGCCTCGATGCGCTCGGGGTCGACCTTCAGCCGCGCCGCCACGCTCTCCAGCGTGCAATCGGGACGGTCGGCGAACCGGTAGAGCAGCCAGCACGGTCGAGGGTCGAGTTGCAACCCGGCCCGGGCCGCCAACGTGGCGTAGAGCTCGGCCCGGTTCTCCCGCAGGCTGAAGCGCTCCAACGACAGCTGGATCTCCTCGAGCGACGAGCGCGACTCGTGCATCCCGAGCTCTTTCCCGGGGTCGGCGTTGCGCACCGTTTTCCGCAACTCGATATCGGGGAGCAACCACGACAACGCGAAGGCCACAGCCGCGATGGGAACAGCGATAAGGAACACGGTCTGGATGGTGTGCACGATGCCGGCCACCGCCCCGGCCCGAAGCGCCGGCGGCAGATGCTTGAGCGACGTCGGGTCTGCCCCACTCAGAGCATTGACGAGATTGGAGGGGACGGCTTTCACGTGCAGGGCGTGGACGACGTTGGTCACCAGGCGATTGGCGTAGACGGCACCGAACACCGCCGTGCCGAAGGACCCACCGATCATGCGGAAGAATGTCGCCCCCGAGGTCGCCGTGCCCAGCTGCTCGTAGGGCACGGCATTCTGGACCGCCACCACGAGGACCTGCATGACCAGGCCAAGACCCACCCCGAACACGAACATGAAGCCTGCGATGGTCCATCCACCGGTGGTCAAGCCGATCCGGGACATGAGCAACAACCCGACGATCATGAGGAACGTGCCCACGACGGGAAAGACCTTGTACCGCCCCCATCGGCTGACCAGCTGGCCGGCTCCGGTCGAGGCCAGCAGCAGGCCGCCCATCAAGGGAAGGAGTCGCAGTCCCGAGGCGGGGGGACTCAAGCCTCTGGCGTCCTGGAAGAAGATGGGTAGGAAGGTGAGGGCTCCGAACATGGCGAATCCCATGACGAAGCCGACCGCGCTGGCGGACGAGAACACCCGGTTGGCGAACAACCCGAGGGGGATCACGGGTTCGGCGGCGCGCCGCTCGACGCCCAGGAACAGGACCGTCAGCGCCACCCCCGCGGCCGCCATGCCGATGATCGGGGCCGACCCCCACCGGTAGGTGGTCCCGCCCAGACTGGTGAAGAGCACCAGGGCCGTCGTGGCCAGAGTGAGGAGGATCGTTCCCAGGTAGTCGATGACGTGATGGACCCGCCGGAGGTGGCCGGGGAGCTGGGCAGCGGTGACGAAGAGGGCCACGACGCCGATGGGAATGTTGATGTAGAACACCCACTGCCACGACAGGTACTCCACGAAGAAGCCGCCGATCAACGGACCGAGCACGGTGGCGACGCCGAACACGGCGCCGAACAGTCCCATGTACCGGCCCCGGTCCCGAGGCGAGACGATGTCTCCCACGATGGCCTGGGCGCCGATCATCAAGCCGCCGCCCCCCAGCCCCTGGACGGCCCGGAACGCAATCAGCTCCAGCATCGAGTGGCTGAATCCCGAGAGGGCGGAGCCTCCCAGGAAGATCACGATCGCCGTCTGGAAGAACGCCTTGCGCCCGTACTGGTCGCCGAGCTTTCCCCACAGAGGGGTGGAGACCGTCGAAGCCAACAGGTACGCGGTCACCACCCAGGTCAGATGGGATGCGCCGTGCAGGTCGCCGACGATGGTGGGCAGCGCCGTCGACACGATGGTCTGGTCGAGCGCGGCCAGGAACATCCCGAGCAGCAGGGCGCCGATGATGAGGAGCACCCGCCGGTGCGACAGGTCGAGGGTGGGCGCGGACGCCGGGGCTGCCGGGTCGCCCGGCGCCAGGTCGGTGAGTTCGTCGGGTATCGACTCACGATACGCGGCCTCACCTCTCCCGGCTCCCCCTTCGGCGCAAGCGGTGGCGCCGGGCCCGTCGACCTGGGGTTCGAGCGACCCGTCGTGCCGGTACGGTTTCGGGCCAGGACGTCCAAAAGCCCGAGGGCCGACCAATCCAGGAGGGGACATGTCCAAGGTGGTGTGCGTGCTCTACCCGGACCCCGTGGACGGGCAGCCGACGGTCTATCCGCGCGACGAGATCCCGACCCTCGAGGGCTATCCCGGCGGCCAGACCCTGCCCACACCGCAGGCCATCGACTTCACCCCGGGCGAGCTCCTGGGCAGCGTGTCAGGAGAGCTCGGACTGCGCACCTTTCTCGAGGGCCGGGGCCACAGCTTCGTGGTCACCTCCGACAAGGACGGGCCCGATTCCACCTTCGAGCGGGAGCTGGTCGATGCCGAGATCGTGATCTCCCAGCCCTTCTGGCCCGCGTACCTGACAGAGGAGCGCGTGGCCAAGGCTCCCAACCTGAAGCTCGCCATCACCGCCGGGATCGGCTCGGACCACGTGGACCTCCAAGCCGCCATCGACAAGGGCATCACCGTGGCCGAGGTCACCTTCAGCAACAGCGTCAGCGTGTCCGAGCACGTGGTCATGATGATCCTGTCCCTCGTGCGCAATTACATCCCCTCCTACCGGTGGGTGGTGGACGGTGGTTGGAACATCGCCGACTGTGCGGCACGCGCCTACGACGTCGAGGGGATGACCGTCGGCACGGTGGGGGCGGGACGGATAGGGACCGCCGTGCTGCGGCGGCTCAAGCCCTTCGACGTCAAGCTGCACTACACCGATCGCCACCGGTTACCGGCCGAGGTGGAGTCCGAGCTCGGGCTCACCTATCACGCCACTGTCGGCACCCTGGTCGCCGCCTGTGACGTCGTCACCATCAACGCACCCCTGCATCCCGAGACGGAGGGCATGTTCGACGACGCCCTCATCGGCACCATGAAGCGCGGCTCGTACATCGTCAACACCGCCCGGGGCAAGATCTGCGATCGTGATGCCATCGTCCGGGCCCTGCGCAGTGGGCAGCTGGCCGGCTACGCCGGCGATGTCTGGTTCCCCCAGCCGGCACCGCCGGATCACCCGTGGCGGACGATGCCCCACCACGGCATGACCCCTCACGTGTCGGGCACGACGCTCTCGGCCCAGGCGCGCTACGCCGCCGGGGTCCGAGAGATCCTGGAGTGCTGGTTCGAGCAACGTCCCATCCGTGACAGCTACCTGATCGTCGACGGGGGCCGGCTCGCCGGAGCGGGGGCGCACGCCTACACGCCGGGAGACGCCACCAAGGGTTCCGAGCAGGCCACGGGCTCGCGCTGAGCCGGCGTGGTCCTCGGCCCGTCGACCACGCTCGCTACCCCAGTTGGGCCAGGGCGGGAACGATCCGATCTCCGATCTGGGTCACAAAGGCAATCGGGTCGCCCGTCGGCATGATCTCGACGGCACCGACTCCCAGGCTGGCGTACTGCGCCATCAGGGCCACGAACCCGTCGACGTCGTCGAGCGGATTGGAAAGGGCGAGGATGGTCCTGTCGATCGACGCCGGGTCACGCCCCTCGGCGTCGCAGTGCCGATCCAGGATCTCGAGCTTCCGGCCGATCTCGGTGGGGGAGATGGCGAACATGTTGCACGCGTCGCCGTAGCGGGCCACCAGTCGAAGCGTCTTTTTTTCGCCGGTCCCGCCGATGAGCACTCGGGGTCTCGGAGAGCTGATGGGCGGCGGCGAGCAGATGGTCTCGGCCAGCTGGAAGTGCCTTCCCTCGTAGGGCCCGTCGTTGTCGCTCCACATCTGCAGACAGATCTGCAGGGTCTCCTCGAGGCGCTCGAAGCGTTCGGCCAGGGGCGGGAAGGGCACACCGAGTCCCAGGTGCTCCCGCTCGTACCAGGCCGCGCCGATACCGAGCTGGCCGCGGCCCCCCGAGAGCACGTCCAAGGTGGTGACGATCTTGGCCAGCAACCCGGGGTGCCGGTAGGTGACACCGGTCACGAGCAGACCCAGGGTCATGGTGCTCGTCTGGCCCGCCAGGAAGCCGAGCGAGGCATAACCCTCGAGCATGGGGTCCTGGGCGGTCGCCATCATCTCCATCTGAAACCAGTGGTCCATCAAGGTGAACACCGACACGCCGCTCTCCTCCGCGATGCGGGCGGTGGTGGCGAGCGTGGGGCCCAGGGTCTCGGGTGCCCCCGGCAGGGTGAAATTCACGAAATGGATGCCAACTCGCATCGGGGTTCCTCTCGATCGCGTGGGGGGGTATTCCCTGAGCCCGTGTCCCGGTGTCTCCCACCTTGGCACGGACCGGCGGTGCGGACCGGCGGTGCGGATCGCCGTCGTCCCCGACACCGGGGCGGCACCCCGGCCTTGACGCACCGGTCCGCGATTTAGAATACGATCCGTCTTGGATCGTATTCTCCCCCCGAAAGTGAGCGCCCCGTGCCGGCTCTGGACCGCAAGTGGTGGACCCTCATCGCCGTGTGCACGGCGACCTTCATGCTTCTCCTCGACATCACGGTGGTGAACGTCGCCCTCCCCGACATCCAGCGCTCGCTGCATTCGACCTTCAGCGACCTCCAATGGGTCGTGGACGCCTACTCGTTGACCTTGGCCGCCTTCCTCCTCACCGCCGGGGTGCTCGGTGACATGTTCGGGCGCCGCGTGGTGTTCGCCGTCGGGCTCTTCGTGTTCTCGGTGTCGTCGCTCGTCTGTGGGCTGTCCACGACGTCGTTGATGCTGAACCTGGCGCGCGGTTTCCAGGGGGTCGGCGGTGCCATCATGTTCGCCACCTCGCTGGCGCTCATCGCCTCGGCCTTCCACGGCAAGGAGCGGGGAACCGCATTCGGCATCTACGGGGCGGTGATCGGAGGCGCCGTTGCCGTGGGGCCGCTCATCGGGGGCGCCCTCACCAGCGGGTTCGGCTGGCGGTGGATCTTCTTCGTGAACGTTCCCGTGGGCGTCGTGGCCATCGCCCTCACCTTGAGTCGGGTGCAGGAGTCCAAAGAGCTCAACGAGCGGCGGATCGACTGGATCGGCTTCGTCACCTTCTCGGCTGCCCTGTTCATGCTCGTCTTCGCCTTGGTCCGGGGGAACGCCAACGGCTGGGGAAGCACGATGATCGTGGGCTTGCTGGCCGGGTCGGGAGTGCTCCTGGGTGCCTTCCTGATCGCCGAGTGGCGCCAGGCCGACCCGATGCTCGACCTCAACCTGTTCCGGAGGCCGGCGGTGGTCGGATCGTCGATCGTGGCCATGACCCTGTCGGGGTCGATCTTCGCCCTGTTCTTGTACATCACGCTGTATGTGCAGGACGATCTCGGCTTCGGCCCTTTCGCGGCCGGGCTCCGTTTCCTGCCCATCACCATGCTCTCGTTCATCGTGGCCCCCTTCGCCGGAAAGCTGAGCGTCCGGATCAAGGCCCGCTACCTGCTCGGCAGTGGGCTCCTGCTGGTCGCCATCGGGCTTTTCCTCATGTCGCACGTCCACACCGCGTCGAGCTGGACCGTGCTCCTCCCGGGGTTCATCGTCACCGGCATCGGCATCGGCACCGTGAACCCCAACCTGGCCTCCGCCGCCATCAGTGTCGTCCCGCCCGAGCGCAGTGGCATGGCCTCGGGAGCGAACAACACGTTCCGCCAGGTGGGCATCGCCACCGGGATCGCCGGCTTGGGGGCGGTGTTCCAGAGCCAGATCCAGCAAAAGACCCTGGCCGGACTGAATGCCAGTGCCACAGGCCGGGAGGTCCTCACTCGGGGCGGCGCGGCGCTCAAGAGCGCCATCACCGGCGGTGGGGTGCGCGAGGCCTCCGCCGCCATTCCCTCGGCGCCGGCTCGTGGGGCGCTGCTCCATGCCTACCAGGGCGCCTTCGCCACCACCTTCGACCACCTCATGGTCATCGGCACCGTGGTGGCCGCGCTCGGCTCGATCTGTGCCTTTGCCCTCGTGCGTGAGCGCGACTTCGTGCCGAGCTACTCCCCCTCCGAGGGCGCTCCCGAGCAGGAGGCGGTGGCGGCGCTGTGACGACCCTGCAGTCGCGCCCCACCGACCCCGCGCCCCGGCCCCCGGGGAGACCCCGTGACGAGCGCGCCACCCGGGCCATCACCGAAGCGGCTCTGCGCCAGCTGGCCGAGCTCGGCTATGCCCGATTGTCGATCGAGAGCATCGCCAGCGAGGTGGGCGTGGCCCGGGCCACGGTCTACCGGCGGTTCAAGGACAAGGCCGATCTCGTCACCGCGGCCATCGCCGGGAATCCGGGGGGGCGTTTCCCCGACCGACCTTCCTCTGACCCGCGCCGAGACCTGATCGTCTACCTCGAGGCCTTCGACGAGCGGTTCGGGGAGAGCTGCGTCGAGGTGGTCGGGACGCTCCTGGGCTCACGCGAGGAGCGCGCCGCGTTGGAGCTGCACCGGCAGCGGGTCATCGAACCGCGCACCGGGTACGTGCGCGGCCTCCTGGTGCGGGCGCAGGAGCTCGGTGAGTTGTCGAGCGACACCGACGTCGACCTGGCTGTGCAGATGCTCACGGGCTCGGTCCTGGCGCGCCGTGTCAGTGGGACCGAGAGCCCGCCGGGCTGGGCCCGGCGAGCCGTCGCCATGATCTTTCGGCCTCCCGGCGGTTAGTCGAGCTCGGCCAGGAGCTGGCGACAGCGCTCCGCGTTCTGGGACAGGGTGGCTCGAAACCCGTCCATGCGCGTCAACTTGGCGTCGAGCTGCTCCTTCAGGGACTCGTTGAGGTGGAGAGCCTCCTCGAGAAGCGCCTTCTGTTGCACACGGGCCGCCTCGGTGTGGACGTCGCGCTTGGCGCGGTAGGCGGCACGCACCTCGTCGAGTCGTTGCTCGGAGTCCAAGAACTCCTTGATCTCCTCGAGGTTCATCCCGAGCGCCTCGCGCAGTTCGAGGATGCGCTGGAGCGCAACGAGGTCGGTGTCGCGATATCGCCTCTCCCCACCGGGGGTGTACTCCGAGGGGCACAGGAGACCCAGCTCGTCGTAGTAGCGCAAGGTGCGAGGCGAGACCCCGGCCCGGGCCGCCGCGTCACCGATACGCAGGCCCGGCTCGGGGCCGGGGGCCGGTGGGAACACCGGCGCCGTCCCGGGGGCCGTCGACCCGCTCTTCACTCCCGCGCTCCGGGCCATGGCCTCAGCTCACCAGCAGGGGCTCGGTCTCGGCCACCGCCTGTTCGGCCGACTCCACGGGCAGTTCGTCCTCGGGCTCGGTGTGGTGGTACTTGCCCCCCCGGAGCAGCGACGCCACGGCACCGAGCACGCACACGATGGCCGCGAAGTCGAAGGCCTTCTCGAGGCCCTTTCCGAAGGGGGCCGAGATGAGGTGGGGGAAGAATGATCGACCCGTGATGTAGTTGGCCTGCGCCGCGGTCATGTGGTGCAGGGCGGCCGGTCCCAGCAGCGTGGCCATGGGGTTGTAGCCGAGGAAGGCGGCGAAGAGCGACCCGACCGGGGGAAGGTGCGAGACGCGCGTCGCCGTGCTCGCCGAGACCCCTTGGTCCACGAGACCGTGGAAGAGCGTCGAGGGCAGCGTGGCCGAGAGTCCCAGGATCATGAGCGTGAAGAAGATGCCGATCGAGAGCACCTGGGCCGAGGAGTTGAACGTGGCCGCCATGCCGGCCCCGGCGCCGCGCTGGTTGGACGGGAGGCTGTTCATGATGCCGGTCTGGTTGGGGGCGATGAAGAGGCCCATGCCCACCGAGTTGAAGAAGATGAGGGTGGCGAAAACCGGGTAGCCGAAATTGACGGGCAGCATCTGGAGCAGGAAGAAGCTCAGGGCGACGAGCAGGAGTCCCCCGGTGGCAAAGGGGCGAGCACCGTACTTGTCGGCCAGGTGCCCCGAGAGGGGGCCGGCCAGGAGGAAGCCGATCGTGAGCGGCACCATGTAGATGCCGGCCCACAGTGGCGTCGAGCTGAAGCTGTAGCCATGCAGCGGCAGCCAGATCCCCTGGAGCCAGATGATGAGCATGAACATGAGGCCACCGCGACTGAGAGAGGCGAGGCCGCTGGCCACATTGCCGGCGGTGAAGGCCCGGATGCGAAAGAGCGTCAACCGGAACATGGGGTGGGCCACCCGGGTCTCGATGACCGAGAAGACCACGAGGAGCCCGATGCCACCGAAGATCTCGGTCATCACCGTCGGGCTCGTCCAACCCATGGTGTGGTGGCCGTAGGGGAGCAGGCCGTAGGTGATTCCCACGAGGATCAGGATGAGGCCCGAGCCGAACGTGGCGTTGCCCCACCAGTCGATGTGCGCGGGCGTGCGGACGCTCCGGTCTTCGAGCTTGCGGTAGGCCCAGATGGTCCCGAAGATCCCGAAAGGCACCGACACCAGGAACACCAGGTGCCACTGGACCGGAGCCAGCAGACCGCCCAGGACCAGTCCGATGAAGGCGCCGGCGATGGCGGCGACATTGTTGATCCCGAGCCCGAGGCCGCGCTGGTTGGCGGGGAAGGCGTCAGTGATGATCGCCGAGGAGTTGGCGAAGAGCATGGCCCCGCCCACCCCCTGGCCGATCCGCATGGCGATCAGCCACACCGCGGCACCCGGTCCGTGCATCCAGGTGATCGAGAGCAGGACGGAGAAGAGGGTGAAGACGGTGAATCCCAGGTTGTACATCTTCACGCGCCCGAACATGTCGCCCACTCGTCCGAGCGTCACCAGGAGCACGGCCAGGACCACCATGAAGCCCATGAGAATCCACAGCATGTAGCCGGTGTTCGACGGCGTGAGGGGATTGAGGTGGATACCGCGGAAGATGGCCGGCAGCGCGATCAGGACGATCGACTGGTTGATGAAGACCATCAGCGTCCCGAGCGTGATATTCGACAGTGCGATCCACTTGTAGCGGGAGTCCGGGGACGCCCCCGGACCGGCTCCCCCCCGGGGCCGGACGGCCGCGGACTGATCGCCGTTCATCGGCCGGGGAGCGCTCGTCGGTGCTGGGCCACCCGGTTATCTTAACGTTAACGTTAAGGTCTGTGCACCCCCCGTCTCCAGGACCCGCCGGCAGGTGGGCGGTCTCCGTTGCCCACCGCAACCTGTAGCGACGGGCCCGGCCCTCATTGGACGAGCCGTCGGGAGAAGCAACGGTTGCGGGGGTCCTCCTTGAACTCCCCGTAGGGGGCCCGGGCCCGGTATCCCGCCGACACGTACATCGTGATGGCGTCGGGCTGGGCGGTCCCGGTCTCGAGCCAGGTCTCGCGGTATCCCTCGGCCACCGCCTGCTCCTCCAGGAACGCCAGGACACGGGCACCGATCCCCCGTCGACGGACGGCGGGATCGACGTACATGCGTTTGATCTCGGCGACACCCCGACCCAACGGCCGGAAGCCGCCGCACGCCACATCGGTCCCGTCGATGGTCGCCACGACGAAACACCCCCTCGGACCCTCGAACTCCTCGCCTCGCAGCGGGGCCGGGCCGGCCCCGCCGTAGCGCTCGGCCATCTCGGTGATCTGCCGGCGTTCCAACCGGTGGGCGCGCTCGGAATCCACCGGCACGACATGCAGCTCGACCCTCGACGACACGGGGTCGTCCGCCGCCCCGGTGAAGGTGGGGGGCTGACCCTTTCCTCCCCGCATGGCTGTGACGATAGTTCCGCACCCGGCCCCCGCTCCGATGGGCGGGGCAGAGACGGTTGACCCGGCGACAGGCGTCATCTAGACAGTCGCCGGTGGGGTCACAACGTCGCGGGTCGCGGGTGGCCTCGACGCAGTATCTCAGGGTGGCGATCGCAGGAGTGCTGGCGATCTCTCTCGCCGTGGTCCTCGGGGTTGTCCACGCCGGAGCCACCACGCCCTTGTCCATCGCCGTGTCGGGCAATCACTTCGTCGATGGTTCGGGCGCCACCGTGCGTCTGCTCGGAGTCGACGTCCCGAGCACCGAGTACGCCTGTGACGAGGGGTGGGGTTACTCCTCCCAACCACTGACGATCGCCACGGCCGACGCCATCGCCGCCTGGCATGCCGACGCCGTCCGGGTTCCCCTCAACGAGGATTGCTGGCTCGGCCTCAACGGTCAGCCTTCCTACGGCACCGAGGCCGGATACCAGCAAGCCATCGAGACCTGGGTCGCCGATCTCAACGCGGCCGGGCTGTACGTCATCCTCGACCTGCACTGGACCGCACCGGGGACCAACGATGCGGACGGTCAGCGCCCCATGCCCGACGATCACTCGACGGCGTTCTGGTCCTCGGTGGCAGAGACGTTCAAGACCGATCATGCCGTCGTCTTCGACGCCTTCAACGAGCCCTACTCGCCGATGGCCAACGGCAATTCGGATCTCGCCGTCAGCTGGTCGTGCTGGCTCGACGGGGGTTGTTCGCTCCCGGTCGCCAACCAGGACGATCCCATCAACGATGCGGAGACCTACACGGCCGTGGGTATGCAGGCCCTCGTCGACGCCATCCGGAACACCGGTGCCACACAACCGATCATGATCGGCGGGCTGAGTTACGCCAACGACCTGTCGGGCTGGCTGGCGCACGAGCCGGCGGACCCCGAGCACCAACTGGCGGCGTCCTTCCACGGCTACTACGGCGAGGCGTGTGACACCGCATCATGCTGGAACAGCACCCTCGCCCCGGTGGTGGCCCAGGTGCCCGTCGTGACGGGCGAGTTCGACCAGGGATACGACTGCGCCGGTCCTCCGACCTCACCTTCGGGACTGACCACCTTCGACGACACCTTCATGAACTGGGCCGACGCCTCGGGGGTCAGCTACCTGGCATGGGGATGGTGGGTTCTCGGGAACACCTCGACGAGCTGCAACGCCCTGAGCGACCCCGGTGACAATTACGCCCTGGTCTCGAACTACGGGGGCACGGCGGTCTCCCCCGACGGGACGAACCTCCAGTCCCACCTGGACGCTCTGTACGCCGGCAGCGGCTTTCAGGTCGTCACGACCGCGCTCCCGGCGGGCACGGTGAAAGTGAAGTACTCAGCCACTCTGGCGGCCACCGGCGGCAATCCACCGTACAGGTGGAGGGTTCTGTCCGGTCGCCTGCCCAACGGACTGCATCTGAAGGCCTCCGGGGTGATCTCGGGCAAGCCCAGAGTGGAGGGGACCTTCACGTTCACGGTGAAGGTGCTCGACCACAAGACCAAGACCAAACCTCACACCCAGAGGACCGCCACCGGGGAAGTGTCGATCACGATCGGGTGACGAGAATCCGGGCCCTCCGTGGTGAGAGAGCGCCCTACCCCTAGGGGGTATGCCTGGCCTCCTGGGTGCGGTGCCCTCCGATCACGACATGGAGCTCGGCCGGTGCCAGGGAATGGTCGATGATGGCGCGGGCCACGTCGCTCAGTTGCGTGCGATTGCTCCGGGCATAGCTCCGGAGCAAGCTGAAGGCCTGATCCATGTCGATCTGTCGCCGTTCGGCCACGATGCCCTTGGCCTGTTCGATGACGATCCGGGAGTTCAACGCTCCCTGGAGCTGGCTGGCCAGATCCGTACCGTGCTTGACGGCCCGTTCCTGGAGAATGCCGATCGTCGCCGCGTCGGCCAGCGCCTGAGTGAGGTTCACATCCTCGGGGGAGAGCTCTCGGGTCTCGGGACTGAAGATGTTCATGGCCCCGATCACATCGCGACGGAGCCGCAGGGGGAGGGCGTGCACCATCTGGAAGCCGGCTTCCCGGGCTTGAGGAGCAAAACGCGGCCAGCGCTCATCGACGGCGTCGAGACGTTGATTGAGAACCTGTTCGCCGTTGATCAAGCAGTCGCGACACGGGCCTTCGTCGTTCTGGAACTCGATCAATTCGAGCGAGCGCATGCGCTCGGACGACGAGGCCATGACCCGGAGCTCGCCGCGGGTGGCGGCCAAGGCCAGTCCCACCTCACTCGATTCCAATAATTCCGCGCACCGCTCCACCAGCACGGACATGAAGTCGATGAGGTCGAAGTCGGCAACCAGGGTGTCGGCCAACTCGACGAAGGTCTTGGCCAACCATTCTTCACGATTTTGCATGGTCACCCCCCGAGCCTGGAGGACCCGGTGGACTCCCCGTCGACCTGACATCGACAATCCAGGGGAACTACCCAAATACTGTCACGGATCACTGTGCAAGAAAACCCCATCGGTCCTGCCCTTCTATTGCGTGAAGCGGTCATGGCTCGTCGAACCTGACGATTCCGGTCACGACGTCGGCCGCCACCAGGTCAATTGGCTGATCGGTGGCGAAGGCCCGTCCCCGCAACCGCACCAGGGCCTCCCCCATGGCACAGTCGAGCTGGGCGGAGATCATCCCCGAGGCCTGGTGGACCACGGCCCTGTAGTCGTCGACCTCGATTCCCCAGGCCAGGGATTCCGAGAGTGCGCCGGCCTGCATGTCAAGGACCTGGTTGGTGACCAGATTGGCGACGAGATGCGCCGCCGAGAGCTCGTCACCCTGGAGGACACCGGGCTCGTCCCGGTACAGGACGAGCACCCCGAGCTTGATCGCCCCCAACTGCAACGGGAACGCGTACAGGCTGTGGACCCCCTCGTCGGCAATGGCCCGGGTGAACTGGGGCCAACGGCTGCTGAAGGCGGAAACATCGTCCACCAACACCGGTGACCCTTGGGTGAATGCATCGCCGGCCGGGCCTTCGCCCAGGGTGAACTCCAGGTCCTGGACGGTCACCGACACGCCGTAAGCGCTGGCCACGCTGGGAAAGGTGCTCTCGCCCATCAACACCACCGATGACCCGCTCATGCGCAACAATCGAGTTGCGCTCCGACATACGCTCGTGAGCGACGGCGACTCATCTTCGGGGCCGGCGATCAGCGCAGCAAGAAACGTGTCTGCGTCTTCGGCTTTCAACGCTGTCCCCCCGCTCTTCTGGTCCGTTTCGTTGGTTGGATCCGTTCCTTTGGTTGGAATTGTCGTGTGAAAGATCGAACCTCTCCCCGGCGGCACAAATACCTTGAGACCCGAAGGGCGGTCTCCGGCGGAGGATCCGATCATCGGGCCGGAGTCGGAGAGGACTTGGCGCTCACGGGCATGGAGCGCCCGGATCAAATCGTCCAACTCGTCGATGACGCCCAACATCCTGTCGAGCATCACGGCTTCGTGGCTCTGACAGAAGCAGGAATCCGCAAGAACCTGAGCAGCCTCGATCACCGAGATCGAGGCATCCTTCAACTTCATGTTGACCACAATGCCGGGATCAGCGTCAGGACTCTCGTTTCCCGACGACAGCTGACCACCTGTCGTTGTGGGTCGGCCTTCTCCTCGAGCGAGACCGAGGACGAGCGTGAGACGTTGGGCACTTTCGACCCGCTTCGCGTGTCGGTCGGGAGACGACGCTGCACGGCTCTTCGAGGGGGGCGACGTCCTGGGCACGAGGCGCCGAGCGTTGAGCACTCGGAGCTGGTTCCCGGCCGGGACCCAACGCTTAGGCACCGGTTGCCCTCGGGCCCCTGACACGGGCTTGCCGCAAGGCCTCGACCATGGCAGAGGTGATGTCATCTCGACCGACGAGGGTCGAGTGGTCCGTTCCGAAAGGTGGGCTGGCGGCATCGCCCGCAATGGGCGAATAGTGGATCTCATGACACGCTTGGCCTAATTGGGACAACAACTGATCCATAACCTCGGCGACATAGGAATCGTTGAACCTGACGAACTCAGGCCGCGGTGCAACGTCGGGAAGATCGCCGGAGTTCGGTCCTATTCCCATGAAATCGCCCTCTCCCTCGGCGCCCCGCAAGGGCGTGCCGTCAGGGTCTCGGACGACGTTTCCACCTCACTGACCGGTCAGTACCCGCCAGGTCGAGGCTCAGCATACGCTTGGCCGGGCCGACTTTCCACGAAGATCAGCCCAACGCTGACCAGACCCCCCGAACAGGCGTCACAAGTCACTGGTGGCGGGCGAGGCGACACGCCACGCTGTCAACAGGCCGGCTATGCCCGCCGCAGGACCGCTTCCCTCCGAGCGACGGTGGCCAGCCTGGTTCGCTGGTTGGCGAGCTGGCGATGCAGCGACGTCACCCTGGCCGCCACAATCAGGCGGATCTCGACCTGCGCGGCGTCGAGCGGCTTGACGAGGTAGTCGTCGGCTCCGGCGTTCATCGCTTCACAGATGTCTTCGTGAGCGTCGTGGGCGGTGACCATGATCACGTACGTGTACCGGGCCGCGTGAGCCCGGATCTTTCGGCACAGCTCGAGACCGGTCATCCCCGGCATGACCCAATCGCAGAGAACCACATCCGGACGACGGGTCTGGAAGCTCGCCCAGGCTTGTGTGCCGTCGGTGGCGGTGACGCATTGGTGCCCGAGGTTGCGCAGTGTCGTCACCGCGATGAGAAGCGAGGTGGGATCGTCGTCGGCGACCAGAATCAGCATGGAGCAGGTGCGGCCGATCCGAGCGCGACTCGGACTCGGCCCAGCTCATCCTCGAGCGCATCGAGCAGTGCTTCGCCGCCGCCGAGGTCGCCGACGGCGCCGTCGGCTGCCAACGTGGCGCACAGGCGAGCGAGAACGGTTGCTCCGAGATTGGCACTCGCGCCGCTGAGCGTGTGAGCCGATCGCACGACGGCGGCTGCGTCGTCGCGGGCGACGGCCTGGCGCAGGGCGACGACACGGGTGTGGGCATCGGAGAGGAACAGGGTGGCCAACTGTCCCACGAGATCCTCGCCACTGGCTTCGCCGAGGCGCCCGAGGCGCTCGAGAACCTCGACGTCGAGCACGACACGATCGGGATCGTGCAGGTGGGCGAGACCGACGTGGATCGGGGGTGGCGGCTCTGAGGGATCGACGATGGCGTTGGGATCTGATCCATCGGTGACCCAGCGACTCAGGACGTCGCCGAGGGCGAGTTGATCGAAGGGCTTGGCCACGTAGTCATCCATGCCCGCGGCCAGGCAACGCAGCTGGTCGGCTTTCATGGTCGAACCGGTCACGGCGATGATGGGGGTGTGTTGCGCTCCGGCTTCCAGGCGACGGATCTCGGTGGTGGCCTTGTAGCCGTCGAGCACGGGCATCTGCCCATCCATCAGGATGGCCGCGTACGAGGCGGACGTCGCCGCTTTCACCGCTTGCGCACCGTCGGTCACGATGTCGACGCGGAAGCCGAGGTTCTCGAGCATGGCCGACGCCACCTTCTGGTTCACGGCGTTGTCCTCGGCCAGCAGGATCTGGCCCGCTGCTTCTTGGCCTGCTTCTTGGCCTGCTCCTGGGTCTGATGGCCCGGGAGCCGTCCCCGGGGCTTGCTCGCCGGGGGCCTCGGACACCGTTGTCTCCGGGCTCTCTTCGGCCGTCGCGGACCGAACCTTCTGGAGGGGAACGCTGAACCAAAAGGTGCTGCCCTGGCCGAGCTCGTTGTGCACCCCCATCTGGCCTCCCATCAACTCGACCAGTTGATGGGACATGGCGAGACCGATCCCGGCTGCTCCATAAGAACGGATCGTGTCCTCGTCGAGGGGAGAGAAGGACTCGAAGAGGGCGGGCTGATGGGTGCGGGTGATGCCGAAGCCCACGCCCATCACCTCGAATCGGATCATCACCGAGTCTTCGTGGTGGTCCTCGACGACCAGCTCGAGGAGTACCTCTCCCACGGGGGAGAACTTGAGGGCGTACCCAACGAGGTTCGTCACAACCCGCCGGAGCCGTCCCGGGTCACCGCGGAAGGTCATCGGCATGTCGAGGGGGAACCGGCACTCGAGGTCGAGGCCGCGATGGTGAGCCGGCACGCACAGCAGGGTGGCCACGTCCTCCACCAGACTCCGCAGATCGAAGGCGATGGACTCGGTGTCGACCCGTCCCGCCTCGATCTTGGCGAAGTCCAGGATGTCGTCGAGGATGCTTGCCAACGCTTCGCCCGAGACGAGGACCGTCTCCGCCAGCATCCGGTGATCCGCGGTCGAATCCGTGTCGTTGAGCTGCGACGTCATGACCAACACGCCTGACATCGGCGTCCGAGTGGCGATGGTCATCGTCGTGGCCTCAGACCGAGACGACAGATTGCAGGATGTGAACCTCTGCGTCGATCTCGTCGACCAATGTCCGCAGAAGCTCGACGTCGTGAGGTTCGATACCGAGCAGACGACGGGCGAGGTCGTCGAGGTGAACGGCGCCGAAACTCGGGGCCGTGCCCTTTATCTGGTGGGCGACATATTGAGCGGCGGCGACGTCACCGGTCGTGGCGGCGGCGTGGAGGTCGACGACCTGAACCAAGAGGTGCGCACGAAACGATGTCAGCAGCTCCTGGTACACCTCGGGGCCGACATCGCCTTCGAGGGTCGCAGCCGAGGCAGGAGATTCGGGACGAGTCATCTCTTGGGGCATCAAATCCCTCTCGCTATCCACATCGTTGTATCGGTCGGAACAGGGTCGAACTGAAGGTTTTCCGAGATGGGGACCCACCCATCGGCAGCGGTCATCGCCTGTCGGTCCTCACCGAGCGGTCGACCAGGGCCAAAAGAGCATCCTTGCTCACCGGCTTGGACAGGTAGCTGTCCATTCCCCCGGCCAGACACCGGTCCTGGTCCTCTCGGCGCGCTCCCGCCGTCATGGCGATGATGGGCGTGCGGCCCCGCGAGCCTCCCTGCGCCCGGATGGCCGCGGTGGCTTCGTATCCGTCGAGCTCGGGCATCTGACAGTCCATCAGAACGGCGTCGTAGGGCTGGGCGGCAACGGCCTCGACGGCTTCGGCACCGTTGAGCACCGCGTCCACGCTGTAGCCGGCGGTGGTGAGTATGGCCACCGCCACCTTCTGGTTGATCAGATTGTCCTCGGCCAGAAGCAACCGCCCTCGCGTGGGCCGCGCCTCGGGCGCGGGGTGCGGCACCCGAGGCGCGGTGTCGACCACATGGGGTTCATCGAGGCCCAACACCACTCGGAGACTGGACCTGAGATCGGCACGCCGGACCGGTTTGGAGACCGTTGAGCACACGATGGACTCCGGGACGTCGCCGAGGTCATGCTCCTGTCCCAAACCGGTGAAGAGGACGAGACCGGCGGCGAGACCGGGGGAGGCGACGATCTGCTGCGTCAGCTCCAGACCGTCCATCTCGGGCATGAACCGGTCCACGAGCACGACGGCGAACGACGTTCCGGCGGTGACGGCACCCTTCAGCGTGGCCAGCGCGGCCTCGCCGTCGGGGGCGGTGCTCACGATCATGCCCCAGTCGGTGAGGTATGCGGACAGGGCATCGCGCTGCGTGGCGTTGTCATCGACAATCAGCGCGGTGAGACCGGCAAGACCGGGGTCGGGTGGCAACCCGACTTGGGCCTTGCGTGAAGCGTCGGCATGCACGTGGATCGTGAACCAGAAGGCGCTTCCCTGCCTCAGACGGCTGGAGACCCCACAGTCACCCCCCATGAGTGTGACAAGTTGGCCGCTGATGGCCAGTCCCAGCCCCGTCCCCCCGTACCTCCGAGAGGTGGACGTGTCGGCTTGGACGAAGGGCTGGAAGATCTTCTCGAGCTTGTCCGGCGCGATGCCGTCACCGGTGTCGGCCACCTCGAAACGGACGATGGTCGTCTCTCTGTCGCCGGACTCCGAGGCCGTGACCCGGACGACGATCTCTCCGGATTGGGTGAACTTGACGGCATTGGCGAGAAGATTGGTGAGAACCTGACGGACCCGACCCGGATCACCGGTGATCACGGACGGGACCGAATTCTCGACGACGGCGATCAGCTCCAGGTCCTTGGCTTGCGCCGGGCCGGCCAGCAGCTCTGTCACATCTTCGACCACCCTGCACAGGTCGAAGTCGATGTCCTCGATGTCGAGCTTCCCCGCCTCGATCTTCGAGAAGTCGAGGATGTCGTTGATGATGGCCAGGAGAGCCTCTCCGGAGTTCCGCACGGTCTGGGCGTAGTCACGCTGACGGGCGTCGAGCTCGGTCTCGAGCAGCAGGTCGGTCATCCCGATGACCCCGTTCATGGGGGTCCGGATCTCGTGGCTCATGTTGGCAAGAAAATCCGACTTGAGACGCGAGGCCTCGGTGGCCTTGTCCCGGGCTTCGGACATGGTGGTCTCCGCCCGCACCTCGGCGGTCACGTCGGCCAGGGTGCCGACCCAGCCCGCGGTGCCACCATCGAGATCCGGGATCGGCTTCGAAGTGGCGAGGATGATCCGTGAAGTGGCGTCGGGGAGCCGTATCTCGAACCGACGGGAAAGATCGGTCCGGTCGACCCCGCCGTCGTCGGGTTCGTCGGCCGGATCGGTCCGTTGCTCCGAGCCGATGATGCTGTCCCACTTGCGCCCCGCCGCGTCTTCGGCTGAGACACCGGTGACCTCGGACCAGCGCGGATTCGTGTAGACGTACCGGTCTTCGATGTCGGTCTGGAAGATCCCGACAGGGGCGGCGTCGGTCAGGAGTCGGAGCTGGTCGGCCGACGCCTGGACCTCGCGAGCCTGTTGGACCAGTGCCTCGGCCCTGCTGAACAGGTTGGCGAACACCGACACCTTGGCTCGGAGCTCGCCGGGCACGACGGGGGCGAAGATGAAGTCGACCGCCCCCGCGGCATAGAGATCGACGTCTATGGCATCGTCACCCGCGTTGGCGGTGATGAAGATGATCGGGGTCATCTCAGACTGCTTGCGTCTCCTGATGAGGGCTGCGGTCTCGATCCCGTCCATGATCGGCATGCGCACATCGAGCAGGATGACGGCGAAGTCCTGAGCTTTGACGCAACGCAGCGCGGCGACGCCGGACTCGGCTTCGACGATTCGATATCCGAGCGGGGCCAATACCGAGATCAGAGCCAGGCGTTTGGCGGGATTGTCGTCGACGACCAGGATGGGGACAGCAGCCGGGTCCGGCGCCCCACGGGTATCGGAGTTGCGCGGTTCCGCGAACCGCATCACGCGGTCATGCAGCATTCGGCTGCGCCGCCGTCGGGATCCATGGCCGCAGAGCGGCGAGAAGCTCAGCGGAGTCGACGGGCTTGGGGACGTAGTCGGTGGCTCCGGCCTCGATGCAACGCTGGCGCTCACCGGGCATCACCTTGCCCGTGACGGCGATGATGGGGAGACTCTTGAATCGCTCGATGGCCCGGATGGCCTGCATGGTCACGTAGCCGTCCATCACCGGCATCATGATGTCCATCAACACGACGTCGATATCGGGGTTCTGCTCCAATTCGACGATGGCTTGAGAACCGCTGTCGGCCAGGATGACGATATGGCCCCGTTCCAGCAGAGCGGCCATCGCGAACGTATTGCGAAAATCATCATCGACCACGAGGATCTTGGGTCCCGTGGTGCCGTAGCGCGTTTGTGCCCTCGGCGGGTCCCCGGCGGGATCCGGGGCAGCCCTGTCCACCGTCACACCATTGTCGCCCGGCGCCGGTGACTCCGGGGCCACGTCGCTCACCGCACCGTCGGCAGGCGCGGGTGCTCGAGTGCTCGTCGCCGGCTCGGGCACCCACGGCTGCAGGGCCGCCAGCAGCTCAGACGAGTCGATGGGCTTGGGAACGTACTCGTTGGCCCCGGCATCGAGACAGCGCTGGCGCTCGCCGGCCATGACCTTGCCCGTGACGGCGATGATCGGGATCGTCTCGAATTGCTCGATGGCCCGGATGGCGCGCATCGTCTCGTACCCGTCCATGCCCGGCATCATGATGTCCATCAGGACGATGTCGACGGTGGGCACGCGTCCCAACGTGGTGAGCGCCTCGGAGCCGCTCTCGGCGGTGAGGACCTCGGCGTCCCCCCGCTCGAGCAGCGCCGAAAGGGCGAAGATGTTCCGGAAGTCGTCGTCGACGACGAGGATCGTCATCCCCCGCAGGGCGCCGGCGGTCGACCTGTCGGACTCCCGCCGGTCTTGGCGCGGCCCGGCGTTCTCGGCCCCGAGCCCCGAGGTGGGAGCGGCGCGCTCCGGAGCCTTGCTCGCGGCGGTGGCCACGGCCGATTCGACCGGTGCCGGGGGTGTCGACGTTTCGGGAGCGGTGGCCGGAAGATAGAGGGTGAAGGTGCTGCCCTGCCCGGCGGCGCTGGTGAGCGTGATCTCCCCGTTGAGCAGACCGGCCAGCTCTCGGCTGATGGACAGGCCGAGTCCCGTGCCGCCATAGAGACGAGCGGTGGTGCCGTCGCCCTGGGCGAAGGCTTCGAAGATCCGCTGCTGCTGTTCCTCGTCGATACCGATCCCCGTGTCGCTGACGGCGAAGCCGACCACAGAAGGGGTGGTGACCCCCCCGGCGGTCCGGTGTGTCGACCCTTCGGCGCTGAGCCCGATGTGGAGCCGGACGCTCCCGTGCTCGGTGAACTTGAAAGCGTTGGCGAGAAGGTTCATCAAGATCTGACGCAGCCGTTGGGTGTCGGTGACGATCGTCTCGGGAGTGCCCGGTGCGATCTCGATCGAGTACGCCAGGCCCTTTCCCTTGGCGACGAGCTCGAACTCACTGAGCAGCGCGTCCCGCAGGTCGCGCACGGAAAGCGCCGTCAGGTCGGCTTCCATGGTGCCGGACTCCGCCTTGGCCAGGTCGAGGATGCTGTTGAGGAGGGTCATCAACTCCTTGCCCGAGGTGCTGATGACGGTCGCGTACTGGACCTGGGTGTCGGTCATGTTGTTGTCGGGGTTGTCCTTCAACTGCTCGGCCAGGATCAGGAGGCTGTTCAGCGGCGTGCGCAGCTCGTGCGACATGTTGGCGATGAACTCGGACTTGTACTTCGACGAGATGGCGAGCTGGGCGGCCTTCTCCTCGAGGAGACGCTTCGACTGCTCGATCTCCTGGTTCCTGTTCGATGCCTCCCTGTTGCGCTCGGCGAGCAAGGTGGCTTGGCGCTCGAGCCCTTCGTTGGACTCACGCAGCTCGCCCTGCTGGGAGCGGAGCTCCTCGGCCAGCGACTGCGCCTGTTGCAGCAGGGTCTCGGTGAGGGCGGAGGCTTGGATCGTGCTGAGGACGATCCCGATGCTCTCGGTGATCGAGTCGAGGAACGTCTGGTGCGTGACGGAGAACGAGGAGAACGATGCAAGCTCGATGACGGCGCACAGGGTCCCCTCGAACAGGACCGGGATGGCGACGATGTTCAGAGGTGGCGACGCGCCGAGCCCCGAGCTGATCCGCACATAGTCGCCGGGCACCTCGGTGAGCAGGATCCGCTTCTTCTCCTTGCCGCACTGGCCCACGAGGCCCTCGCCGAGCCGGAAGGAGGTCGCCAGGTGACGTCGCTCCTCGAATCCGTAGCCGGCCTGGAACTCGAGGACGGCTTCGCTGCCGTCGGTGGGATTGGTCATCGAATAGAAGACTCCGTGTTGGACCGACACCAGCGTCGCCAGTTCGGAGAGGATCATGTTCGACACGGTGACGAGATTGTCCTGGCCCTGGAGCATGCGGGTGAAGCGCTCTCTGTTCGTCTTCAGCCAGTCCTGCTCGACGTTCTGCCTGGTCGTCTCCCGGAGATTGCGGATCATCTCGTTGAGCGTGTCCTTCAGGCCCGCCACCTCGCCGCTCGCCTCCATCGAGACCTGACGGGTCAGGTCGCCCTCGGTCACCGCCGTGGCCACCTCGGCGATCGCCCGCACCTGGTTGGTGAGGTTCGCAGCCAGCTGGTTCACGTTGTCGGTCAGGTCCTTCCAGACCCCGGCGACCTCCTTGGACTGCGCCTGGCCACCGAGCTTGCCCTCGACCCCGACCTCGCGTGCCACTCGGGTCACTTCGCCGGCGAAGGCGTTGAGCTGGTCGACCATGGCGTTGACGGTGTTCTTGAGCTGCAGGAACTCGCCCTTCACATCGATGGAGATCTTCTTGCTGAGGTCGCCGTTGGCCACCGCGGTGGTGACTTCGGCGATGTTTCGCACCTGTCCGGTCAGGTTGCCGGCCATCAGGTTGACGTTGTCGGTGAGGTCCTTCCATACCCCGCCGACCTCGATCGTGACAGCCGCAGCCTGGCCGAGCTTGCCCTCGGTGCCCACCTCGCGTGCGACGCGCGTCAGCTCGGAGACGAACCCGTTGAGCTGGTCGACCATGGCGTTGATGGTGTTCTTCAGCTCGAGCATCTCTCCTTGGACCTCGGCAGCCACCTTCTTGCTCAGGTCTCCGTCGGCCACCGCACCGATGACCCGCTGCATCTCGCTCGTCGGCCGCACCAGGGCCTCGATGAGGTTGTTGACCGATTGGACGCTCCCGGACCAGCTTTGGGCCGAGCCGCCGAGCACGACGCGCTGCGAAAGCCTGCCCTGCTCGCCCACCACCTGGCTGACCCGGGCCAGTTCTGCCTCGAGCACCTGGTTGGCGATGATCACGTCGTTGAGGCCGTCGGCCACCTTGCCGGCCATGCCCGTCCACTCCAGAGGCATGCGGGCGGTGAAGTCGCCGGACTTCACCTGCGCCAGGACGCTCAGGAGCACCCTCGCATCGACATCGTCGGGGGTGGGCTCGGCTGCTGCAGACACGGCATCCTCCCAGTGGGCAGGCGTGCCGTGGTCCCGGGTGCTGACGCCTGATGTGAAGTTCTCACGATGAGATCGGCGCCGCCGGCCCTCAACCTAAGGACTGATTCCCCTGGCGGCGAGGGCCCCGGACCAGGAAAGTGCCTGGGTTCACGCCGTGGCGGCGGTGGCCATCAACGAATCGAGGGCGACCGCGGACGCCGGTCGGGCAAAGAAGTAGCCCTGGTACGAGTCGCAATCGAGCGCCACGACCTCGTCATATTGGTTGGCCGACTCGATGCCTTCGGCCACAACGGTCATCTGCAGGCTGTGCGCCAGCCTCACGATGGCGCTCACGATGAGCCGGCTGGTGGGCTCACGACCCAGGTCGGCGATGAAGGCCCGGTCGATCTTGACGATGTTGACGGGGAACTGCTTGAGATAGCTGAGCGATGAATAGCCGGTCCCGAAGTCGTCGAGAGCGAGCTTGACACCGAGGCGCTTGAGCTGGTTGAGCACGACGAGGGCGCGGTCGCTGTCCTGAATGAACACGCTTTCGGTCACCTCCAGCGTCACCCGCTTCGGGTCGGTGCGGGTCTCGGCGAGGACTTCTCCCACGACGGCGACGAAGTCCGGGGCCATCAACTGCGACGCCGAGATGTTGACGCAGATCTCGAGCTCACGGTGCTCGTCGTGGCGTTGCCATCGATGCAGGTCCACACAGGCCTGCATCAATACCCACCGTCCGATCTCGATGATGAGCCCCGACTGTTCGGCCAGAGGGACGATCGTGTCAGGAGCCACGATCCCCCGGACGGGATGCGCCCACCGGAGAAGGGCTTCGACCCCGGTGATTCTCCCGTCGTTCGTCGCCACGATCGGCTGGTACTCGGTCCGCAGCTCACGACGTGCCAAGGCGCCGCGCAGGTCTCGATTCAGGGCGGCGCGGGTGTCGGCCAGTTGCTGTTCGCCGATGTCGACCGTCCCGTGGCGTGCCCCGCCTTTTCTCTTGGCCTGGTACATCGCCGTGTCGGCGTCCTGGAGGACCTGTTCGGGAACGTCGTCCCCCCGGCCGGCGAAGGCGATGCCGACGCTGGCGCTCACCTGCACCTCGATGCCCGACAACACGAACGCTTCACCCAAGGCCTCGTCGATGCGGGTGGCGAGGGGCTCGACCTGAGACGTGTCGTCGAGGTCCTCGCACAGGATCACGAACTCGTCGCCGGCGAGCCGAGCCAGGGTGTCACCGGGCCGGAGGAGCTCGGTCAGCCGTCGCGCGACGGCCACGAGGAGCTCGTCGCCCACATGGTGACCGTAGGTGTCGTTGATCGCCTTGAACCGGTCCAGGTCCGCGAACAAGATGGCCACCAACTTCTCGGAACGTCGACATCTGAGGATGGCGTGCACCAGGCGCTGGACCAACAGTGTCCGGTTCGGCAGTCCGGTCAGGGCGTCATGGAGGGCGGTCTCCCGGGCCCGGTCAGAGGAATCCCGGAGATCGGAGCGGGCCTGGGCGTTCAACAGATAGGCCGCCGCCACATCGGCCAACGTCTGCGCCGCGGTCATCGCTCCCGCGTTCAGGAGCCCCGGGGTGGCGCGGTAGAGATCGAGGGCACCGAGCTGGCGGTCGTCGTGGCGCAGGGGGAAGGTGAAGACCGCTCCCAACCCCTCTTCGATGGCTCGGGGGGCGAACCTCGGGAACCGGTCATCGGCTCGCAGATCGGGGACGACGACAGCCTCACCCCTCTGGTAGGCGACGATGCAGGGTCCCTCGCCCAATTCGGTCTGGAGTTGCTCGAACCGCAGCGCGGCGTCATCGGAGGCGGCGATGTAGTGGGGATCGGCGCCCGGTGCGATCAACGTCACGCCGGCGGCGCTGACGGGGAGCACGTCGACGATCCTGACGACCAAGTGGTCGAGGATGGCTTGAATGGGAAAGTCCGTGACGAGCGTCCGCGCGAACTCACTGAGGACGTCTGAGAGTCGCCGCTCGATCTCCATGAGACTCCCTGGCAGGCTGAGAGATGCAGGCCGCTGGGACTGGGCGGAGGACTCACCGAAAAAACAATTCGAGAGTGAAGCGTAGTGGTGTGGTCTCGCGCCCTTCAAGCATTCTCGATCCTCGAGGACTCTGTTCGCGCCTTCACAAACACCATCCCCTCTCGGCGGTCCCTCTCCTCCAGGAACGAATCGAGCAGACAGTGAACGCCGGTGGTCACCGGGCGTTGTCTGCTCCGATGGCGGGCTTCTGCCCCGGTGCTCACCTCGCGAGCCTTCCGACGTCCATCTCGAGGCCAAACCTTGTGGCAGCGTCGTTAAACCGATTCCGGCTGTGGCCGATGGATAGCGAAGACCCCCCGAGAGGGGCGCCCGGTTTCCACAGCGTGCCAGGACGGTTGCCCGTCGCCGAGGCTCGACGTGTCCTCTCGCCCATCAACAGAAGAGGCGCGCCTTGTTTTCCAACCGAGCATTCACATCCCCCGTCGGCCGGGCTCCGCGCCCCCGACACATCTCCGTGTGGTTGGCACCGCTGGCCGTCGTCATCGTCGGCCTCGCCGTCATGGCCCCCGCCGTTGTCGCCGACGCGGCCCAGACTCCGGTGGGTCTCGGCACGGCGGGCAGCTTCGCCATCCTCGCCGGCTCCGGGATCACGAACACGGGGCCCACGACGGTCAACGGCGACGTCGGCACATACCCAACCCCGTCGGAGAGCGGGACGGCATCGATGACGATCACCGGGACCAACCACGACGGTGATGCGGTGACCCAGGGGGCCAAGACCGATCTCGTGACCGCCTACAACACCGCGGCGGGCGAGAGCCCGGCGACAGCCGTCCCCGCCGACCTCGGGGGGCAGACGCTCAGTCCCGGGACGTACAACTCGGCCTCCTCGCTCGGGCTCACCGGATCGGTCACGCTCAACGGCGGCGGGAACGCCAACGCCCAGTTCGTCTTCCAGGCCGGGTCGACCCTCGTCACGTCCTCCACCAGCAGCGTCAACCTGATCAACGGGGCCCAGGCCTGCAACGTCTTCTGGCAGGTCGGCAGCTCGGCGACGCTCGGGACCGGCTCGACGTTCCGCGGCACCATCCTGGCGTTGACCTCCATCACCGTGACCACCGGGACCACCATCAACGGCCGCCTGTTGGCCCGCAACGGAGCGGTCACGCTGGACACCGACACCATCACGAGCCCGAGTTGCACCACGTCGGGCGGCACGAGCGGCACGAGCGGCACGGGCGGCACGACGGGTGCCACGGCCAAGGCCAGCACCAAGACACCCAGCCCCACCGGCTCGGGCACAACCGCCACGGGGACCGGATCCCCAACCGGGACGACGGGGACGGGGACCCTTCCCTTCACCGGGATCAACCCCCTCTTGCCGGTGGTCGGCGGTTCGATGGTCGGCTTCGGGCTCCTCTTGATGGGCGTGTCCAACGCGCGGCGCCGGCGTGCCGTCGCCACCGTCCCGGCCCGTTCCGACTGAACCCCAGCGGACCATGACCGGCCGAGGTGGGAACCGGATTCCCTCGGCCGGCAAGGTCCCGGCTCCGTCACGGCCGAGCCTCCACCCATCGAGACACGTCACGACGCGGGCCAGCGCGGCCGGATGCGCGGTGCTGGCCACGTTGGTGCTGGCCCTGACCGGTCCCGCCCCAGCGCCGGTGGCGACCGGATCGGTCACGACATGCCAGACCTCGGCGCGGGTGCTCGTGCTGGAGCACGAGACCGAGTACGGATGGACGGACTGGGGCGATGCCTTCCCCACCGGTACCTACATGGGCAACATGCAGGTATGCCCGGGCAGTCCGGGATGGTCCGTCTAGGCCTGGGCCCGACGGTGGGCGCCAAGAAGGCTCAGTGGGCGCCGGCCGCCACGGCCTGACCCCAGGTGTAGATGTAGTACGCCGGGCTGTGGGTGATCACGGCGAACAGCTCGGTGTCACTCATCCACGGTTTGGCCGACGCCGGTGACGCCTCGCCCGCTCCCATGACGAGCGTGCCGCCTGACGCGGCCAGCTGGGCCGCACTGAAGCCGAGGATGTTGTCACGGTGTCCCCAACACCCGCTCGAGCTGCCGCCGCCGCACGAGAGGTTGCCCGAACCCGGGCCGTCGTCGTACATCCAGTTGTAGTTCGACCCGAGCGCCCCGTCGTTCTCGCTCCAGTTCGACGCCCATCGCAAGATGCCCACTCCGGGCGGGACGATGGTGGGCGTGGGATCGGTGACGGCCTGCGCCGCGGCCTGGGCGTCATCGTCGAACTCGGCCACGAGCCCGACCGCAGGCGGAAGCCCCCGGTCCACCCGCTCGGTGTCGGCCAGCACGAACAGCTGCTCGGCGGGCGTGAGCGAGGAGTAGTTGCTCGGAAGCGTCATGGGCCCGAGGCCCTCGACCGCCCTCGCGCCGTCGGTGGCCTGCAGGGTCGAGGCGATGCACGGAGCCGACAAGGGGCCGTCGGCGAGACAGGTGCTCTCGAACATCGGGTTGGCCGCGATGCTCGCCCCCGGGTTGGCGGGCGGGAGGATTCCTCTGGTCACGGTGGGCGCCGGGGCCGGATGGGTCACCGGGGCGGGGT